>NZ_LR722990.1:0-580932 GCF_902500275.1 Brevibacterium sp. Marseille-P9724 | reverse complement strand
GATGGTCATCGGGGCGTTACGGTGTGTCATGGAAGACCTCCGGGTCAGGGTGCGTGTCGTTACCCACCTCGATACCGGGGGTCTTCTCTGACCTCAAATCCCGTTCACAACCTCCCGAGGAACTACATCTAGGAAGTGTCCGCTGACGCTTCCAGGGTCTGTCCACAGTGTGGGAAGCGAGACCTGTCGGCGAGTTCAGGCCGCAGAGGAAAGCCGGACGGCTGCGGTAAGAACCGCGGTGATGACAAGCGTGTTCAGACACACTGCCGCACTGAGAATCCGTGTGATGGGGCGCTGGTCGCTCGCCGGATTCGCCCCTGCCATCTGCATGCCCAGCAGAAGTCGCGGGGGAGAGGCGATGATCGCCAGAGAACACGCCACATTGGCAGCGGCGATCGTCAGAAGCACATCTGCTCCGCTGCCGGCGGCCATAGAGGCGATTGTCTGGGCGAACATGGCGTTCGACCCGGTGGTGTTGCCGACCAGATACCCGCCAAGCGTGTTCAGCGTTGGTGCCGGCCACACGCCGAGAACAGAAGCCGCTTCGCCCAGTGCGGTGCTCATGCCGGTGACGGTCATGATCCACCCCAGCATCATGAAGCCGCCCGTGGACACTCCGACGGGGACCCAGCGGCGGACGGCAGCGGGCACCTCGTGAAGAAGAGCCCGGCGCCGCCAGATGAAGAAAACAGTCGCGCAGGCTGCAGCCAGCCACACCGGCGGCCAGATGAGAACTGCCGTGAGCCGGTTCTCCCAAGCGGCATAAGCGGCGTAGGAAGCCAACAGCCCGCCGGTGAGAACCGCGTAGGGCAGACCCGCGACCGCGGTGGCGCGGCGTGCAGGCAGACGGCCGCGGCCGAGCCTGAAGAAGCCGAACAGCACAATGAGCACAATCAGACCGCCGAGCACACCGGCAACGGCGGTGCCGATGAGCAGGTTGACCGTCAGCACTGCCGCCCACAGGAGAAGAGCCGAACCGAAAACCGCGATCGCGGCAGTCAGGCCGCGCTGCTCAGAGCGTGGTGAATCGGGTTCGCCCGTCCGCAAGCGCAGGGTCAGCCATGCCGATGCCGCCACCAAGAGGAGAGTCGGGCCGAAGAACAGCGCAGAGAACACGCCGACGTCCCGAAAAGTCTGTTCGGACAGCTGGGCTGCAATTGACGTACCGGGGCCCAGAGCACCCCACACCGCCGTGTTGAGGCCGAGCAAGCCCAAAATGACGGCCCTGGCGGGGGCGAATCCCAAAGCGCGAAGAATCGGCACGCCCACCGTCACGCCGACTCCGTAGCCTGTAACCGATTCGGCGAAGGGGACAACGCCGAAGACAACCGCCGCAGCCCCCAGCGCCGGTGTGGGGACAGAATCGGACAGAAAGCGCGACAGTTCCGCCATTGCGCCCGAACGCTCCAGAAGCGCGGCCAACAGCATGCCGAACAGCAGAATGAGCAGCACCTGAAGAGTCAGCAGCCCGTACTCGCCGGCCTCACCCAGGTGGTTCCATGACAGACTGCCCGTACCCACCCCGACGACAGCTGCGACAGCCGCAGAAACCACAGCGGCGGTGACGGCGCCTCGGCCCACCAGAAGAAGGCCGATCGCGGTGAGAACCGGAAGGGCCGTGAGCAGCAGGGACATAGCGTCACACTAGCCCGCCGGAGGCCGGGCGTGAAGGAGAATCTGCATTCTGGCACCGTCCGGCGGCAGCACAGGGAACACCGGAAGCGCACAGGACTTGCACCGCCTGGGATAATGTGCCCGTGACTGTGACTGAGAAGACGAAGCTGCGCATCGGCGACATCGAACTGGACTCCCCGGTGGTGCTCGCCCCCATGGCCGGCATCACCAACACCGCGTTTCGCCGCCTGTGCCGCGAATACGGGGCCGGACTGTACGTGACGGAAATGGTCACCAGCCGAGCCCTCATCGAACGCAGCGACAAGAGCATGCGCATCATTCAGCACGAAGAGTGGGAAACCCCGCGCTCAGTCCAGCTGTACGGCGTGGATCCTGAAATCATGGGCGCAGCCGTGCGCATGCTCGTAGAAGAAGACCGGGCAGACCACATCGACCTCAACTTCGGCTGCCCCGTTCCGAAGGTCACCCGCAAAGGCGGCGGATCAGCGCTGCCGTGGAAGCTCGACCTGTTCAGCGACATCGTCCACACCACTGTCCGCGAAGCCGACAAGGGCGATATTCCGCTGACCATCAAACTGCGCAAAGGCGTTGACGCCGACCATCTGACGTACCTCGATGCGGCGCGCATCGGCATTGACGCGGGTGTGGCGGCAATGACGCTGCACGGGCGCACGACCGCTGACCTGTACTCCGGTCAAGCCGACTGGGACGCCATCGCCCGGCTTAAAGACTACGTGGGCGACCGCGTGCCGGTGCTGGGCAACGGAGACATCTTCGCTGCCGAAGACGCACAGGCCATGATGGCCACGACCGGCTGCGACGGCGTGGTGATCGGACGCGGCTGCCAGGGCCGACCGTGGTTGTTCGGCGATCTGCAGAACGCGCTCAACGGCTCCGAGGAGCGACACCGGCCAAGCTTGGGAGACGTGGCCGACGTCGTGTACCGCCACGGCGAGTACCTGCGCGACTACTACGACGATGAATTCTTCGGCGTGCGCGATCTGCGCAAACACATGGCGTGGTACTTCAAGGGATATCCGGTCGGCGGAACGCTGCGGACACGCCTGGCAATGGTCTCCAGCCTCGAAGAGCTGCGCGGCTTCCTCGACGAACTCGACCACAGCGCACCCTATCCGGGCGCTGCCGCTGAAGGTGTGCGCGGACGCACCGGACGGGCTCGCCGACCCCACCTGCCCGACGGCTGGCTGGACGACCGGATCTTCGACCACGAAGCCCACGCGGACATCTCTGAAGCTGAACTCGACATTTCCGGAGGCTGATGTGTCACTGACCGGCGGTGTTGCCGAATACGACGACCACTCTCGTGAACGCTGGGTCATTGAGCCGCGGAAGAATCCCCGGCGTTCGGCCTTTCAGCGCGACCGCGGACGACTCCTGCACTCATCGGCACTGCGCCGCCTGTCCGCAAAAACCCAAGTGGTTTCACCCGGCACAGACGACTTCGTTCGCAACAGGCTGACCCACTCGCTCGAAGTGGGCCAGGTGGGCCGTGAGCTCGCCCGCTACCTCGGCTGCGACCCCAACATCGTTGAAACAGCTTCACTGGCCCACGATCTGGGCCATCCGCCGTTTGGCCACAACGGCGAAACCATTCTCGATGAGTTCGCAAAAGACATCGGAGGATTTGAGGGCAACGCGCAGACCCTGCGGATACTCACGCGGCTCGAACCGAAGGTCTTCACCGACGAGGGCGGGCCGGCCGGGCTGAACCTGACCCGGGCAACCCTCGACGCGTGCATCAAATACCCGTGGTCACGCGACAGTGCTCCAACACCGGACAAAGCGGGAGCCCCGGTGCGGAAGTTCGGCGCCTACGAAGACGACAGCACGGTCTTCGCCTTCATTCGCGACGGCAGAGAGGGAACCCAGCGGTGCATCGAAGCTCAGCTGATGGACCTCGCCGATGACATCGCGTACTCCGTCCACGATGTCGAAGATGCCGTCAACTCCGGCCACCTGGTGTTCGAAGCCTACGAAAACGATCACGCCATGGCCGGGCTGATAGACATCACCCGCTCCTGGTACCTGCCTGGGGCACGCGACGAAGACATCGTCGACGCCCTGAACCGGCTGCGCTCAACCGCATACTGGCCGACAGAGCGCTTTGACGGCTCCCGCCGCGCGCAAGCGGCCATGAAGCACCTGACCAGCCAGCTCATCGGCCGGTTTGTAGGCGCGGCAGAAGCCGCCACTCGTGAAAGCTACGGCTGGGAGCCGCTTGGCCGATACCAGGGGAACCTCGTTGTGCCGCAGACAACCGAACACGAAATCGCGGTGCTCAAAGGTTTGGCGACCGTCACCGTGATGGTTGCCGAAGAGCGCATGAAGACCCAGCGGATTCAGGGGCGGGTGCTGAGCGCCCTGTGCGAATACTTCAGCGAAAAGCCCGACGCGATGGACACCATGTTCTGGCTGGACTACCGGGACGCCGACGGTGACGATGGAAAGCTTCGCACCGTCATCGATCAAGTGGCCAGCTTGACCGACCATTCCGCGTGGTCGTTCTACCATGCTATGCAGGAGGACACGGGCAGCCTGCTGTGAGCTGCTGTTCAGGCCGACTGTCCGGACAGGTGCCGACGGCGGCATTCCGAGGGGAGGAAGGGCCATGGCGGGGCTGATAGTGCGCGATGACATCGACGAAGTCCGCAGCCGCGTGCGCATAGACGACGTTGTCGGCGAATATGTCACTCTGCGCAGCGCGGGCGTCGACTCGATGAAGGGCCTGTGCCCCTTCCACGACGAGAAGACCCCGTCTTTCCACGTCAGGCCCAGCTCTGGCTACTACCACTGCTTCGGCTGTGGAGAAAGCGGTGACGCCTATACGTTCCTGCAGAAAATGGACGGCTGCACCTTCACGGAAGCAGTCGAACGGCTGGCCGAACGCGCCGGCGTACAGCTGCGCTATGAAAAGGGCAGCGGACCGAACAGGCGCGAGGCGGGCCAGCGGGCCCGTCTGCTCGAAGCGCACAGAGAAGCCCAAGATTTCTTCCGGGCGAACATCCGCTCACCCGAAGCCGAAAAAGCGCGCCTCTACATGGCCGAGAGGGGCTTTGACGAAGAAGCGCTCACTTCCTTTGGTGTGGGCTATGCGCCGCGCGGCTGGGACAATCTCAGCAAGCACCTGCGCTCGCGGGGCTTCCTCGACAAAGAGCTGACTGCCGCAGGGCTTGCCGCAGAAGGCCGCCGAGGTGGAGTCTACGATCGCTTCCGAGGTCGGCTGATCTGGCCGATCCGCGATGTGACCGGCCGTGTGATCGGCTTTGGTGCCCGCAAGCTCTATGACGATGACGAAGGTCCGAAGTATCTCAACACTCCCGAAACTCCGCTCTATCGGAAGAATCAGGTTCTCTACGGCCTGGACCGGGCCAAGCGGGCAATTGCAAAGGAGGGCCGGGTGGTCGTCGTCGAAGGCTACACGGATGTCATGGCCGCCCACCTGGCGGGGATTGACTGTGCGATTGCCACCTGCGGTACGGCCTTCGGGGCAGAGCACACCAAGGTCATCCGCAGGCTGATGGGCGATGCCGCATCTAAAACAGGCGAAGTGATCTTCACCTTCGACGGTGACGAAGCCGGTCAGAAGGCAGCTCTTCGCGCATTCCGCGAAGACAGCGAATTCACTGCTGACACCTTCGTCGCGGTTGAGCGCTCGGGGCTCGACCCGGCGGATATCCGCCTGCGCAAGGGCGATGGTGCGCTGCGCGATCTCATTGAGTCACGCCGACCGCTGTTTGAATTCGCACTGACCAAGGCAATCGCCGACTACGACCTCGACACCGTCGAAGGCCGCGTCAAGGCCCTGCGCGAAGCCGCGCCGATCGTCGCCTCGATCCGCGATCGCGGTATGCGCCCCGGCTATGAGCGGTGGCTCTCAGGCCGTCTGGGCATGACCTTTGACGAAGTTCGCGATGCCGTGCAGCGAGCCGGCACGGCGAACCGACAGGCCGCCCAACCGGGAAGAGACCGGGCCAACCGCAGCTGGGAGCAGCCAGTGGCTCGTGGGGGAGTGCGGCATACGAGTCACTATGCGAACCAGCAGCCCGGCCGCACGGAGGATCCGGGGCGGGCGCGGATTGCCAACGATGTTGAGTCCTATCAGCAGGAAATCGGCGGCACCGAGCAGGACTACACGGGTTTTCGAATTGAGCGCGGCGCGCTGCAGGTAGCTCTGCAGAAGCCCGACTTCATCAACGTCAAGCTGTTTGACCGGCTCAAACCGGAAGCGTTCAATGACGCTGGAAGCCGCGCTGTCTTCCAGGCCATGCAGGCGGCAGGCGGTATGGCGTGGGCTGTGCAGAACCCCCAGCACTGGCCGGAGCGCGTGATAGAAAACTGTGATGAACGGGCCAAGCAGATCGTGGCGGAACTGGTGGTGCGGCCCCTTCCGGCACAGAGGGAAGACGAGGTCGGGCGGTACTGCCGCTCCATTGTCGCCCGCCTTTTCGACAAGGACATTGTGCGCATTGCGGGACTGCTGCACTCGCAGCTTCTGCGCACCGACCCAAATGACGGTGCGGCTTCTGCCAAACTGCTCGAACAGCTGCAGGTCCTTGAACGCCAGCGCGCCCGGCTGCGCCAGTACATGTGAAACAGCCCGCACACCCGTCAGGTCTAGGCGGTCCCTCAGTCCCGCTGTGCGCTGCCGCGTGCTGGGGCCTGCAGACTTCAGCTGATGAGCCCGAGTTCGCGGGCTCTTTTCGCGGCGGCGGTCCGGTTGTCCACGCCGAGTTTGTCGAAAATGCGGCTGACGTGGGTTTTCACGGTTGCCAGAGAAATGAACAGCTCGCCGGCGATGTCGCTGTTGGTGCGTCCTGCTGCCAGCAGACGGACAATCTCAGTTTCTCGCTCAGACAGTTCGCTGTGCGCCACGCGAGTGCGCTGCATCAGGGCGGTGGCGGCAGCATCGGACATGACCGGTTGGCCCGCGGCTGCGCGGCGGATGCCGTCGAGCAGGGTATCCGCCGGGGAGTCCTTGAGCAGATAGCCTGCCGCACCGGCATCGACGGCCCGGTAGACCAGCGCCTGCGTGTCGAAAGTCGTCAGAATGAGCACCGGCGGGCCCTGCGGCAGCGCTTTGATCAGTTCAATGCCGTCACCGCCGGGCATCTGCAGGTCAGACACCACGAGGTCCACGTCGAAAGCGCGCAGACGGTTCAGCGCGTCTGAACCCGATTCAGCGACGTTGACAACATCAATGTCGTCCGCGCTGGAGATGACGGAGGCCAGGCCCGCGCGGACGACCGGGTGATCATCGACAAGAAGAACGCGTATCACCATGATTCCTCCTGCTGGGCCGGTGTGCTCCTCCACGTGGGCTGCTGTTCGCTCGGGGGCGCCGATGTGGCTGCCGGGCGGGCCAGCGAATCGCCTGTGATCGGCACGAATACGCTCACTTCGGTGCCGGAGCCGGGGGTTGAGCGCAGAGTCATCGAACCGCCCAGTTCTTCCGTGCGCTCACTGAGCGAATTGAGCCCGTAGCCGAAGTGCTTGCCGGCAAAGCCCCTGCCGTTGTCAACAACATCGAGGCTGACAGCCGAACCCCAGTAGTGCAGGGTCACGGACACATAGTCGGCCTCGGAATGCAGAAGGGCATTCGACAGAAGAGACTGCCCTGCCCGCGAGAAGAAATACTCCAGAGACGGCGCCAGGCCGATCTTTGTGCCTTCAGTAGAGAACGCTGCCCGCAGGGGAGTCCCGATTGCCGATGCGGCGGCTTCGACAGTGGTGCAGGCTTCGGCGAGTTCCGCCTCGGCAGAGCTTCCGCCCAGTTCCTCGCCGGCGAGGAAGCCGCGGACGCTCGTGAGGCTCTGCGCGGCCGTGTTCTCAATTGTCCCCAGGTCGGCGTGCAGCGCCTGCGGTTCGCTTCGATTCTGACCGGCACGGGCAATGAGCACAATGGACAGCAGGCTCTGGGCGATTGTGTCGTGGAACTCCGCGGCGACTTTCTGCCGCTCGGCCAGTCGACCCTCCTGCTGCTGAGACAGGGCCAGCTTCGCCTGGGCGGCGCGCAGCTCTTCGAATGCGGCCCGTGTGCGCACGGCCTCGTCGACGAGCTTCGCGTACACCGCCGAGATGGTGACGGCCACGATCGCCCCGACGATTGGGCCGATGACAACGCCGGGAGTGAACACCGAGTTCAGAACGCTGCTGCAGGCGATGACGGTGATCATCCCCACAATGGCGGCGGCAGCAGCAATCGGCGGCCACGCGTAGATGACGAGGAAGAACAGGGGGAAGGACACCCACACGAAGCTTTCACTGGAGAGCGTCAGTCCAGCCCATAGAACGAGGATGGAAGCAAGCCACCATGTGATCAGAGACCGAGGGTCGAAAGATGACTCTCCCTTGGCAAAGCGGATTTCGCTGAACGTCCCCACAAAGTACAGGCAGGCGGTGAACGCTGCTGTCAGAAGAATGCAGATGAGAGGCGCAAGCTGGGTCCGCTCGAGGAACGTGCGGACAATGCCGACACTCAGCAGAGCTGCGAAGCTCAAATGCAGAATAATGCGCAGCATCGAAAGAATGTGGGGAATAGAAGACTCTCGAGCCATGGATCAAGAATACGGGAGCGGCATGTGAGCTGACCGGTGCGTGTGGGGCAGCGGGCTTTCAGTCCGGGCTTCGATATATGTGTCGCGGCAGAAATTGCAGTTGATGCAAGTTTGCAGTGACTGCATAATAGTGAGTGTGACTGAACAGGATTCGCTTCGCGTGCGCAAACAGAACGCCACTCGATCGGCGCTCCACGCTGCCGCCGTCGACCTCGTCTACGCAGAGTCCTTGGAAAAGGTGACCACCGCGCAGATTGCCCAGACCGCAGGCGTGTCACCGCGCACGTTCTTCAACTACTTCGAAACAAAAGAAGACGCAATCGTCGGCATCAGCGATCAGACCCTCAATCCGCAGCGGCTGGCTGAGTATGTGTCGGACTGCCCGCCGAAGGGCAGCCCGCTGGAGGACGTGTCGGCGGTGATGCGCTCGGTGTACAGCCGCATCGGCGGTGACGCGGTGGACAAAGACAAGCGCAAAGCGGTGCTGCGTCGCTATCCGATGCTGGTTCGGCGCAATGTGGAGATTGCCCGCGGCATTGAAATACATCTGGCCGAGCAGATAGCCGATCGTGTTGAAAGCCTCGGAGTTCAGCTGCCCGACGGGGATCGCACCGTTGTGGGGCGCATGATCATCCGCGTGTGCTCTGTGCCCCTGGCTCTTGCCTATCAGCTCAGCGGTGAGAGCCAGGAAGAATTCGACCGGGCGTTTGCCGACACGGTTGCACTGTGCGGACAGCTTTTGGAAAGGATGAAATGACCGACGACACTGCTGCAGCTGCCGCTGAACATTCCGGCAGCACAATCGGCGCCGATGCCGGTGAGGACTCTGCCGAGAGCATGTCGCGCGGTGCCGTGCTGTGGGTGTTCGTCGGCCTGCTCGTGGCGATGTTCATGTTCTCGCTGAACCAGACGGTTCTGGCAACGGCGCTGCCGACCATCGTGGGAGAACTCGACGGCTGGGACAGCATGCTGTGGGTCTCAACCGCGTTTATGCTCGCTTCAACCGCGACAATGCCGGCGTACGGCAAAATCGGCGACCTGTTCGGCCGCAAGCCGCTGTTCATCGTGGCGATTTCGATTTTCATCCTGGGGTCCGTCATCGCCCTGTTCGCCGACTCGATGGCCATGCTGATCACCGGACGGGTTTTTCAGGGACTCGGCGGGGGAGGACTCATGACGCTTTCGCAGGCGATCATCGCAACGATCGTGCCGGCGCGCAGCCGCGGAAAGTACATGGGGATCATGGGGTCGGCCTTTGCCGTGTCGTCTGTTGCCGGGCCGCTGTTGGGCGGTTGGATCACCGAGGGCCCGGGGTGGCGGTGGGCTTTTGCCATCAACCTGCCCTTGGGTGCCCTGGCTCTTCTGACAGCTGTCTTCCTGCTGAAGCTCCCGCACCAGAAGGCGGCCCAGCGGCCCCGCATTGACGGCGGCGGGATGATGCTCATCGTGGTCTTCACCACGTGCCTCGTGCTGCTGTCAGCCTGGGGCGGTCACCAGTACGCGTGGACGGATCCGGTCATCATCGGCTTGGGTGCTGCGTCATTGATCTCAGCGGCGGTCTTCGTGTTCGTCGAATGCAGAGTCACCGAGCCGATCGTGCCCATGTCCCTGTTCGCTGATCGCAATTTCACACTGTGCACGATCGCGGGTGTCTTCATCGGCGTGGCCATGTTCGGCGTCCTGTCGTATATGCCGACCTACCTGCAGATGGTGCACGGTGTCGAAGCAGCGCGTGCGGGACTGATGATGACCCCGATGATGGGCTGTGTGCTCATTGTGTCGACGTCAATCGGCTTTGTCGTTTCCCGCTGGGGCCGCTACAAGATCTATCCGATCATCGGTGCTGTCGTCATGGGAACAGCGCTGTTCTTCATGTCGCGCATGCACCCGGATGATCCCGCTGTCATTCCCATTGCCGAACTGGCAATGCTGGGTGCGGGAATCGGGCTGTCAATGCAGCTGCTGGTGTTGATTGTGCAGAACTCTTTTCCGGTGAGCATGGTCGGCACTGCAACAGCGTCGAATAACTTCTTCCGCCAGATCGGCGCAACACTGGGCATGTCGGTCATCGGATCGGTGTTCACTGCCAGGCTCATGACGAACCTCGCCGAAGCTCTACCCGCCACAGCGAATGGTGCGGCAGACGCTTCGGCTCAGCTGACTCCAGCGAAAACAGCCGAGCTTCCCGCACCCGTTCACGAAGCAGTCGTCTCCTCCTATAACGACGCTCTAGTGCCGATATTTCTGTGGGTTGTTCCGCTGCTTGCCATTGCGGCGCTGATTCTGCTGTGCGTCAAAGAGATTCCACTGGCCACACGGGTCGGCCAGCAGGGGAACACGCGCACAACCCTCGAAAACAGCTCAGAGGTGGGCTGCGCCTCGTCGGCTTCGGCAGGTGCGCACTAGCCGGAAGTCGGCGCGCACCCAGCCGAAATCGCCGACGGAACCCACGCCCTCAAACCCAGCCGAGGGAGCGCTCGACCGCCTGAGACCAGCGGGTCATCCGGGCCTGTGCCCAGTCGCGATCACGCTCGGGCTGGAACGTGCGGTCGGCTGACCACAGCTCGGTGAGTTCATCAAGATTCGAATAGAGGCCGCAGCCGAGTCCCGCTGCAAACGCAGCGCCCAAAGCAGTCGATTCCGAGGTGGAGGACCGGATGACCGGAGTGCCCAGGAGGTCTGCCTGGAACTGCATGAGCAGATCATTCAGACTCATACCGCCATCGGCGCGGATCTCGCTGATGTCGTAGCCCGAATCGGCCCGCATGGCGGCGAGCACTTCCGCAGTCTGATAGGCGGTTGACTCTAAGGCGGCTCGGGCAATGTGCCCGCGACCGGCAAAGCGGGTCAGCCCCACCAGAACACCCCGTGCATCGGGCCGCCAGTGCGGAGCCAGCAGACCGGAGAAAGCCGGAACCAGGTAGACATCGCCGTTGTCGCTGACAGAGCGAGCCAGCGGTTCGATTTCATCCGAGGACTGCACCAGGCCCAAGTTGTCGCGCAGCCACTGGATGAGCGATCCCGCCACCGCAATAGAGCCTTCCAGCGCGTAGGTCAGCTGACTGCCTTCGCGACCGTAGGCGACGGTCGATACGAGTCCGCTGTCAGAACTCGGGATGTCGGTGCCGGTATTGGTCAGCAGAAAACCGCCCGTGCCGTAGGTGTTCTTGGTATCACCGGGACGGTAACAGCACTGGCCGAACGCGGCCGCCTGCTGGTCGCCCAGAACACCGGTGATCGGCGTGCCGCGCAGCAGCTGGCCCTCAGAGACCTCACCAAAGAAGCCCACCGACGGCTTGATCTCCGGCAGCATCACCCGCGGAATTCCTGTGAGCTCGAGCATCCTGTCGGACCACTGGCCTGTGCGCAGATCCATGAGCATGGTGCGCGAAGCGTTCGTGACGTCCGTTGCGTGCACTCCGCCGGTCAGATTCCAGATCAGCCACGAATCGATCGTGCCGAAAGCCAGTTCCCCAGCTTCGGCACGGGCTCGAAGACCGTCGTCCTCGCGCAGCATCCACATGAGCTTGACGGCTGAAAAATACGTGTTGACGGGCAGGCCCGTGATGGCGCGGATTTCATCAGTGTGCTCGGTGAGCGTTTCGGCGATGTCGGTGCCCCGTCCGTCCTGCCAGACAATCGCCGGACCCACGGGAGCACCTGTCTGTCTGTCCCACAGCACCGTGGTTTCGCGCTGATTGGTGATTCCGACGGCGCGAATATCGTCCTTTGTGAGACGAGCGCGGCCCAAAGCCGCGCCGATCACCTGGCTGGAGGTCAGCCAGATCTCCTGGGCGTCGTGTTCGACCCAGCCGGGCTGCGGAAAGCTTTGGGTGAATTCGCTGGACGCAGAAGCGACCGTGCGGCCATCTTCGGAAAAGATGACCGCACGGGTGCTCGTCGTCCCCTCATCGAGGGCGAGCAGATACATGATCAGTCGTTGCCGGGCAGCGAAGGGGCCTGAACTCCGGCCATGACGGCAAGGCAGCGGACAACCTGCCAGGAGTAGCCGTACTCGTTGTCATACCAGATGTAGACGACAGCGCGGTCGCCGTCGACAATCGTGGCCAGACCGTCGACGATGCCGGCACGGTGAGAGCCCACGAAGTCAGTCGAGACGACTTCGGGACTTGCGATGTAGTCAATCTGGTTGCGCAATGGCGAATCCAGCGAAACATCGCGCAGGTGGGTGTTGAGTTCGTCCTTGGTGGTGGCCTTGTCCAGGTTGAGGTTGAGGATGGCCATCGAAACGTTCGGGGTGGGAACGCGGATGGCGTTGCCGGACAGTTTGCCCTCCAGTTCCGGCAGGGCCTTGGCTACGGCCTTTGCGGCACCGGTTTCGGTCAGAACCATGTTGAGGCCGGCTGCGCGGCCGCGGCGTGCTCCCTTGTGGAAGCTGTCGATGAGGTTCTGGTCGTTGGTGAACGCGTGCACGGTTTCCACGTGCCCGTTGCGGATGCCGAAGCTGTCGTTGATGACCTTCAGCGTGGGCGTGATGGCGTTGGTGGTGCACGATGCCGCCGACAGGATGGTGTCGGAGTCTTCAATGTCTGCGGTGTTGACGCCGTAGACGATGTTCTTGATATCGCCCTTGCCCGGTGCGGTGAGGATGACCTTGCTGACGCCCTTGGACTTCAGGTGCTGGCTGAGCCCAGCTTCGTCACGCCACACACCGGTGTTGTCGACGATGATGGCGTCGTTGATGCCGTAGGCGGTGTAGTCGACGCTTGCGGGGTCCGACGAGTAGATGACGTTGATGAGAACGCCGTTGGCCTGAATGGTGCTGTTTTCTTCGTCGACGACGATGTTGCCGTCGAATTTGCCGTGCACAGAGTCGCGACGCAGCAGCGAGGCGCGCTTGATGATGTCGTCGTCAGAGCCCTTGCGGACCACGATGGCGCGCAGGTTCAGCCCGTTGCCGCCTGCCTGCTGAACGAGGATGCGGGCCAGCAGACGGCCGATCCGCCCGAAGCCGTACAGCACGACGTCACGCGGAGCCGGCGACTTTCCGGCCTTGCCGACAGCGTCAGCCAGTTCGCCCCGGAGGTATTCTTCGAGGCTGCTGCTCTGTGCCTGAAAGCCGGAGGTCAGGCGGCCCAGATCGATGGTGCTTTCACCCAGATCGAGGGTTTCGAGGACGCCTGCGACTTCAGCTGCGGTGCTGAGGTCAAGTTCGACGCCGTTATTGTGGTGTCGCGCGTAGCGGGCGGCCTTGATGATGCCGTTGACCGATTTGTTCTGCAGAGTCCGACCGAAGATGGTCAGCTGTACGCGGTTGTTGCGGTAGAGGCGGCCGACAGCGGGAAGAAGCTGTTCGGCGGCTTCTGCTTTCGCATTCCATTCGCTCAGGCGCTTCTCGGTAAGCTCACTCACCCTGGGGGTTCCTTCCTTTGGCTGATAATCGGGATCATTCTACTGGGGAGGCGGCCCTATCGCCCAGTCGCCCGCAGGGCGGACGTGACGTCCCGCGCGGAATTTCGAAACGGATGGTTCGCCGTCAATCCAGTAGCGCCACGGAAAGACCGCCGGGTCGCCTCCTTGGCCGCCGACTCCCACGCGCGGGCCGTTTCTCACGAGGTGCCGGTCCGGCTGTTCGCTCCCCAAACGCAGGTGCCACTCACCGGGGCTGATGAGGTCTGCTCCGTCGTCGTCGCGGTCGGCTCCAAGCGCCTGTGCCAGATTGCCCGGGCCAGAAGCCAGCAGGCGGTGGGGGACCGGCGTGGACCGGCGGGCCATGCGGCGCTGCTGGGCAAGGTCTTCGCCCTCGAGAATTTCGCCGGAGCGGATGAGTACTCCCGTGCCGCACCCTGCGCGGTCGGCAACGAGGTTGATGGAAAAGTGCATCCCGTAGATGAAATAGCAGTACAGGTGTCCGCCGGAGCGGAACATCGTCTGGTTGCGCTCAGTTCTGCCGTTGAAGGCGTGGGAGCCGGGGTCGGCGCTTCCGACGTAGGCCTCGACCTCGGTGATGCGCAGTGCGACGGTGCCGTCTGCGTCGCTGTGGATGAGCACGCGGCCAAGAAGATCCGGCGCCAGGGAAAGCGCGGGGCGGAGGAAGAAGTCTTCCTCCGCCCGCAGACCGTGCGTGTTGATCAGCTCAGCGCTTTTCTTCGTAGCGTTTGAGGCCCAGAATGGTTGCCGCGACGATGCCCGTCCCGACGACCAGGGCGCCCAGGTGGGCAACGACCGACGGCGGTTCGATGTTCTCCCGCTGGGAGACGGTCTTCGGGTCTTCGCTCACTCGTCCGAACACGGGGGCTTCTGCGCTCGTTCCCATCCAGGCGGCAACTACCAGGATGATGCGGGCGAAGAGGTTCATCGACAGCATGATCGCAATGACCGGGCCGAACAGAGCAGCCGTTGGCGACCCGGAGAACAGCGAAATGAGCACGGTTGCCAGATTGAGCAGCACCGTCAGGGCAATCGCACCGAACAGCGAACCGAGCATGAGCGTGCGCTTGGGCAGCGGATGAGCCGGAATCGCCCAGAAGATGAACATGAACAGAACCCAGCCCAGGCCCAGTGTCAGCAGGATCGTGACGATGTTGAGCACTGGGGCCGCCCAGCCGGGCAGCTGGAACAGTTCGGCGATGAAGGACTGCAGACCGGTGCCGATCACGGTGCCTGCGATTGTCAGGCCCGTGAGGATGAGGATCCCGATGAGTGTTCCGATGTTCGTGATCACCCGAACGGGGAACGCCTGCTTGGGAATCTCACCCATATCGGCAGCCAGCTGAGCGCGGATGGCGTCTTTGAGGTTGCCGATGAATCCCTGTGCGGTGTAGAGCGCCGAGAGGATACCGACGATGCCGACGGCCTTCCAGTTGGAAATGAAGTTCGTCAGCATCTCGGCCATTTCGTCGCTTGAGCCAAGCGAGCTTTCGATGTAGTCGTTGACGGTTTCGACCGCTTCTGGACGGACGACGTCAAGGAAGAATCCGAGAGCAGAGAAGGCGAACATGAGGATCGGGATCATGGCGAGCACGAGGAAGTACGTGATCGCCGCACCGAACTGGTTGCCCAAGCGGGCCCCGAAGCGGGCCATCGCTCGAATGATGTGGGCGATGGCCGGACGGGCCGTCAGCGGGACCGAATATTCGTCTTCGCTTTTCTTGTCCGTCAGAAGCTGAGTCATAGGTTCCTAATCAGATCTCGAGGGTGTCGAATCGCACGCCCGGTGTTTCGCCCGAATCGTAGATGTCGAAGCGGGATCCGAGAATGAGGGGATCGGGTGCGGTTGCGATTTCTTCGTCCTTGCCAGGGTAGTCAAACTGATTGAGCACGTGGCGGATCGCTTCGAGCCGGGCGCGCTTCTTGTCGTTCGACTTCACGACGGTCCACGGGGCTGCCGCGGTGTCAGTGTAGAAGAACATGGCGTCCTTGGCCTCGGTGTAGGAGTCCCACTTGTCGAGGCTTGCAAGGTCAGTCGGTGAGAGCTTCCACTGGCGGACCGGGTCGTTGCTGCGCGAAGCGAAGCGGTGCAGCTGCTCCTCCCGTCCCACGGAGAACCAGAACTTGACCAGTTTGATGCCGGAGTTCACGAGCATGTTCTCAAACTGCGGGGCCGAGCGGGTGAAGTCGAGATACTCTTCCGGCGAGCAGTAGCCCATGACGCGCTCAACGCCGGCGCGGTTGTACCAGGACCTGTCGAACAGCACCATTTCACCGGCGGCCGGCAGGTGGTAGACGTAGCGCTGGAAGTACCACTGGGTCTGTTCGCGCTCCGTGGGCTTTTCGAGTGCGACGACCCGGGCGCCGCGGGGGTTGAGGTGCTCCATGAACCGCTTGATGGTTCCGCCCTTGCCTGCGGCGTCGCGGCCTTCGAAGATGATGACGAGCTTCTGCCCGCTTTCCTTGATCCAGGTCTGCAGCTTCAGCAGCTCAATCTGCAGGGCGCGCTTGGTGCGTTCGTATTCCTTGCGGCTGAGCTTTTCGTCGTACGGATAGTTGATCTTCCACGCGTCCGACTTGGGACCCTTGCGCTTTTCCAGGCTGTTGCGCAGCGAGCGGATCGAGTCGATTTCGTTGGCGAAGTCCGGTACGCCGTCTGGTGTGAGGGTGAAGTCGGCGTCAGTGTCAGGCTTTGTGGTCTGTGTCTTGTCGGAGGCCGCAGCCTTGTCAGCTGCCCGTGCCGAGGATGCGGGCTTCTGCGCGGCTGCTGCGGATTCAGATTTCGCCGAAGTCTTGTCGGCGGCGTCTGCCGGTTTTTTGGCCGAGGTGGCGGAGGGTTTGCGGGAGGCGTCGTTTTGAGCGTTCATAGTTCTATCTTAGAGAATTCACAGGGTTCATGGAGCATCTGCTCGTGGAGCAGAAGCGTGTGTCTTGCCGCGTGATCTCAGCTGATCACCCGGCTGGTTTCTGCTGCGCGTAGATCTCGTCAATGGTTTCGGCGAAGTCACGGGTGACCAGGTGGCGCTTGACTGACTGTTTGGCCGACAGGTAGTCGTTCTCCACGGTCAGTTCGACCGGCAGAATGCGGAAGGCGCGGATCGACTCGGCACGCGAAACGGTTTTGTTTGCCCGGTCGATGGCCTTCTGGACTGCGTGCTGCACGCGTTCGTGCTTTGCGGCCTCTTCCAAGGACATGTTCGGCAGGCCTTTGCTTTCAAGCCAGCCGGGCAGCATTTCCGAATCGAGGAAGATGAGCGCGGAAACGAACTTCTGTCCTTCGCCGATCACAACCGGCTGGCCCACAGCTGGGTGGCGCCGGATGATGTCCTCCATGGGAGCCGGAGCGACGTTCTTGCCTCCGGCGGTGACGATGAGCTCCTTTTTGCGGCCGGTGATGGTGATGAAGCCGTCTTCGTCGATTGAGCCCATGTCGCCGGTGCGGAACCATCCGTCGACGAAGCTGTTCTTGGTGGCTTCGTCGTTGTGCAGGTAGTCCTTGAACACGCACAGTCCCTTGGCGAGGATTTCGCCGTCGGGAGCAAGTGCTACGGAGCAGCCCGGAAATGGGGTGCCGACCGTGCCGATGCGGCTGAGCCCCGGGGTGTTGACGCTGATGGGTGCGGTGGTCTCCGTTAAGCCGTAGCCTTCGAGAACGTCGATGCCGACTCCGGCGAAGAAGTGGCCCAGGCGGGTGCCCAGGGGGCCGCCGCCGGAAACTGCGTGGGCGGCCTGGCCGCCGAGGATCTTGCGCAGTTTGCTGTAGACGAGCTTGTCGAAAAGGGCGTGCTGCATTTTCAGGCCCAGCGGAACCTTGCCCTTGGACTTGGCTTCCGAATAGGCGACGGCGACGTTCTCCGCGGCGCTGAACACCTTGCCCTTGCCGGAGGTTTCGGCGTTCTGCAGCGCGGCGTTGAACACCTTTTCGAAGACTCGCGGCACACCCAGGATGAACGTGGGGCGGAACAGGCCGAGTGATTCGGTGAGTTTGGTCAGATCGGCTTCGTGCGCCAGCACTGCGCCCTGGATGATGCACGCCGTTTGGATGAAGCGGGCGAAGACGTGTGCCGTGGGCAGGAACAGCAGGCAGCGCGCTCCGGGGTAGAAGACTTCCGGGACGTGTGCGCGGGCTGCCTGTGTCGTCTGCACGAAATTGGCGTGGGTGAGTTCGCAGCCGCGGGGTTTGCCCGTGGTGCCCGACGTGTAGATGATCGTGGCGACATCAGCCTGCTGGATGGCCGAGCGGTGTGCGCTGAGCTCGTCGTCGCTGACCGACCGGCCTTCGGCGATGAGCTCTGTACAGCCGTCGTCCCAGACGAAGACTTCGATGTTGTCTGCGGCCGCTGCGTGCAGGCGCTGCGCGTATTCGTCGTCTTGGGCAACGGCGATTGTGACCCCGGCGTCTTCGAGGATCCAGGCGACCTGATCGCGGCTTGATGTGTCGTAGAACGGTACGGAAATGCCGCCGGCGAAGCTGATCGCGAAGTCCATGACGGTCCAGTCGTAGCTGGTGGGACCGAAGATGCCCACGCGTACGCCCGGGCCGACCCCGCGCTTCATGAGGCCCTTTGCGCGCGCCACGACGTCGGTGAAGAATTCACGTGCGCTGACTTCTTCTTCGCGTCCGCTCTCCAGGCGGCTGAGCAGATGCGCTTCGGGGTCGATTTCGACTCGGGCGGTCAGGGAATCGGGGATGGTCGACGTGGTGTCAAGCTCGAATTCCAGCGGCGTCGACGACATCGGCATCATCAGCGTCATGCAATCTCCTTCGAATGGTTATTGCCATCGTATTGGTCTCACGGCGCATGCGCACCTTGGCGGACATGTCGGACACGCTGAGCGTTTGTCTGTGCCTGTGCATAGAATTGGCCGCGACCCACAGTGTTCACCTGGAAGGACTCCGATGACGTCTACGTCGCCCAAGCCCGCTTCTTTTCGGTATGACGCGGCTCTTGCCGAAAAGATCGAAAAGAAGTGGCAGCGTCGGTGGCAGGAGCAGCAGACCTTCGCAGCTCCCAATCCCAAGGGTGATCTCGCAGAGTCGATCAACGGCTTCTCCGCAGAAGACCGTGAGCCGGTCTACATCATGGACATGTTTCCGTATCCCTCCGGTGCCGGGCTGCACGTGGGCCACCCGCTGGGCTACGTGTCGACTGACACCTACGGCCGGTTCCTGCGCATGCGCGGCAAGAACGTCATGCACGCGCTGGGCTACGACGCCTTTGGGCTTCCAGCAGAACAGTATGCACTGCAGACGGGCCAACATCCGCGTGTGACGACCGATGCTGCGATTGCCAACATGCAGAAGCAGCTGTTCCGCATGGGCCTGGCACACGACCCTCGCCGTTCTTTCGCCACGACGGATCCCGCGTTCGTCAAGTGGACGCAGTGGATCTTCCTGCAGGTCTTCAATTCTTGGTACGACCCCGAAGCTGATGGGGGACGAGGCGCCGCTCGCCCGATTTCGGAGCTTGTGACCCAGTTCGAGCAGGGTCGTGACACCGGCCGGGGCCCGTGGTCAGAGCTGAGCTCGGCAGAACGTGAAGAGGTGCTGCAGGGATACCGCTTGGCCTATATTTCAGAGTCTCCTGTCAACTGGTGTCCGGGCCTGGGCACTGTGCTCGCAAACGAAGAGGTCACGGCCGAAGGCCTGTCGGAGCGCGGGAACTTCCCTGTGTACACGCGCAGTCTGCGGCAGTGGAACATGCGCATCACCGCCTATGCCGACCGTCTGGCCGACGACCTTGACAAGGTCGACTGGCCCGATGCGATCAAGGCCATGCAGCGCAACTGGATTGGCCGTTCGACCGGTGCCTTCCTGCGCTATGAGCCGCAGACCGAGGGCTTGGAGTGCATCGAGGTCTACACGACGCGCGCCGACACGGTGTTTGGCGGAACGTTCCTCGTTCTTTCGCCGGAGCACCCGCTCGTTGAGTCATACACGGCCGACCAGTGGCCGGCGCAGACCCCCGACGCTTGGAAGGGCGGTAAGAGCACCCCGGCTGAGGCAGTAGAGGAATATCAGCGCTGGGCAGCTGGGCGCACCCCCGTGGAGCGCCAACAGGATAAGAACAAGACCGGTGTCTTCACCGGCACGTACTCGGCGAACCCGGCAACGGGGCAGCTGATCCCGGTGTTCATCGCCGACTATGTGCTCATGGGCTACGGCACGGGCGCCGTCATGGGTGTTCCTGCTGAAGACTCCCGCGACTGGGACTTCGCGAAGGTGTTCGACCTGCCGTATATCCGTACGGTCCAGCCTGACGCTGACCACGACGAAGATTCCGCATATCAGGGCGAAGGCGAGAAGATCAATTCGGCCAATGCTGAGATCGACGTCAACGGCCTGGAAGTGGAAGCCGCGAAAGCCGCTGTCGTCGAATGGCTGGCCGGTCAGGGGCTGGCTGAGGAAACCACGCAGTACCGTCTGCGCGACTGGCTTTTCTCCCGCCAGCGCTACTGGGGTGAGCCGTTCCCCATCGTCTATGACGAAGACGGTGTTCCGCACGCCCTGCCAGAAGAGCAGCTGCCCGTCGACCTGCCGGAAATGGACGACTTCTCTCCGCGCACCTTTGATGCTGACGACGCGGCTTCGGAACCCGAACCTCCGCTGGGTCGCAAAGAAGAGTGGGTCAATGTCACCCTCGACTTGGGCGATGGTCCCAAGCAGTACCGCCGTGAAACCAACACCATGCCCAACTGGGCGGGATCGTCGTGGTACCAGCTGCGCTACGCCGACCCGACAAATGCTGACGCCGCTGTCGATCCGGTCAACGAGGCCTACTGGCTGGGGCCGACTGCCGAGCGCCCCGCCGGGGGTGCCGGTCTGTACGTCGGCGGTGTCGAACACGCTGTCCTGCACCTGCTCTACGCTCGCTTCTGGCACAAGGTTCTGTTCGACCTGGGACACATTTCGTCGTCCGAGCCGTTCCACCGCCTGGTCAACCAGGGGTATATCCAGGCCTATGCCTACACGGATGCGCGCGGGGTCTACGTGCCCGCGGCAGATGTCGAAGAGCGCACGGACGATGCTGGCGAAACCACCTACTGGTACGAAGGTGAGGAAGTCAGCCGCGAATACGGCAAGATGGGCAAATCGCTCAAGAACGTCGTCACACCGGACGAAATGTATGCGGCTTTCGGCGCGGACACCTTCCGTGTCTACGAAATGTCGATGGGTCCGCTGACCATGTCGCGCCCCTGGGAAACACGCGCTGTCGTCGGCTCGCAGCGTTTCCTGCAGCGGCTGTGGCGCCTGGTTGTGGATGAAGACTCCGGCGAACTGCTGGTCACTGATGACGCTGCGGACGAAGAGACCCTGCGCGCCATGCACACTGCGATTTCCGGTGTCACTGAAGACATGGAGAACATGCACTTCAACACCGCCGTGGCGAAGCTCATTGTTCTCACCAACCACCTCACCAAGACGGGGAAGGCGCCACGGGAAGCCGTCGAAGCTCTCGTGCAGATGACAGGTCCCTTGGCGCCGCACATTGCCGAAGAGCTGTGGGAGCGTTTGGGACACGAAGAATCCCTGGCCTACCGCGCCTTCCCGGAGGCCGATGAGCGCTACCTCAAAGCTGAGACCGTGACCGCAGTGGTGCAGGTCAAAGGAAAGGTGCGCGACCGGCTTGAAGTTCCGGCTGACATCACGGAGGAAGAGCTTGAGAAGCTCGCCGTCGAATCGCCCGGAGCCCAGCGAGCACTGGCAGGTGCTGGGCTTCGCCGCGTGATCGTCAAGGCTCCCAAGCTCGTCAATCTGGTGCCGGACGCCTAAGAGTCCACCGGCTGCCTGTGACGCAGGCCGTCTGCTGTTGTGAAACTCACACGCGCAGACGGCCTGTTTGCGTGCTGACAAATTGGTGTGAATTCTTCTTCGGGCTACCGTTGTGCCCATGACTAGGCTTGCTGACAAAATCCGGGCTTCCCTGGCAGTGAAGTCGTCCATCGAACCCCGCGAAGAAATCGCTGTGCGCGTGCAGTTCCTTGTCGACTACTGCCTGACAACGGGAGCACGCGGCTTCGTGCTGGGGATTTCCGGCGGCCAAGACTCCACACTCGCCGGGCGCATGTGCCAGATGGCAGCCGAGAAGCTCCGTTCGCTCGGCGAAGATGTTGCCTTCACCGCCGTGCGGCTGCCCTACCGCGTCCAGTCTGATCACGAAGACGTACAGCTGGCCATGGACTTCATCCAGCCGGACAAAGACGTCGACTTCAACATCGGCAGCTCCGTGGACGCTCTGGCAGACGAATTCACCTCGGCCCTCGGTGAGCCGATGAGCGACTTCAATCGCGGCAACGCCAAAGCGCGCATCCGCATGGCCGCGCAG
This sequence comes from Brevibacterium sp. Marseille-P9724, assembly GCF_902500275.1. Classification (NCBI taxonomy): domain Bacteria; kingdom Bacillati; phylum Actinomycetota; class Actinomycetes; order Micrococcales; family Brevibacteriaceae; genus Brevibacterium; species Brevibacterium sp. Marseille-P9724. The sequence continues at coordinate 559,004 of NZ_LR722990.1, read as the reverse complement.
TACGCCATTGCCGGAGCATCCGGTCAGCTCGTTGTCGGCTCAGACCACGCTGCCGAAGCTGTCACCGGCTTCTATACGAAGTTCGGCGACGGGGGAGCGGACGTCATGCCCCTGTACGGGCTGACCAAACGTCAGGGACGGGCCCTTTTGGAAGAAATGCGAGCCCCCGCTCGCCTGTACGAAAAGACGCCGACGGCTGACCTTCTGGACGACGCCCCCGGACAGTCGGACGAAGAGGCACTCGGTGTGAGCTACCGGGAGATCGACACGTACCTCGAAGGCGGCGAGGTGCCCGAAGACGTTGCCATGAAGATCGAACAGCTCTTCATGCGCAGTCGCCACAAGCGCACCGTGCCGGTTGCTCCGCACACCGACTGGTGGATCCGATGCTGAATCCGGGCGCAGGTGGGCTCAGCTGAACAGCCGGAAGAACACCCATGCCCCGCCGCCGCAGAAGACAGCGGTGGCAGCGCAGTAGCTCACCGCAAGCACAGTTCGGCGGGTGATGAGCATCTGCACCGTCGACACCATCAGTGTTGAGAAGGTTGTGAAGCCGCCAAGGAAACCTGTTGAGACCACGGTGAGCGGCACCTCGTGCCCGGTCAGACAGGCCGCGGCGGCCCCGGCGGCACAGCTGCCGATGACATTGACCACGAAGATGCCCACCGGCCAGGCCGGTGAGCGAAACAGGCGTGTGAGAGCGCTGTCGAGAAGAAAGCGCGCGGCGGCTCCGAGACCCCCGGCGGCGCATACGAGGGCGAAGATCGTTCCGCTCACGATGACCTTTCGAACCGTTTGCCGATCACGATTCCAACTGCGACTGCCACAAGCCCAGCCGTGGCTGACAGCAGCGGGTACACCGCGGACCCGGTCAGAAAGCTGTGCACAGCTATTGCGGACGTGCTTGAGAGAGCACCGGCCAAACCGGTGCCCAGCCCCAGGCGCAGGGGCGAGTGCGGTGCTAGCAGCGAAGGGCGAGCACAGATGAACGCGAGCAGACCACACGCCAGTGTGTTGGCAATCAGCACAGCCCAGTCAGCGTCAAGCAGGATCCCCAAACCTGCGCGCGCAGCAGTGCCGACTGCACCGCCGAGGAACACTGCTGCGGTTCTGCTGAACAGTCCCGCAGCAGGTGGGATCCCGGCCGCCGACGCTGGGCGAGCAGAGCCGGGAGGATAGGCGGCCTGTCCAGCCGGACTCACAGGAGGTCAGCTTCGAGCACTGCCCGCTCGAAGGCCGCCCGCGCGCCCAACAGATTCTGGGAGAGAGTGTCGCCGGCGTTGGCCGCGGCAGCGAACTCACGCCATCCGCCTTCGCGGGTGTCGCCGGGAATGATCGACCGGACGCCGTCGGCTTCGGCAGTTTCAGATTTCAGCCAGGCGTGCAGATCGCGTGCGGCGCGGAAAACGTCCATAAAAGCGGTGTGCACGGCCGCATCGGCGAATGACTGCTTGGCTGACGAGCTGAGGAAGTCATCAAGCTGCGCGGCACCTTCGGCCGGAAGGTCCTGACCACGATTGATGCGGAGGTTTTCCATGAGCGGACTGTCCGCGGAGAAGACCTCGAGCAGCTTCTGTGCTGCGGGAGCGTCCGGTTGATCGTCTTCGGGCAGTGCCGCAGCGTAGTAGATGGTGTTTTCGACTTTGCGGGCTTCCGCGACTTCGGCATTGAGAGCATCAATGCGGTCCTGGGTGCGGGCCCATTCCAAGCTCATTCCGACAGTGCCGGCCAGAATCGCCAAACCGGTGAGCACAATGATGAGGCCGATGACAACACCGGCGGCACCTGGGAAGATGACAGCCGCGACGATTCCCACAACGACAAGGACAATACCGGCGACCGCAATGAGCAGCGCCGACAGGGAATTCACGAGAAAGTCGGTAAAACGCATCACACCGTCCACTTTAGTACGGCTGCCCGTGGGACTATGGGAAGCAGAACTGAACACCTGCGAGGAGAGGGTCAATTGACTCACATTTCGGTCATCGGCTGTGGTTATCTCGGCGCGGTGCACGCTGCCGCTATGGCTTCTGTCGGACACACCGTCATCGGCGTCGACACGGACACACAGAAGCTGCAGAAGCTGGAAAACTACCAGCCGCCGTTCTTCGAACCCGGCCTTGCTGAGCTTCTCGAGGCCGGACAAGCCGAACAGTCAGCTGGAAACGAAGGCGCGGACGGAACTTCGCAGCGCCTGTTGTTCACATCGGACATTTCACGTGCGGCCGAAGCCAGCGTCCACTTCATCTGCGTGGGCACGCCTCAGTCACAAGAGAGCAACGCCGCTGATATGACCTATGTGAACTCCGCGATCAACGACCTCATGCCCCACCTCAAACCGGGTGACCTGGTGGTGGGCAAGTCGACCGTGCCGGTCGGTTCGGCAGCTGAACTGGCCAAGAAGGTCGCACCGACCGGGGCGAAGCTGGCCTGGAACCCCGAATTTCTGCGCGAAGGCCACGCGGTGGAAGACACTCTGCGGCCCGACAGGATCATCTACGGAGTAGAAAGCGGCAGCGAAGACGACCCCGCCGTGGCAATTCTCGATCAGGTGTACGCGCACAACCTGCGCGGTGGTGAGGCCGGTGCCGCTGGCGAGGTGGGTGCAGTGACCCCGCGGATCGTCATGGACTACCAGACAGCCGAGCTGGTCAAAACAGCTGCGAACTCCTTCCTGGCGACCAAGATTTCGTTCATCAACGCGATGGCGGAGCTGTGCGAAACCGCCGGCGGTGACGTTGCTGTGCTGGCGGACGCCATTGGCATGGACAAGCGCATTGGACGGCGCTTCCTCAACGCGGGATTGGGCTTCGGCGGAGGCTGCCTGCCGAAGGACATCCGCGCCTTTATCGCCCGTGCCGACGAACTCGGGGTCGAACAGGCCGTGAGCTTCCTGCGGGAAGTCGACAGCATCAACCTGCGCAGGCGAGCCCGCATGGTCGACCTGACACGCGAAGCACTCGGCGGAGACCTCTCCGGCAAGCGGATAACGGTGCTGGGCATCGCGTTCAAACCCAACACTGACGATGTTCGGGACTCTCCCGCACTCGACGTCGCTGAGCGCCTGGAACAGGCCGGTGCTCAGGTCGTCATCACCGATCCGGAAGCCATTGAGAACGCCCGCCGCCGCGATCCTGAACTGACTTACGCCCCAGACCTGACAGAAGCCCTCACCGGGGCTGACGGTGTTGTCCTGCTGACGGAATGGCCGCAGTACAAGAACCTCGACCCTGTGGCGGCGGGCGAACTCGTTGCGCAGAAGATCATCGTCGACGGCCGCAATGTCGTCGACCGCAGGGCATACCGCGAAGCCGGCTGGACGGTCCGCGGCCTGGGCAGGCAGGAATGAACTCTGCGGCAATGAGCTCTGCAGCAAGCCGCGAGTGCGGGACTGTGCTGTGATCGGACTGATTCTCGATTCGACCGTGCGGTTGAGCGATGCTGACCGTGAAGAGCTCGACCGCGCTTTCGCCGGTCGGGTGCACTCGGTCGATCTTACGGTCACGGTCGATGAAGCCGAGTTCCAGGATTCACAGCTGGATCCGTCTGAGCTGTGCTCGCGTATGCGCGGCGGAAGCACCGTCCGGACCTCAATGCCCGCGGTCGAGGACTTCGCCGCAGCAATTCGCGAACAGCTGGACGGCGGAGCCGACGAGGTCATCATCATCACGCTGTCAGCGGAGATGTCCGGCACGTACAGGGCCGCCACAGCCGCTGCGGCGCAGGTTGCGCAGGAACGCGGGCTTGAGGCTGACGGTCCCGTGGCCATTCGAGTGATCGATTCGCGCACCGCCAGCGCTGGCTCCGTCGGCATCGCCCACTGGGCGGCCGCGAATGCACACTTGGGATTGACTGCTTGCGCCGATGCCTGCGAGAAAGCCGCCGCACAGTTCAGCGCAACCTACTTTGTCCCCGAAACACTGGTGTACCTGCACAGGGGAGGAAGAATCGGCGGCGCGGCGGCTCTGTTCGGACGCGCACTGAAGATCGTGCCAGTCTTGCAGGTGCACGAAGGTCGCGTAGAACCGGCCGCGCGAGTCCGCACCACCGCAAAGGCCGCCCGCCGCGCAGTCGACGAAGCAGCCGCCGCCGTGGCCGAAATGCGGACGCGTGAAGGGGCGGAGAACCTGCGGGTGCAGGCGACCGTTCTGCACCCCGAAGGCACGGCCGATGAGGGCAGTGCGCTCTTTCGCGCCATTCTTCAGGCCGCACGCGCGCAGTGGGAGCACGTGGACACCGCGGTTCTGTCGACTGTTGTGACAGCCCATGTGGGCCCCGGGTCCGCCGGCATTGAAGTCCGGCTGGTGCCCTAGGGCGTGCCTGAAACCTCGGGGGAGCACTTAGGCGCTGCCCTCTGTGGATGATTCCACGCTGTCCACAGGCACCCAGCGGGGTGCGGTTCGGTGGGGTTGAATACGGTGCATGAAACGCTCACCAGAAGACAGGCTGGGCTCTTTGCGTGAGAGCTCCGCGCAGGGATGGCAACCCGAGGACGACGTCGACGACATTGCCGACCTGCTGCCGAAAAGCCGCCCGCTGCCGCGGCGTACGGTTATTGTGGCGCTTATGATCATCGTTCTCATCGCTCTGTGCGTTTTCGGCTATCTCAGGACACGGGGCAGCAGCCAACCGCAGGCGGCGGAAATCACGGCGGAGCCGACAGAACAGGCAACCGTGCAGGTGCACGTTGCCGGGGCCGTCAAGAAACCAGGTGTGGTTACGCTCAGCGGACAAGCCCGGGTTGTTGATGCGCTCGATGCCGTCGGCGGGACGAAGAAGAATGCAGACCTCACCCAGGTAAACCTCGCTAGGGTCGTCAAAGACGGCGAACAGATAGTTGTACCGGAGATCGCAGACGACTCCGGCCCCAACGGTCCGCAAGCACCGAGCGGGGCGACTGGTGGTGGCGCCGGGGCGGCTTCTGGCAGCACAGCGACAGGTGCAGGGCAGAAGATCAACATCAATTCCGCCTCGGCAGCAGAACTTGAGAACCTTCCGGGCATCGGTCCTGTCACGGCGGCTGCGATTGTTGCGCACCGGGAGGAGAAAGGGCCCTTCACCTCGGTGGATGCGCTGACAGAAGTGTCAGGCATAGGGGAGGCGACCCTTGCGAAGATCAAACCGAACGCCACCGTCTGAGCACTTCTTTCGATATGGCCTGAAGTATCCCGTCACCCTTCGGCTGGTGGCAGCGGCCGCCGCAGTGTGGCTCTGTGCCGCGCTTCCCGCACCCGACTGGGTGGTGATGGCGGCCGCCGGTGTTTTCACAGTCCTGTCCATCGGTCTGTGGGCATGGACGGAATCGACCCCAGACGGTTCGAGTAGGGCACAGCGGCGGATCAGCCGTCAAAAGCGCGAATCCGGCCGTGCGCAGGCAACGGCGCTCCTTGCCGTGACCTGCGTTGTCGTGGGACTGGCCGCTGTAGGGGTCAGCGCGGCGCGCATGCTCGGCACCCCGGACGAAGGCACTGTGTCCGGGCGGGTGAAGATCGTCAGCGATCCGGTGCAGAGTGCCTCGGGTTGGTGGCGGGCGGCGGCGTCGACGGACGACGGCCCCGTCACCCTGCTTTCCCGCGAGGAGCTTCCCGAAGCCGGCAGTACTGCGCACGCGGACTTGTCATTGACGCGCGAAGCTTCGCAGGCGACAGGTTTTGTCAACTCGATGCGCGATGTGCGCGGACCCGTCGGAATGTGGCACGTGCGAAGGGACGTACGACAGGAGTTTCATGCGGCAATAGTAGGTGGGAGTGCGGGTGCGGGCCTCGTGCCGGGTCTGGTTCTCGGCGATCGCACCACAGCGGACGACGCGCTGCTGGAGGACATGAAGATCGCATCCCTGACCCATGTCTCAGCCGTGTCGGGCACGCATTTGGCGATTGTCGCGATGACCGCACTGTGGTTGGCGCGCTGGATCAGCCATCGCCCGCTGAGCGCAACTGCGGTGGCTGTGGTGCTCGTAGCCGGGTTTGTGTTCATTGTGGGTCCGGCCCCTTCTGTCATCCGTGCCGCCGGTATGGGCCTGGTAGGGGCCTATGCCGTGGTGCGCGGAACTGGCAAACGCAGTTTGGCCCTCATAGCGGCAGCGGTCATCGGTGTGCTCATCACCCGGCCGGAGCTGTCCAGCTCCATCGGCTTCACTCTGTCGGTGTGTGCTGCCGGGGCGCTGATTGTGCTCAGCCAGCCGATGACAACCGCACTGTGCAGGTGGATGCCTCCGTTTGCGGCGAACCTCCTGGCTGTTCCAGTCTGCGCGCAGCTGGGCGTGTTCCCGGTGCTGCTGACTATCGACAGCCAGCCGAGCCTGTGGTCAATACCGGCCAATGTCGTGGCTGTTCCCGCATTGGGGCCCATTGTCATCGGCGGTCTCGCAGTGCTGGTGTCAGGTGGACTGCACCTCCTGACCGGCTGGGCCGTATTCGGCTATTTCGCCGATGGTGTGGGTTGGCTGCTGCAGTGGCCGGCCCAGTGGATTGCACTGGTCTCGCACACGGCGGCTGGCCTGCCCGGAGCTGTGCTGCCGTGGGCTGCGGGAACACTGGGCATTGTTGTGGCTGTGGTGCTGGGTGTGTCAGTCGGTGTTGCTGTCATCGGCTTTCGCAAAGTCAGGATCCGCAGGCTCGCTGCGGCTGTCGCAGTCGGTGCGCTTGTGCTGGGAATGGGGCTGCCGCTGATCCACCGGCCCGCAGGCGATTGGACCGTCGCCTTCTGCGATGTGGGGCAGGGCAGTGCGACCGCGGTTCGGCTCAGTGCTGAGCACGCTCTGCTCGTTGATGCTGGGCCTGACGAGGCGAAGCTCGCCGACTGTCTGTCAGCTCTGGGGGTGCGGCAGACGAGCGTCATCATCAGCCACTTCGATGCCGACCACTATGCGGGGCTGCGGGCGGCCACAACCGGTGGGAGGACGGTGGCAGCCGTATGGGCATCGGCACCGAGCCTCGCCGATCCCAGAGCACGCGAAGTGCAGGCTCTGACGGGGCACGAGGTGCGCGGACTCACCGAAGGCATGGCGTTCTCATCGGGCGATGTCCGGTGGGAAGTGCTGTGGCCGCCGCCGGACATGGCAGAGCAGACTGACGGGCGAAATCAGATCTCAGCGGTCATCCAGATCGAAACGGCTGGAGTCTCTGTACTTCTGACGGGGGATGTCGAAGAGGACGGACAGAGAGCCATGGCCGCAGAAAGCGTCCAGGCAGACATTCTCACCGCACCCCACCACGGCTCTCGCTTCATTGATCCGAGCTTCTTCGCCCAGGTTGGCGCTTCGGCGGGAATCGTGTCGGTTGGTGCGAACAACCGCTACGGCCACCCAACACGGCAGGCGCTCGATGCCTTTGGCTCCGTGCCGGTTCTGCGCACAGACGAATGCGGCACCGTTGTACTGGACCGCGACGCTCAGCTCAGAGGGCTCGGCGGGTGCACTGGGTCTGTAAGCGGCTAGGCTGATCACGTGGCAGCGAAGAAAACACTCATCCCGTGGCACCGCGCCAAACCGGCCCCCATTGTGCTGATTTCCGGGCCGGAAGCGGTGCTTGCCAGAAAAGCCCAAGACACCGTGCTGGGCAAGGCGAAGAAGACCCACGGCGATGACATCACACACCTAGATGCTAGTTCGTATCAGCCGGGTGAACTCGCACAGGCAGCCGCACCGTCACTGTTCACCACGCGCGGCATAGTGGTCGTCGAGAACTGCGCCACGATGAACGACGCTTTTCTGACCGACGCGCTCGCATACGCGGACGAGCCTTCCGACGACATGGTCGTCATCCTCAAACACTCCGGCGGCAACAGGGGAGCGCGGCTCATAAAAGCTCTCGAAAAGGCCGAGTTTCCACGCATTGACGCCTCGGCGTTGAAATCAGAAGCCGACAAGAACGCCTTTGCCGAAGGCGAATTCAAACGCGCCGGACGCTCTATCCGACCGGATGCGCTCGCTGCTCTCATGGATGCGCTCGGATCGGACGTTTCGGAACTCGACCAGGGTATCCGCCAGCTGCTGGCTGATACGGAAGGCGAAATTACCCATCAGATTGTCGACCGCTATTACGGCGGGCGGGTCGAGGCGACAGGGTTCAAAGTCGCTGACGCAGCCTGCTCCGGCAACACCGGACAGGCGCTCGCGCTGACCCGCCACGCATTGTCAACGGGCACGGACCCCGTGCCGATTGTCGCGGCAGTTGCGATGAAGCTTCGCCAGCTGGCGAAGGTACAGGGGCTCAGCGGCTCTTCTGGCCAGTTGGCAGCCGAACTCAAAATGGCTCCGTGGCAAGTGGACCGAGCACGCAGGCAGGTTCGCCAGTGGAACGAAGCCGAACTGGGGCGTGCGCTGCTCAATGTCGCAGCGGCCGATGCGGCTGTGAAAGGCGGCGGACGGGACCCCGAATTTGCGGTTGAAACCCTCGTGCGGGAAGTCGCCCAGTCAGCCCGCCGGCGTTGATCGGCAGCAAGTCACGTAGAACCGCATGAAGAAAGGGGGACGAAACACGTGGTTCGTCCCCCTTCCCTTCGGCTCTATCAGGCCTTGAGCGCGTTCACTGCCTTAGCCAGGCGCGACTTGCGGTTGGCTGCGTTCTTCTTGTGCAGCACACCCTTGCTCACTGCCTTGTCGATCTTGCGCGAGGCAACCTGCAGGGCTGCCTGTGCTTCGTCAGCGTTGCCAGCTTCGATGGCTGCGCGGACCTGGCGGATGTGACCGCGAACTTCGCTGCGCACAGCGCGGTTGCGCAGGCGAGCCTTTTCGTTGGTCTTGTTCCGCTTGATCTGAGACTTGATATTTGCCACTTCAACACTCTTCTGTCGAATTCAATAGGTCGTGAGGGCTTCCTCATACTCGATGCGCTCTCAGCGGGGAAAGCGTCAGGCGCCTGAATATCAGGAGTACATCCACCCGACCATGGTGAGACACACACCTTGGCGGACATACGGCCAAAAGCATAGCGGCTCACCGGGGCGAACGCTAATTTTCAGCGGATGTCAGCGCGGTTGAATTCGCCACACGCTGCGAACCTGTCCGCCGTACAGAGCCTGCTGTCAGCTTTTCCCTCCGGTTTCGATGTTCTCCACGATCTTCGAGTACAGACTCATGGGCATGATGGCTCCCTCGCGGCGCACTGCGTTGGGTGCGATTCGGATGACGCGGTCTAAGCGGACTTCCGAGGGGCGGTTCTTTGCGTCCCAGTCGCCGGATCCGATGTTGATCCACGGTGTTCCCTCGTTGTGCCGGATTTCGCCGACATTGCCGGGCACCTTGTCCTTGGAGGTGAGCATGAGCCCCAACAGCCACGAACGGTCGTGTCCCACGAGCAGGACCGGACGGTCTTTGCCCTGTGTGAAGTCCTCTTCGTAGGGCACCCAGGCCCACACGACTTCGCCCGGGTCGGGACTGCCGTCGAGGTCGGGGGAGTAGACAGGCCGAACGGTGCCGGTGAAATCACCCGGGTAGCCGCCTGATGGCCTTTTGGGGAATCCCTGTTTGATCGGCTGGTTCTCGGCCCGCCGGGCGATTGAGAATTCGTCCCGCTTCTTCGGGCCTCCGCTGCCCTTCTTAGGGTGCGCCTTGTTCTTCTGGGTTCGCCCTGGTGAGTTGGCAGGGCTGCCTGGAGCTCCACCTCGTGAGTCTGACGATGCGGAGGGCCGGCCTCCCAGCAGGAGGTCGGCTGCCAGCCGACCCGCCTGTTCCTGGTCGATGCTGCGGCTGAGCGCCGTGATTCCGGCTCGAAGTCCTTTGCGAATGAGGCGCTGTGAGAAGTTGGAATTCGCCATGTGTCAACGATAAGCGCTGACTGGGTGTATGAGACAATGAGTAGCTGTTTGAGACCCACAAAGGAGCGTTCATGCCTCAGGTGAGCGATACTGCTGCCCAGCGGATTCAGGTGGCGTCCACCGACCCTGCGAATATCCGCAACTTCTGCATCATCGCCCACATTGACCACGGTAAGTCGACTCTTGCCGACCGTATGCTGCAGATGACCGGGGTGGTGCAGCCGCGTGAAATGCGCGCCCAGTACCTCGACCGGATGGACATCGAGCGCGAGCGCGGCATCACGATTAAGTCGCAGGCGGTGCGCATGCCGTGGATGACGGATGACGGCGAACCGTTTGCGCTCAACATGATCGACACTCCCGGGCACGTGGACTTCTCCTACGAGGTTTCGCGTTCGCTGGCGGCGTGTGAAGGTGCGCTGCTGCTGGTGGATTCCGCGCAGGGCATTGAAGCCCAGACGCTGGCGAACCTGTACATGGCCATGGAGCACGATCTGACGATTGTTCCCGTGCTCAACAAGATCGATCTGCCGGCAGCGAATCCGGACAAATACGCTGAGGAGCTTGCCAATCTCATCGGTGTCGAGCCCGAAGACTGCCTGCGGGTGTCCGGCAAGACCGGTGAAGGTGTTGAGGATGTTCTCGACCGGATTGTCAGTGACATTCCCGCTCCGGAAGGCAATAAGGACGCGCCGGCGCGTGCCATGATCTTCGACTCCGTGTACGACACCTACCGCGGTGTTGTCACATACGTTCGTGTGGTTGACGGCCAGTTGGGTCCGCGCGAAAAGATCCAGATGTTTTCCACCAGTTCGACGCACGAAACCCTGGAGATCGGCGTGTCCTCGCCTGAACCCAAACCGTCGAAAGGTCTGGGTGTTGGCGAGGTCGGCTACCTCATTACGGGTGTGAAAGACGTGCGCCAGTCGAAGGTCGGTGACACGATCACGACTGCCGCCAACCCTGCCGAAGAAGCACTTGAGGGCTATCAGGAGCCCAAGCCGATGGTGTTCTCCGGGCTGTTCCCGATTGACGGTTCGGACTATCCGGTGTTGCGTGATGCGCTGGAGAAGCTGCAGCTTAACGACGCTGCGCTGACTTTTGAACCTGAGACCTCGGCGGCCCTGGGCTTCGGCTTCCGCTGCGGGTACCTGGGTCTGCTGCACTTGGAGATTGTGCGCGACCGTCTGGAGCGCGAATACGATCTTTCGCTCATTTCGACCGCCCCGTCTGTTGTCTACCAGGTGACGATGGAAGACGGCACCGAGTACACAGTGACCAACCCCAGCGAATACCCGGAAGGGAAAATCAAGGAAGTCCGCGAGCCGATGGTTGCGGCGACGATCCTCACCCCGTCGGATTTTGTTGGGCCCGTCATGGAGTTGTGCCAGAGCAAACGCGGCCAGATGAACGGCATGGACTACCTGTCGGAAGACCGTGTGGAGCTGCGCTACCGCATGCCGCTGGCTGAAATCGTGTTCGACTTCTTCGACCAGCTGAAGTCCCGCACCCGCGGCTACGCGTCTCTTGACTACCAGGATGACGGCGATCAGGCAGCCAACCTCGTCAAGGTCGACATTCTGCTGCACGGCGATCACGTGGATGCGTTCTCGGCAATTGTCCACCGTGATGACGCCTACCACTATGGCGTGAAGATGGCTGGGAAGCTCAAGGAACTCATTCCCAGGCAGCAGTTCGAAGTTCCCGTGCAGGCGGCTATCGGTTCGCGCATCATTGCGCGTGAGACCATTCGCGCTATCCGCAAGGACGTTCTTTCCAAGTGCTACGGCGGTGACATCAGCCGTAAGCGCAAGCTGCTGGAAAAGCAGAAGGAAGGCAAGAAGCGCATGAAGATGGTCGGAACTGTCGAGGTTCCGCAGGAAGCCTTCATTGCCGCGCTGTCGTCGGATGCTGCCGGCGGCGGAAAGAACTGACGGAAGAGCTGATCGGTGCCGGCACAGCCTGACGGCGACGTTCCTCCGCTTGACGGTTCACTGCCTGCTTCCGCGCAGGCCGGGGCCGAATCACGCTCACTGAGTGCCTATATTCACGTGCCCTACTGCCGGGTGCGCTGCGGCTACTGCGATTTCAACACCTATACGGCCGAGGAACTCGGTCCGGGTGCCAATCGTTCCGATTGGGCTGGGAATCTGGCTCACGAGGTGGAGCTCGCCTCCCGTGTTCTGGCTGACTTTCCTGCCAGGCCGGTGAGCACCGTGTTCTTCGGCGGGGGAACGCCGACTCTTCTGCCGGCGGCTGATTTGGCTTTCGCGCTCGAACGCGTGCGGGATGCTTTTGGCTTGGCGGATGGTGCCGAGGTGACGACTGAGGCAAACCCAGACACTCTGAGCCCTGCGTATGTGGCCAAGCTGGCTGAGGCTGGTTTTACGCGCGTGTCGATGGGCATGCAGTCGGCGGTTCCGCACGTGTTGGCAACACTGGATCGCACGCACAATCCAGAGCAGGTCCCCAAGGCTGTTCAGTGGGTTAAGGAAGCCGGTATGCAGGTGTCAGTTGACCTCATCTACGGCACACCGGGGGAGTCAGCCGAGGACTGGCAGCGTTCTGTTGACGCAGCCGTTGCGATGGAGCCGGACCACATTTCGGCGTATTCGCTCATCGTTGAACCGGGCACCAAGATGGGTGCGCAGGTTCGCCGCGGTGAGCTGCCCATGCCGGACGAGGACGATCTGGCGGATAAGTACGTGGCTGCTGATGCTGCTTTTTCTGCCGCCGGTCTGCACTGGTACGAGGTGAGCAACTGGGCGCGCAGTGCTGACCACGAGTGTCGTCACAACAATGCCTACTGGACGGGCCAGGACTGGTGGGGCTTTGGTGCTGGGGCACACTCGCACGTTGGGGGAGTGCGCTTCTGGAATGCTAAGCATCCGCGTGCCTGGGCTGATCGGCTGGGCCAGGGGCAGTCACCGGCGATTGGCCGGGAAGTCCTCGATGCGGATACTCGCAGGCTGGAAGACCTCATGCTGCGAGCCAGGATCCGGCGGGGCATGCGGCTGTCCGAACTGCCTGCGGGTACTGAGCTTCTGTTAGAACAGTTTGCCAAGCAGGGGCTTGTAGAACCTGATGAGGAATGGCTTGCGCTTTCGCTGCGCGGTCGCCTCATGGCGGATTTCATTGTCCGCGAGCTGTCGGAGTACCTGTAGTCACAGCGGCAGGCCAGCGGCGCCTCGAAACCAGAAGGTAATGGAATCGGGCCCGGGTATCAGGGCTTCGCGTTGAGTGCTGTAATTGCCTTTAGCAGAGAGAGTATGAAAGCCAAATTCTCGATCATCGGCGAATGTTCTCGGAGGTAAGTCGCGCGAAGATGAGGGTATCGGTCCATTCGCCCTTGCTGAACCAGTCCTGGACGTGATGTGCTTCCAGCCGGAGCCCGACACGACGAGCCAGTGCTGCCGAGGCGCTGTTGCGGGCATCCATCTGCGCGGTGATGCGGTGGAGCTGGTAGTGGTCAAACCCGAGGGCGAGTACTGCTCGGACGGCTTCGCTGGCGAAACCTTGCCCACCTTGCGCCGGGTCGAGAACCCACCCGATCTCGCCTTGACGGTGCTCGTGATCGGTGAGCCACAACGCGACGTCTCCGATCGGGACGCCGTCATGCTCGATGACCAGCGCAAGCGCACCAGTCTCGCCATCGATGTCAGTCTTCGCTAGCCGCTCGGCGAGCTTTTCGCGGGTGACTTCCTCGGTCCATGGCTCGTCCAACAGGTAGCGGGCAACGTCGGGTCGCGAGTACAGCTCGTGAAGCCATTCGGCATCGTCGGCGTTATGCGGACGGAGCCGAAGCCGCTCCGTCGCCAACGGCCACTGGGCGGTGGGCTTGAGATCGCGCCGGTAATGGAATAGTTCCTCGCACTGTCCTGCGGGCGTGGTCCCGACGGCTCGCTCGACCTCACGGAACCCTGCGTTCGTCAAGCACCGCTGGGAGGCCTTGTTCTCCAGGAGCGTGCGTGCTGTCAAGGTTCGAAGTCCACTGTTGCGTGCGAAGCGCGATGCCAACTCCAGGCCCCGACGAGCGTGCCCTGCTCCCCGCGCATCCGGATGAATCCAGAACCCGACCTCGGCAGCCTCGGAGCTGATGTCGAAGAGCACCAAAGAGCCCACAAACCGGTCCGTCTCGGCGTCGGCAAGTGCGAGGACTGCCAGCGTGCCGGACGACAGACCCTCAGCAACCTCGTCACGGATCATCCGTCGCACGGACTCGGGGGTGTAATCCGGCTCGGGCAGGTGGCCGAAGCGCCGCACAGCTTCATCCTTGGTGCCGGCTGCATACGCGTCTGCGTCCAGCTCAGAGAGGGGGCGTAGGCGAGTGTCCTCAAAGGTGATCGGAAGGGTGGTGGCATCCAGCATGCGCTAAACCTAACATAGAATGGATAGCTAACTGAAGCGTGTTTGATTAGGCTGGTCGGGTGAGTTACTGGGAACATCGCAAACCTGTTCAGCGCCTCCGTGCCGTGGACATCATGGAGGTCGCGAGGGTGTCGGTCAGACTGCTGGACGAGGGCGGGTTGAGAGCCCTCACGCTGCGGTCTGTGGCGCAGAAGATAGGTGTCGCGCCAGCGAGCCTGTACTCACGTGTCGAATCGGCCAACGATCTGTTTGATCTCGCCCTCGATGCAGCGCTGGCAGATGATCCCTTGATGTCTGAGGCGATCCGCAATGCCGACCTGCCTGCCCTGATGCACGCCTTCTTCGCGCACCTCACGACCCACCGGTGGGCCGGTCAGGTCATCGGTATGCGCGCTCCCAGGGGCCCGGCGTACCTGGCTCTCTCTGAGCGGATGTGCGTTCTCCTCGAACAGGCGGGCACCCCCGACCCGCTCGGGACTGCCTACCGATTGTCCAACCTGGTGATCGGCTCCGCCCTGACAGCACCGATGGCGCCTGATGAAAAGCGCGTCGCCATTGACCCTGACCAAGCTCCTACCTATGCGCGGCTCCACGCGACGCACCACATCAGCCCACGCGAGATTCTCTCCGACGGCCTCACAGCACTCCTGTCGTGAGGGGGCCTTTTGATTGGGGGCTGCCCTGCGTTGCTGATAGCCGCGGGCTGGTCTCCGTGAGAGTGCGCCCAATCGCAGTGCGCCGATATTCGGACGGGCTGATCCCGACGACGTCGGTGAACTGCCGTGCGGCATGCCCACGGCTGCGCCACCCGACTTTTGTCATGGCGACGCCGATTGGAAGATCAGTCTCGACCAAAAGGTGAGCCAGCCGATGGGCCTGAATGTGAGCCAGGTACCGCATGGGCGGCATACCGAATCGTTGTGTGAACGCTCTGCCCAGCTGTGACACCGAGAGGTGAACCAGCGCGGCAAGGTCACGGAGTCGCCAATCCCGTTGAGGTGCTTCTGCGAGCAGCCGCGCTGCCAGTTCTGTGGAAGTTTCACCGGAACGGTGCTCCGTGGCACTCCTAGCTGTTGACGTGTAGCGGCAGGCCTGGCGCCGCGCTGCGATGGTCATCGACGGCGTCTCCTTGACTTCACCTGCTGCGTCTGCGCACGGTGTGCAGGCGGTGAAGCACCGGTGGTCTTGAACAAGTCCACCCATGCCTCGACGGGCAGATCCTTCGGGAGTCCTGCAGCGGTCATGCCGTGGCGTGTCAGCCACGCCTGTGCGGTCTGTGGTGACCCGAGTGAGGTGGTGCGCGCGAGGATCTGTGCAAGCCCGCGGCCGGGGCCGGTGTAGACGCGGTGGACCAGGGCATGGAAGTGGCGTCGCCGTGTCGGGGACAGCAGCGGATGTTCGCGACGGTGGATGGTGAGGATTCCGCCGTCGACTCCCGGACGCGGGGTGAACGCGCGAGCGGGAACACGACTGTGCAGCGTGAACTCGAACCAAGGCGCCCATTGCGCGGTCATCATCGTGGCACCGCCGACGCCCGCTCTGCGCCGCGCGACTTCCCATTGCACGAGCACGATTGCATCGGTCCATGCCGGGGAGTGCAGGATGCGGCGCAGTATGGCCGTGGTCTGGTGAAACGGCAGGTTGCCGACGAGCACATGCGCAGATGTTGGAAGCCGGTAGGTCAGGAAGTCGTCGGCGACGACCTCCACGTGCGACGGGAGCCGTTGGGTCAAGCGTTGGGCGAGCCTGGTGTCGATCTCGACGGCTGTCACCGGTCGCCCGAGCTGGGCCAGCGGGGTGGTGAGTGCTCCGTCACCGGGGCCGATCTCGATGATCGGGCCCTCGGTGGCAGCCACGAGCCGTGTGATCGTGGCAATGGTGGATGGGCCAGTCAGGAAGTTCTGGCCGTGCTCATGACGGCCATCTCGATAGGTAGGCACTGTTTGCTCCGTGGTTGTTGCGGAGCCGGGCACGCTGAAAGAGCCGCCCGGCCGTGATCACCGGGTGCGGGAGCAACAACCTGTGGAGGGTGCCCGCCGCTGTTAGCGGCTGCGCAGACGCAGCGAAGCAGTTCCGTAGAACAACATGCCCACCAGCGTAGGTGACCCCGCTGCCGGTCAGCAACTCAATATCCCGTCTCTGCTCAAAGACGCGGAGATCCGTATCAATGCTGGCCAGTACGAATCCCGAGCTAACCCACGGCCGCAGAGCCTCGGCATCATCGAGATTCGTTCCGTGAGAGACCTCGGCAGATCTGCCACGCGTCTTGCAGATCGAGGTCGGGAAGGCGCCGGCTCACCTGTGTGAGGAGCAGGTAAGGGGTGGTTTGGGTGACGGTGTCGATGCGGGTGATGTCGGCCGGGGACGGCTACAAGTACCTGCTGCGCACCGTGGCGGCGGGTGACGGTGACCGGTCGCTGTCCACTCCGCTGACCCGCTACTACGCCGAGGCTGGCACCCCACCCGGACGCTGGCTCGGCTCCGGCGTCACCGCTCTGGGTAATGGCGAACTCACACCTGGCGCCCAGGTCTCAGAGGCACAGCTCCAGTTGCTGGTGGGGATGGGGCGGGATCCGATTACTGGTGTGCCATTGGGGCGGGCGTATCCGGTGTACAGCTCGGCTGCGGAGCGGGTCGCGGACCGTGTCGCGCAACTTGACCCGGCGTTGGGGGCGGTGGAGCGGGGTCGCAGGGTTGCGCAGATCGAGGCGGAGGAGGCTGGGCGGGGGTCGCGGCGTGCGGTGGCGGGCTCTGTTGCAAAAATCGTGAAGCTTGAGCATGCTTGGCGGAGATTGGACGGACGGAACGATGACGGATTTCAAGTGGCGCCATTTCCAGGGTGATGTGATCCTGTGGGCGGTGCGCTGGTATTGTNTCGGGCATCGAGGTCCATGTCGGGGTGGGACGGGCCCGTGGCTTCAAGATCACTTGCAGTCCGACCGCGATGTCTTGGTTGCGCGAGAGGTTGTCGATCGGGCTCTGTTGCAAAAATCGTGAAGCTTGAGCATGCTTGGCGGAGATTGGACGGACGGAACGATGACGGATTTCAAGTGGCGCCATTTCCAGGGTGATGTGATCCTGTGGGCGGTGCGCTGGTATTGTCGCTATCCGATCAGCTATCGCGACCTTGAGGAAATGCTGGCGGAACGCGGCATTTCGGTCGACCATACGACGATCTATCGCTGGGTCCAGTGCTACGCCCCGGAGATGGAGAAGCGGCTGCGCTGGTTCTGGCGGCGTGGCTTTGATCCGAGCTGGCGCCTGGATGAAACCTACGTCAAGGTGCGGGGCAAGTGGACCTACCTGTACCGGGCAGTCGACAAGCGGGGCGACACGATCGATTTCTACCTGTCGCCGACCCGCAGCGCCAAGGCAGCGAAGCGGTTCCTGGGCAAGGCCCTGCGAGGCCTGAAGCACTGGGAAAAGCCTGCCACGCTCAATACCGACAAAGCGCCGAGCTATGGTGCAGCGATCACCGAATTGAAGCGCGAAGGAAAGCTGGACCGGGAGACGGCCCACCGGCAGGTGAAGTATCTCAATAACGTGATCGAGGCCGATCACGGAAAGCTCAAGATACTGATCAAGCCGGTGCGCGGTTTCAAATCGATCCCCACGGCCTATGCCACGATCAAGGGATTCGAAGTCATGCGAGCCCTGCGCAAAGGACAGGCTCGCCCCTGGTGCCTGCAGCCCGGCATCAGGGGCGAGGTGCGCCTTGTGGAGAGAGCTTTTGGCATTGGGCCCTCGGCGCTGACGGAGGCCATGGGCATGCTCAACCACCATTTCGCAGCAGCCGCCTGATCGGCGCAGAGCGACAGCCTACCTCTGACTGCCGCCAATCTTTGCAACAGAGCCCGCTCGGCAATGTCCAGCAGGTCGCGGGTGCTGCGGGCCAGGCGGTCAAGCCTGGTCACAGTCACAACATCGCCAGGGCGCAAGTGATCGAGCACGCGGGCCAGCTCGGGCCTGTCGCGCCTGGTGCCGGTGATCTTCTCGGCAAAGATGCGCGTGCAGCCTGCGGCGTGCAGCTCGGCGCGTTGGTTGGTCAAGTCCTGGTCGTCGGTGCTGACGCGGGCATATCCCAGCAGCAGGCCAGCGGCGGCGCTCTTGTCTTTCATGGCGTAATGTCTCCGGTTCTAGTCGCAAGTATTCTATTTCATGCAACTAAAACACGCGACAAAAAACGCCAGGGAAAGGGCAGGGTGGTGTCGTTTTCAGAAGACGGCTGCACTGAACGTCAGAAGCCGACTGCACTATAGCAGCGGAGGGGTTGGATCCATCAGGCAACGACGGGCTGCTGCCGGCCATCAGCGGACGCAGGGAGGACTTTCCGCAACCGGCCGTTCGATGCGGCACCGATGGCCTTCGCGCAGGGGTAGTGAATCCGCCAGGATTGACTTGCGCTGCCCTACCTCTCACTAGTGAGGGGCGGCAGCGCATCAAGCGGTGAGCGCACTCCGGCACCGCCAACTTTCAGCACATGCGTGTAAATCATCGTCGTAGAGACGTCGGAATGGCCGAGCAGATCCTGCACGGTTCGAATGTCGTAACCGCTGCGGAGCAAGGCCGTCGCGAACGAGTGGCGGAGGGTGTGCGGTGTGGCGGGCTTCGTGATGCCTGCTTGTTCTACGGCACGTTTGAAGGCGCGCTGAAAGGTCTGGTCATACATGTGATGGCGACGCACGACACCGCTCCGTGGATCGGTCGAATGCGTGTGCTGCGCAAAAACCCAGAACCACGGCCAGGAATGCCCGGCGCGCGGATACTTCCGCTCAAGGGCGTCGGGAAGCGCAACGCCGCTGCGGCCCTCGGCCTGGTCCTTCAGCCACCATGCCCGTGCACGCGACAGCTGCTCGCGCAGGCTGGGTGCCAAGCTCTCGGGTAACATCAAGGCCCGATCCTTGGAGCCCTTGCCCTCCCGCACGATGATCGTGCCGTGATCGAAATCCAGATCCTTGACCCGCAGTTGCAAACCTTCACTGATCCGCATGCCCGTTCCATACAGAAGCTGGGCGAACAAACGATGCTCGCCTTCCAGAAAACCGAGGATGCGAACCACTTCATCCGGGGTCAGCACCACCGGCAAGCGCCGCGACGGCCGAGGTCTTCCGATCTCCTGAAGCCAGGGCAGATCCGTGCACAGCACCTTGCCGTAGAAGAACAGCAAGGCCGCCAATGCCTGACGATGCGTGGAGACCGAAACCTTGCGCTCGTTCGCCAGCCAGGACAGAAATGCCTCGACTTCGCTGCTGCCCAAGGTTGCCGGGTGACGCACACCGTGGAAACGGATGAAGGCACGAACCCAGCGAGGGGACTCATTTAAATATGCCCGCGAAACAGCCCCGGTGACTCACGAAGGAATGCCCGCGTAATCCCTGAGTTTAGCTGGCTTGTTTCTTCCTTGTTCGGGCGGGTTTGACCCCGGCGGTCGGGTCGGGCTGCTTCGCAAGTTCGGCGGCTTCGAGTTTGCGGGTCTTGTCGGCGGCGAGCCAGGTGAGGCGCTGCTGGATCCGGTCGATCTCACGGGCGATATGCGCGGGATTCAAACTGTCCCGGTACGCGGTGAGCTCTGCAGTTCTCTCGCTGGTGAGGACACCGGAACGTAAGAGCCGGTCGAACGGGGTCGCAAGCGTGTCATAGACACGTCTGCGTCGGCCTTTGCCGTCGGTGTCCCAGCCGATGGGTTTCTTCGTCGGGGTGAGGAAGTTATGCCGGTCGTTTACCAGCGGCCAGAGCTCGCCCAGAAGCCGCAACTGTGCGGGAGTGTCGTACCGCCAGTAGAAGCCATACCTGCGTACGATCTGGTTGTTCTTGGACTCGACCGTGGCCTGATCATTCTTCTTGTAGGGGCGTGATCTGGTGAAGTAGATGTCGAGTTCGGCGGCCCACCCGATGACGTCGTAGTTGATGAATTCGCTCCCGTTATCAAAGTCCACCCCGGTGACCTCGAACGGGGTGTCGGCGATAAACCGGTCGAGCGCGTCACGCAGGTGTAGGTGCGCGTTGTTTCTGATCGACCGGGTGTAGGTCCACCCGGTGTGCATGTCTGTCATGTCCAGGGTCCTCGCGAACTCGCCCTTGAGCACAGGCCCGCAGTGAGCGACGGTGTCGCCCTCGAAAAACCCGGGCACGGCTTCGATCTCGTCCCCAGCTTTCCGGACGGTGATCGAGTTGCGTAGCAAAGGTCCTGGTGTGGTCGTGGTGATGCCGCGCAGCGGGTCCTTCGCGCGGGCGGGTGCGAGATAGCGGTCGATCGTGGCGGGGCTCATCGCCAGCAACTCGTCACGCACTCCGTCGGAGTAGCCGCCCTTGCCGGGGACTAACTCCCCGTGTGTTTCGAGGAGCATCAGCTGCAGTTCCATCGTGGCGGCGAGGTACTTCCCGCTGATTCCACCCGCGAACGCCCACACCCGATGCAACACCGCGATCGCCGTATCGGTGTACTTCAGCGCGCGTGGCTTGCGTTTCTTCGCGTTGACCCGGCGCGGCTGCAATGCGAGCTTCAACTGTCTGCGTGCGTTATCTCTGGACCAGCCCGTGATCGCGCACACCTCGTCGAGTAGTTTGCTCTTGGTGCCTTTTTCTGCGGCCGAGTATTGCCGCGCGAACTTCCTGGTTATCTCGTGTTTGGCTCGCATTGATAGCCCACTTCCCATGAAATAGATGATTCCGTTTCGCGGGCATATTTATGTGAGTCACCGGAACTGTTTCGCGGGCATATTAGGTGAGGCACGTCGCCCAGTGGACATAAGCCTGTTCGGTTCGTAAGCTGTAATGCAAGTAGCGTATGCGCTCACGCAACTGGTCCAGAACCTTGACCGAACGCAGCGGTGGTAACGGCGCAGTGGCGGTTTTCATGGCTTGTTATGACTGTTTTTTTGTACAGTCTATGCCTCGGGCATCCAAGCAGCAAGCGCGTTACGCCGTGGGTCGATGTTTGATGTTATGGAGCAGCAACGATGTTACGCAGCAGGGTGACGGTGTTCGGCATTCTGAATCTCACCGAGGACTCCTTCTTCGATGAGAGCCGGCGGCTAGACCCCGCCGGCGCTGTCACCGCGGCGATCGAAATGCTGCGAGTCGGATCAGACGTCGTGGATGTCGGACCGGCCGCCAGCCATCCGGACGCGAGGCCTGTATCGCCGGCCGATGAGATCAGACGTATTGCGCCGCTCTTAGACGCCCTGTCCGATCAGATGCACCGTGTTTCAATCGACAGCTTCCAACCGGAAACCCAGCGCTATGCGCTCAAGCGCGGCGTGGGCTACCTGAACGATATCCAAGGATTTCCTGACCCTGCGCTCTATCCCGATATTGCTGAGGCGGACTGCAGGCTGGTGGTTATGCACTCAGCGCAGCGGGATGGCATCGCCACCCGCACCGGTCACCTTCGACCCGAAGACGCGCTCGACGAGATTGTGCGGTTCTTCGAGGCGCGGGTTTCCGCCTTGCGACGGAGCGGGGTCGCTGCCGACCGGCTCATCCTCGATCCGGGGATGGGATTTTTCTTGAGCCCCGCACCGGAAACATCGCTGCACGTGCTGTCGAACCTTCAAAAGCTGAAGTCGGCGTTGGGGCTTCCGCTATTGGTCTCGGTGTCGCGGAAATCCTTCTTGGGCGCCACCGTTGGCCTTCCTGTAAAGGATCTGGGTCCAGCGAGCCTTGCGGCGGAACTTCACGCGATCGGCAATGGCGCTGACTACGTCCGCACCCACGCGCCTGGAGATCTGCGAAGCGCAATCACCTTCTCGGAAACCCTCGCGAAATTTCGCAGTCGCGACGCCAGAGACCGAGGGTTAGATCATGCCTAGCATTCACCTTCCGGCCGCCCGCTAGCGGACCCTGGTCAGGTTCCGCGAAGGTGGGCGCAGACATGCTGGGCTCGTCAGGATCAAACTGCACTATGAGGCGGCGGTTCATACCGCGCCAGGGGAGCGAATGGACAGCGAGGAGCCTCCGAACGTTCGGGTCGCCTGCTCGGGTGATATCGACGAGGTTGTGCGGCTGATGCACGACGCTGCGGCGTGGATGTCCGCCAAGGGAACGCCCGCCTGGGACGTCGCGCGGATCGACCGGACATTCGCGGAGACCTTCGTCCTGAGATCCGAGCTCCTAGTCGCGAGTTGCAGCGACGGCATCGTCGGCTGTTGCACCTTGTCGGCCGAGGATCCCGAGTTCTGGCCCGACGCCCTCAAGGGGGAGGCCGCATATCTGCACAGGCTCGCGGTGCGACGGACACATGCGGGCCGGGGTGTCAGCTCCGCGCTGATCGAGGCTTGCCGCCATGCCGCGCGAACGCAGGGGTGCGCCAAGCTGCGGCTCGACTGCCACCCGAACCTGCGTGGCCTATACGAGCGGCTCGGATTCACCCACGTCGACACTTTCAATCCCGGCTGGGATCCAACCTTCATCGCAGAACGCCTAGAACTCGAAATCTAACGTCCGTTCGGGCATCGAGGTCCATGTCGGGGTGGGACGGGCCCGTGGCTTCAAGATCACTTGCAGTCCGACCGCGATGTCTTGGTTGCGCGAGAGGTTGTCGATATGGCTCTGTTGCAAAAATCGTGAAGCTTGAGCATGCTTGGCGGAGATTGGACGGACGGAACGATGACGGATTTCAAGTGGCGCCATTTCCAGGGTGATGTGATCCTGTGGGCGGTGCGCTGGTATTGTCGCTATCCGATCAGCTATCGCGACCTTGAGGAAATGCTGGCGGAACGCGGCATTTCGGTCGACCATACGACGATCTATCGCTGGGTCCAGTGCTACGCCCCGGAGATGGAGAAGCGGCTGCGCTGGTTCTGGCGGCGTGGCTTTGATCCGAGCTGGCGCCTGGATGAAACCTACGTCAAGGTGCGGGGCAAGTGGACCTACCTGTACCGGGCAGTCGACAAGCGGGGCGACACGATCGATTTCTACCTGTCGCCGACCCGCAGCGCCAAGGCAGCGAAGCGGTTCCTGGGCAAGGCCCTGCGAGGCCTGAAGCACTGGGAAAAGCCTGCCACGCTCAATACCGACAAAGCGCCGAGCTATGGTGCAGCGATCACCGAATTGAAGCGCGAAGGAAAGCTGGACCGGGAGACGGCCCACCGGCAGGTGAAGTATCTCAATAACGTGATCGAGGCCGATCACGGAAAGCTCAAGATACTGATCAAGCCGGTGCGCGGTTTCAAATCGATCCCCACGGCCTATGCCACGATCAAGGGATTCGAAGTCATGCGAGCCCTGCGCAAAGGACAGGCTCGCCCCTGGTGCCTGCAGCCCGGCATCAGGGGCGAGGTGCGCCTTGTGGAGAGAGCTTTTGGCATTGGGCCCTCGGCGCTGACGGAGGCCATGGGCATGCTCAACCACCATTTCGCAGCAGCCGCCTGATCGGCGCAGAGCGACAGCCTACCTCTGACTGCCGCCAATCTTTGCAACAGAGCCGCCACCCGCACGGGGGCTACTGCTGGGGATGGCGCGGTTGCACAAGTTGACGTGACGGGTTTGATCGCGACGGCCTTTGATCACTTTGATTCCCGCGCCGGGGATCCGCACTTGCATACGCATGTGGTGATCAGCAACAAGGCCCAAACGGTCTTGGATGGGAAGTGGCGGAGTTTGGATGGGCGTCCGATGCATGCCGCGGTTGTCGCGTTGTCCGAGCTGCACGAGGCCGTGTTCGCCGACCACATGACCCGCACCTTCGGCGTGAGCTGGGAGCCGCGGGAGATGGGTCGGGACCGGAACCCGTCATGGGCGATCACTGACGTCCCCGAGGAACTGGTGGCGGAGTTCTCCACCCGGGCGCGACAGATCGAGGTGGAGAAGGACCAGCTGGTAGCTGAGTACGTGGCTACCCACGGACAGCAGCCATCGGATGCCACCGTGATCCGGTTGCGCGCCCAAGCCACGCTCGCGACCCGTCCAGAGAAGCGGGTCCGCTCGTTGACGGTGCTAACAGCCGAGTGGCGCACCCGCGCCAGCCAGCAGCTCGGCACGGATGCCACCGCGTGGGCGCGGACCGTCACTGCCGGGGAACGGCAGATGCTGTTGCGGGCTGATGATGTGCCGTTAGACCTGATCGAGCAGGTCGGGCGCTCGGTGGTCGAGGTGGTCGGTGAGAAGCGCTCGACGTGGCGGCGCTGGAACCTGATGGCCGAAGCCGCCCGCCAAACGATGGGGTGGCGGTTCGCCACCGTTGAGGACCGTGAAGCCATCACCGCCATGGTCGCCGACGCTGCCGAACACGCGTCCCTGCGCCTGACCCCACCCGAGCTAGCGGTGAGTCCGGTGGAGTTTCGCCGCCCGGACGGAACCAGCGTGTTCCGCCCGAAGCACTCGACCGTGTTCTCGTCCGACACCCTCCTCGCCGCAGAGGACCGCCTCCTGCAACGGGCCCGTGCCACGACTGGCCCGAGTATCGACCTGGCCACCGTCGAAACGATCACGAGCAAGCCTGACGCCGAGGGGCGGGTGCTCGGTCCCGACCAGGCTGAAGCCTTGGCGTCGGTCGCGGTGTCGGGCCGGGTGGTGGATGTGCTCGTCGGGCCGGCGGGTGCCGGCAAGAGAACGCCAATGAATGCGCTGCGCCGGGCGTGGGAGACCTCGCATGGTGCTGGGTCGGTGGTGGGGTTGGCCCCGTCGGCGGTGGCGGCGCAAGTGCTGGCCGACGATCTGGGCATTCAGACGGAGAACACGGCGAAGTGGTGGACCACCCACCAACACACCGGCGCCACCTTCCAGCCCGGGCAGCTGGTCATCATCGACGAAGCCTCCCTCGCAGGCACCCTCTCCTTGGACCGGATCACGCAGGCAGCCGAGGAAGCGGGGGTGAAGGTGCTGCTGGTCGGTGACTACGCACAGCTCCAGTCTGTCGATGCCGGTGGTGCGTTCAGCCTGTTGATTCACGACCGCGACGATGCTCCCGAGCTGGTCGACGTCCACCGTTTCACCCACGACTGGGAGAAGACCGCATCCCTGGAACTGCGGCACGGTCGCACCCCAGTCATCGACACGTACCTGGCACATGACCGCATCCATGACGGTGACGCCGAGGCCATGACCGATGCCGCCTACACCGCCTGGCGCCACGACCGACAGTCGGGGTTGGTGTCGGTGCTGATCGCTGAAACCCGCGAGAACGTCACCGCCCTCAACGTCCGAGCCCGCGCCGACCTCATCCTCGACGGCACGCTGAAGCCCGGCCCCGAAATCACCCTGTCCGACGGATCGGCAGCGGGCGTGGGTGACACGATCATCACCCGCCGCAATGACCGTCGGCTGCGGAACCGGCACGGCTGGGTCCGCAACGGCCAAACCTGGACCATCACCGCCGTGCACGGCGATGGGTCGGTCACGATCCGCCCTCCCGGTGCCCGGTTCGGCAACAGCATCGTCCTGCCCGCTGACTACGTGGCTGAGCACGTCGACCTCGGCTACGCCGTCACCGCCCACCGCGCCCAAGGCCTCACCACCGACTCCGCCCATGTGCTGGTGGAGCCCACCACCACTCGGGAGAACCTGTATGTCGCGATGACCCGCGGACGCGCATCGAATCAGGCCTACGTGATCCTTGACCGTTCCGACGACCACGCTGAGCCGCATCCGGGCGACAATCCCGATGCCACCGCCCGTACGGTCCTCTATGGCGTGCTCCAACACAGCGGTGCTGAGCTGTCGGCGCACGAGACCATCACCGCCGAACAGGAGCAGTGGGGCTCGATCGCCCAACTCGCCGCCGAATACGAAACCATCGCCGCCGCAGCCCAACACGACCGCTGGACCACCCTCGTCACCACCAGCGGCCTCACTACCGACCAAGCGCAAGCCGTCATCGACTCCGACGCCTTCGGTGCGTTGACCGCGGAACTGCGCCGGGCGGAAGCCAACCACCACAACGTCGACACCCTCCTGCCACGCCTCATCAAGGCTCGCGGGTTCGCCGACGCCGACGACATCTACCACCGCCTCGCCAACGCCACCCTCCGACCCGCCGGCTCCGGCCGCACACGACAGGCACCGCGCCTTATCGCTGGGCTCATTCCGGAAGCCACCGGCCCCATGACCCCCGACATGCAGCAAGCCCTGACCGAACGCCGCCACCTCATCGAAACTCGAGCAGAAGCAGTCTTGGACGCCGCCGTCCACACCCACGAACCATGGGTTACGGCACTCGCTCCACTCCCAGCCGGCGAGCGGGAGCGGCAGCAATGGCGACGCCGCGCTGTAGTGGTGGCCGCCTACCGAGACCGCTACCAGATCACCGACCCGGCACCGCTCGGCGCCCCACCGGAGAGCACAGCGCAGAAAATCGACCGCGCCCGCGCCGAAACAGCATTACGAACGCTGACCCGCCCGACCATCGAGGACGAGCCTCGGCGGTCCGCCAACCAGGCGACGCGGCACCTCG
This sequence comes from Brevibacterium sp. Marseille-P9724, assembly GCF_902500275.1. Lineage (NCBI taxonomy): Bacteria > Bacillati > Actinomycetota > Actinomycetes > Micrococcales > Brevibacteriaceae > Brevibacterium > Brevibacterium sp. Marseille-P9724. The sequence continues at coordinate 532,486 of NZ_LR722990.1, read as the reverse complement.
ACCTGTAATGGCGGGGCACAAGGAAGGGGGTCTCGCACCGTCCAAAGGGATGGTGCGAGACCCCACACTCTGTCGACCGGGCTACAGAGATCGCTCCGGCGGACCAGCCGCCGGCGCCATGTGTTGCGCGATCTCGGCTGACAGTCCCGGACGATGGGTGGCGCGGTCGGGGGTGAGTTCGTCGACGTCGGCAGCGGAGGTGACCAGGCCTGCTCGGCCGGTGCGGAGCAGCTCGTGCGGACCATGACTGGTGGCGCTCGTGACCGGCCCGGGCACTGCACCCACCTGGCGTCCGAGATGGTGGGCTTCGGTCGCCACGCGCAGTGCCCCCGATCGTGCGCCTGCCTCTACGACCACCGTTGCGGCTGACATGGCCCCCAGCAGTCGGGAGCGGGCCAGGAACCGATGCCGCGTGGGAGCAGATCCAGGAGGAAGCTCGCTGACCAGCGCACCCACATCACCCACTCGGTCCAGCAAGTCACGGTTCCCGCTCGGGTAAGGCCGGTCCACGCCACCCGCGAGCACCGCGATTGTGTCCCCACCCGCCGCCAGCACCGCACGGTGCGCCGCGGCCTCGACACCATAAGCACCACCAGCGACCAGCACGCGCTCCGTGTTCGCGAGGTCGCCAGCCAGCTCGGCGGCGACATGCTCCCCATACGCGGAGGCCGCCCGAGAACCCGTGGCCGTCACCAGATCGTTCAATGGGCGCGCCAAGAACGACGACGCGCCCCGCACGAACAGAACATACGGAGCGCGGTCGCCGAGATCATCCAGCGCCCGAGGCCAGTGGGCATCCCCCGGAATCAGAGTGGCGATCCCGCTCTCCTCAACCATGCGCAGCCGCTGGTCAAGCCCATCCAGCCTGCCCGGTGACGTGAGGCGGTCACGCCACACCTGACCATCAACCCGGGCCAAACCCGGCACGGTCGTGTCGGTGTCGAGCAGCCCGAGTGTCTCAACCGCACCCACGCGACGCAGCAGCCCTCCTGTGACGGGATCATCCGGCTCCGCCAACAGCGACAGCGCTACCCGGGCACGACGCTCATCAACACCAAGACCAGCAACAGCGGACATGATGGCCCCTCCTCGAACAGACTTCATTGATGAGGTGTGCGCATCTGGTTCGTAGCACTCATGACCGGGGGATCCCCGGGACTGCCCCCAGTTAGCGGAGTGTGGGTCGCATCCCTTGAACTGGATGTTTCATCCATCAAGGGGACCCAGCGGCCGCCATCCCAGTTTGGCTACAACTCAACACCCACATGGATCAGGTCTTGTTCGCTAGAAGGCGGATGCCGCTCAAATGGAGCTGGTTGCTCTAAGCGGTGGCATCGTCAATGAGACCAAACGGAGGTTGTGACGCGCTACCGGAGAAGCGTACGACTACGTGATCTTCAACGCTGAGAGGAGGGCTGTTGTCTACGAAGATGATCTGTGCGCCCGCACCTGCTGCCGCGAGCCATCGTTCGACGTGCTCGTAGACGTTGTTTACAAGCTTGGCATCAGCGAATTCGTCATCGCCGGGACGCGCGGCGTGGCCGAGGTTCTTCTGAGGACTGTCGATGATGAGGATCCCCGGCGCTAGTGCGTCGCGTTCGTAGGCGGTCTCCCACAAGGCAAGCGCCCATGCGAGACTGATCAGGGTCAAGCCTCCGCTGCTTGCTTTCGTGTAGTTCACGCCCCGCACTGTTGGCGTGAGTTTGGTATCCAGCCAGGCGTTGCTCAGCTTCGGATAGCCAAACTCGCCCAGAATCTTGACGAACCGATCCGATATTGCGCGAACAATGCTGTCTCGGTCTGGACGCTTCGCCTGCTCTTGACGCTCCTTGCGCAGTTGAGCAAGTTGGCCTGCACGGAGGGCAGCTTCATTCTCTGCTTGCCTCACTCGCTCCCAGAGTCGGATGCCTTGCGCTTGATGCGCGGCGTCCTTTTCAGCCTCCGCAAGCTGTTTGGTCAACTGATCGCGCAACGCCAGGAAAGGTGCGGGAACATGTGCGACGCGGTCGAGTTCGGCCGCAACTGACTCTGCGAGAGCAGAGGCGTGTTCGCGCGAGTCTTGAAGCTTGGCGAGCTCGCGAGTCAGACTATCTAGGTATGCGTTCAGCTGGTCGAGTCGCCTCGAAGTCGCGGCCAGCTCGCGCTCGACGAGTTGCCTTCCATCTCCTCGGTCCTGTCGGTCGTTGCCTCCAGTCTCAGTCTCGTGGCCGCAGAGGCTGCATCTGCCTGCAGTGGTGATGTGCGGATGCACCGCAATCTCAGCGAAGCACGCCGGACAGTGAGTAACGTGAAGTGGGTCGAAGAGTTGTTCAGCCTCTTTCAAGAACGTGAGCTTCTTCTTGTCATCGGCGTACTGCAGAGCGAGAGATCGGAGCCGGGCGATCAAACTCTCTCGACCGCGAACACGCACCTCCCACACCTTGGCCTCAGCTTCCGCCTTGGTCAATGAACGGCGGAGTTTCTCAGTCGCTCGTTGATGGCTGAGTTCGTTGGAATCGAGGTTTGCGATCTGCGTTCGGATCTTTCCTGCAAGCCCCAGCGCGTCGCTCTCCAGAATCTCGACACCGGCCGGGCCGAGTGGATACTCGCTATCCACGATCGTCTTCAGCGTTTCGGCAGACCGTTCCGCTTGACGTTTTGCGTCTTCTGCCGCCCGAATACGTTCTGCTAGCTGCGCGAGCGAGGCGTCTGCGACACCGAAGGTCAAGTCGATTGTCTGCTGCAGCTTCTGCGCGACCACTGGGTTGCCGCGTTCCTCAAGAAGATTCTGGCTATCCAGCCGGGAGTTCTGGTAATAAAAGATTCGAGCTACGTCTCGGATGCTCAATGCCTGGGTCTCGGAGTCGGCCCGCGAAGGGCTGAGCGGCAGTTTGATGCCACTCATTCCAAAGGCGCGAGTAGAAACTGAGAGAGTGAATCTGGATTCGATGGAGGGTCGATCGTCAAACGGGTTTCCGTAGCCGAGGATCGCCTGTCAATGGGGGCTGTCCAAACGGATGCGAACTTCGAGGCGGTGCCGGTTGTTGTGCGTTCGATTGTGTGGATGGCGCCATCGATCTCGACCTCAAGGGCGACAGCGGCCACGCGCTGCACCATCTCTTCGTGCTCCGGGAAGGTAGAGCCGCCCAAGCAATAGAGGATGTACTCGATTGTGCTCGTCTTCCCAGTCTGGCTTGCACCGGCAATAATCGATAAAGGCCGCCACTTATCATCTACAGTGAAATCGACTTCGTAGGTGCGGTCGACTCCCGGTGGAGTGAAGAGTCGGAGGCGGCGAATCCGAATTCCAGATGTTGTATCTGCACTCATGTGGTCGCAACTCCTCCGGGGGTTGTGTCTGCACTTGTGACGTCAGCAAGAAAGTCGATTAGGAGCCAATGTTTTCCAAGCAGCTTCTCTGCTTTCGTTCGCAACCGTGCTTCTGAGAGACCATTGAACCGTTTGAAGACGATCCGGGCTGCAGAGCGATATGCATCCGCATGGACTGTTCTTAGTTCGTTTGCGAACTCTGCTCCCGCTGGCGTGACTGCATAGCGATCCGCCAGGACTTGCGCGAGGCCTCGGCCAACGAGTAGAGCAAGGTCATGTCGAATTCGCTCGCGCCTTGTTGTGAAGCGATGGCCGATTGAGCCATAAGTGACTTGGCCATCCGTAAATCCGGCGAGGCGCAGAGTGAGACGGTCGTTTGTATCCTTCTTGGCAGACTCACCGTCGAGCATTATGAATGGGTTGGCGGCAAAGAAGTCGAAGTACGCCAGCCTGTCAAGGTTCGTTATCGCGATGTCTGATTCTTCGGCTGTCGCCAGTAACAAGGCAAGTTGGGCAACTCGGAAGACGGGACTCTCTTCTGGCCCCTCCCATGCTGTCCGGTCTGTACCCAGCTCCATCTCTGGGTCAAACACCTTCGGCCTCCTCTCCGGTGCCATCCTCAAGTCCCCCCGGACTTGACAATTCCCCGCTCTGCTCCAGGGCCATGCCCGCTGGCGTGCCCTTGTATCCTGCGGCGATATCGCGCCAGTGCGTTACCCACCCCGCGCGAGCGCCTTCAACGAGACGGTGGACTAGCCCTCGACGGTGGGCTGGGCGCAGCCTGAGATCTTGCGTGTTGGCGAGTTGTGCAACGCCCTTGCTGACTTCACTGATCAGACCTTCCATCCGGCCGTCATCCGACGCGACAGCTGACTTGGCGTTGTAGGTCTGCTCCCAAACCCCGTGAGCTTCCAGTTCAGCCTCGGTGAGTGCACAAATCTCGGCGGGGATGCCCCGCCCTGCCACATCCCGAGCCATGGCCTCGGCCGCAAAGAAGAAGCCTTTCGCCGCGTCAGTTTCGGTATAACCCGCAGATTCCAACTGGAGGACAAATAGTGTGTCCGATAGGGCCGTCGGGTTCGCGAGAGCCGCTACGGGTAAGTCTCTTTCAATTGACAGTTGGTCTGGGAAGTAGTGGGATCTTACATGGCTCGCATCAGCTTGCTGCAATGCAGATCGTATTTGCGATCCGTTCCAAAGATTGATTCGGACGCCCGTTTCTCGCTCTTGGCGTCCGCTCCAACCGTCAAACCACTTCTGCTGGTCTGGCGGCAAAACACTCGGAACGCACAGAGTCCAAGCCGTTACCTTGAATTTCTGCTGGGTGGCCTTATTTATAACTTGTTTGAAGGAGCGACGAATCTCATTTTGCTGCGTTCTTCCCCAGACCGTGAAGAACTTTGACTGCCAGACAATGATCTCGTCGTCGAGGCTGCCGACATAGGTATCGATACCCCAGTCCCCGCCGCCTGGGTATGTGACCTCAGAAGCGGCAGGCAGCCGAACCATCACTAGGTCCGTGATCAGGCGTTGGAACCGAGTGCGTGCAGCCGCCTCGTCGCCGCTGTCCAGCAGAAAACGGACGAACATCGCCTTGTGGTCGGGTAGATCCGATGGCATGGGCTACCTCGACCGTACCGCTTCGTCGTGCACGTGCTCTCCTCATCTGGCGTGTCCGCGATCGGACATCTCCTGCGCGGCCACTGAGCAAAATGATATCGAAGCATGACGTTGTCCTGTCGGAGCGTATCGACGTGTCCCCTTGCGCGTCCGGTTCTGGTGACAAGAGCGTCTGCTCATGGTGACTTTGATCCTGCCGCGGCTCCGTGCCCACCGCAGTCCGACGCATCCCAGGAAGCCGTGGCTCGCCCTTCATATGCAGTTCTGTCGACGGCGCTTTCGATCTACAGTAGGTAGCGAGGCAGGTTCTCCTCTCTTGCGGGTCCTTCGGGACGGCCTTCGGGCGCTCACCTACGTACTGCCTCCTCGACGGAGTACCACGTGTGACGAGAGAGCTCGATCATGTTCCGATCCATCTGGATGCTCAGCATCCAGGCCCATGACTTCTTCCAGCACTACATGCCGAGCAACCGCCTGCTCGCAGCTACAAGAACCCGGCGAGGGCTGAAGTGGGGCGTCCCGGCGATGCTCGTCAGCGTCCCGTACCTTGCCATCGCCAACGTGTGCACGATCGTGATCGACCGTCGGGCACCCGAGTGGCTCCACCTGGTCGTGCTGTGGGGCATCTGGAACGCTTTCAAGTTCGTTCTCAACGGTCCCGTCAGCCTGTTCCACCTCGTGCGAGCGATCATGCGCGACCAGATGATGGCCCAGACCGTGCGCCCGACGAACCGGGGACGGGTCCCCACCAACTCACGCTGCTGAGCTGCACTTCTTGTCACGCCGGCGTGGTCGTCCACCCGGCCGGATCGCCACTCCCTGACGTGCGATGGTTCGACGCACGGTCTGCGCGTCCACCTCGAACCGACGGCCTAGCTGCACGAGCGTCCAACCATTTTGGTACAGTCGGGCGGCTTCCTTGGCCTGCACAGAGTCCAGACCCGCGCGGCGAACGGGGACGCCGCGGCGTGCGAGATGCGCTGCCGCCGTAAGGCGGTGGATGTGAAACTGCTTGGCCAGTCCGCGCAGGGTCGCGCCGGCCTCGTAGGCAGCAACCAGTTCGTCGACTTCGGCGTCGGTCAGAAAAGTTTGAGTCATCTCAAGTGAGTGGACGGACTGGCCCCGGGAGTCCACAACGCAGGGTCCCGATGGCCGCTTCGATGCCCGGTAAACCCCTCGCGACCAGCGAGAACACACGGTTCGTGCGGCCGAGCCAAAGTTGTCAAACTCTCTACGTAGGCCCACGTAAGTAGAGAAACTCGAAACTTGCTCCGCCTGATGGCGGGGCAAGTTTTGTTTCTGCGGTGACGTGGGCCGGGGCATCGATGCTGGTGTGGGCGAGGACGCTGGCTGAAGTGAAGTGCCCCAGGTTTGATGCCGCATCCTTTTGAGTTCGAGAGGATGCAGTCATGCCGAAAGTGATCGATAAGAAGGTCAGTGCCCGGGCGGTGCGGTTGGTGCAGGAGCACAGGTGTGAGTACTCGACCCTGTCGAAGGCGTTGGAAACCGTCGCCCGTCAGGAGGGCGTGGGCAAGGAGTCGTTGCGTCGCTGGGTCAACCAGGCTGAGGTCGACGCCGGCCGCCGCGACGGGGTCACCAGCGTGGAGCTCGAGGAGATCAAGAAGCTGAAGGCAGAGAACAAGCGCCTTCGAGAAGACGTGGCCATACTCAAGGCGGCCACGAGTTTCTTCGTGGGGGAACTCGATCCCGCAACCGTTGATCATGGCCTTCATCGACCAGCAACGAGTCGAGGGGTATGCGGTCGAGTCGATCTGCCGGGTCCTGCGCGAGCAGGGCTGCCAGGTCGCCGCACGAACCTACCGGGCCTGGACCAGGCCTCGGATCAGCCAGCGGCTGCTCAGTGACGCCGACCATTACGAAGCGCTCACCCGAGAGCCCCAACCCGTATAGGAGCGGCAGAGAACCTGGGGCGCTTCACAGCAGCTCGACACGATCACCGGCCCCATCCACGACTGGCGCGACTTCCGTGACCAGCAAAAGCGACGCCGCTAACCGCACCGCTCCCGCGCTTCTCTGCACCTCCCCGGTCTCCGCTGCGGTCAAGATGAATCAACGCATGCCGTCTGAGGCGCGTGCCTGTCGCTTTCGTGAGTTGGGCAAGGAAGCCGAAGCTCAACCGCCGAGGGAGCTCTCCATCTGGCGACGAAGTTCACGGGATGACAGGCACATCCCTGTTGTTTCTCTCCAAGGGTGGGTGTGCGGGCGAGAATCCGAGTGTCATAGCCCTGCTTTGTGCCAGTGCACGGCGATCTGGACGCGGTCGCGCAGATTGAGCTTGGTGAGGATGCGGCTGACGTTGCGGCGTACGGATGCGGGTTCGATGGCGAGGCGTTCCGAGATTTCGGCATTGGATTCGCCGTCGGCGATGAGGCCAGCTATGTCGCGTTCGCGGGGCGTGAGCAGGTCGAGCAGTGCTCGCATCTCGGTCTGCTGGTGGTGGGGGAGTGTGCGTGGGATGCCGCGGTCGATGACTTGACGGGTGATGCGTGGGGTGAGGATTGCGTCGCCGCGGGCGACGGCTTCGACGGCTGCGATGAGATCGGGGGTGCGGACGTCTTTGAGGAGGTACCCAGAGGCGCCGGCGGTAAGTGCTCCGAAGGCGTAGTCATCTTCGTCGTAGGTGGTCAGCACGAGAACCTTCACCGACGGGAATGCGCGGGTGATCTGACGAGTGGTTTCGATGCCGTCGAGCACCGGCATGCGCACATCCATCAGGATCACATCGGGAAGCGGAGCCGCTTCGCTCCGGCTGGCGGTCAGCAGATTGATGGCTTCCTGCCCGTTGCTGGCTTCAACGGTCACGGTGAGGTTCGAGCTTCGTCGAAGCATGAGCGCGAATCCTCGACGTGCCATGGGCTGGTCGTCGACCAGCATGATGCGCAGCCGGTCAGGCATCGTGGTTTTCCTCGTTCGGCGCGATCGGCAGTTGGGCTTTGACGATCCATTCATCGGGCTCTCCGGGGCCAGCGGCGAATGTGCCGCCTTGGCTGGTGACTCGATGGGACAGGCGCTGCAGCCCACTGCCCGGTCCGTGGTCGTAGGTGTGGCGCGGATGTCCCTGGCTGCGAATGGTGATCCGCGCGCCTCCGGTCAGGTGGTGGTCGATGGAGATGGATACTCGTTTGAGGGGCTCAGTGTGGCGCACCGCGTTGGTGAGGGCTTCGCGGACGATGCTGAAACCGAGGCCGGCGATGCCGGTGTCGTCGGTGCGTCGTCCGGTCTCGGTCACCGTCACGGGGATGTTGAGGGTGCGGACGCGGTTGACCAGATCATGGACGTCGTCCCAGCTATGGGGGCGGTGGTGGTCTGGAGCGGGTGCTGCCGGGTTCTCAAGGTGTCCGAGCAGAGAGACGGCGTGCCTGGTCTCGGATAGTCCTTCTCGTGCCATGGCCTCGATGTCTTCCAGTGATTCGTCGAGTTCTGGATTCTCTGTGGTGCCGGCGAGGCCTTGGGAGAGGGCGATGATGGCGGTGAGGTTGTGCCCGACGCTGTCGTGCAGCTCGGCCACGATGCGCGTGCGCGCTATGGCCTGATCCCGTTCGGCGGCGATGGCACGGGCGCGCTCGGCATCATGGTGGGATTGCTGGGTGGCTGTTTGCCAGCCGCGCACGCTGCGGACCCCGACCCCGGCCAGGATGCTGAGTGCCGCCACGCTGAGCTGGCCGACGTACTCGTCAGCGACCGTCGTCGAGGTCGCCATCCATGAACTGGCGAGCATGCCGGCGCAGGTTGATGTGACCGAGCCCGCCACGGATGTCAGCCCGGTGTCGGCGACGACGCGTAACAGCGCGAACAGCAGCGGGAAGGCGACGTAGTCGTGCATGCCGATCGTGGACGCCGCCAGGTACGCGGCTCCGATGACCGCGAGCGCCAACACCGGCCACCGGGGGCTCCACAGCAAGATCATCCCTGTGAGGACCACGGCGATCGTGATGCCCACGGCTCCCGGCGTCGACTGGACGAGGGCCAAGGCGATGCCATCACGCGCGCTCCCGGCGAACAGGAGGCGCGCGACCATCAACGCTTGGAACGCGACGCAGGCGAGCACGATCACCAGCCACGCCGTGCTGGCTTCCCGACGCTCGCGGCGGGGCTGATCGAACCAGCCCCGAACAGCCTGCACCGCCGCTCCTCCCAGACCTCGACTGCTGATGGTTGCTCTTGCCAGTGTTTCAGACGTGACGCAGACCCGCCGCTGCTTCCCGGCGCAGCCACGGCATCGCCTGGCTGAACTGGACGGCCCACAGCACGAACCAGCACCCCAGGAAGCCCGCGGTCAATCCCAGCCACGGGACGCTCAGCACCACGGATCCCACCAGCGCCAGTGAGCAGGTGACCACCAGCCACGCGACCAGAGCCACCGGAAGCAGCCCCATCCCGGCTGCGCACAGAGCTAGACAGAACGACTGCCACGCGACCAAGCGTGAGACCTGTACGGGGCTCATCCCCGACGCTCGCAGCGTAGTGTGCTCGCGCACCTGGTCGCGGCCGCTGAGCGCGATGACCGCAACGCTCGTCGCGATCGCCATCACGCAGAACAGCCCCAAGAGAAGAGAGACGTCGGTCAGATTCGGATCCTCCAGCGGGAATCCCGCCCGCGTCATCACGGCTAGGTAGGAGCCGGTTGCGGTGAAGATGACGCCGCCCAGTCCGATCGCTGCCGTCAACGGTGCGATCGTGTTTGCGTTCATCGCCGCCTGCGTCTGGGCCGAGCGCGCCGCCACCTGTCCCACGGGGACACGAAAGAGACGCAGCACCCGGTGCGCGACGCTGAGCGCGACATGCACCAGAGCGGGTCCCGTCACGTACACTGCAGCGGCGCTCAACCCGCCGACCCACGTCGCCGCATTCACCATTGCCGTGGTCGACCGCCCGACCTGCGCAGGATCCAACGTCCGGGGGGTCGCGGCCGCCATCGCCACAGCACAGGCCAGCAGCAGGCCTCCAACGAGCCATCGCCCCCACGCACGCCGGCTCCGAACAGCCGCGGGCCCACGCAGCGCTTCAACGGGCTCCACCAGCGCCGCACGATGCGAAGGCCAGGCAGCCCCCAGCAGACAAGTCACCACCGAGACGACAAGCGCTGAGCCGCCCGCCACAGTGCTCGGCCTGAAGGGCGGTGGAACGAAATCACCGGTGCCGCCCGGAAAACTCGCACCGGCAATCTCATTGAACCACGGCACCACGAGAGAGCTCAGCACCGATCCGAGCACCACCCCCGGAACAGCCCCGAGAACACTCGCCAGACCTACCAGCGCCCACAGGCAGGCGCAGACCTGTCGGGGCGAGGCGCCCATCAGCCGCCACTGGGCGAACGTGCTGCGGGTGCGCTCCACCGTCGCGGAGCCCACCACGGTCAGCGAGCACACCGCGAGCAACGCGATCACCGTGTAGATCGTCATCGAGACCATCGCGAACTCTTCGCCGTCGAGACCTGACCGCCGAGCCGCGTCCAAGAACTCGGTGGAACTGGTCCAGAGGAACTGATTCGTGCACGCCGTCACCAAGACCGTCACCGCGGCGACCACACCCATACTTGGCGCCCACCCGAACCAGTCGCTGCGGAGGATCAGCACCACATGACGCAGCATCACCGCACCTCCGATCGGCGCACCGGTTGACGCATCCCGGCCAGCACCTGACCGGCGTCAAGCCCGGAGCCCACCCTCGTGATCGACCCGTCGCGCATGAACACCACACGATCAGCACGGACAGCGGCATCCACGTCATGCGTCACCATCACCACCGTGATCCCAGCATCCGCGAGCTCCCGCAGAACCTCCAGAACCAAGCGTGAATTGGCGCTGTCCAACGCGCCCGTCGGCTCGTCAGCGAATACGACAGCGGGTCGGAGCAGCAGCACACGGCACAGCGCCACCCGTTGTTGTTCCCCGCCCGACAGCGCCCCAGCGGCCGTCCCTGCCTTAGCCGCCAAGCCGAAGCGTTCCAGCAGCCGAGTGAGGACCTGACGGTCAACCCGCCGGCCGGCCAGAGACAGCGGTAGGGCCACGTTCTCCTCGACGCTGAGATAGCTCACCAGGTTGTACTGCTGGAACACGAACCCGACCCGCGACCGCAGGAACGTCGCCCGCGCCTGCCGAGACATCGCATAGATGTCATGCCCCTCAACCAGCACCTGACCCGCGGTAGGAGCATCCAACCCGCTCAAGCAATACATCAGTGACGTCTTGCCTGCGCCGCTGGCACCCACGATCGCCGTCAACGACCCTGGAGAGAACGTCACCGAACACTCCCGCAAAACCCAGTCGCCGCTCGCGATCTGTCGCCCCACAGCAACGGCACTCACCGCGCTAACGTTGTTCGCCTGCACTATCTATTCCTTCCAGTACCGGCCCCCATTCGAAGGCTCACGATGAGCAAAGCCCAGCGCTGGCGTTCGCGTCACGGCGATGGCAAGAACTGTCATCACCAGTGGACAAGACCAGGGCCCAGAGACGCGGAGGCAGTCTGAAGGCGGCGGCCGATGCCGGCCGCCCAAGGTAGGCCCCTACAACCACCACGACATTTGTTACCGGGCGGCGAGAGAGCTGCACCCTTCGCCTGGGCCATAAGGCTGCGTCACGGGTCGGACGGGTGTCTCGGCGCTGCACTTCAGCGATGGTCCTGCTGTGGCTTTAGGACTGTTCCACGACCGTGCGTGTCGCGCATCACGATACCGGCGATGATCAAGTGTGTGCGGATTGTCCCCGCCGTGTAACCGAACCTGTCGTCCACGCGCTCCAGTGAAGCTCCTTGCTCATACATGGCACGCATCAGCCGAATCTCGCTGGTCGATGGTGAGTGGTTGCGGAGGATGACACCGCGTTCTCGCAGGAGGCGAGCGAGTCGCTCGTGTCCAAGGCCCAACCTGTCGGGCCATGGCTTTTAGGGACCCGTCGGCAGCGTAGGCTGCTTCCGCTCGTTGAAGAAGGCCTTCGGATGCCCGCGGTGACCACCGCGGTTGGCGACTCCGGCGCTGTGGTCCCTGCCATCGAGCCCGGATCGACTGGTGCACTCGCATCATCTGAACTAACGGCGGGGCAAGTTTCGACAAGCCTCCCGCTAGGTCCACCAGAAACAAACAGCCTCGCCACTTGGCGGGGCTGTTCTGCTGTTGCGGTGGCTTCCGGTCGTGGCGTCGATGGTGGTGTGGGCGAGGGCGCTGGCGGTGGTCTCGTCGGGTGAGGTGGCCAAGCGATGCGCGGCGCGCGATGGCGAGACAACGCCGCGTTGCCACTCCTCGAACACCTCCCGGGCCTGAACATAGGATCAACGAGTGACGAGCAACTACGGCTCATCGCTGGCGCCGCCTCATATGTGCAGACCGTGACCAAAGGTGGGTTTGAGGTCTGCGGATCGGACTGATTGGCAATAGCCGTACGGATCTTCGGCGAAACAAGCATCGACGCCCACGTCGTCTCTACGGGCTATTGAACGAGTGCGTTGGACAGGTCTCGGAAGTAGTTGTGGCGCGCCCAAAAGGAGCGATCGCCAATGACGTAAAGGCGGCGTTTGGCGCGGCTGGCGGCAACGTTGACAAGGTTCGGGGTGCGTGCCCAGTTGACGGGTGCTCCCGGTTTGTTGGGGTCACCGCCGAGAACGAGGATCACGACGTCGGCCTCGCGTCCTTGCGCTGTGTGAATGGTTCCGGCTTGGAGGCCCTGATACTTCGGGATGAGGCTGCGGAGGCGATCTGCGACGGCTCGAAACGGAGAGATGGCGATGACCTCCGACGGCGGGACGCCGTGGTCGTTCAAGTAGTCGAGGGCCTTCTCGAATCGCTCGATCTGGCTTGGTTGGAGATGGCTGCCTGGGCTGTTGGCCGGCTCGTCGGCCCAGAAGCTGGGGGCGATGAGTGGTCCGGTTGGGCTGTCGAAGCGCTCGTTGGGGTTGTCGAGATTACGGTGGACGCCGTTGACCATAAGGTTGTTGTAGGCGATCTGGTTGCACAGAGTGAACATCGGGTTGTCGCAGCGTCGGTGCACCAAGAGTGGCGCGCTGACCCAGACTTTTTCCTCGCCCTGATCGAGCTGGGTCCCGAACGGCGTGACGCGGTCGGCCAGGGTCTGGACGGAGGCGCGTGGCGGGATCCAGGTTGTGCTGAGGTCGTAGTTGCTGGCGATGTTGCGTTGTGCCTTTTCGGGGAGTGTGACGACGGGTTCGAGCTGGAGCGGGTCGCCCACTGCGACGATGCGTTGCGCGCGCCAGATTGCGCCGGCGGCGTACTGGGGTGAGGCTTGCCCGGCTTCGTCGATGAGGAGCCAGCCGATCGCCTCAGAGCCAATGCCGCTGAACATCCGGCTGGCGGAGGCGAAGGTCGTGGAGATTAACGGAACGACGAGGAAGAACAGTTGCCAGGCGGCACGGATCTTCTCGGGTTCGAGGTCGCGTGGGTAGTTCCCGGCGACGACCTCACCGGCAGCGCGTAGCCCGTTGAGCATGTCGCGTGCGGTGTTAGCGAGGAAGTCTTGGTGTAGTTGTAGTGCCGCGATGAACAGGTCCGAGCGCGCGGTGTCGAGTTCCTTGTCGAGCCAGGGTGCGTGTAGCTCTCGCTGGTCGCCCTGCCATGCCAGGCCGGGATATGCCGCACCGAACCGTTCTTCGTCCTGCGCACACTGATCCTGAAGTCTGGCCCGTTGATCTCGGAGGCCGTTCAGGTCGTGTTGAGCTGACGACAGCCGTGCTTGGGCATGCCGCACGGCGTCGTGGAGCCGTTGCCCACGGTTGGATACGTTTTGGTAGTGCTGCTCGGCGTTGTCCAGTGTTCGCGCGAGGTCGGCAAGGCGGGTGCGCCATGCTCGGACGGCTCGTCCAAAGGAGAAGATCGCCTCCAAAACGCCGGGTTGAGTAGCGAGGTGCCGGTCGTGGCTGGCGGCCGCTTGCGTGCGGTCTGCGTCTGCCTGCTGCTGAATCGGCTGATGCTGGGACAGGTCGTGTTGGGCCCGGTTCAGACCTCGGAGTTCCTGTTCGATCGCTGCTTCCAGGTCGCGTTCACGTTCGGCCAGTTCCGGGACTCGCCGGAGCCGGTCTTGGGCCTGAGCGCGTTGCCGGATGAGTGCGTCGACGCGCTGTTCGGCAGCGTGGAACGCCTCGCGTGCTTGTTCCCAAGGCGTGTGGGGGACCTCGCCGTCTCGCCACTGCCTCAACCGTGTCTGTATCCTCGGGACGCCGTTCTCGACAGGCTTCTTGGTCTTGGGGTCTTTTTCATCGAACCAGAATGCTGAGTGGAAGGCCGAACGGTTTCTCTTTCTGCCGAGTCGGGCGGCGACGAGACCCCAGGCTGTTGGCGGTGCCGCGTTGCTGGCGGCAACGTCTTGGAGGATCTTGGTCGCGATATCACCGAAGTAGTCGATGTGGCCACGCCACGGCGCCTCGATTGCGTTCTCGTCGGGGATCTCGGTGGTGACGTTCTCGACAGCCGCGTTGTTCGCCGAGGCGACGACCATCTCGAAGCCTGTCAGCTCGGGTTTGAGCTGGCGAACGATCCGGTCGTGACCTTCGCCATCGGACCATCGATGGGTGATTTCAGTGAAGGCATGCGGTGGCCGAGACAGACCCGCGAGTTGTCGGGCTCGCTCGACGACGTTTCCTGCGAGGATGTCGCGTAGCATGGTCGTCTTGCCGGTGCCTGGCGGACCGTTGACGCCCATGAGACCAGTGCTGTGCCCGAGGTCGTTCAGCGCTCGGTTGACGGCGAATTGCTGGCTCAGGGCCAGTGAGTGCTCCGGGTTAGCCGGCCATCGGCCCTTGGGGAGGTGCTCGATCCTGGTTCCTGCGTCGACCGCGTCCGGGTGTGTGACGACATCGATCCGGTCGGACACAGGCAGTGTCTGGTCGCCGGTGAGATATGTGGCGAGGCCGGCGCCGAGAACTCCGCGTGCGACATGATCGCGTATGACCGCAAGGTCATCGAGGTAGAAGCTGTTCAAGAAGTCGGTGTCCGTATTGTCTTCGGCTCGTCGTGCCGACACCGCCACACTCTCGATGACCACTCGATCGTCCGCGAGGTCATCGAAGCTGTCGACTCCGGCAGCGATATGGGAGAGCTTCAGCAACTTGTTCAGCGAGTCCGAGTCGTAAGGCGGGGGCTGCTCTCCACCATCGGCATCACGGCGGGCGCCTTCAAATGCGTCAATCGAGTCGACGAATTTTCCCGCGGTCTCGGTGAACCCGTCCATCCAGCGCGGGTTGCTCGGTCCGGGGTCTCGTGTACGACCGGCAGCCCAGAGCGCCGAGGACAGCACCGCCGAATCGGTGACGAGACGACCGTCGTGATCGATCAGGAGACCGGCACAGGCGCTCTCACCCTCAGGCCGTTTATCGTAGGCACCAGGATCCTCGCCGAACACACGACCCAACGCCTCGTACGTCGCCTCAAGCTTGTAGACGCCCAGATACACGGTGTGACGCCAGACCCTTCGCGTCCCGTTGAACGGCTTGGGCGGAGCCAGCACCTCCCAGGGAAGAGGATCCCCAGCTTGCCACGCGATCACCTGACGATCTGACGGTCGGGTTGCTCGACGCGTCAAGGCCGGCACCTGCTGTGGGCTGAACAACTCCAACATCCACCAGAACGTCAGTATCCGCAGTCGCTCATCTCTGACCCTATCCAGTCCCATGGGTCCATCTTGCCATGTCGGACAGCAACAGTTGCCTGGCGGCCAATCTCGGCGATCGACGTGCTTCGCTATCTTCCACATCCGTGCGCATCACGCAGCACTATGTCGGCAAATCGTAGATGGTTGTGGACTGTGCTGGGTGAGAATCCGAGGTGCTTGCCAACGCGTTCGAGCGACTCACCACTGGCATAGCGATGAGCCATCTCCCGCACCTCTTCCGGCGGCGCTGTAGCACGCCGCATCCGTACACCCCGGTCCCGCAGCAGCAAGGCCAGTCGTCCCCAACCGATCCCGAGCTCGTTGGCAAGGTCTCGCAACGTGGCGCCAGCCTTTTACTGTCTCTGTGCCACGTCGAGCAGGGCCTTGACGGCGCGAGGGAGCCTGCGCGGGAGTGACTCCTCGCGGCCGGCCTTGAGCACGCGGATGCGAATCGACTGGTGCATCGAACCGATCCGAACCAACGGCGGGCGAGTTTCGACAAGCCTTCCGCAAGGTCCACTTTGTGAAGCCCCGGGGGGGGACATCGTTCACTCGATGTCCCCGGAGGGGGACGCCTGCTTAGCCGTCTTCCGAAAGCGTGAACGACAGCCAATCCGCAATTTCGTCGCGCAGCTGCTCATCAGTTGGCAGGGGGCCGAACAACATCAGCTTCAGCATCTCGATCCAATAGGTCAGCCTGCTGTCTGCCGCGACGTATGCACTCGATGAGTACCCGCTGGGAAACTCCTCGCTCGGGCACGTCAGCCAATGCACGTGCTGTGTCCGCGGGGTAGCTACCACGCGAAAGCGATGCCCCTCGACTTCGAGGTAGGTGGTGCGGCGTCTGCGGAGCTTCATGCATCTCGTTGTATCACGGGCGACTTACAACCGACCCGCGTCCGAAATACGACAGCATCCCCATGCGTGAAGACGGCTAAGCGCCGATTTATCGAGGATATAACCGTCAGCTTATCGCCTCGATACCAGGCAACTTATCGGCAAGCTAGCTGCCAACTTATCGGCTTCGCGCCTGAACGGACACCGCAACAGCACCCCTCACTGCGCTCCGACGAGGTGCGGATAGTGCTTCTCGGTCACATTGGGGTGGCTGCGCAGGCGGGAGGCGAAAGCGTTGTCGCCGTAGACGGTGTGCAGGACATCGAGTTCGTCGACTGAAACTCCGCGCGCTTGAGATGCAAGTTCCGGCGGGAGAGTCACTGCTGGCAGCTGTGCGCTCAGTGCTGGGTTATAGAAGAACGGCACTGAGATTCTGTCCTCACCGGGCTTGGTCGGCAGCACCCTGTGGAGGGTGGCCTTGAGGTAGCCGTCGGTGGCCACTTCCAGCAGTTTGCCGATGTTGACGACGAAGGTGTTCTCAATCGGGTCAGCATCGATCCAGCCGTCAGCTGTGAGCACCTGCAGACCCGAGGTTCCCGGCTGCGGGTACAGCAGCGTGAGAGTGCCAGCGTCGCGGTGTTCGCCCACACCCTGCGTGACGGAGTCATCTTCGGCGGCCGGATAGCGTACGATCTTGATGAACGATTCCGGCTCATTCGCAAATGCGGGTGCGAAGTGGTCAGCCGGCTGCCCCAGGCTCAGCGCCCATTGGCTCAGCAGCTTGTCGCCGACCTCCGTCAGCTGTTCAAACCACCTGTCGGTGATGGTTTTGAGCTCCGGGAGTGACTCCGGGTACTGATTGGGGCCGCGCAGATTGTCGTAATCATGGTCAGGCTCAGCAACGGCAGGACGGTCAGCGCCGATGTCGATCTGTTCACGCCAGTCGACAACACCTCGGGTATGTTCGCCGCCGGTGCGGGTGTAGCCGCGGAAGTGCTTGGAGTGAGTGTTCTCAATTGCGAGTTTTTCTTCTTCCGGCAGGTCGAAGAACTTCTGTGAGACCTCGAGAATCTGTGCGAAGTCCTCAGCGGGTATTCCGTGCCCGGTCAGGTAGAAGAACCCGATTTCGTGTGTGACCCGGCGCAGATCTTCACGAAACTGCTCGGCTGTTGCGGGATCGTCGGCCAAGCTGAGGTTGAGGATGGGAAGCTGTGCGGTGGTCATGGGTTTGCCTCGGCAATCTGTATGTCGATTTCTGGTCATTGCCGACGCTAGACGCTGACGAGGCGTCTGCCCCGGTTCCGCTGTCACGGCAGGAAAGATTCCGTCATCTTGAGGCAAATTCATGACGGCCTTTGACAGTGTGCGACGGCTTATAGCCGATCGCGCAGGCTCTGCCAGCACGACTCTTGAGTCAATTGCCGTGCCGTTCTAGGCCCAACTGCGGCAAGGCAACGTCTAAGATTTCCTCAGCCGGTGTGGTGACACACTCTGCTGCGGTGCGGCTGGTCGTGTCGAGATAGGTCTGCACGATGCGGGTTCCTGCGGCATACCCGGCGCCGGTGGGCAGGCCTACCGGCGTTGAGCCGAACAAACGAGCGGTTGCGTCTCCTAGAACCCATGCGGCGAAGTCCTGCATGCCTGTCACTTCGAGCCCGTGGACCACACGCTGCAGCACCTCGTCGCTCGTCCTGGTCTCGTCAGCAACAAAGTGCGTATAGCCGCGGTCACCATAGGAATGGGCGGCAAAAAGGTCAGCAAGCCCTTCGGCTATGACGTGCTCCCCAACAGTGACGGTCTGTGGGTTCCACATGATGCCTCCGGGTGAGTAGCGGACGTTGTGGTGGAGTTCGTGAAGGGCAATCGCTTCCAGGCGGTTGAGGACTTCGTCGGTCGGCCAGAGCGTGATCGCGATGTATCCGCTGATCCCGCCAAAGGCTGACAGGCCTTTGATCTCGTCCATGAAGTGTCGGTTCGTTGGGTCACCAAGAACCAGCAGCGCAGTCACGTCGGGAATCCGCAGACTTGGGTTTGCAGCAGCCAGATCGGCCGCACCCTGTGCCAGGGCCGCTTCGATGCGGTGCCATGCAGCGGCCTTTTCCAGCCTGCGCAGCGCATCGACCACTTGTTGGCGTGGGGCTTCCGGGCCAAAGCCGAAGTTCTGGCGGTGGACGGCAGCCAAGTCAAGTTCGCCGGGATTGAAAAAATACATGCCGCTCATGGGTTCCCACAGTCGGCGGGCAGCTTCCTGCCATCTTTCGGGAGGGCAGTCCAGCATGGCGCGCATCTTGGCGGCACTGTCGATCATTGAGATTGTCATGCAGCTGACGCTAAAGCCTGACGTTGCGGCAGGGTCAACTGGGCGAGAAGATCCGCGCGAGCGATCAGTACAGCTGTGCACCGATTCTGGTAAGGAGTGCCTCTCATTGAACCAGATCTGAAAACTGGTCGTGTCATCAGTTGCAGAACAGTCGGTGAGCTGAATCGTCGGAAAGCACAGACCGTCTTTCACAAGGTCCAATCTAAGAAGTTTTAGGAGCTGCCGCCTGGAAGCCCGGTTCGAAGAACAGCAAGGTCGCCGCTGAGTATTCGCGAACCTGCGCCAATTACTCGCCCGACTGGGTGACCGTATTCAACCGGGGGTACCTTCAGCCACTCTCCTTAGTTGTGCGGGAATAAGAGATGGTCGCAGCTGTGTAGCGCAGTTCTCTGTGCTCGTCCCTGACCACGTTGCTATTTGCCAGTACAGATGCGAGTGGAATGTGCAAACTCGCCGCAGTTCGTAGTCTGGCTGTGCTCTCTAATGATCTGTCAGTAATGAGGCTTATCGTTCCGATACACAACGCAAGAGCCTGTTCTGCGGCTATTCATTATCAGTCAGTTGGGCTGGTTAAATGATCTTGTCGGTATTATCTGCTTGGTAGGGTCGCATTAATGTTGGCAGTCTCTGACTGAGGAGTGCTGATGCACACAGCCTGCGTTGACGGACAAAGATTGATCGTTGCCATCGAGTATGCGAAGTTGAGCGCTGGTGAACGAGAGGAGCTCCGTGGACGTTTATCCTGCCCCGACCATGCATGTGCTGCTCCGGTCCACTTCCGCTCTCGCAGTGTCGATGGCAGGCCGCCCCTTTTCTACTCCAATGAGCATGCCCCGTTCTGCACCGAAAAATCTCCGGAAACCAAACAGGCCGTCCTTGAAGGCGAAAAGAGGGAAGATGAAGCGATCTGGAACGATGCCAGCGAACTCGTGCTCCGTCTTGACGGCCCCAAAACCGATAGAGCCTCCGTCATTGACGGAATAGGACCAACGGTGACGCAACGGGGGCGCAGACACAATCCCCGGCGCGGGGAACGTCATACGCATGCGAGTTCTATCGGTCTGCGGCCGCTTTTGCGTCGACTGCGAGATGACCCATCATTTCGCGCGTCGACAATGCCATTGACTCTATCGGACGAAACCCAGAGCAGCATCCAAGAAGCCTGCACCCATGTCTCTCACTACGTTCATCGGTTTGGCAAACGTGTTGTTGTGTGGGGTCCGGTTGTCGCGGCACAAAACGGCTGGATTAACAGCGGCTATCGGGAAGAGGAGCTTCCTGCCGTACTGGTACGCGAAAAGTTCATTGCCGAAGTCCTCGGGCGAGTGTACTTAGAGAAATTTGCTGATCTCAATCCTGGCGACCGCGGCTCATTCCACTTCATCGTCGAGGGTCTTTTCAGGATGACGAAACACGATACGCCCTGGGTGACCCTTGAAAGTCCGAACCATCTTGCGCTTCTGCCCGACCCGCCCGCCGGAGGCTAGTGGGTTAAACCAGTGCCAGGAAAACCTAGAAATCCTGGTTTGTTTATCCCGTCTTGGCGGCTGTGCTCCGATCTTCTCTCTATGAGGCACGGTGGCATGCCCTTGCTTCTGATGCTGAAAGTCGCATTGCCTAGGTTGTAGAACGAGGCCGTGAGTCTATACTGAACGTGTTCAGTGAACATGTTCAGGGAGGTTTAGTTGGCTGGTGTTCGCACTTCGGCGCGCAATGAAACCCGCCGCGCGGTGTTAGACGCAGCGGATCGTCTGTTCCATGAACGGGGGTTCCAGGCGACAACTGTGCGCGACATCGCCCGGGAAGCGGGTGTGAGTGCCGGAACGGTCATGTCTGTCGGCGACAAAGAGGCCCTGCTTGTGGAGCTCTTTGACGGGCTCATTGCGGAACGCCAAACTCATGCCGATGCACAGAACTATGCCGCCGATGTCCGCTGCGGCGCAGACGCGGTCGCCATAGTCGAGCCATTTGCGGCGCTGTTCGAGGAGCGCCGCAGCCTCGCCCAGGCCTATGCCTCGATCCTCGTCAGTGGACGACACACATCCGTGGTCTTCACAGATTTCGCACAGAGATTGACCGCAGTGTTCCAGCAGGTCATAACAGTCTGCGGGTGCTCAAATGCGGCTGAAGCAGTCAAACGCGCCGAAGCACTTCACGCCGCCTACATCGGCAGCCTATTCATATGGGCTGCAACATCTGAAACCTCCGCACAGCAGTTCTTGACTCAGCTGCGCGACATCTTCGCGGCAATCTGCCCACATACAGGAGGCAACTCATGACCCTGATCCCAACGTCCTGGATGCTGCCGACGCTTCTGGCCGCTGTCCTCCTTGGGGATGTCGCCCTGTCCATCAAGCCAGTCCGCTTCATTCGCGACTGTCTTCACAGCGTTAACTTCCCCGAAAACTGGTGGTGGTCACTGCTCGTGATCAAGGTGCTCGCAGCAAGTGGCCTCATTGCGGGAATATGGGTGCCCGGGCTTGCTTTCGCAGCCAACGCTGGGGTCATCGCCTACTTCCTCTGCGCTGCCGTGGGGCACATCCGAGCAAAAGCCACCGGCACAGCCTTTTGGATCAACTGCCTGGGGATGTTGGTGCTGTCCTGCGTCACTCTGGCATTGAGCTTTCTATAGACATGGTCGACCAGTCTCGGCGCACGCAGGCTCAGCAACAACAGGCTGCTCCGCTGATCCACAGGCAGAATATTCAGACCTCAGCTGTGATCGCGGAATACACCGCCAGATCGCGGACCTCGCCGCGAAGGACCTCTCCATTGCGGCGCATGCCCTCAAACCTGAAGCCGGCTTTCTCTGCAACCCTCCGGGATGCGGCATTGTCGGGGTGCACACACAGTTCAACCCGCTGTGCACCGCGCGCAAAGGCAAAATCGGTCACAAGTCGCACTGCTGCCGTCATGAATCCCTGCCCGCGTGCCCACGGGGCGGTCATATACCCCAAAGACACATAATGAGCGCCGTGGGCACGCAAATTGACCTGCCCTAAAAAGCGATCAGAGTGCTCTGTTCCCGGGGCCGTTATGACCCACGATGGTTCCGGCGGGTTCGTGCACCAGTCAAGCGCCATGTCGCGGGTGTATTGATGTGGCACCTGCGTCCATTCGACAACCGCAGGGTCCTGGCAGGCTGCGAAAAGATTGTCCGCATCACCCTGCCGGAATCCGCGGAGAACCACGCCGCCGCCGGACAGTTTTCCAGAGCCGAGAAAAGGACTTGCGCTAGGTGCCATCAGTGTCTGCCGACTGTCACAAAGTCAATGAGCTCTTCCACCCGGCCCGACAGCGTCCAGTCGACATCCCCAATGGATTTCACTGAGCCGAGAATCCGCTGCCACGCTCGGGCGGAGTCACGGTGGTCTTCGTGCGGCCAGCCGATTCTGCGCAGGACCCCGAGCTTCCAATCTTCTCCGCGTGGCACCTGCGGCCATTCGGCAATCCCAACCACAGACGGCTTCACGGCCTGCCAAATGTCGACGTACGGGTGGCCCGTGACCCTCACGTGCTCCGCCCACGGCTGGCTGGCAACCTCGCTGACAATCCGCGTTTCCTTCGTGCCTTCGATCAGGTGATCAGCAAGAACCCCAACCCGGTGCTGTGCATCCGGCTGGAACTCGACCAGCGCCTCCATGAGGTCATCAAGACCTCCCAGGGGTTCGACGACAACACCTTCGACCCGCAGGTCGTCACCCCAGATCTTCTCGACCAGCTCGGCATCGTGCTTTCCCTCAACCCAAATCCGGCTGCCCCTGGCAACCCGGGCTTTGGTCTGCACGGCTCTGCTTCCCGAGGCGGTACGGCCGGGTTGCTTGTGCACTGCCGGGCGGGGGCGCACCAGTTCGACCGGTTTGCCTTCAAGCAGATAGCCGAAGCCCAAGGGGAAGGCCTGCGTGCGGCCGCGACGATCCTCCAGGTGGACGAGAAAACCGCCGTTGGTCTTCTCCAGCTTCACCACGGCGCCGACATAGCCGGTCTGAACCTCTTCCACAACCATTCCGCGTTTGATTTCAACCCGCTGGGTCTTGGGTCGTTGGTGGGTGCGGCCAGAGGAGAGGACGTCGCGTCCATAGCGATCAGACATGAGAACCACGATAGCCGTGCGCTGGTATCGCACCGAACATAGCGCGCCGTGGTGTTGCTCGCAGCGTGTTGCTCCCAGAACCGGCGCTGAACTAGTACCAAAGGCAACCGAGGCCAGCCCCAGAAGCAGCGGGCGTTTGTATAGACGTGCACGCATCATTAGAATTGGCACTCTAAGAGTGAGAGTGCCAAAAGCGAGCGCCCGATGTGCCCGTGCAGGGCAGGGCGCGGATGGGAGCGATTCGGGATGAACGACGAGCGGCGCAGCAGAGTTCTGCGGGCGATCGTCGAAGACTATGTGGCCACCAACGAGCCCGTCGGCTCCAAAGCCCTGGTCGAACGCCACAAGCTCGGCGTTTCCTCGGCAACCATCCGCAACGACATGGCCGCCCTCGAACAAGAAGGCCTCATTGCACAGCCGCACACCTCAGCCGGCCGTATCCCCACCGATGCGGGATACCGGGCATTCGTCGACCGCATTGACGATGTCAAACCTTTGTCCAGCGCAGAGAAACGAGCAATCTCCCAGATTCTCTCAAGCACGCAGAGCATTGACGACACCCTCGCCCAGACCGTCCGCCTGCTGTCGCGGCTGACGCACCAAGTGGCCCTCATCCAGTATCCGGTGCGCACCCAGACCACCATTCGGCGCGTGGAACTCGTTCAGCTGAGCCCAGAGCGCATCCTCGTCATCCTCATCACCGACACCGGAGAAGTCGAACAGCGAATAGTCGAAGCACTCGACCCGATTGACGAAGACGATGTACGCGGTATGCGCCGGGCCTTCAATGAGGCGTTGGAAGACACGCGGCTGGATGCCCTCGAAGAGACCCTCAGTGCACTCGCAGTGCCCGTATCACTGGCCCAGACGGCAACCGCAATCGCCGAACGTCTGGTTGAACTGGCCCGCAGCAAACGTCAGGACCGGCTCATCATGGCCGGGGCTGCAAACCTGGCCCGCGCCGGCAGCGAGTTCGGCACCCACATGGGTCCGCTGCTTGAGGCAATAGAAGAACAGGTTGTGCTTCTGAAGCTGCTGGCAGATATGCAGGCCGACGGCATTGCCGTGCAGATCGGCAGCGAAAATCGCTTTGAGGCGCTGGCAGGGGCGTCACTCATCGCAACCGGCTACGGAACAGAAGACACAACGGCCTCATTGGCAGTGCTCGGTCCCACCCGCATGGACTATCCCACCACCATGGCCGCCGTCAGAGCCGTGGCGAAATACGTATCGACCATTCTGTCGGACTGACCAGCTGACTGACCTGACCGATGACTTAATGACAGCACCCCCAAATCCCCGACCTTGTGCAGACGCATCTGAACGAAAGAAGAAGCAGTGAGCGATCACTACGAAACACTGGGCGTCGAACGAGACGCTTCCGCTGAAGACATCAAAAAGGCATACCGGAAGCTCGCCCGGAAGTACCACCCGGACGTCAACCCCGGCCACGAAGACGAATTCAAAAAAGTCTCCGTCGCCTACGAAACACTGTCCGATCCGGACAAGCGACGCCAGTACGACATGGGTGGATCCACCGCTGGCGCTGGCGGCTTCGGCGGTTTCTCCGACCTTTTCGACACCTTCTTCGGCGGGGGAGGACCACGCCGTTCAGGCCCGCCGAATCAGCGTGTGCGCCCCGGTCGCGACGCCCTCGTGGAACTCACGATCGACCTCGAAACCGCTGTCTTCGGCGGAAAAGAAGACATCCGCGTGCAGACGGCAGTCACGTGTGAAACCTGCCACGGCGGCGGTGCGCGCGAAGGCACCAAACCCGAAACCTGCGGGCTGTGCCACGGTGCGGGCACCATTTCGACCGTTCAGCGGACCATCCTGGGTGACATGCGCACCCAGCAGGTGTGCGGCAACTGCTCTGGCTACGGCGATGTCATCAAAGATCCGTGCAACAGCTGCGGTGGCGAAGGCCGCGTGCGCGAAGAGAAGACTCTGTCAGTCAAAATTCCGGCAGGCGTGCACGACGGCACCCGCATCCTGCTGTCCGGCCACGGAGAAGTCGGCCCCGGCGGCGGTCCCGCCGGTGACCTCCACATCGAAGTCACCGTCCGCGAACACGATGTGTTCACTCGCGACGGCGACAATCTGCGCGCCGAACTGTCCGTGCCCATGACCACAGCGGCACTCGGCAGCACCGTGACACTCGAAACCTTTGACGGTCCGCGCGAACTGACCATCGAACCGGGAACACAGACCGGCACGGTCGAAACCCTGGCAGGGCTCGGTGCGGGCCGCCTGCGCCGAGAAACCCGCGGCGACCTGCTGGTGACGGTCGTCGTGCAGACGCCCACCAAGCTCACCGGCGAACAGAAGAAGCTCCTCCAGCAGCTCTCAGAAATGCGCGGCGAAGACACCGTTGAGCACGGCCTGGAGACGAAGTCCAAGAGCGCCTTCAGCCGCTTCCGCGAAAGGTTCGCCCACAAGTCGTGACGCTTCCGGTCTTCTACACTGACGCCCCGCTGTCAGAGGTTCGCCCCGGGCAGCGCGTGCCGATTACGGGACAGGCGCTGCACCACGCCGTGACCGTACGCCGGATGAAGGCCGGGGAAGCGCTCGAACTCACCGACGGGGCCGGTCTGCGGGTTCGCGGAGTTCTTGAATCGGCTTCTAAAGAAGTCGCCGTTCTCGCTGCCGACGAGGTGGAGCACGAGCAGCCGCCCACACCGCGGCTGGGTCTGATCCAGGCTTTGGCTAAGGGCGACCGCGATCTGGCGGCAGTTGAAACCGCGGTGGAAGTCGGCGTCGACGTCGTCGTGCCGTGGCAAGCACAGCGCTCAATCGTCCAGTGGAAAGGTGCGAAAGCGGCCAAAGCACACGACAAGTGGGCCAATCTCATCCAGGCCGCCTCACTCCAGTCCCGCCGCGTGAACTTTCCGAAACTCGAGCAGCTGAGCTCCACCTCGTTCGCGGCCCAGAAGGCCCGCGAAGGCGCTCTCGTCATCGTCTTGCACGAAGCGGGACCCCGGCCCTTTGTGCAGACCCTGCGCAGTGAACTCAGCAGGCGAACAGTCGAAGAGATCTACGTGGTCGTGGGCCCCGAAGGCGGCATAGCCGATGCTGAACGCCAGCAGATGGAAGAAGCCGGAGCCCTCACCGCGGTGCTCGGGCCCACGGTTCTGCGGGCCTCTTCGGCAGGGCCGATCGCACTGGCCCTGACCCAACAGGAACTGGGCCGTTGGGGACCGGCGGACAACGGCTAGGCTGGTAGAAGACAACTGAGGAAAGGAAGCTCTCCTGGACACTGACCAGAGCACCGCACTGTCTGTTCCCGAATCCGTTGACCTCATCGCACTGTACGGGCCGCAGGACCAGAACCTGCGGACAGTCGAAAAGCTGTTCCCGGACGTGAAGATCCACGTTCGCCAGCGCACCATTCAGCTGACCGGCGATCCCACGAGCGTGGCCCGCGTGACCGAAGTGTTCGGCCACATGCGCAAAATCATCGCCAGCGGAGGCCGCCTGGACCCAGAAGCCGTGTCCCGCGTGGCGGGAATGCTCGACGACGGGCAGGACTCGGCAAAGGTCATGACCGACAACATTCTCTCGACTCGCGGCAAGACCGTGCGGCCCAAAACCTACGGCCAACATGAATACGTCACGTCGATCCGCGAAAACACCATCACCTTCGGAATCGGCCCGGCCGGCACCGGCAAAACCTACTTGGCGATAGCCATGGCCGTGCGCGCCCTGCAGAATCAGGAAGTCTCCCGCATCATCCTCGCCCGCCCGGCGGTCGAAGCCGGTGAGAAGCTTGGATTTCTGCCCGGCACCCTTGATGAGAAGATCGACCCGTACGTACGGCCCCTGTACGATGCGCTGCACGACATGATCGAGGCCGAGCGCATCTCCTCGCTGCTGGACCAGGGCATCATCGAAGTGGCCCCACTGGCATACATGCGCGGCCGAACGCTCAACGACGCTTTCATCATCCTCGACGAAGCTCAGAACACCACACCCGAACAGATGAAGATGTTCCTCACCCGCTTGGGCTTCAATTCCCGCATGGTCGTCACCGGTGACACCAGCCAGATCGACCTGCCCGGCGGGACGAACTCCGGACTCAACGTGGTCCAGTCCATTCTGGGCAATGTCGAGGACATCAGCTTCCACCGTTTGACCGCCAAGGACGTCGTCCGCCACTCACTCGTGACGAAAATCGTCCAGGCCTATGAAGAATGGGCGTAGAGCAGCACCGGCAATGAGCATTGAAATCCACAACGAAACACCTGCGGCAATCGACCTTGAGGCGGTGCGCGGCATAGCGGCCCTCACTCTTGAACAGCTGCAGATCCACCCGGACGTCGAACTGTCCATCCAGTTCATCGACACTGAGCAGATGAGCCAGCTGCACGTTCAGTGGATGAATCTCGAAGGTCCCACCGACGTCATGTCCTTCCCAATGGACGAACTGCAGCCGGGCGCTCAGTCCGGCATGCTCGGCGATATCGTCATCTGCCCCGATGTTGCCCAGAGTCAAGCTGAGGCCAACGGCCACAGCCAAGCTGACGAAATCCAGCTGCTCACCGTCCACGGGGTGCTGCACCTGGCCGGCTACGACCACGAAACCCCCGAAGAAAAACAGGACATGTTCGGCAAACAGGCCGATGTCCTCCGCGCCTGGTTCGCTCGAACCGAACCGGGCCGAACCCATCTGCCGATCCCTACGGAGTCATAAGTGGACATAGCCGTGGACTTTATGCTGGCGCTGCTGAGCCTGACGCTTGCGGCGGTGCTCGCCGCGGCTGACGCCGCGTTCTCCACCGTCAGCCACCACCAGGTTGAGGAAGCCGCTGAAGACGGCAAGCGCACAGCCCCGCAGGCCCAGCGGATCCTGAACGACCTGCCCACGCACATCAACGTGCTGACCTTTGTGCGGCAGCTGTTCGAAACCGCCGCCGTCGTATTCACCCTGCTGGGCTTTACCGGCTTCATCGACAGCCTGCCGACAGCGCTGATCGTGACAGCCCTGACATCGGCCGTTGCCGTGTTCGTGATCGCAGGCGTGTCGCCCAGGACAATCGGGCGGCGCAAAAACCTGACGGTGGTGCTCGCCTCCGCGCCGCTGGTGTCCGGCCTGCGCCAAGCGCTCGGCCCGGTGGCCCGCGTTCTTGTGTGGCTGGGCAATATGCTCACACCGGCGAAAGTGTTCCGCGACGGTCCGTTTGTGACCGAAGAACAGCTGCGCGACCTCGTGGACCGTGCCAGTGCCGGAAACATCATCGAAGACGATGAACGAGACATGATCGAAAGCGTCTTCAACCTGGGCGACACCCGGGCGTACAAGGTCATGGTGCCCCGGCCCGATCTTGTGTACCTGCGGTCCGAGAGCACGCTCGAACACGCCATGACCGTGTTCTTGCGCTCGGGCTTTTCGCGCATCCCCGTTGTGGGCAAGGACCTCGATGACGTCCGCGGCATCGTCTTCCTCAAAGACGTCGCCCGTCGCCTGCACACCCACCCGGACGATCGCGACCAGCTGGCTCTCGACATCGCCCGCCCCGTGACCTTTGTGCCCGATACGAAGACCGTGGATTCGCTTCTGCGCTTTATGCAGCTCGAAGCCACGCACATGGTCGTCATCGTCGACGAATACGGCGGCACCGCCGGGCTGGTCACCATTGAGGACATCGTCGAAGAGATCGTCGGCGAAATCGCCGATGAGTACGACAGGGACGAAGACGAAATCGTTCCGCTTGACGGTGGGGCTGTGCGCGTCGCCACGCGCACAGACATCGAAGATGTTGCAGAGTACTTTGACGTGCGGATCGAAGATGAGGACGTCACCACCGTCGGCGGTCTCCTCGCCAGCGAACTCGGCGAAGTTCCCATCGCCGGCTCCGAAGCCGTCATCAGCGGGCTGCGGCTGGTAGCCGAGCCCGGCCAGGGTCGCCGCCACCGCATCAGTCACGTCATCATCACCCGGGAGGAAGAATGAGTCTGTTCCGCGAAGTTCCTGATGACTTCCGCGCAGGTTTCGCCTGCTTTGTCGGCCGCCCCAACGCGGGAAAGTCGACCCTGACGAATGCTCTGGTCGGCACGAAGATTGCCATCACATCGTCAAAGCCGCAGACTACGCGTCACACCATCCGCGGGATCGTCCACCGAGACAACCACCAGCTGGTACTCGTTGACACTCCCGGCCTGCACCGTCCGCGCACTCTGCTGGGCTCGCGCCTGAACGACCTGGTGGCCGACACGCTGCGCAGCGTCGACGTCATCGCCCTGTGCATCCCAGCAGACGAAAAGATCGGTCCCGGGGATCGCTATATTGCCGAACAGCTGGCAGATTCCAGGGGCTCAACACCTGTTGTCTGCATAGTCACAAAAGCCGACAAGGTCGACCGCGCCGGGCTTGTGGAGGCACTGACCGCAGCTGGTGACCTCATGGACTTCGCCGACATCGTTCCGGTCTCCGCCATCGATGACTTCCAGGTCAACACGGTCGACGAGGTGCTCGCCAAGCACCTGCCGCTGAGCCCTCCGCTGTACCCTGACGGGGACATCACGGACGAACCCGAGCGGGTGCTCATTGCCGAGTTCGTCCGCGAAGCCGCGCTCGAGGACATTCGCGACGAACTGCCGCACTCCCTGACAGTGCAGGTTGAGGAGATCCGACCCCGTGAAGACAGGCCGGAAGACCGCCCCCTCATGGAGGTCTACGTCAACATGTACGTGGAGCGGCAGAGTCAGAAGGCCATCATCATCGGCCGAGGCGGATCCCGCCTCAAAGAGGTCGGTCGCCGAGCTCGGCAGCACATCGAGGACATTCTCGGAACGCCGGTCTATCTAGACCTGCACGTGAAGGTCGCCAAAGACTGGCAGCGGGACCCGCGGGCGCTTGGGCGCTTGGGCTTCGATTTCGAATAGGGGAGTGCCCCGGCAGGAGGGCGCACGGGCTGACGTCCGCGGTGTTTGCCGCACCGGGCTACACTTGCCCGCGTGACTCAAGCCGTTCATCTCACCGACCGTGATCCCCGCGTCAACCGCGACGAACTCCTCGCCGACTTCGTTCCGCCTCCGCAGTTTGAAGGTGTGTCCTTCGACAGCTACCGGCCGGACCCGGCACAGCCGTCTCAATCTCAGGCGCGTGACAGCCTGCAGGCCTTTGCACACACGGGCCGAGGCGGGGGAGGGCTGTTCAAAAAGCTCTTCGGCAAGGGCGGAAAGCCAGCCGAGAAGGGCATCTACCTGGACGGCGGATACGGGGTGGGCAAAACGCACCTGCTGGCGTCAGCGTGGCACGCGTCGGACAAGCCCGCAGCATTCGGCACTTTTGTTGAGTACACCAACCTCATCGGCGCTCTGGGCTTTCCGACGGCAAAGGCCGAACTGGAGAAGATGAAGCTCGTCTGCATTGACGAGTTCGAACTCGATGATCCCGGCGACACCGTCATGATGTCGCGGCTGATGCGCGAACTGACCGACGCCGGCACGAAGATCGTCGCAACGTCCAACACCCTGCCCGGCGCGTTGGGGCAGGGGCGTTTCGCGGCACAGGACTTCCTGCGCGAAATCCAGGCGCTGTCGAATCAATTCAACGTGCTGCGCATTGACGGAGAGGACTACCGTCACCGCGAGATCACCCAACCGCCAGCGCCCTTGAGCGAAGATGAACTCAAAACTGCTGAAGATCGTCTGCTGCGCAGTGGTCGGACGCTTGCAGCAGATGACTTCGCCGGCCTCGTTGAGCATCTGCAGCGAATCCACCCGTCGAAGTACCGCAGGCTCATTGACGGTGTTCAGTTTGCAGCGTGGAGGCAGGTCGAGCCGATCGGCAACGAAGGTGTCGCACTGCGCTTTGTGGCGCTGGTGGACCGACTGTACGACGCAGACATCGGGATCGTTAACTCCGGCATTCGCCTGGACCAGATCTTCTCCGAGGAAATGCTGGGCGGAGGCTACCGAAAGAAGTACATGCGCTGTCTTTCGCGCATGACGGCACTGTCGTCGAAGTCGGCTCAGGGGGCTGATCAGGTCGGCAGCTGACCGACTTTCCGCGTTCGTGCAGGGCGATCGGCGCGTGGTGACGAGCGTCACTGTGCGCCGATTTGGCTTTGGGGCAAACGGTGTGTAAAGTTTAGTTCTGTTGCACGGCGCGAAGGAAAACTTCACAAGTGCACTGCGCGGATGTGGCTCAGTTGGTAGAGCATCACCTTGCCAAGGTGAGGGTCGCGGGTTCGAGTCCCGTCATCCGCTCTGGTTCGCCAGATATGGCGGTCGCCTCTGGTGGCGTGGCCGAGAGGCGAGGCAGCGGCCTGCAAAGCCGTATACACGGGTTCGAATCCCGTCGCCACCTCGAAACAGGGCTGGCGCGATTGGCGCAGCGGTAGCGCGCTTCCTTCACACGGAAGAGGTCACTGGTTCGATCCCAGTATCGCGCACGGAGTTCGCTCCACAACTGAATAGCCTTAAACAGGCGCGATTGGCGCAGCGGTAGCGCGCTTCCCTGACACGGAAGAGGTCACTGGTTCGATCCCAGTATCGCGCACAGACAGCCGGGGTTAAAGCCCCGGCTTTTTCTTTGCAAACACGGGAAATCCGCGGGCTTCGGACAGTGGTGCTTAGGGATCCTGTCGGACTCACCGGTCCGAGCGGGAAAGCACAGACGCGGGGCAAAACGATTCTGCCCCGCGTTGCTGTCTGCGTCGTTACTTTACGGCGACGAACACCTTGTCTCCGAACAGTCCGGGAGCGACGGCCAGTACGCCCTCGTCTGCGCTGTCGGCGGGAACAGAGAATGCGATATTGCCTGTGATCGAAGCGCCTTCGTACAGGGTGGTCGTCGAATCGAGCTCATCCGGTGCGACAACGAGCGTGTCATAAGAGTCGACCGTGGTGCCGCTCGCGGTCACGTATTCGATGATCTCGAAAGGCATGGCTCCGTCCGGGTTGGTGCCGGTGTATTTGATCGTTACGTTTGCGAGGATATAAACCTCACCTTTGGATGCAGGTTCGTTGAACTCGTTTTCGGACGCGATGGCCTTGTTGGCGTTGAGGTTCACGCTGTTGACCTTGACCGTCCACTCATCGGTCGAGACCGTGCTGCCCAGCGGGTGCGGGTTGGTGCGGGTGCCCTTTTCGTCGGCTTCTTCAGCCTCGAGGGCATCGTCAGCTGAGGTCGGCTTTTCAACAGGCGCCGAGACTGAGGTGTCGTCGGAGAAGGCACCGCCAACCGCTGTTGCAACCACGGCGATGAAAACGATGAAGCCGATGATGGTGCCGATGATGGAGATGATGAGGCCGGCCAGGCCGAAGCCCTTCTTCTTGTCCTTCAGACACAGGGCAACAATGCTCAAGATGAAGGCAGTCGGCAGGAGAATCCAACCGACGATCAGCGCGAAGGGAATGCACGCGAAAATGAAGCCGACGACAGAGACGATGAACCCGACCAGGCCGACAGTATTGTTTTCCTTCGCCGGGGGTGCGGGGGCAGGGGCATACCAGGACGCTGCGGGGCCGGGTGCATAGGGTGCGTTCAAGTTTTCATGCCTTTCGGGTAGAGCGCGATGAGGACAGGCCCAAAGGCATCTGTCTGCATGCATAGTACCCAGAAAAATTAGTACCGCGGGCCTAGGCGCGCAGGGTTTAGAAAATAGGTCCGGGTAACCGCCAGTCGGGTGTGAACCCCCGAGTTGTCAGTGAGGATACGCGGCTGCGTGTCGGCAGCTTCTGTCGAAGTCTCACGGGTGAAGAATGGGCCGAAGTGCTCAACTGGGAATTGCTCCTCGTGCCTGCTTGCGCGACGAACGCATCACGCCGGTGTCCCACGTGGGTATGATCTGCTCTGGAAATTCTGGGTCCGTTTGGCGCTATGCTGATGAGGTCCTGAAAGTTCGATGTAAATCGGTCTCGAATGAAACGCCCGACTATAAACGTAAGGAAACCCTATGAGCGATACCCCTTCAGGTCAGAACGACTCCAACCCGCAGAACGGTTCCAGCGGGGCTAACCCTGACCCGTCAGGCAGCAGCGTCGGAAACCCCAGTCAGGGCGACTACAGCCAGGGCAGTTACGACGGATCCAACGGGGCCAACCCCGACCCGTCAGGAAGCAGCACCGGAAGCTCCGGCCAGGGCGACTACAGCCAGGGCAATTACGGACAGGGCGACTACGGCAACCAGTATTCGCAGGCTGACTTCGGCAACAGCCAGCCTCAGACGGCCCAGCAGCCTGTCGGCAGCCAGGGTGATTTCGCGGACTACCAGCAGAGCCCGCAGGCCTATGATGGCAACAACATGTACGGTGCTGCCGGCGCGGCCGGTTCAACCGAGAAGAACAGCCTCGGCGTCATCTCGCTGGTTTCCGGTGTTGTGGGCTTCGTTGTCTCGCTTGCTGGCATCGTCGCAATCGTCACGGGCTTCATGAGCCTCAAAGCGGTCAAGAACGGACAGGCAAACAACAGGGGCATGGGCCTGACCGGACTTATTCTGGGCTTCGTGACCACCGCGCTCGGCCTGATCGGCATTGTGGTTCTCATCATCATGATGGCTGTCGGCATCGGATCCGAAAGCAACACTGCTTCGCCGAGCAGCCCCAGCGGTGAGACCCAAGCTCCGGCCGTTCCCGGGGAAGATGACGAAGCTGGAGGGGACTCTGCGCCCGAGGGTGAAGGTGCTAAGGGCGGCGACTTCGATGCAGAGATCGACAAGGCCACCAAAATCGGCACATTCAAGGACATTGAGATTCATGCGCTGATCACCAGCGGCAAGGCTGCAGACACCGTCAGCCCCCAGACGTTCGCCAACCGTGAAGTTCTTGTTATCAAGTACTTCATGAAGAACGTCTCGGACAAGCCGCTGAAGCCCGGCAAGGGCAGGGTCGAATGCTTCGCAGGCGGCGCCGACTGCTCGAATTCCGTTCATGGACAGGTTGGGGACAGGGAGATGTCGAGCCCGATCCTCGACTTCGACAAGAACCCGATCAAGCCTGACGAAGTCGAAGAGTTCTACACTGCACAGGCGATTGAGCCTAAAGCTGCAGAAGAGGCTGAGATCACACTGCTGATGACCAGTGAGGACTACCGCGACCAGCAGTCCTTCAAGATCAAGTGACACCAGCCGAAGCACGGCTATAAGCGCGGGGCGGGAACACTGTGTTCCCGCCCCGCTTCGCTCGTCATCGGGCAGATCACTCACTCAGTGCCCCCGCGCTGCGGCGGAGTTTCCTAATCGAGTGCCGATCAGCAACGAGACCACAGCCGCCAGCGGGTACAGTAGAAGCGCTGAAACGACCACGTATAAGGAGAAGCCGTGTCTGACACGCTGACTGTCGCCGGAGAAGAAATTCCCTACACCGAAGGGATGACGAGCACCGAGCTCTTTGCATCCGACCCGACGACAGTGGCAGTTTGGATCAACGGCGCATCATGCGACCTGGTCCGTCAGCTGCAGCCCGGTGATGTTGTTGAGCCCATCAGCATCAGCAGCGAAGAAGGACTGAACATTCTTCGCCACTCCACCGCACACGTTGTTGCCCAGGCCGTGCAGGAGCTGTTCCCCGGCACCAAACTGGGCATCGGCCCCTACATCACCGACGGCTTCTACTACGACTTTCAAGTCGAAGAGCCGTTCACACCGCAGGACCTCAAAGCCATTGAAAAGCGCTGCCAGCGGATTGTGAAAGAAGGTCAGACCTTCCACCGGGTCGAAGTCAGCGACGACGAAGCCCGCAGCCGCCTGGCAGACGAACCCTTCAAACTCGAACTCGTCGAAGACAAAGGCAAGGGCGCTGAAGGCGCGAGCGTCGAAGTCGGCGGCGGCCAGCTGACCATCTACGAAAACCGCAGCCGCAAGGGCGACATCGTATGGGAAGACCTCTGCCGGGGACCCCATCTGCCGTCAACCAAGCTCATAGGCAACGGCTTTGCGGTCACCAAATCCTCCGCCGCCTACTGGCGGGGCGATCAGTCCAATGCGAGCCTGCAGCGCGTCTACGGAACCGCCTGGCCCTCCAAAGACGAACTGCGCGCATACCAGGAGCGCATCGCAGAAGCTGAACGGCGCGACCACCGCAAACTCGGAGCGGAGCTCGACCTGTTCTCCTTCCCGGACGAACTCGGCTCGGGCCTGCCGGTATTCCACCCCAAGGGCGGCGTCATCAAAAGGGTTATGGAGGACTACGTCCGCCAGCGCCACATCGAAGAGGGCTTCGAGTACGTGGGCACCCCGCACATCTCAAAAGAAGCGCTGTACTACACCTCGGGCCACTTGCCGTACTACGGCGAGAACATGTTTCCGCCGTTCACCGTCGACAAGCACATCGCCGAGGACGGCACCGTCACCCACGAGGGCACTGACTATCGCCTGAAGGCGATGAACTGCCCCATGCACAACCTCATCTACCGTTCCCGCGGGCGCTCCTACCGCGATCTCCCGCTGCGGCTGTTCGAGTTCGGCACGGTGTACCGCGACGAACCGTCCGGTGTGATCCACGGTCTCACGCGCGTGCGCGGCTTCGCCCAGGACGATTCGCACTCCTACGTTGCAGAAGAGGACGCGGCAGCTGAAATCAAGCACCTGCTGGACTTCATGCTGTCCCTGCTGCGGGATTTCGGCCTGGACGACTTCTACCTCGAACTGTCCACTCGCGAAGTCGACGGTGCGAAGAAAGACAAGTTCATCGGCACGGACGAACAGTGGGAAATCGCAACAAACACCCTGCGCGAAGTCGCCGAAGCCACGGGACTTGAGCTTGTTCCGGACCCGGGCGGTGCCGCTTTCTACGGCCCGAAGATCTCCGTGCAGGCCCGTGACGCCATCGGCCGCACCTGGCAGATGTCGACAGTCCAGATGGACTTCAACCAGCCGGAGCGATTCGACCTCGAATACAGCGCCTCAGACGGCACGCGCCGCCGCCCCGTCATGATCCACTCGGCCAAGTTCGGTTCGATTGAGCGCTTCATCGGCGTGCTCACCGAGCACTACGCGGGCGCGTTCCCCGTGTGGCTCTCACCGGTGCAGGCGGTGCTCGTCCCGGTGGCCGATGAGTTCGACGACTACTGCTGGGACATTGCCCAAAAGCTCAAGGCCAGGGGAGTGCGCGTCGAAGTCGACACCTCCGATGACCGCTTCCCCAAGAAGATCCGCAACGCTTCGAAGTCCAAGGTCCCCTACACACTCATTGCAGGCGGCGAAGACCGTGACGCCGGTGCGGTGTCCTTCCGCTTCCGCGACGGCAGTCAGGACAACGGCGTGCAGGTAGACGAAGCCGTAGAGCGGATCGTCAAGGCCATTGAAGATCGGGCGCAGGTCTGATGACGGGCATTCCCGAACCTGAAGCGGCTGCCGGCTTTCCCGGCGAACCCGATGGGCTGCAGAGACTCTGGACTCCCCATCGCTTCGTCTACGTCGGCGGCGAAGACAAGCCCGCCGACTCAAGCGAGCAGTCCTGCCCGTTCTGTGCCGCACCTGAGCGCAGCGACGAAGACGGTCTCATCGTGGCTCGCGGAGAACACGCCTTCGTCATCCTGAACCTGTACCCGTACAATCCGGGCCACGTGCTCGTGTGTCCGTACCGCCATGTTGCCGACTACACGGACCTGACACCCGCGGAAACCGTTGAAGTCGCGCAGATGTCGCAGAAGATGATGCGCGTGATCCGGGCGGTGTCCTCGCCGCACGGCTTCAACTTGGGCATGAACCAGGGTGCGGTCGCCGGTGCGGGGATTGCCGCTCATCTGCACCAGCACATCGTGCCGCGGTGGGGAGGGGATGCAAACTTCTTCCCGATCATCGCCGAGACTAAGGCGCTGCCGCTGGTCCACGGGCAGGTGCAGAAGCTCTACAGCGAAGAATGGAACCGGCAGGAACCCCATAACGGCGATGCTCACCTCTAAGCTCCGAGGTGCGGTCGAAGTCTGCACGCGACCAGTTGCGGCTGTACTCGGCCGATTGGGGCTTACGCCTAACGCGATCACGGTGATCGGGACCGTTGGCACCGCAGTGTCGGCTGCCGTCCTGTACCCGCTGCAGCACTACCTTCTGGGTACTCTCGCGGTGACGTTCTTTGTTCTGTTCGACATGCTCGACGGGACACTCGCCCGACTCCGCGGCACCACCAGCAGGTGGGGCGCCTTTCTCGATTCGACACTGGATCGGATTGCCGACGGGGCGGTGTTCGGCAGCCTGGCCGCAGCGGCCTTCCTCAGCGGCCGGGCGGCCGCGGGAGGACTGGCTCTGTCGGCTTTGGTCTTCGCGTTCACGGTCTCGTACACCCGCGCCCGAGGTGAGGCTGTCGGAGGCGATGGGTCCGGAGGGCTGATGGAGCGCACGGAGCGTTTGATCGTGGTGCTCGTCGCCGCCGGTTGTGTCGGCCTCGGGGCGCCGTATAGTGTGCTCACTAGCGCACTTGCACTGGTTGCCGCCGGTGCCCTTGTGACTGTTTTTCAGAGAATGCGCTCGGTTTTCCTGAGCGTGAAATCGGAGGACACGGTATGAAGGTCCGCACGGCTGCCCGCGTGGTGCTTCTCAATGCTGAAGACGAAGTGTTCATGCTCCAGTGCCGCGACCTGGGGGATCATTCGCGACGCTACTGGTTCACCGTAGGCGGCGGAGCTGAACTGGGGGAGACCTCGAAGCAGACTGCGGCCCGGGAACTCGCCGAAGAGACCGGCATTGAATGTGAACCGTCTGATCTTCTGGGCCCCTTGGCCACGTGCCGTGTGTCCATCCAGTTCTCAACCGGTGTGCTGGTGCAGGACGAGGTGTACTTCGGCATGCGCTTCACCGAAGACATCGATCTTGACGAAGCCATGTGGAGTGATAGGGAAAAGGCCGCCATCACGGGTGCACGCTGGTGGTCGAAAGAGGAAGTCGAGAAGTCTTCCGAGGTGATCTACCCGCCCGAACTGCCTTTCCTCATCGACCTTGTCTGTGCGGGCGTGGAGCCCGTATCGCCGTTGCCCCTGAACGGTCCCGGCGGTGCGGAGTAGACGGCCGGCCGCTTTGCCCCGGTGGTGGTCTTACAATGTAGACCGGACATCAATCGAACGCGAGGAGAGATTTCGTGGCAGGTCACTCAAAATGGGCTACGACTAAACACAAGAAGGCCGCTATTGACGCAAAGCGCGGCAAACTCTTCGCGAAGCTGGTCAAAAACATCGAAGTCGCGGCACGCGCCGGCGGTCCCGACGTCGAAGGCAACCCCACCCTGTTCGATGCGATTCAGAAGGCC
Organism: Brevibacterium sp. Marseille-P9724; assembly: GCF_902500275.1. Classification (NCBI taxonomy): domain Bacteria; kingdom Bacillati; phylum Actinomycetota; class Actinomycetes; order Micrococcales; family Brevibacteriaceae; genus Brevibacterium; species Brevibacterium sp. Marseille-P9724. The sequence goes on along the minus strand of NZ_LR722990.1, from coordinate 494,502 downwards.
AAGAAGAACTCCGTTCCGGCTGACAACATCGAACGCGCAGTCAAGCGCGGCGGCGGTCTCGACGGCGACGGCGTCGAATATTTCCCCATCACCTACGAAGCCTACGGGCCCGGCGGCGTTGGCCTGCTCATCGAGTGCTTGACCGACAACAAGAACCGCGCCGCCTCTGACGTCCGCGTTGCGGTCAGCCGCAACAACGGCAACCTGGCCGACCCCGGTTCGGTCGCCTTCAACTTTGCGCGCAAGGGCGTCGTCGTGGTCAAGCAGTCTGCGGCTGATGACATGGCGATCCTCGAAGCCACAATGGACGCAGGTGCCGAAGAGGTCAAAGACCAGGGCGAAACCTGGGAGGTGATCTCGGAGGCCACCGATCTGGTGCCCGTCCGATCTGCCCTCCAGGAAGCCGGCATTGACTACGACAGCGCTGACCTTGCCTTCGTCCCGAACGTCGAAGTTCCGCTGTCGGTCGAAGACGCACGCAAGCTTGCCGCGCTCGTCGATGCGATCGAAGACCTCGACGACGTGCAGAACATCTACGACAACGCTGACATCTCCGACGACACAGCGGCTGCCCTAGCCGAAGACTGACATGCGTGTCCTCGGCGTCGATCCCGGGCTGACCCGCTGCGGTATCGGGGTCATCGACTCCGGGCGCGCATCCCGGCCGTCGCTCGTGGCAGTCGACGTCATTCGCACCGACGCCTACGGAGCGTCAGATGTCAGGCTGGGCCTGATTGCGGATGCCTTCGACCGCTTTCTCGACGACTGCAGGCCGGACGTCGTTGCAATCGAGCGGCCGTTTGCGCGTTCGGACGTTTCGACGATTATGGGAACAGCGCAGGCTTCGGGGCTCACCATGGGCCTTGCGGCTCGTCGCGGAATCCCGGTGGCCATGCACACCCCATCGGAAATCAAAAAAGCTGTTTCCGGCAACGGGCGAGCGGACAAGAAGCAGGTGACGAGCATGGTCACCCGTATTCTCAGACTTAACGCTCCTCCCAAGCCCGCCGATGCCGCAGACGCCCTGGCAGTCGCCATCTGCCACCTGTGGCGCGGGGCGGTGGGAGCGCAGTCGACCCCCGGTTCGACAAAGGACGTCCTGGCCCGGCGGGCGCAGGGTCTGCAGGGTTCGGGCATGACAAAGGCGCAGGAACAGTGGGCCGCGGCGATTCGGACCGCCAAATCACGCTGACGAAGTGGCATACTGTTTTCGCACACCTGTTCTAAAACTCTGAGGGTTTTTGTTGATCAGCTTTATTCAGGGAAGCGTTGAATCGATCCACGCTGACTCCGTTGTCGTTCTCACCTACGGGATTGGGCGCAAAGTCTTTGTCAGCCCGTCGCTTCTGAGCGGCGTTCGGCACGGTCAAGAGGTCGGCATTCACACGGAGCTCGTTGTTCGTGAAGACGCGCTGACGCTGTTCGGCTTTTCCTCCCGTGATGAACGAGACACCTTCGTTGCCCTGCAGTCGGCATCGGGTGTTGGCCCCAAGCTGGCCATGGCGGTGCTGGCGGTCCTCACCCCCGGCGAGCTCGCCGCCGCGGTAGAAGACGGAGACACCAAGGCCCTTACGCGCGTACCGGGTGTTGGGCCGAAGGTCGCCGGACGCCTGGTGCTGGAGCTATCCGGAAAGATCACGGCCGCACCGACGGGTGCGGGCTCTGCTCCACGGGCTGCTGGCAAACAGTCGATCATCGCAGAAGTCGTGCAGGCGCTTATCGGCCTGGGATGGAAAGAGGCAAACGTCCAACCTGTTGTGGAAGCGGCGGCTGAAGACGATGCCAACAGCGATGTCAGCAGCCTGCTCAAAGCCAGCCTGCGCACTCTCGGGAAGAAGCGATGAGCGACGGCTACGAAATCGACTTCGGCGGCGACGAACCGACGCCGGCCGAACTTGAACGGCTCATGAGCGCCGGCGCCGGTTCGGATGAGCGCGCAGCCGAAGCCGCCCTTCGCCCCAAGGGCCTGGATGACTTCACGGGACAGCCCCAGGTTCGCGAGCAGCTGTCTCTTGTGCTCGATGCAGCGCGAGCTCGCGGCAAGGCTCCCGATCACGTGCTGCTCTCCGGGCCGCCGGGCTTGGGCAAGACAACGCTGGCGATGATTATCGCCCACGAAATGAACTCGCAGATCCGCATCACTTCGGGTCCTGCTGTGCAGCACGCGGGGGATCTCGCCGCGATCCTGTCCTCGCTCGAAGAAGGCGAGGTGCTCTTCATCGACGAAGTGCACCGAATGGCCCGTGCCGCCGAAGAAATGCTGTACGTGGCCATGGAGGACTTCCGGGTCGACGTCATTGTGGGCAAAGGCCCCGGCGCCACCGCGATTCCGCTGGACCTTCCGCCGTTCACTATGGTCGGTGCGACTACTCGCAGCGGTCTGCTTCCCGCGCCCCTGCGCGACCGGTTCGGCTTCACGGGCCACCTGGACTTCTATTCGCCGCAAGACCTGCTCATTGTTCTGCGCAGATCAGCGCGCATGCTCGGCATCGAAGCCGATTCTGAAGGGCTGGCAGAAATCGCCGGACGCTCTCGCGGCACTCCGCGCATTGCCAATCGCCTGCTGCGGCGCGTACGCGACTGGGCCCAGGTGCGCGGAAGCGGCGTCATCGATCTGCACGCTTCCCAGTCGGCCCTGGAAGTCTACGAGGTCGACAGTCGCGGTCTCGACCGCCTGGACCGCGCGGTGCTCGACACACTCTGTCGTCGTTTCGGCGGGGGACCGGTGGGTCTGCAGACCCTCGCGGTGTCAGTCGGCGAAGAATCCGAAACGGTCGAAGAGGTCGCCGAACCGTTCCTCGTGCGCGAAGGCCTGCTGTCGCGCACCCCGCGCGGCCGAATAGCAACCGCGGAAGGGTGGGAGCACATCGGCCTCACCCCGCCCGAGGGTGCTTTTTCTCAAATGTTCTGAGAAGGCCTGCCAACAGGGGCGCTCGACGACGGTTTTCGGAGTGATTGACGTCGACGGTAGAATATCCGAGGTTTGTTCTGACCCCATAAGCGAAAGAGGTTTCCGGTGAACCCCAATGTCCTCATTATGCTCGCCCTCGGCGCGCTGCTGATCTTTATGATGGTCAGCTCCCGCCGCAAGCAGAAGGCCCACCAGGAGCAGATCGCCCGCGGTCTCGTACCCGGTGCACGCATCATGACCGGTGCCGGAATCTTCGGCACCGTCGTCTCGGTTGACGAAGAGACCAACCAGGTGACAATCGAATCCGGCCCCGGAACCCAGCTCATCATCCACCGTCGGTCCATCGGCCATATCGAAGCGAACGAACCGGCAGCACCTGCGGAGCAGAGTTCCCATCAGGGACCCATTCAGCGTGACGACGCCGATGAATCGCCGCTGAAGAACTCCGAACCCAGCATCACCGACGCCGAACTCGACGCTCACAACGAAGCCAAGCGCGCAAAGGGCGACGACGCCGACAGCTCAGACGACACCAAGTAACACCAACCAGAAAGCAGACCGTGTCCGCTTCAGATAAAAAAGCTCGCCCCGGACGCAGCTTCGCAGTGCTTGGGGTCTTCTCAGCACTGCTGGCTGGCCTGGTTGCCCTGGGGGCCGTGTTCTCCTCGGCAACCTGGGCCCCGAAGCTCGCCCTCGACCTCGAAGGCGGCACCTCGATCATCCTGGAACCCCAGATCAAAGATCAGCAGGTGACCAAAGAACAGCTGGAACAGGCAGTCGAGATCATCCGACAGCGCGTCGACTCCACGGGCGTGTCGGAAGCTGAGATCTCCACTCAGGGCGACCGCAACATCGTCGTGAACCTGCCGGGCAACCCTGACGAAAAGACCCGAGACCTCGTCCGCTCATCAGCTCAGCTGTCCTTCCGCCGCGTAGCCTTCGTCGGCCCGCCCGAATCCGCTGCTGCTCAGGAAAAGCAGCAGAAAGAACAAGAGGATTCACAGAAGAAGAAATCCGACGAGCTGTCCGAAGAAGACCAGAAGCGGATTGAGGACCTCATCGGAGATCAGGAAGGTGAGCAGCAGGACGGTGAAGCGCCCCAGGGCGGCGGAACCGCATCCGCTCCGGCTGATGGCGAAGACGCCAAGAAGCCCGCTGAAGAATCGCCCTCTGCCGAGCCCAAAGGCACAGAGGGCAAAGATGACGACGGCAAGCGTCCCCGCTTTGACCCGATGACCGACAACAGCTGGCAGTCGCAGAAGGTGATGAAGGAATTCACCGAGCTCGACTGCACCGATCCGGCCAACCGCACAGGCGGCAAGCAAACCCCGGCTGACGAAGTCGTCGTTGAATGTGCGCAAGACGGATCGGCCAAATTCGTGCTCGGCCCGGTTGAGCTTTCCGGTGAACACGTCAAAGACGCTTCCTACGGCTTCGAAACCTCGTCGTCGGGTCAGCAGACCAACCGCCTGGCCGTCACTATGGAGTTCGACGACGTCGGCCGCAAAGTGTTCGGCGAAATCACGCAGACAATCACCGGCCTGCAGCAGCCGTACAACCAGTTCGCAATCGAACTCGACGGGCTCGTGCTCTCAGCACCGGCATCGCAGTCAGCTGTCACCGACGGTCGGGCGCAGATCACCGGAAGCTTCTCTGAAGAAGAAGCCCAGACGCTGTCGAACCAGCTCAAGAACGGTGCCCTGCCGATTTCCTTCCAGGTGCAGTCCGAAGAGCAGATCTCGCCCACCCTCGGTGCTGACTACCTGCAGAAGGGTCTCATCGCAGGCGCAATCGGCCTGCTGCTCGTGGTCCTGTACTCGGTGCTGCAGTACCGCGCGCTGTCGACTGTGACAATCGCCAGCCTCGTGGCGGCGGGAATCCTCACCTACCTCCTGCTGCTGTTCGCATCCTGGCGCTACGGCTACCGCCTGTCGTTGGCCGGTCTGGCCGGCATCATCATCGGCATCGGCATGACGGCAGACTCGTTCATCGTCTACTTTGAGCGCATCCGAGACGAGATCCGCGACGGCCGTCGTCTGACGTCTGCCGTCGAAGTCGGCTGGGTGCGCGCCCGCCAGACAATCTACGCCTCGAAGGCAGTCAACATGCTGGCGGCGGTCATTCTGTACATCCTCGCCGTCGGTTCGGTGCGCGGCTTCGCCTTCACACTGGGGCTTACGGTGATCGTCGACGTCATCATCGTCGTGTTCTTCACCCACCCGATGCTGCAGCTGTTGGCACGGACGAAGTTCTTCGGTGAAGGCCACCCGATGTCCGGTATGGATCCACGTCAGCTGGGCGTCAAGCCGGCCGCCTACCGCGGTGCCATGGGCCTTGACCTCGAAAAAGCGCGACAGAAGACCACCGGACGCTCCGCCGAGGAAGCTCAGCGGCGAGAAGGTGCGCGCAGGCGCCGGGAGCGCGACACATCGTCATCGCTTGCCGCACGCAAAGCCGCAGCCGCCGAACAGGCAGGAGAAGACTGATGAAGAAGTTCTTTGATTTCGGCAACAAGCTGCACTCGGGCGAAGTTTCGATCCCGTTCGTGCGCAAAGGCAAGCTGTGGTTGGGTCTTGCCGCCCTTCTGACGGTCCTGTCGCTGCTGGTTCCCGTTGTCCGCGGTGCAGCCGGCGCCGAGCCGTTCAACCTGGGCATCGCCTTCACCGGCGGTTCGGAATTCCAGGTCGACCACGTTGACTCCTCAGCTGAAGCGCAGGCCAACAAGGCCGTCAACGACGCGGTGCCCGGTGCCGAACCGCGCACGGTGCCGACGTCGAACGACTCGCTGAAGATCGAAACGCGCCAGCTCAATGATGACGAAATGCAGAAAGTGCGCGATTCGCTCATTGAGTCCTTCGAAGTCAGCCCCGAGAACGTCACCTCGAACTTCGTCGGTCCGCTGTGGGGGCAGAACATCACCAAGAAGATGACGCTCGCACTAGTCATCTATGTTGGTCTTGCGCTCATCATCATGGCGCTGTACTTCCGGACCTTCAAGATGTCGCTGGCTGCGATTGTCGGCCTGTTCTTCGTCATGGTGCTCACCACCGGCATCTACGCGGCAACGGGCTTTGAGATCACTCCCGAGGCGATCATCGGCTTCCTTACGGTGCTTTCGTTCTCGCTGTACGACACGGTGGTGGTCTTCGACAAGATCCGCGAGACCACGAAGGACTTTGAGAAGAACCGCAAGCAGACGTTCTCATCGCTTGTCGAACTCGGCGTCAACCAGACCACTGTCCGGTCGATCAACACGACCGCCATCGGCGCGCTGCCGATCGGTGCGATTCTGTTCATCGGCGTGTTCCTCCTGGGAGCGGGAACTCTCACTGACATCGCCCTGTCGCTGTTCGTCGGCACGATCGTCGCCACAGTTTCGACGCTGTTCGTGGCCTCGCCCCTATACGCGGTTCTGCGCAGGACAGAGCACAAAGTCCGACAGCAGGAGCGCCTGGTGGAGACTGCTGCAGAAGCCGGAAGCGAAAAGGAGCGCGTCGCTTCGTGACGCGCTGAACCGGCGGCTCGTGTTCTGACCCCGAAGGTGCTTCCCCGCGCGTACAATGGGGAAGCACCTTCGGCGTTTCAGAGGGGAAGATGACTCAACAGCCACACTCAGGTTCCGGTCGACGCGGACTCAGCCGTCGCTTTGCTTTTTGGACGGCGCGCGCACAGAACAGTCCGCAGACGCCGAAAGTCCTGGCGCCGCTGCTGCAGATCGTCAAAGAGAACCATCCGAAGCTCGACACGGACGTGATCCTTCGGGCCTACCGCCTGGCAGACAAGGCCCACAAGGGGCAGATGCGCCGAAGCGGCGATCCCTACATCACACATCCGGTGGCGGTCGCGACTATCCTCGCTGAAATCGGCATGCCGCCCATTACGCTTGCGGCTGCGCTGCTGCACGACGTCGTCGAAGACACGGACTATTCACTTGACTATGTTCGCGAAGAGTTCGGGAACGAAATCGCCGTCATGGTCGACGGCGTGACAAAACTCGACAAAATCGAGTACGGACAGGCCGCGCAGGCTGAGACGGTGCGCAAGATGGTCATCGCGATGTCGCGCGATATTCGAGTGCTCGTCATCAAGCTGGCCGACCGGCTGCACAATGCCCGCACGTGGAAGTACGTATCGGCAGAATCTTCGTCCCGCAAAGCCCGTGAGACCCTCGACATCTATGCTCCGCTGGCTCACCGCCTGGGTATGAACACCATCAAGTGGGAACTGGAGGACCTGTCCTTCCAGGCGCTGTACCCCAAGGTGTATTCGGAGGTCGTGCGTCTCGTGGCCGAGCGCACACCCGAACGCGACAAGTACCTGGGCATCGTCGCCAAAGAGCTCGGCGCAGAACTTGCCGAGGCGAACATCGACGCCGACATCACCGGAAGACCCAAGCACTACTATTCGGTCTATCAGAAGATGGTCGTCCGCGGCCACGACTTCGAAGACATCTATGACCTTGTGGGCGTTCGCGTGCTGGTTGAAACAGTCCGCGAGTGCTATGCCGTGCTCGGCCTTGTCCACTCTCACTGGAGCCCCGTCACCGGACGCTTCAAGGACTACATTGCGATGCCGAAGTTCAACATGTACCAAAGCCTGCACACGACGGTCATCGGGCCGTACGGCAAACCTGTTGAGATTCAGATTCGCACCCGCGAAATGCACCGCCGCGCAGAGTTCGGCGTTGCGGCCCACTGGAAGTACAAGAACAGGGGCGGCAACGCCTCGACTCTGGGCACTGCCGGTGCCCGCACCGCTAAAGTCGGCGACGGCGGGGAAGTCGATCAGGTCGCGTGGCTTCGCCAGCTGATGGACTGGCAGAAGGACGTCCAGGACCCCGATGAATTCCTCGACAGCCTGCGCTATCAGGTCAGTGCGCAGGACGTCTACGCTTTCACTCCCAAGGGCGACATCGTGTCCCTGCCATCCGGGGCAACCCCGGTGGACTTCGCGTACACGGTGCACACCGAGGTGGGACACAAGACAATCGGCGCGCGCGTCAACGGCCGTCTGCTTCCGCTGGATACCCCGCTGAGCAATGGCGATGTCGTCGAAGTGCTGACTTCAAAGGACGAAAACGCGGGCCCCAGCCGCGACTGGCTGACCTTTGTGGCTTCGGCCCGAGCGCGCAACAAGATCCGCCAGTGGTTCTCCAAGGAGCGCCGAGAAGAGGCCATTGAAACCGGCCGCGAACAGCTGGCCCGAGCCATGCGCCGGCACCACCTGTCTGCCGAACGGCTCATGAGCAGCGAAGCGCTCGAAGCCGTCACCACCGGACAGCACTATGACAATGTCTCCGCCCTCTACGCCGCCATCGGCAACGGAACCATCTCTGCCGCCCACGTGGTCGACCTGCTGGCTCGCGAAGTCGAAAACGACAGTGAGGATGCCGAAGAGACCACAGCCATCCCGCTGTCGAATGCTTCTGGCCGGTCCCGCGGACACCATTCGTCGACCGCGGGTGTGCGGGTGAAGGGTGTGGACGACATCCTCATCAAACTCGCACGGTGCTGCACTCCCGTGCCCGGTGACGAGATCATCGGCTGGGTCACCCGGGGTGACGGGGTTTCGGTGCACAGGCAGGACTGCCGCAACGTGGCTCAGCTGAAGGCCTCGCCCGAGCGGATCATTGACGTCGAATGGGTGGCCGACGCTCGCGGTGTCTACTTGGTGCAGATTCAGGTTGAAGCACTCGACCGAGCGGGTCTGCTGTCGGATATCACCAAGGTGCTCACCGACAATCACGTCAACATCCTGTCGGCAACGATCGCCACGTCGAAAGCACGCGTTGCCCAGTCGCGCTTCGTCTTCGAAATGGGGGACTCGGGCCATCTGGACACGGTTCTCAAGGCGGTGCGCAAAGTCGATGGTGTGTTCGACGTCTATCGCATCACCGGCTGATAGCCGCGGTCACCGGCCACCGCTGGTGGCCGCGGGGCGACTGCCGAAACCGCCTGCGCAGGTCACAGCCCCGTGTGCGAGGCGGGATCGACCGAGCGCAGAAGTCTGCGGATTTCAACAACCCCGGGACGACGAAAGGAGTCTTCGGCCAATGCTGCCAGGGCTCTGCGCTGCTGCGGGGCGGTCGGTGCAAGAACGGCGCGGGCAGCCCGTCTGCGCCGAGCGAGGTCCTCGATCGGCAGAACGCAGTCGACAACCAGGTCGAACAGCGTTTTGAGCGGTTCGGTCAGGCGACACTCACCCAACTGGCGATACTCCTCGCGGCTGAGACTGCGCTCCCACACCGCGGTGCCTTCGGGGGCTCTGCGCACGCGGCGCCGGCTCAGAGTCGTGACGTCCAACAGCGCCGGAGCCTGCGCTGTGCCCCACCACACCCAGTGCGCCGCAGCGTGTGAAAAGGCGGTGCCGTGCACGGGCGGGGCTCCCAGAGCTGCCGCGCGCAGCGCAGGGGTCAGCACCGCGCCCGATCGAATCCACGCGGTGTCAGTCAGCTGTATCAGCAGGCCATCGCGCCTGAGCGAATACAGTTGGAGTGCGCTCAGCGGATGCCCGGTGCGAATGATCGTGTCCATGCATCCACTTTCTGAGGTCAGCGCCGACGAAACAAGAGGCCCCCGAAAGCTGTGGATAACTTCCGGGGGCCGTCAGCCGTTTAGCGGTCAGCTGAAGTCAGCAGCTGTGCGGCGCAGCTGATCGAGCCACTGCTCCTTGGTGGCCAGCTCTTCGCGCAGTTCTGCGGCCGTGGCAGAATCGCCGGCGGCTTCTGCCTTGTCGGCCTCGTCCTTCAGCTGGGCGGTCTGCTGCTCCAGCTGGGCGAGCATGCCCGAGGCGCGGTCCTGCTTGTCTGGGTCGGTGCGCTTCCATTCGGCGTGTTCTGCCTGGTCGATTGCGCGTTCGACTTCGCGCAGTCCGCTTTCCATGCGGCTGATGTCAGCCCGGGGGACAGGACCGGCTTCTTCCCACTTGTCCTGAATGGTGCGCAGCTGCTGCTTGGCCTTCTTGTGGTCTTCAACCGGCAGAAGCGCCTGCGCTTGGGCCAGCAGCTCCTCTTTCACCTGGAGGTTTCCGCGGTATTCTTCGTCGCGCTCGGCTTGATCAGCGCTGCGCGCACCGAAGAACGTGTCCTGGGCGGCGCGGAAGCGCTCCCACAGTTTGTCGTCGTCCTTGCGCTGGGCGCGCGGTGAGGCCTTCCACTGGTTCATGAGTTCGCGGAAGCGGCTGCTGGTTTCGCGCCACGCGGTCGAATCAGCGAGCTGTTCGGCTTCTTCGACGATCTTCTCTTTGATCTTCTTGCCTTCAGCGCTGCGCTTGTCGAGTTCGGCGAAGAACTCGCGGCGCATCTTTTCGAAGGTTCCGCGCGCTGATTTGAAGCGGTCCCACAGTTCTGTGTCCTGTGCGCGGGGAATGCGTGGGAAGCTCCTTTGGATCTCCTTCCATTCGTCGAAGAGTTCGCTCATCTTCGCCGAGGTGTTCTTCCAGTGGATGCTGCCGGGCGCCTGGGCAATGAGCCCTTCTGCACGCTCAATGACGCTCACGCGCTTCTTCACGCCTTCTTCGCGTGCTTTCTCGTGATCTGCGGCCTGGTCTTTCGCAGCGTCCTCCGCGCGCTTCTCGAGTGCGTCGAGGCGCTCCTTGAGCCCTTCGACGTCGCCGACAACACGGGCCTCTTCAAGGTCGGTTCGCGCCTTTGCCGCCGAGCGGATGATGTCCTCCGCCTTCGTGCCGGCGGCCAAGCGCTCTTCCAACAGGTCAACCGCTGAGGCGTGTTCGAGGAACCTGCGCGCGTAGAACTCAAGCGCCTGCTCTTTCGAGGCCGACGGGTACTGGCCGACTGCGACTTCGCCTTTGGAGGTTGTCAGGTACACATTGCCTTCGTCATCTGCGCGTCCGCAGTTCATTGCCGCAATGAGCGCCTGCGAGCTCGGCTGAGCGGGGGCTGCGGCGGCTGGGCGAGGAGCCGGCTTGGGGACGGGGCGCGGTTTGGGAGCGGGTGAGTCGGTCATCGTCTGCCTTCGGGTTGTCTGTCGGACGGCGCCTGCGGCGCGAAACACTGCCAGCATAGCGATTCTTCCGTTTTTCTGTTCGAATGCGGCGGCCTGTTCGGCAGCCGGGGCGCCGTTTTCCCTCCTGTTCTTCTGCGCCGGGCGGCTTAAGCGCGGGCCGAAAGCGGCGGGGCTGGACCCGCTGTGCGCCGTGTCGGCGACGGTCATTAGACTGTCGGCTATGCGCATCCTCAATTCAGAGGCCCCTTTTCTAGGCGTCAACTGCTATGCCGCCGCCGCGGACACAGGCGGCGAATGCGTGCTTTTCGACGCCGGTTTCGGAAACACGGATGCTCTTGCAGAGGGACTGAAGCAGCACGGGCTGACCCCCGTGGCTGTTCTTCTGACTCACGGCCACATCGATCACGTTTTGGGTCTGCCCGACTACCGGCGGCACTGGGATGTTCCGGTGTGGCTGCACGAGGCCGACGTCTACCGGCTGGATGATCCCGCGGCGACCATGTCCGCGCAGTTCCAGCCCATGCTTGCCGACGTTCTGCACGGCTGGGAGCCACCGGAGGTCGAGCTATTTGTCGATGGTCGTGAATGGGAGCTTGCCGGTCTGCGCATCGCGGCCCACCATCTTCCCGGCCACACGGAGGGCTCTACCGTGTTCTGCGTCACAGATGACTCTGACGCGGTCTACTTCAGCGGTGATGTTCTGTTCGCCGGATCCATCGGCCGGACTGATCTTCCCGGGGGAGACCACGCCACGATGGAGGCGTCCCTGTCGAAGCTGCGCACCTTCACCCCAGCGCCGGTCTATCCCGGACACGGTCCCAGCACTGAACTGGCCCGCGAAATCGCTGCCAACCCGTTTCTTGTCGGCTGAGCCCGATCCACCTTTTTCGAACCACGGATCTTTCAAGGAGCACTGTCATGTCCAAAGCCGCAAAGCTCTCGGGTTTCCCCGAATGGCTTCCGCAGGACCGGATCATTGAGGAGCGCGTCCTCGATCTGCTCAAACACACCTTTGAGCTCAACGGATTCGCCGCCGTGAACGTGCGCGCTGTCGAACCGCTGTCGATCCTCGCCAAAGACGGTGAAATCGACAAAGAGATCTTCACCCTCGGCAGGTTGCACTCGGAGGGCAGGGAGCGCAACCCGCTGGGTCTGCACTTCGACCTCACAGTGCCGACCGCCCGCTACGTTCTGGAAAACGCCGGCCACCTGAACTTTCCGTTCAAGCGCTACTCCATCCAGCCGGTGTGGCGCGGTGAACGTCCGCAGGACGGGCGGTTCCGCGAATTCATCCAGGCCGACATCGACGTCATCGGGGACGAAGTTCTCGCCGACCACTTCGAAGTCGAGATCCCGCTGGTCATGGTGCAGGCGTTTGACGCGCTGCGCGAATTGGGCGTACCGGAAGCGGGAATTGTCGCCAACAACCGCAAACTCCTCGAAGGCTTTGCCCGTGGGCTCGGCTTGGAGGATGTCACCTCGGTTCTGCGCGCTATCGACAAACTCGACAAGATCGGACTGGAAAAGGTCGAGGAACTGCTGATCGAAACCGCTGGCGCTGATCACGTCCAGGCCAAGCAGTGCCTGCGTCTGGCCGAAATCGAATCTGCAAGTTCGGATTTTGCCGAAGACGTCATCGCCCTCGGTGTGGAGCACCCGCTGCTGGACGAGGGGATCGCCACCCTTGTCACCCTTCTCGACTCTGCGAATCGTCTACGCCCCGGAGCCGTCAAAGCGCAGCTGAAAATCGCTCGCGGTCTCGACTACTACACGGGAACCGTGTACGAAACCTTCCTCAAGGGCCACGAATCTCTGGGCTCGGTCGCCTCCGGCGGTCGCTATGACGCACTGGCCAAGACTGACAAGAAGGTCTACCCCGGCGTGGGCATGTCGCTGGGGGTTTCCCGGCTCATGTCCCGGCTCGTCGGCGCCAACCGGACACTCACCGCAACTCGCGGCGTGCCGACCGCAGTTCTCGTCGCAGTCACCGCAGAAGACCAGAGACCGGAAGCCGACCAGATCGCCGCGGCACTGCGCAGCAGGGGCATACCGGTCGATGTCTCACCGTCGGCTGACAAGTTCGGCAAGCAGATCCGCTACGCAGAACGCCGTGGGATTCCATTCGTGTGGTTCCCTTCGGCCGAAACCGGCAGCGAAGTCAAAGACATTCGGACAGGCGAACAGGTTTCTGCTGACCCGGACCTGTGGGCACCGCCAGAAGACGACATCTGGCCGCGCGTGCTGCGCGTCGACGCTGAGTGAGCCCACTGCCGTGACGGCTAAACTGAACACAGACACCCTCGAAACAAACCCCAAGGAGACCGCGCAGTGCTGAGAACCCGCGAAGCAGGATCCCTGCGTCTGACCGACAAAGGTCAGACCGTCACCCTCACCGGATGGGTCGATCGGCGCCGTGACCACGGCGGTGTGGCATTCATCGACCTCCGCGATGCCTCGGGCATTGTGCAGGTGGTCGTCCGCGAAGACGTTGCCGACCGCCTGCGCAGTGAATCCGTCATCAAAGTGACAGGAACCGTCGAAGCGCGCCCGGAAGGCAACGCCAACCCGCAGCTGCCCACCGGTGACATCGAAGTGGTCGACACCCAGGTCGAACTGCTCAGCCTGGCAGAAGCCCTTCCGTTCCAGGTTTCCGACCACGCCGAAGACTCAGGCCAGGTGGGCGAAGAAACCCGCCTGCGCTACCGCTACCTCGACCTGCGCCGTTCCGAGCAGGCAAAGCGAATACGCCTGCGCTCCAACGCCAACCGCGCGGCTCGCCGCGTGCTGGATCACCACGGCTTCATCGAAGTCGAAACCCCCACGCTCACCCGCTCCACCCCTGAAGGTGCGCGCGACTTCCTCGTGCCGGCCCGCCTCAAGCCCGGTTCCTGGTACGCCCTGCCGCAGTCTCCGCAGCTGTTCAAGCAGCTGCTTCAGGTCGGCGGCATCGAGAAGTACTACCAGATTGCCCGGTGCTACCGCGACGAAGACTTCCGCGCTGATCGCCAGCCGGAATTCACACAGCTGGACATCGAAGCGTCCTTTGTCGAACAGGAAGACGTCATCGCCATCGCCGAAGACATCCTGCGCGAAGTGTGGGCTCTTATCGATGTGGAACTGCCCGCCTCAATTCCGCACATGACCTACCACGAGGCCATGGCCCGCTACGGTTCGGACAAACCGGACCTGCGCTTCGACCTCGAACTGACCGAACTGACAGAATTCTTCAAGGACACGCCGTTCCGTGTGTTCCAGGCTCCCTACGTCGGCGCTGTCGTCTACCCGGGCGGTGCTTCGCTGCCGCGCCGTCAGCTGGATGCCTGGCAGGAATGGGCCAAGCAGCACGGTGCGAAGGGGCTGGCCTATGTGCTCATCGGCGAGGACGGCGAACTCGGCGGTCCCGTCGCCAAGAACCTGTCGGAGACCGAACGCGCTGGCCTGCAGGAGGCAGTCGGGGCGTCGGGCGGCGACGCAATCTTCTTTGCCGCCGGCGAAAAGGGCGCATCGCGGGCCCTGCTGGGGGCTGCGCGCGGTGAAATCGCCGAACGCACCGGCCTGATCAAAGACGGTGACTGGGCCTTCGTCTGGATTGTCGACGCCCCCATGTTCGAATCAGCCGAAGAGGCCGAAGCCGCCGGCGACGTCGCTGTCGGCAGCGGAAAGTGGACGGCCGTTCACCACGCCTTCACAGCACCCAAGCCCGAACACCTCGACACGTTCGACCAGGACCCCGCTTCGGCTCTGACAAACGCCTACGACATCGTGTGCAACGGCAACGAAATCGGCGGCGGATCGATCCGCATCCACCGTCGCGACGTGCAGGAGCGCGTTTTCAAAGTCATGGGGCTGGACGAACAAGAAGCGCAGGAGAAGTTCGGATTCCTGCTCGAGGCATTCAGCTACGGCGCGCCCCCGCACGGCGGCATCGCCTTCGGATGGGACCGCATTGTGGCCCTGCTGGCGGGCACCGATTCGATTCGCGACGTCATCGCCTTCCCGAAGACCGGTGCGGGCTTCGACCCGCTGACGGCTGCACCAGCGCCGATCACCGCTCAGCAGCGCAAGGACGCCGGCGTTGACGCAGGGCCGAAGGAATCAAAGGACGCCTGATTGGCTGACCTGTTCTCCGCGGAGCCCGAACCGCAAGACGGTTCGGGCTCCGCGTCTGCTCTCGACCCGCTGGCGGTGCGCATGCGCCCGCGGACAATGGACGAAATAGCAGGGCAGAAGCACCTCACCTATCCGGGGTCCCCGCTGCAGCAGCTGGCCACCTCGCAGGCCGGTTCAAAGGCCGGCCCCAGCTCCGTCATCCTGTTCGGCCCGCCGGGGGTCGGCAAGACCACAATCGCCCACGTGGTGTCACACGCCCCAGACCGTTCTTTTGTCGAACTCTCAGCCATTTCGGCAACTGTCAAGGACGTGCGCCAGGTCATCGAAACCGCGCGCAATGATCGCGACCTCTACGGGCGCACAACAGTCCTCTTCCTCGATGAGATCCACCGATTCACAAAAGCCCAGCAGGACGCACTGCTGCCGGCGGTGGAGAACCGGCTTGTGGTGCTGGTTGCCGCGACAACCGAGAACCCGTCCTTTTCCGTTATCGCCCCGCTCGTTTCGCGATCGCTGGTGTTGCAGCTCGAACCGCTGGCAGAAGACGACATCCGCGCACTTATTGACCGCGCTCTGCACTCACCGCGCGGTCTGGCCGACGGCTACAAACTTCAGAACGAAGCCCTCGAGCACATTGTGCAGACCGCGTCCGGTGACGCACGCAAGTCACTGACCGTCCTCGAGGCCGCCGCAGGCATCGCAGAGGCTCGCGCAGATGCCGGAACTCCGGTGATCACAGAAGCTGAGGTCCGCGAAGCCGCCAATGAAGCCCGCGTGCGCTATGACCGCGCGGGGGACCAGCACTACGACGTCGTCTCGGCGTTCATAAAGTCGATTCGCGGCTCCGACCCCGATGCCGCGCTGCACTATCTTGCGCGCATGATCTCGGCGGGGGAGGACCCGCGGTTCATCTGCCGCAGAATAGTGATCTCCGCATCCGAAGACATCGGCATGGCTGACCCGCAGGCACTCACGGTGGCAGTGTCAGCACAGACTGCGGTTGAGCGGATCGGCATGCCAGAAGGACGCATACCCATGGCGCAGGCAGTTGTCTACCTGGCCTGCGCGCCGAAGTCGAACGCATCCTACCGAGCAATCGGGGAAGCGCTGGCCGACATCAAGAAGGGCAGCTTCGGCGAAGTTCCCAAACCGCTGCGCGATGCCCACTATCCCGGTGCAAAAGCACTCGGTCACGGCGTCGACTACCGCTACTCACACGACTACCCGTTCTCAGTTTCACCGCAGGAGTACATGCCCGAACCGCTGCGCGGCAGGCGCTACTACCGGCCCACCGGCAACGGCGCAGAGCGCTCCATGGAGGACCGTCTGATTGCCCTCGAACAGCTGCGCAGCGGAAGATCGCCCCGCACGGCCGACGCTGAAAGGGGTGAGCCGGCACAGGCAGAAGGCGAACAGGAAGACTGACAGCGGCACCTCGTCAGAGGAGTGTGGGCGCTGACACGCCAACCCGCGTTGTGTCGCGGGAGGCGAATGAACTAAGATTGGTCGCTGTTGTGCCTCATATGAATAGGCGGTCGTGATCATTCGACCTCGCGATGATCACCTCTTTCCCACAGGGGGAAACAACAGCTTCTGATCCGACCGAGGCATGTCGGCCGAAGCACAATACTCTGAAATGAAAGGTGAACATGGCTCCGTCACGTTCACGCCGACAGGTCCGCCTGTCGCGCGCTCTCGGCATCCCGCTGACACCGAAGGCTGAAAAGTACTTCGAACGCCGTCCCTACGCTCCCGGTGAGCACGGCCGTGCTCGTCGCCGCAACGACAGCGACTACTCGGTCCGCCTGAAGGAAAAGCAGCGCCTCCGCGCTCAGTACGGCATCCGCGAAGCTCAGATGCTCAACCTCTTCAAAGAAGCAGCCCGCACCCCCGGTCTGACCGGTGAAACGCTGGTCGAGCTGCTTGAAATGCGCCTGGACGCCCTCGTCCTGCGCGCCGGATTCGCACGCACCATCGCGCAGGCACGCCAGTTCGTCGTTCACCGTCACATCATGGTGGACAACCAGCTGGTCGACCGCCCTTCCTACCGCGTCAAGCCGGGTCAGATGATCCGCGTACGCGAACGTTCGGTCAGCATGGACCCGTTCCAGGTTGCCGCTGCCGGTGCACACCGCGACGTTCTTCCGACCGTTCCCGGCTACCTGACCGTGAACCTTGAGGCTCTGCAGGCCACTCTGGCCCGCCGCCCCAAGCGCGAAGAAGTTCCCGTCACCTGTGACGTCCAGATGGTCGTCGAGTACTACTCGCGCTGATCTGCTGATTCAAGTGCCCGGGCCGTGTCGGCCCGGGCACTTGTTGTTTGTCTGTGCACTAGACTCGACAGCGCACGTATCCTGCCTTGCAGGCTGCAGACACCCGAATGGAAAGGCCCGGAATGAAAACTGCTGAGATCAAGCGCCGGTGGCTCGAGTTCTTCGAGTCGAAAGGGCACACCGTTGTTCCCTCGGCCTCAGTGATCAGCAACGATCCGTCGATTCTGTTCAACATCGCGGGCATGGTGCAGTTCATTCCCTACCTTTCAGGCGACGTTCCAGCCCCCTACCCGCGGGCTACGAGCGTGCAGAAGTGCGTGCGCACGGCCGATATTGAAGAGGTCGGAAAAACCACCCGCCACGGCACGTTCTTCCAGATGAACGGCAACTTCAGCTTCGGCGACTACTTCAAGCGCGAAGCGATTGGATTCGCGTGGGAGCTGCTGAGCACACCGGAAGACAAGGGCGGCCTGGGCTTCGACCCCGAACGCCTGTGGGTCACCGTCCACCGCGAAGACGAAGCGTCGATCGAACTGTGGTTGGAAGAAACCGATATTCCGCGTGAGCGGATCCAGTCCCGCGGCAGCGAAGACAACTTCTGGCACACCGGCCAGCCCGGCCCGGGCGGCTACTGTTCGGAAATCTACTTTGACCGCGGCCCCGCCTACGGTGTGGAGGGCGGCCCGGAAGCCGACGAAGACCGCTACATCGAGATCTGGAACCTCGTGTTCATGGAGTTCGAACTCTCCGCGGTCCGTTCGAAGACCGACTTCGACATCAAAGGCGAGCTTCCCGCCAAGAACATCGACACCGGGATGGGCCTGGAGCGCGTGGCGTTCCTCAAACAGGGCGTCGAGAACATGTACGAGGTCGACGAAGTCTTTCCCGTCATCAAGGCTGCGGCTGGCATGGCAGGGATCTCCTACGGCGACGATGAAGAGCACGATGTGCGGCTGCGCGTTGTGGCCGACCACGTCCGCTCTGCGCTTGTCATCATCGGCGACGGTGTGCGTCCCGGCAACGAAGGCCGCGGATACATCCTCCGCCGTCTGCTGCGTCGCTCGATTCGCGCTATGCGGCTGCTCGGCGTCAAAGACGAGGTTCTGCCCTCGCTGCTGCCGGTGTCACGGGATGCGATGAAAGACTCCTATCCGGAACTGGAAAAGGACTTCAAGCGCATTTCTCAGGTTGCCTACGCCGAAGAGCGGGCATTCCTGCGCACTTTGGAATCCGGCACCCAGCTGCTGGAGAACTCCGTCGCACAGATCAGCAGCGGCGGAACGCTGTCCGGCGATGTCGCCTTCGCCCTGCACGACACACACGGCTTCCCGATTGACCTCACCCTCGAAATGGCGGAAGAAGCCGGGGTGAAAGTCGATCGCGAAGGCTTTGAAGCGCTCATGGCGCAGCAGCGCACACGCGCCAAAGCCGATGCAAAGGCCAAAAAGGGCGGCCTGCAGACCGATCTGAGCGCTTTTGCCGCCCTGCGTGAAAACGGTCCGAGCGAATTCGTCGGATACGACGCCCTCGTTGCTGATTCGACCGTGCGCGGCCTGGTTGCCGACGGCACGGCGGTTCCGGTTGCACGCGCCGGTGACACAGTAGACGCTGTCCTCGACCTCACGCCGTTCTATGCCGAATCCGGTGGTCAGACATCTGACATCGGCATCTTCGTGGGCGACGGCTTCAAAGCCCGGGTCCACGATGTTCAGAACCCGGTTGCCGGTCTTGCCGCCCACCGCATCGAAATCCTGGAGGGCGAACTCGAAGCGGGTGCCAGCCTGTCGGCGCAGGTCGACTCCGAACACCGCTACCAGGCCCAGCAGGCCCATTCGGCAACCCACATGATCCACGCGGCCCTGCGTGAGGTTCTCGGCGAGACCGCAACGCAGGCCGGTTCGCTCAACCAGCCCGGCTATCTGCGCTTTGACTATTCTTACCCGGAGGCCATGACCGCGCAGATGCGCGCAGAAGTTGAGGAAGCCGCCAACCTGGCGGTGCGCAATAACTTCGAAGTCGGGTATGAGTACATGTCCTACGAGGACGCCAAGAAGTCCGGCGCCACCGCGCTGTTCGGCGAAAAGTATCCCGAGACCGTCCGCGTCGTCGACATCGGCGGTCTGTGGTCGCGGGAACTGTGCGGCGGCACGCACGTGAAGTCGACCGCCGAGATCGGCCCGATCTCGCTGTATTCCGAAAGCTCGGTAGGTTCCGGCACCCGCCGTGTTGAAGCCAGCGTCGGTCTTGACGCAATCCGCTCCCTGTCGAAAGAGCGCGCAATCGTGCAGGCCCTCTCAGACCTTCTCAAAGTGCCCGGTGCGGAAGTCTTTGACCGGGTCGGCGGTCTGCTCGGGCGCATCAAGGAAGCCGAAAAGACCATTGCACAGCTCGAACGCGACAAGGTCCTTGCCGGTGCGGGCCAGGCCGCCCAGGAAGCGCAGACTGTCGGCAGTGTGCGCTTTGTCGGCGTCAACCTCGGCGAAGCCGGCGGCGGTGACGTCCGCACATTCGCGCAGGACGTCAAGCAGCGGCTAGGGGACACGGCTTCCGTCGTCGCAGCCTTCGGTGCGGCCGGCGGACGCCCGACGGTCGTTGTGGCAGTCAGCCCCGCCGCACAGGAACTGGGCTTTAAAGCAGGTGAGCTTGTCAAGACCGCAACCGGGGTGCTCGGCGGCGGTGGCGGCGGCAAGCCCGACCTCGCTCAGGGCGGCGGTCAGGACGCTTCGAAGATCGACGAGGCCATTGTGGCTGTTCGCCGTGCACTGGAGGATCACGGGTGACGTTTCGACGGGGAAGACGAGTCGCGGTTGATGTCGGTACGGTGCGCGTGGGGGTCGCCGCGTGCGATCCCGACGGCATTCTCGCAAGTCCCGTCGGGACCCTGTATCGGCGCGAAGGGGATGACACGGTGCTGAGGCAGTTTGCGCAGCTCATCGAAGAGTACGAGCCGATCGAGATCATCAGCGGCAAACCCACCTCGCTCGACGGAAAACAGCGGGCCTCAGCGCACAAGGCACTGGCATTCACCGAAGCGCTGTCCCGTGCCGCCCGTATGCCGATCAAACTCATGGACGAACGCTTCTCCACTTCGCAGGCGCACGCACAGTTGGCCGAAGCGGGGCGGAATTCAAAGCAGCGCCGCGAAATCGTCGACGCACAGGCCGCTGTCATCATCCTGCAGAGCGCACTCGAATATGAGCGCGCCAACGGGCCGCTGGCAGAATCGGTCGGTGCTGTGGAAGGGCAAGCATGAACAGCCTCGCGGAGGAATTCGACGCGGTCCCGATGACCCGGGCCGAACGCAGGGCGAAAGAGCGGCGCAGGAAGTTCCGCAGGCGGCGCATGGTGGCGATTTTCGTCGTCGCCACACTCCTGCTCGGCGGCGGCGCCGTTGTCGGCCTGCTCTCGACAAAGAACTCTCTGGGCAATGTGTTTCTCAGCCGGGGAGACTACGAGGGCGAAGGAAAAGAAGAAGTCAAGGTCACGATCGCGCCTGGAACATCTGCCCGCCAGGTTGCCAACCAGTTGGTTGAAGAGGGGGTCATCAAAGCCGCTGGCCCGTTCCTTAAGCAGATCGAGGAACGCAACATCGTCATTCAGACCGGAACGTTCACCATGCGCCGCGAAATGAGCGCCCAGGCTGCCGCAGACGTCCTCGAGCAAGCCGACGCGGCCAACAAGATCACGCTGGCCGAAGGCAACACCATCGATGACCTCAAAAAGAAGCTCGGAGAACACGAATTCTCTGAATCCGAGATCAACGCGGCACTTGACGACAAAAAGCCGAAGGACTACGGACTCGAAGTCGACGCACCCAGCCTCGAAGGCTACCTGCACCCGGCGACTTACGAAATCCACGGTGACACGACGCCGGAAAAGCTCGTGCAGTCTATGGTTGACGGCACGAAGAACATGCTCAACGAGCAGGCCATCACCAATGATGATGCGAACTACTTCATGACGCTGGCCAGCCTGATCGAGATCGAAGCAACTGGCGACCCCGAAGTCCGCGCCAAGGTCGCCCGGGTGTTCATCAACCGCCTGTCCAAGGACTCCGAAACCGATGGCTATCTGCAGTCAGACGCAACCGTGGCCTATATCTTCGGGGCCCGCCAAGACCTCACGACAACGCCGGAGCAGCGCAAATCCGACAACCCCTACAACACCTACAAGCACAAGGGTCTGCCGCCCGGTCCCGTGAACTCCCCGTCTGACGGTGCCTTTGCCGCGGCGAAGAATCCGGCGGAGGGCAAATGGGAGTACTTCGTGGCGACTGATCCCGACAAGGGGGAAGTGAAGTTCGCCGAAACCTATTCGGAGCATGAAAAGAACGTCGAGGAGTATCAGAAGTGGCTTAGGGAGCACCGCGAGAAAAATGGCTGACGCACGGCTTGCTGTACTCGGTTCGCCGATAGACCACTCGCAGTCACCGGCGCTGCACGTCGCTGCCTATCGCACCCTGGGGCTGGACTGGGAATACGGGCGTTTCGAGGTGGCCGAGGCCGAGCTCGCCTCGTTTCTCGACGCGCACGACGACTGGGCGGGCTTTTCTCTGACGATGCCGCTGAAGACGGAACTTGTTCGCCTGGCCGATGAGCGCGGGTGGGCCGTCGACGACACCGCACGGCTGACCGGCGGCGCAAACACGTGGGTCAACGGCCCGGTGCCCGGCGTTTACAACACCGACGTGCACGGCATTGAACAGGCTCTGCGCGAAGCCGGGGCGAATGTGTCACGCTGCGCGGTTCTCGGCAGCGGAGCCACAGCGAAGTCTGCCGTGTTGGCTGCCGCGCGGCTTGGAGCACAGCACATTGAGATCTTCGCCCGATCGCAGCACAAGGCCCGAACACTCGCCGACTTCGCTCAGTCGCTCGGGGCGCGGACGGGGACAGCGGCACTTGGGCAGCTCCAGCTGGACGACTGGTCGACAGTCCTGTCGACTCTGCCCTCGCAAGTTCTGACGGAGGATTCGCTCCGACTGCCAGCGCACTGCACAACAGCGGTTTTCGAAGCGGGCTATGCCCCCGGGGGCTTTTCCCTCGCCACAGCCGCCGCCGAGCGCGGGGGCACGGCGATACCGGGTCAGCGCATGCTCATCCACCAGGCCATCCGCCAGATTGAGCTGTTCGGCATCGCCCGGGCAGCGCTGACCGGCACGTTTGACGCCGAGACCGTCACCAGTCTGGAGAAGACGATGACGAAGGAGGCACAGGCACTGTGAATGACACTCTGACGCTTGGGTTGGCTCTGCTCATATGCTCGGCTCTCAGTGTCGGAACGAGCTATGTCATCCGCTTTCGCTTTGCCGAAATCATCCACGACGAAGCCGGACTGCGCCTGCTGATCGGCCAGACGACCTGGCCGCACAAACCGCCGCGGTTCCTCGCGGTGGTGTTTACGGCTGTTGCCTTTGTCCTCGCGTGGCTGGCTGCTTTCATGTCCCCGGTCGTCTTCGGCAATGAACTGGGCACTCTCTTTCCCGTATCCGCCCTGTCACTTCTTGCAGGAGCCACCGGGTGGCTGTTTTGGATTGACAGCAGAATCCACCGTCTGCCGGACAGACTCGTGCTTCCGTTGGGCGCAGCGATGTTCCTTGTCACCGCCATCGGTCTGGTTGTGGGCTATTTCGAAACGGTCAAGGCCGCGCAGACAGCCGGTGTTCGCGGGCTGATCGGCGCAGTGATCGTCGTTGCCGTCTTCGGGATCCTCAACCTCGCAGCACGTGTGGGCCGCTGGGAGACGATCGGCTTGGGCGATGTGAAGCTCGGCGCGCTCATCGGTCTGGCCGTCGGCATGGTCAGCCTGTGGGGACTCGCTGTGGTGCTTGTGGTCGCCAACGCATCAGCGCTCGTGTACTGGATCAACACCAAGTTCATCAAGCGCACCAAGATCACCCACATCGCGTTCGGCCCGCATCTTCTCATCGGCACGTGGACTGCCGTCCTGCTGACGCCGCTGGCTTTGTAGACTGTGGAGAATGTTGAGATGGTTGACCGCCGGTGAATCGCACGGCGAAGCTCTGACGGGCATTATCGAAGGCCTGCCCTCCCACGTTCCCGTGACATCGGAAATGATCTCCAACGCGCTGGCCAGGCGGCGTCTGGGCTACGGGCGCGGGGCGCGGATGAAGTTTGAAGCTGACGCCGTTCGGGTGCTCGGAGGCGTTGTCCACGGCCGCAGCCTCGGTTCGCCGATTGCAATTGAGGTCGGCAACACCGAATGGCCCAAGTGGGAAAAGGTCATGAGCCCCGATCCCGTCGACCCCGCTGAGCTCGAAGGTCAGGCGCGGGCACAGGCCCTCACGCGCCCTCGCCCGGGACACGCTGACCTGGTGGGCATGGAGAAGTACCGGTTTGACGAAGCCCGGCCCATCCTCGAGCGTGCATCTGCCCGCGAAACCGCCATGCGCGTTGCTCTGGGCGCCGTTGCGCAGTCGTTTCTTGCCGAACTGGGCATCACGCTGGTTTCGCACACCGTGTCGCTTGGGCCGGTCGAAGGATCGCGCGCTGCGGCACGGCCGACGGCCGCTGATGTCGAAGCTCTCGATGCGGATCCCATGCGGTGTTTTGACCAGGAATTGTCAGCCCGCATGGTCGCTGAGGTTGATGACGCCAAAAAGTCAGGAGACACCCTGGGCGGCGTGGTCGAGGTCATCGCGTACGGACTGCCGGTCGGTCTGGGCTCGCACGTGCACTGGGACCGTCGCATTGACTCCAGGCTGGCAGGGGCCCTCATGGGCATTCAGGCCATCAAGGGCGTCGAGGTCGGCGACGGCTTCGAAACCGCTCGCCGCCGCGGATCGCAGGCGCACGACGAGATCGGCCTCGACGGCGACAAAGCCGTACGCGCAAGCAACCGCGCCGGCGGCACCGAGGGCGGTATGACGACCGGCGAACCTCTTGCAGTGCGGGCGGCCATGAAGCCGATCGCCACTGTGCCGCGCGCCCTGGGCACAATCGACGTGCAGAAGCGAGAAACAGCCAAGGCACACCATCAGCGCTCAGACGTCTGTGCCGTTCCAGCCGCGGGTGTTGTTGCCGAAGCCATGGTGGCGCTCGTCATCGCCGAAAGCGTGACCGAAAAGTTCGGTGGGGACTCCCTCGAGGAGACCAAGCGCAACCTTGACGCCTACGTGGCCCAGCTGAACTTCCCAACGACATGACCGAACGGCCGCTGCCACGACCGACCCCGCCTGTCGATCCCGTCCCGGCGGCCGGAGCGCGCATTGTCATGGTCGGCCCTCCCGCGGCCGGAAAGTCAACAATCGGGCGGCTGATCGCCGAGCGGCTCGGCGTGCCCTTTGTGGACACCGATCATCGGATTGCCGATCTCTACGGCCCGATCCCGCAGATCTTCGCAGAACGCGGCGAAGACCGATTCCGGGAATACGAACGTGCTGTTGTGCGCCGCGAGCTGCGGCGTCTGCTCGAGCGGCCGGGAGTCGTCTCACTTGGCGGCGGAGCTGTGCTCAACCCGGGTACGAGGGCTCAGCTGAAACACCCCGCGATCAAGACGATCGCTATTGAGATCGACAGCACCACCGCCGTGCAGCGCCTGGGCGGTTCCAAAAGGCCCCTGCTGGATGACAGTGATGATCCCGCAGCGCGCTGGCAGCGAGTCTTCGACGAACGGCGAAGCCTTTACGAAGAAGCCGCAACGGCAGTCATTCAGGCCGATGATGGCCCGCCGTCTACGGCGGTCAACCGCATCGTCGGGATCATCACCGGTCTCCAGCGGGCCGAAGAATACGAAAAATTCCGTGAAAGCAGCCAGGAACAGGAGTTTCAGTGACAGAAGCAGTCGTGCCGGTCAGCGCCGGGGGGGACTACGACGTTGTGATCGGGCACAAGCTCATGCACCGACTGCCGGAGCTCATCGGCGGTCGTGCGCAGAAAGTGCTCGTGATCTATCCGCGAGCTCTGCGGACGACGGGGGATCTGGTCCGCGATGACCTGCAGGCGGCAGGCTACGAGGCCCTTGCCGCAGAAATCCCCGATGCCGAAGAAGCCAAGCACGGCCGGGTGGCCGAATTCTGCTGGAAGATCCTCGGCCAGTCTGACTTCACCCGCACTGATGTCATCGTCAATGTGGGAGGGGGAGCGGTGACCGATTTGGGGGGCTTCGTGGCCGCCACGTGGCTGCGCGGAATCCGCTATATCAACATCCCCACGACCGTGCTCGGCATGGTCGATGCCGCCGTCGGAGGCAAAACCGGCATCAACACCGAGGAGGGCAAGAACCTGGTCGGCGCTTTTCACGCGCCGGCAGGCGTCCTGTGTGATCTTGAAACACTCGCCACACTGCCGCCGAATGAGCTCTTCACCGGCTTGGCCGAAAGTGTGAAGTGCGGTTTCATTGCCGACCCCGAAATCCTTGACCTCATCGAAAATACACCCAAGGATTCACTCACAGATCCCGCATCGCCGGAGCTGTTTGAGATCATTCGCCGTTCCATCGCGGTGAAGGCAGACATTGTCAGCGAGGATTTTCAGGAATCTGGCAAGCGTGAGTTCCTCAACTTCGGGCACACCCTCGGTCACGCCATCGAACGCCTGGAACGCTACCAGTGGCGCCACGGGGCCGCTGTGGCCGTCGGC
This sequence comes from Brevibacterium sp. Marseille-P9724, assembly GCF_902500275.1. NCBI lineage: Bacteria > Bacillati > Actinomycetota > Actinomycetes > Micrococcales > Brevibacteriaceae > Brevibacterium > Brevibacterium sp. Marseille-P9724. The sequence goes on along the minus strand of NZ_LR722990.1, from coordinate 468,647 downwards.
ATGATGTTCGCCGCAGAACTGTCGGTTCTCACCAAGAACCTGTCGGAAGAAAACGTCACCCGGCTGCGCACCGTTCTTGAGCACCTGGGTCTGCCGACCGGCTACCGCGGCGACAAGTGGCCGCAGCTGCTGGACACAATGCGCAGGGACAAGAAGGCTCGCGGCTCTCTCCTGCGATTCATCGTCCTGGAGGACATCGGGCGTCCAGCTGTTCTTGAAGCAGCGGACACATCGCTGCCGTTCAGCGCCTACACCGCAATCGGAACGGATTCGCCCGTCACGCGGCTGAGCTGAGCACTGATACAATCGACGGGGTTTTCGGCCATTCATCGGATGAAGGAGAAACGTGGCAACGACGAATGATCTGAAGAACGGCATGGTGCTGGTTCTCGACAACGAACTGTGGCAGGTGCTTGAGTTTCTGCACGTCAAGCCCGGCAAGGGCCCGGCCTTCGTCCGCTCTAAGATCAAAAACGTTCTGTCTGGAAAGATCGTCGACCGCACGTTCAACGCGGGCACCAAGGTTGAGACCGCCACGGTCGATCGCCGGGACATGCAGTACCTGTACAACGACGGCACCGACTACGTCTTCATGGACGAAAAGGACTACGACCAGGTCTCCATCGGTCCTGAACTCGTTGGCGACGCCGCGAACTTCATGCTGGAAAACCAGTCGCTGCAGATCGCTTTCCACGACGGCAGCCCGCTGTACGTGGAACTTCCGCCGATCGTCGAACTCACGATTACACACACCGAACCCGGTCTGCAGGGCGACCGCTCCTCTGGCGGCACCAAACCCGCAACCCTGGAAACCGGATACGAAATCCAGGTTCCGCTTTTCCTCGAAGAGGGCACCGCTGTGCGCGTCGACACCCGCTCCGGTGAGTACCTCGGGCGCGTTCGCGATTGAGCGCCCGCAGTCGCGCCCGCCGCAGGGCGCTTGAACTTCTCTTTGAAGCCGGAGAGCGCAAGCTGGATGAAAACGAGCTCATCCAGCTGCGCTCCGGTGACCCCGAATACCCCATGAAGGAATACGCCGTCGAGATCGTGCGCGGTGTTGTCGAACACCGCACCGCCATCGACGCCACTCTGCGGGAGTATTCGGAATGGAACGTCGACCAGCTGCCGAAGGTCGATATCGCTCTGCTGCGCATGGGCCTGTGGGAAGTTCTCTACAATGACGAACTCGACGATCCCGTTGCGATTGACGAAACCGTCAGCCTCGCTGCCGCCTACTCGACCGATGATTCACCGGCCTTCATCAACGCGCTGCTTGACCGTGTGAGCAAAGAGGGCAAGAAGGACCGCAGCACTCCAGACCAGGCTGTGCAGCAGCCGCAGCCGGAATCAGCACAGTCCGACGAAGGCTCAGCCGAACAGGACTGAACCGGTTCGGCTATGCTGATGAAAATCGCTCCTTTAATGACCGTCCAGTGAGGCGGGGAAGGGGGACTGATGCGCACAGCCGAAGTTTTCGACGCGAGTGAGATCTCGCGTGCGCTGACACGCATTGCCCACGAAATTCTCGAATCCAACAAGGGTGCCGATGGCCTCCTGCTCCTTGGCGTTCCAACCCGCGGTGTGCCTTTGGCGCAGCGACTGGCCCAGCGGATCGCCGCGATCGAACCCGGTGTGAGTTCAGACAGGATCGTCGGAAGCATTGACGCGACGATGCACCGGGACGACCTCAACACCGGCAGGCTCCGCCCAGCGCTGCCCACTCAGCTGCCCGAAAGCGGAATCGACGGACGTACCGTCGTCCTGGTCGATGATGTTCTCTACTCGGGGCGCACCGTGCGCGCAGCACTCGATGCGCTGCACGACTACGGACGCCCGCAGGCGGTCCGCTTGGCTGTTCTCGTTGATCGCGGGCACCGTCAGCTGCCCATCCGCGCTGATTTTGTCGGCAAGAACCTGCCGACCTCTGCCGAAGAGCGCGTCGCGGTGTCGCTGTCAGAAACCGACGACGCCTGCGACCGGGTCATCATCACCTCCCCAGAACGAGGTGAGGGGTGATGCGCCACCTTCTTGGCACCTCGGGCCTGGGCAAGGCCAATGCGGTCGACCTGCTCGACATTGCCGAAGCCATGACCGTTTCCGGTGGGCAGGCGGTCAAGAAGCTGCCCGCCCTGCGGGGGCGCACAGTTGTCAATCTGTTCTTTGAAGACTCCACCCGAACGCGCATTTCCTTTGAGGCCGCCGCCAAGCGCCTGAGTGCGGACGTCATCAACTTCTCCGCCAAAGGCTCTTCGGTTTCCAAGGGCGAAAGCCTCCAAGACACCGTCCAGACGCTCGGCGCCATGGGCATTGATGCGATCGTCATCCGCCACCCCGGGTCCGGAACACCGCACTTCCTGGCCGGCAGCGAATGGACGGACGCGCATATTCTCAACGCCGGCGACGGTATGCACGAACACCCCACACAAGCACTGCTGGACGCCTTCACCCTGCGCCGCATACTGTCTGACGAACCTGTTTCCGGGCCCTCTGAGACCAGCTTCGGCAAGGACCTGGCCGGTATGCGAGTGGCAATCGTGGGCGATGTTCTGCACTCCCGCGTAGCCCGCTCAAATGTGCACCTGCTGGAGACCCTGGGGGCTTCTGTCGTTCTCATCGCTCCGCCCACCCTGCTGCCGTGGGGAGTGGAAGGCTGGCCGTGTGAAATCCGCTACGACTTCGATACCGCCCTTGAAGAGTTCGACTTCGACGCCGTCATGATGCTGAGAGTCCAGCGCGAGCGCATGCATCAGGCATTCTTCCCCGGCCCGCGCGAATACACGCGGCTGTGGGGCCTCACCGAGGAGCGCTACCGCAGACTGCCTGAAGCTGCCGCAATACTGCACCCCGGACCTATGAACCGCGGTTTTGAAATCTGTGCGGCCGCAGCCGATTCGCCCCGCGCCGCTGTCCTCGGACAGGTGGAGAACGGCGTCTACGTGCGCATGGCTGCGCTCTATCGTCTTTTGACCGGTCGCACTTCGGAGGACATGCAATGACATCGCTGCTCATCACCAACGCTCAGCTGCCCGACGGCAGCACCGGCTCGATTGCGGTGCGCGACGGCCGGATCGTCGAATCTGTCGAGGCTGCCGACACCACGATCGACGCGACGGGGCTGGTGGCCCTGCCGGGCCTGGTCGACATGCACGTCCACCTGCGCGAACCCGGAAAAGAAGACGCCGAGACAGTTGCCACTGGTTCGGCCTCGGCCGCTCGGGGCGGCTTCACCGCAGTCAACGCCATGGCGAACACACAGCCGGTTGCTGACACCGCCGGTGTTGTCGAGCAGGTGTGGCACCTGGGCCGCGAGGTGGGGCTGACGGAAGTCGCGCCGATCGGAGCGGTCACGGTCGGACAGGAGGGCGCCCAGCTGGCAGAGCTCGGTGCGATGGCGGCCAGCGCCGCGCAGGTGCGCGTCTTCTCCGATGACGGTCTGTGTGTCCACGACCCGCTTCTCATGCGTCGCGCCCTCGAGTACGTCAAAACCTTCGACGGCATCATCGCCCAGCACGCGCAGGACCCTCGCCTGACCGAGGGCGCCCAGATGAACGAGGGCACGATCTCAGCAAAGCTCGGCCTGCCGGGCTGGCCCGCCGTTGCCGAAGAGTCGATCATCGCCAGGGACATTCTTCTGGCCGAACACGTGGATTCGCGCCTGCACGTGTGCCACCTGTCGACTGCAGGTTCCGTGGACCTCGTGCGCTGGGCGAAATCCCGCGGTGTCCGGGTCACGGCCGAGGTCACACCGCACCACCTGATGCTCACCGACGAACTCGTCGAAACCTTCGACCCTGTGTACAAGGTCAATCCGCCGCTTCGCACTCGCCGCGATGTCGAAGCCGTCCGCGAAGGGCTGGCCGACGGCACGATCGACATCGTCGCCACCGACCACGCACCCCACCCGGCCGAACACAAGTGCTGCGAATGGTCGGCTGCGGCCATGGGCATGGTCGGCATGGAATCGGCTCTGCCGATCGTGGTCGAGGCCATGCGCGACTACGACTTCGGCTGGGCCGATATCGCCCGCGTCATGAGTGCGAATCCGGCGGCTATCGCCGGGCACGCAGAACACGGTTCCCTCGAGGTCGGAACGGGTGCGAACATCATTCTGGTCGACCCGAGCTCACCCGGTGTGATCGAACCCGACACCCATGCAACCAAGGGCCGCAACAACCCCTTCCGCGGTCTGGAGATCAACACGCGCGTCGTCCACACCGTCCTGTACGGCACACACATCGTCGAAGACGGTTCGATTGTGCGCAAACACGAACTTCGGGAGGGCTCGTGGATCGCCTGATCCCCGTCCTCGTCCTCGCTGCAGTCGCGGTGGCCGTCCTGCTGCTCATGCGCTGGGGGTGGAAGGCCAGACAGAATCGCCAGGCGGACATCCCGGCCCCGCAATCGGCCGAGCCCACCGACAGCGGCTATGACGGCTACTACATTGCCACCACCTTCGCCGACCAGCACCTCGAGAGGATCAGCGTCCACGGCCTCGGCGTGCGCACGGGCGCTGGGCTCGACATCCAGGATGACGGTGTTGTGTTCAGCCTCGACGGCCGTACGCCCTTTCGGATTCCCGCCGAAGACATCGTGGATGTGTTCTTCGGCTCGGGCATGATCGGCAAGTTTGTAGAGAAAGACGGAATCGTCATCATCCGCTGGAACCTCGGTGACCACGAAGTCGACACCGGCTTCCGCCCAAGGGAACACAGCGCTAAGAAGACCATCGCCGCAGAAATCGAGATACTCAGAGGTAGGAGACGATGAGCCTGCGCACACAGCCGGCCCGGCTTGTTCTGGAAGACGGCACGCACTACACGGGATACGCGTTCGGCGCCCTGGGGACAACGGTTGGCGAGGCGGTCTTCACCACCGCTATGACCGGCTACCAGGAGACCCTGACGGACCCCTCGTATCACCGGCAGATCGTGATTCACACGTTCCCCCACATCGGCAATGTCGGGGTCAACAGCGAAGACAGCGAATCGGGCCGGTACTGGGCCGCCGGGGTCGTCGTCCGCGACCCTTCTCGGATCACGTCGAACTGGCGTGCCGAAGGCGACTACGAAGAGCATCTTAAATCGATTGGGCTCGTGGGAATCTGCGATGTCGACACTCGCGCACTCACACTGCACCTGCGCGACAAGGGCGCCATGCGGATGGGCGTCTTCTCCGGCGATGACGCCCAGAAGTCCCTGGATGAGCTGCTCGAGATCGTCCGCCGGGCCCCGCAGATGCAGGGCGCGGACCTCGCCTCGGAAGTCACCTGCCAGGAGCCGTACACCGTCCCCGCGGAAGGCGAGAAGTGCTTCTCGGTTGTCGCCTACGACCTCGGTGTGAAGAAGACAACGCTGGACCAGCTGGCCCAGCGCGGCCTCGAAGTGACTGTGGTGCCTGCAGGCACGACGGTCGATGAGCTCACGGAGCTTGCCCCCGACGGCGTGTTCTTCTCGAACGGACCGGGTGACCCCTCGGCCATGAAGCAGCCGATCGCAGTACTGCAACACGTGCTGAAAGAGCGCATCCCGTTCTTCGGCATCTGCTTCGGCAACCAGCTGCTGGGCCGAGCACTGGGCTTTGACACCTACAAACTGACTTTCGGCCACCGCGGTTCGAACCAGCCGGTTCTCGACGTCGCATCGGGGCGTGTCGAAATCACCACGCAGAATCACGGTTTTGCCGTCGATGCGCCGCTGGGCGATCCGGGCACGGCACCGAACGCTGAGTACGGCAGGGTGCAGGTTTCGCACATCGGCATGAACGACCAAGTAGTCGAGGGATTGACATGCCTCGACATCCCGGCGTTCTCGGTGCAGTTCCACCCGGAGTCAGCGGCGGGACCGCACGACTCGCGCACCCTTTTCGACACTTTCGCCCAGCTGTTGGCTGACAACGCCAAGGAGAACTGATGCCGCTGCGTACAGACATCAAAACCGTCCTCGTGATCGGCTCTGGTCCGATTGTCATCGGCCAGGCCTGCGAATTCGACTATTCCGGCACTCAGGCCTGCCGCATCCTGCGCCGTGAGGGCATGCGGGTTGTGCTCGTCAACTCCAATCCGGCGACGATCATGACCGACCCAGAACTGGCCGACGCCACCTACGTTGAGCCGATCGACCCCGATGTCATCGAAAAGATCATCGAAAAGGAGAAGCCCGATGCGCTCCTGCCCACCCTCGGAGGGCAGACGGCACTGAACGCCGCAATCAATCTGCACGAATCGGGTGTTCTCGCCAAGCACGGTGTGGAGCTCATCGGCGCTGATGTCGACGCGATTGAACGCGGCGAAGACCGCCAGCAGTTCAAAGACGTCGTCGAACAGTGCGGCGCCGAAGTCGCCCGGTCCTATATTGCGAACACAATGGACGAGGTGCTCGACGGTGCTGCGAAGCTCGGCTACCCGCTGGTGGTGCGTCCGTCATTCACGATGGGCGGCCTGGGCTCTGGCATGGCCTATTGCGAAGAGGACCTGCGCCGAATTGCCGGCGACGGTCTGCACGACTCGCTGACAAACGAGGTGCTGCTGGAAGAGAGCATCCTCGGGTGGAAGGAGTTCGAGCTTGAACTCATCCGCGATAAGAACGACAACGTCATCGTCGTGTGCGCAATTGAGAACTTCGATCCCGTCGGCGTGCACACCGGTGATGCCATCACGGTGGCGCCGTCGTTGACTCTGACCGACGTCGAATACCAGAAAATGCGCGACATCGGGATTGCGATCATCCGCGGTGTCGGGGTGGAGACCGGCGGCTGCAACATCCAGTTCGCAATCCACCCGGAGACCGGCCGAATCGTCGTCATCGAAATGAACCCCCGCGTGTCCCGGTCGTCGGCCCTGGCGTCGAAGGCAACCGGCTTTCCGATTGCGAAGATCGCAGCGAAGCTCGCGGTGGGCTACACGCTCGATGAGATTCCAAACGACATCACCGCAACAACTCCGGCCGCATTCGAACCGGCCCTGGACTACGTAGTCGCGAAGATTCCGCGCTTCGCCTTCGAGAAGTTCCCCGCCGCCGACCCGACCCTGACGACCACCATGAAAGCCGTCGGCGAAGTCATGGCGCTTGGCCGCAACTTCACGACGGCGCTGCAGAAGGCTCTGCGCAGCCTGGAGAAGAAGAATTCCGAGTTCGCCTTCGATGCGGCGTTCAACCTCGAAGACAGCAGTGTCCGCGCAGAGGTCGAAGCCAAACTCGCACACGCGACAGAAGACCGCATCTACACGGTCCAGCGTGCTCTCATGTCGGGCATGCGCATTGACGAGGTCTTCGAGCACACCAAGATCGACCGGTGGTTCCTCGATCAGATTGCGCTGATCAACGAGGTCGCCGACTACGTCCGCGCAGCCGAAGAACTCAGCTTCGAAGTTCTCGTCATAGCCAAGAAGCACGGTTTCTCCGATAAGCAGATCGCACAGCTGCGCAGCCTTGACCCGGCCGTTGTCATGGGTGTGCGCCACGCATTGGGCGTTCGCCCCGTCTACAAGTCGGTAGACACCTGCGCCGGAGAATTCGAGGCGAAGACTCCGTACTACTACTCGAGCTATGACGCGACCAGCGAAGTTGCGCCGCGGAATCGGGAAGCCGTCATCATTCTGGGCTCGGGTCCCAACCGCATCGGGCAGGGAATCGAATTCGACTATTCCTGCGTGCACGCGGCGATGGCGCTCGAATCCGCCGGCTACGAAACCGTCATGGTCAACTGCAATCCGGAGACCGTGTCGACGGACTACGACACCGCTGACCGCCTGTACTTCGAGCCGCTGACACTCGAGGACGTCCTCGAGGTGTACCACGCCGAGGCGCAGGCCGGCCCGGTCGCCGGTGTCATCTGCACCCTGGGCGGGCAGACTCCGCTGGGTCTGGCGACTGCGCTCAAGGAAGCGGGCGTGCCGATTCTCGGCACGCAGCCCGAAGCGATTGACCTCGCTGAGGACCGCGGCGAGTTCGGCCGGATCATGGCCGAAGCACATCTCGTCGCTCCCAAGCACGGAACCGCCGTGACCTTTGATGAGGCCGTCGACATTGCCGAAGACATCGGCTATCCGGTGCTCGTGCGCCCCTCCTATGTGCTGGGCGGTCGCGGTATGCAGATTGTCTACGACTCCGAGCAGCTGCGCTCCTACATGGAGACCGCCACCGAAGTTTCGTCCGACCGTCCGGTGCTGGTCGACAAGTTCCTCGACGACGCGGTCGAAATCGACGTCGACGCACTGTTCGACGGCGAAGAGCTCTACATCGGCGGCATATCCGAGCACATCGAAGAAGCCGGCGTGCACTCCGGAGACTCCACGTCTGTCCTGCCGTCGATCAGCTTGGGCGAAAGCGTTCTGCAGCGTGTGCGCGAAGCGACTCTGGCGATTGCCCGCGGAACGGGTGTTCGCGGCCTGCTCAACATTCAGTTCGCGGTGGCCGCCGACATTCTCTACGTCATCGAAGCCAATCCGCGTGCTTCGCGCACCGTGCCGTTCGTGTCGAAGGCAACCCATCGCCAGCTGGCCAAGGCAGCAGCCCTCATAGCGGTCGGCCGCACTATCAGCAAGCTGCGCGGAACGATCCTGGCAGAGGAGTCCGACGGCTCTTACCTTCCGCTGAACCACCCCGTGACAGTCAAAGAGGTCGTCCTTCCGTTCCGCCGCTTCCGCACCCCCGACGGTAAGGCAGTCGATTCGATTCTCGGCCCGGAAATGCGCTCAACCGGCGAAGTCATGGGCATCGCCCCGAACTTCCCGGAGGCTTTCGCAAAAGCCCAGCTGGGCGCTTCGACCGCTCTGCCCACCGAAGGGCGGGTGTTCGTGTCGATCGCAGACCGCGACAAGCGCTCTATCGTCCTGCCGGTGAAAACCCTTGCCGACATGGGCTTCGAAATCGTCGCCACCGCCGGCACTGCTGATGTCCTGGCCCGCCACGGCGTGCCGAGCACCCGCATTGCCAAGCAGCACGAAGCGGCCGAGGGCGAGGACACCATTCTGCACAAGATCGACCAGCGGGAAATCGACCTCGTGGTCAATGTGCCGTCGGGACGCCAGGAGCGCTCCGACGGCTATGAGATTCGCGCGGCCGCTGTCGCTGCGAACGTTCCGATTATGACGACGACAGCGGCGTTCTCCTCGGCTGTCGGCGCTATTGACGTGCGCCGGCGCAACACCGCCGAAGTCCGTTCGCTTCAGGACTGGGCATGACGTTCACACAGTGGCACGACGCGGCCTGGGCAAGCCCCTTGTGCGTCGGAATCGATCCGCACCCGGAGCAGATCGCACAGTGGGGTCTGCCGGACAGTCCGGACTCACTCAGCACATTCTCAAACAATGTGCTGAGCGCTGCGGCCGGACGGGCGAGGTTCATCAAACCCCAGTCGGCGTTTTTCGAACGCCACGGCTCAGCCGGCATCGCCGTTCTCGAAGATCTGCTCGCCCAGGCTCGCGAGGCTGGTCTGCTGTCGATTCTCGATGCCAAACGCGGTGATATCGGTTCGACGATGGCCGGCTACGCAGACGCCTACCTCAATCCCGCACGCCCCCTCGCCGCCGACGCTTTGACCGTGTCGCCCTATCTGGGAGTGGGGTCCTTGCGACCTGCCATGGAAGCCGCGGCCGAGCACAGCAAGGGCCTGTTCGTGCTGGCGCTGACCTCGAACCCCGAAGGCAGAGAAGTCCAGCACGCGCGCACTCCGGAGGGCAGGGCAGTTGCCGCCGAGGTGGTCAGGCAGGCTGAGGAGGTCAATCGCCAGCTGGATGTTCCGCTCATCGGACTGGTAGTCGGCGCGACGATCGGAACTGCCGCTGCTGATCTCGGCATTGACCTCGGGGGATTTTCGGGCCCGGTGCTCTCACCGGGCTTCGGTTCGCAGGGGGCCGGGACTGCCGATCTTGAGGCTGTTTTCGGTGAGGCCTACCGTGCCGGAAGGGTAATCGTCAACGCCTCGCGGTCGCTGTCGCGGTGCGGTCCTGACAGTGCCGATATTGCTGAGGAAATAGCCTCGATTGCCGAAGCGGTGACCCCAAAAGGCCGCTAGACTGCGAGTGTCCCGATCTACAAAGCGGATCTTGAGGAGGGGGACACATGGTACTGACACCGCTGACTGACGAACAGCGATCAGCTGCCCTGCGCAAGGCCTTCGACGCTCGCGTTGAGCGGGCGGAAGCCAAAGCAGATTTGAAATCAGGCAAAAAGAAGCTCGCCCAGGTCTTGGCAGAAGCCAATGACAGCGAAGCCCTGCAGAAGATGAAGGTCTACGACCTTCTGCGCGCAATCCCCAAAGTGGGGGACAGGCGCGCAGAGGCCATTATGGAAGAAGTCGGCATCGCCCGTTCACGCAGGATCAGAGGCCTGGGCGTCCACCAGCGAGCCGCGCTATTGGAGAAATTTGACTGAACCAGTTCTGACCGTGCTCACCGGCCCATCGGCGGTCGGCAAGGGCACCGTTGTCCAGCATGCCAAGAACAGCGCTGACCGACTGTGGCTCTCGGTGTCGGCAACTACGCGCGACCCCCGCCCGGGAGAAGTGGACGGCGTGCACTACCGCTTTGTGACGGACGCAGAGTTCGACGACCTCATCGACGCGGGCAGAATGCTCGAATATGCTGTCGTCCACGGTAAGCACCGCTACGGAACGCCGTCAGAGCCTGTTGAGCAGGCTTTGGCCGAGGGCTTTGCACCGCTTTTGGAAATCGACCTCGACGGGGCGCGTCAAGTGCGTCAGCACGCACCGAATGCGCGTTTTGTGTTCATGGCTCCGCCCAGTTGGGACGAACTCGTTCGCCGACTCACCGGTCGCGGCACCGAAACGCCCGAGCAGATTGCCCGTCGTCTTGAAACTGCGCGCACTGAACTTGCGGCGAAGGACGAATTCGATCACGTGATAGTCAACACCGATGTTTCGGCAGCCGCTGCCGAACTAGTAGACTTGATGGGACTGTCATCAGACACCCCTAGGTGAATGTGGAGAAATTTCTTGACTGCTAACCCCGAAGGCATCACCAATCCGCCGATCGACGATCTGCTCAATGTGACGCCGTCGAAGTACGAACTCGTCATCGAAGCATCCCGCCGCGCCCGCCAGATCAATTCGTACTACGCACAGCTGCAGGACGGACTGCTGGAGAACGTCGGTCCGCTCGTGACCCCGGAAGCCGGCGAAAAGCCGCTGTCGATCGCCCTGCGCGAAATCAATGAGGGCAAGCTCGTCAGCCGTGAGGCCAGCCCCGAAGAACTCGCTCAGGAAGAAGCTCTCGCCGAAGAGTTCGACTTCAGCTTGGACCCCGACGCACTGTGAACATCGTTCTCGGCGTCACCGGGGGCATTGCCGCGTACAAAGCGGCTCATATTGTCAGGATTCTGAAAGAGGCAGGGCACAGCGTTCGCGTTGTTCCCACCGAAAGCGCCCTGCGCTTTGTCGGCGCGCCCACGTGGGAGGCGCTGTCCGGCCAAGCCGTGCAGACGGATGTCTTCACACGCGTTGAAGATGTCGAGCACGTACTCATCGGCCAAGAAGCCGACCTCGTGCTCATTGCACCGGCAACGGCAGACAGCCTGGCGCGCATCCGCGCCGGCATTGCCGACGATCTTCTGACCGCCACGGTTCTGACGACCACCGCACCGGTCGTGGTTGCCCCCGCAATGCACACCGAGATGTGGTTCAACCCGGCAACCGTCGACAACGTCATCGTTCTCCGCAGTCGCGGAGTGCACGTCCTGGAACCTGCTTCCGGTCGCCTGACCGGAGCGGACTCCGGTCCCGGACGGCTGCCGGAACCGCAGGAGATCGTCGACTTCGCCCTGTCCGTCCACCGCGAAGCCGCTGCCCAACCAGCCAGCGGACTCCTTGCCGGGCGCCGAGTGTTCATCAGCGCCGGCGGCACCCGCGAACCACTCGATCCGGTGCGCTTCCTGGGCAATCGGTCATCCGGCAAACAGGGCGCAGCGCTTGCTGCCGCAGCCCACAGGGCCGGCGCTGAGGTTTGTTTGGCGTCGGCCAATATCGATTCGTCGATCCTTGCGTCCCTGCCGACCGGCATTGACATTCGGGAAGTCGAAACGACAGCACAGCTGGAAAGCGTGTGCCGCGAGCAGGCCCCACAAGCAGACATCGTCATCATGGCAGCCGCTGTGGCGGACTACCGTCCGGCCCAGACGGCAGGCCACAAGATGAAAAAAGACGGCGATGCCGGTCTGACCATCGAACTCGTGCAGAACCCCGACATCCTCGCCGGTCTTGTTGAAAATCGGCGCGAAGGCCAGACCATCGTCGGCTTTGCCGCGGAAACGGGCAGCCCGGAAACTCCTGCCGCGGAAATGGCTCGGCAGAAGATCGTGCGCAAGGGCTGCGACCTTTTGGTTTTCAACGATGTGTCCGGCGGCAAGACCTTCGGCCACAACACCACGAGCGTCGAAGTGCTCGCCCTGACCGACACGGGGGCTGTGGGGCTCGGAGAGTTCACCGGAGACAAGGCCGATGTGTCGGTTTCTGTCATGGACACGATCGCCAAGCACGCGGTCGAATAGGATTGAAGCGTGTCTGAACTTCGTCAATTCACCTCTGAATCCGTAACTGAGGGCCACCCGGACAAGATCTGCGATCAGATCAGCGATGCCGTGCTCGATGCCCTTCTCGAACAGGACCGTCGGGCCCGCGTGGCCGTCGAAACGATGGTCACCACCGGCCTGGTGCACGTCGCCGGCGAGGTGACAACCTCTGGCTACGCTGACATTGCTCAGCTGGTGCGCGACGTCATCACCGACATCGGCTATGACTCTTCAGCGAAGGGCTTTGACGGGCACACCTGCGGTGTTTCCCTGTCGATCGGCGCCCAGTCGAACGACATCTCGTCGGGTGTGACGCGCTCCCTCGAAGCGCGGTCGGGCACAACGGACCTGTACAGCGCTCTGGGTGCTGGCGACCAGGGCCTCATGTTCGGCTACGCGGACAATTCGACGCCCACTCTCATGCCCACGCCCATCTACTGGTCGCATCGTCTGACCGAACGACTCACCGCAGTCCGCAAGTCCGGCACTCTGCCCTATCTGCGGCCCGATGGAAAATCCCAGGTCACGGTCGGCTACGACGGCGACGCGGCGGTGTCTGTCGAAGCTGTTGTCCTGTCTACACAGCATGACGAGACTGTCACACACGCCGAGCTCGCCCAGGACATCCGCACGCACGTGGTCGATCCCGTGCTGGAAGAATCCGGTCTTGACACCACCAAGACCAACTACTTCATCAACCCCGCCGGGCCGTTCATCACCGGCGGCCCCATGGGGGATGCCGGTCTGACCGGGCGGAAGATCATCGTGGACACCTACGGCGGCTTTGCCCGGCACGGCGGCGGTGCGTTCTCCGGCAAGGACCCCTCGAAAGTCGACCGCTCCGGTGCCTACGCAACCCGCTGGGTGGCCAAGAACCTTGTCGCCGCCGGCCTGGCCGACCGCGCCGAAGTCCAGGTCGCCTATGCAATCGGCGCTGCCAGTCCCGTCGGCCTGTACGTCGAGACCTTCGGCACCAGCACGGTTGACCCGGTGAAGCTGGCTGACGCGGTTCGGGACGTCTTCGACCTGCGGCCGGCGGCCATCATCGACGAACTCGACCTCAACCGGCCCATTTACCGCAAAACCTCAACCTACGGCCACTTCGGTCGCGAAGACGCCGACTTCACGTGGGAGAACACCGACCGCGCCGATGCTCTGAAGTCCTATTTCAGCTGAGCGCTGTGGACGACGCTCAGCTGTTCACAGACGCTGAGGAGCCTCGCTTGAGGATCCGCGGCGGTGCACAGCCTGCGGCGGACCGTCCCGTGGCGCGCGTCCTGTTGGAATCACCGCTTCCGCACCTGGATCGGCTGTTCGACTATGCGGTGACCGAAGAGCAGGAAACCGAGGCGGTCGTCGGGGCTCGCGTCCGCGTCCGGTTCTCTGGGCGCAGGCTGTCGGGTTTCATTGTGCAGCGCACAGATACGACCGATGTCGACGGCGAGCTTGCGCCGCTGGCCTCTGTTGTTTCGCCGCTGCCTGTGCTGGGTGAGCAGCTGTACGGCCTGTGCAGGGCTGTTGCCGCGCGCTTTGCCGGAACAACGGCCGATGTTGTCAGACTGGGTGTGCCCGCACGCCACGCCAGGGGCGAAAAGAGCGTTCTGAAATCTGCTCCCGGTGATCCAGCACTGGCAGCTGAGGCCGCCCGCGCCGTTTCGGAGTCGACACAGGCCGACACGGCCCCAGCTGCAGAAGCCGATTTCCTTGCGGCACTGCATTCGTGGGCTGAGAACGCGGGTTCGTCTGAGTCGTCTGAGTTCCCACCGGGCCCGCGTGGTGCCTACACGGTGCTTCCGGGAGATTCCGGAGGTCTCGATTGGGTGCGCTTCGGGCTTGAGGCTGCTGCCGGGGTGATTGCCGCGGGGCGGACCGTGCTGTGGCTCGTCCCGGACTACCGGGAACTCGAAGCCGTCAAGCGTCGGCTCGGGAGGCTTGCTGAGTTCACTTCTGTTCTCAGCGCTGACCAGGGTCCAGAAGCACGATGGGCCGCGTGGGTTCGCGTGCTGACCGGACGGTCGCGCATGGTTCTGGGCACACAGGCGGCAGCCTTTGCACCCCTGCAGGACCTCGGGCTCATTCAGATGTTCGACGACGGCAATGACTCTTATCTTTTTGGGCGCGCACCGTACGTTCATGCGCGCTTTGTGTTGCAGGAGAGGGTCCGTCAATCCGGTGCCGCTTTGCTGTTTGTTGACCGCACGCGCACAGTCGACGTGCAGTTCCTCATCGACTCCGGCTGGGTGGGGCAGCTGCAGACTTCTCGCCAGGAGCGACGCGACGGTGCCCCGGTAGTCTTCTGCCCGCAGACTCAGCGCAGCGTCAGTGACCTGACCCAGCTGCCGGATGCGGTCTTCAGCGTCATCCGCGCTGCGCTGGGGCGTGCGAAAAGCGATGCCGCTGTTGGGCCTGTGCTCGTGCAGGTTCCGCGGACCGGCTATTCGACGTTTCTGACGTGTGCGGCGTGCCGCAGTCCTGCTCTCTGCCCGTCGTGCGAAGCCCCGCTGAGTGCGGCGGGGCCGGAGGGCCCCTTCGCCTGCTCGCGCTGCGGGTGGCACATCGAGCACCTGTCCTGCCGCAGTTGCCGCAGTCGGCGCTTCAGCTTCCACAGCGCCGGTCTCGACGGCATTCACGCGCAGCTCGGCCGGGCATTTCCCGGCTTCAGCGTTGTGCGCTCCGGCGGCAGCAGAGTGTTTTCCCGGCTTGACGATCCTGCTGACATCGTTGTTGCCTCGACGGGTGCCGAGCCTTATGTGGATGGCGGATACGCGGCAGCGGTTCTTCTTGACACGCTGTGGCCCGGTCCGGTTCTCAGGGCGACAGACAGGGCAATTGCCCGGCGCATGCGGGCCGCGGGCATGGTTCGCTCGTCTCGCGCAGGCGGTCGGGTGCTCATACTCGACGACGATCCCGATGTTGTGCGGACCCTGACCCGCTGGGATCCCGATGTCTACGCTGCAGCGGAAGCCGCCGATCGAACGCAGGCCGGCTTCCCGCCGGCCTGGCGAACAGCCGAGGTGACAGGTGCCCGCAGCGCGGTCGAAGACGTTTCAGAAGCCTGCTGTGATCAGTTCGGCGCACGCCTGTACGAACTGCGCGACGGCCCGCCTCGTTCCCGCTTCACCCGACCCGGTGACGATGTCGATGAGTCCGTCGTCACCGCGGTTATCGGCATTCCGGCCGCAACCGGCAACACCCTGTCTGAGCACTTGGCCGCCGAAACCGCAGCCCGGTCCATGCGGGGTGACGCGCAGATTCGCGTCCGCATGGACGATCCCGACGCTCTGTGACAGCTGCCGCCCACTAGACTGAGCGGCGTGAGAATCCTGTTTGCCGGCACCCCGGAACCCGCTGTTCCCTCCTTGCGCGCGGTGGCCTCGCAGCACAGCGTGGCAGCCGTGCTCACCCGTCCCGATGCACCCCTTGGGCGCAAACGCGTTCTGACGCCCAGTCCGGTCAAGATCGCCGCACAGGAACTCGGCCTGCCCGTCATTGAGGCCAGCCGCCTGGTCGGCGACGCCGTCACGCAGATCGAAGAACTCGAAGTCGATGCCGTGGCAGTCGTCGCCTACGGAGCGCTGGCCGGCCCCCGATCTCTCGCGGCCGCCCGCCTGGGCTGGTACAACCTGCACTTTTCGCTGCTGCCCGACTATCGGGGCGCCGCTCCCGTGCAGCGTGCTCTCATCGACGGGCACACCTCTTCCGGTGTCACCGTGTTTCGGCTTGATGAGGGTATGGACACCGGCGATATTGTCAGTGCCCTCGAACTGCCGCTCGACCACGCTGACGCAGGTGCAGCCCTTGTCGACTACGCGGACAGGGGAGCGGCGGTTCTGGCTGATGCGCTCACAGCCGTGGAAAACGGCACCGCACAGTTCACCCCTCAGCCGCATGAGGGCACACTCGCACCCAAGATCACCGCCGCTGATGCCCACCTGGACTTCCGGCGCCCAGCCGAACAGCTCATCGCACGCTCCCGCGGCACCTCGCCGGCTCCGGGACCGTGGAGCACAATCAACGGCAAGAGAGCCAAACTGGGTCCGCTCCAAGCCGCAGACGGCGCACTCGAACCGGGACGGGTCGCCAGTGCTGACGGCGGCATGCTCATCGGCACCGGCAGCCATCCCGTATTCGCCCCGACTGTCCAGCCGTTCGGCAAGCAGCGCATGGCCGCAGCTGACTTCCTGCGCGGCAACCCGGATGTTCGCTTTGACCTGGGAGACGTTGAATGAGTCGCCCCGACGCTCGTCGCAGCCGAGGGAGGAACAACCGACAGAAGGCAAATCTCGCCCGCATTCTCGCCTGGGAGGTGCTCGTCGCCGTAGACGAAGACGACGCCTATGCAAACCTCCTGCTGCCGCGCAAGATTGAGCGCACGCGCCTGCGGGCAGACGACGCCGCCCTGGCTACTGAACTGACCTACGGCACACTGCGAGCCCGCGGCCTGTACGACGCGATCATCGCCGAAGCCGCATCCCGAAAAGTCGACAGCCTTGAAGCGCCCGTGGTCAATGCCATGCGGATGGGCGCACACCAGCTTTTGGCAATGCGCGTTCCCGACCACGCGGCGGTCGGCGAAACAGTCGCCGTCATCAAACAGTCGCTGCCGAGGGCGGCAGGCATCGTCAACGCCGTCCTGCGTCGGATCGGTGAGCGCAGCTATGACGACTGGCTTGCGGCAGTCAGTGCGGGCCTGGCCGAAACACAGGCGAAATCCCTGCGGTACTCTCACCCGGCCTGGATTGTCACCGCCCTTGAAGAGGCGCTCACCGCTCACGGGCGCAGCGCATCCGAAATCGATCTGCTGCTGCAATCGCACAACGTTCCCGCCCCCGTTGTGCTGACCGCGCTGCCCGGCCTTGATCGCAGCGAACTTCCCGGAACGCCGACCGAACTGTCGCCCCTGGGCGCTGTTCTCGACCGCGGCGACCCGGGAAACCTCGAAGCGGTGCGCGCCGGGCGCGCCCGCGTGCAAGACGAAGGCTCGCAGCTGACAGCGCTCACACTGCTCGAAGCCACCGCCCCAGACGGGGAATGGCTGGACATGTGCGCAGGTCCCGGGGGCAAAACCGCTGTGCTGGCGGCAACGGCAGCACAGCGGAACACACCCGTGACAGCGCTCGACGCCTCCGGGCACCGAGCCGACCTCGTGGTAGACAGCACGCGCGCTTTTGCTGACACGGTCGAAGTCTTCAAAGCCGACGGGCGGGAATTCGCCGAGGCCTACCCCGGGGACTTCACCCGGGTTCTCGTTGACGTTCCATGCTCCGGTCTGGGTGCGCTGCGGCGCAGGCCGGAAGCGCGGTGGCGGCGCAGCGCCGAAGACGTGCAGACACTGCGGCCGCTGCAGGACGAACTGCTTCGTGCGGCGTGGCAGGCGTGTGCGCCCGGCGGGGTCATCGCATACTCCACGTGTTCACCCCACCGGCACGAAACCCTTGACGTGGTCCGCGCCTTCGCCGAAAACACTCCCGAGGCCCAGATTCTCAACACACCCGACCATATGGCCCGGGTGACGCGACAGCCTGCCGAAAGCTTCGCATCGTCCGCCGTGGGCGACGGCACAGCAGCCCAGCTGTGGCCTCACGTGCACGAAACCGACGGAATGTTCGTCTGCCTCATCCGCCGTCCAGCCTGAGAGGACACCCGTGTCGATTTCCATCAACCCCAGCATCCTGTCCTGTGACTTCGCCCAGTTCGATAGCGAACTGGCCCGAATCGCCGATGCCGACATGGCGCACGTCGACGTCATGGACAACCACTTCGTGCCCAACCTCACCTTCGGTCCGCCCGTTGTAGAGCGGATCCAGGCCGTTTCGCCCATCCCGTTGGACATGCACCTCATGATCGCCGATGCCGACAGGCACGCCCCGGTCTACGCCGAAATGGGCTGTGAGTCAGTGACCTTCCACCTGGAAGCATCGGCTGCTCCGGTGCGCACCGCCCGCGAACTTCGACGTTTGGGCGCAAAGGCATCCGTCGCAGTCAAACCGGCCACCCCGGTCGAACCGCTCATCGACCTGCTCGGAGAGTTCGATCAGGTGCTCATCATGACCGTTGAGCCGGGCTTCGGCGGACAGAAGTTTCTCGACGTGTGCCTGCCGAAGATCCAGCGGATCCGCGATGCGATCTCGGCGGCCAATCTCGAACTGACAGTTCAGGTCGACGGGGGAATCTCGGAGCAGACCATAGGCCGTGCCGCAGAGGCCGGGGCGGATGTCTTCGTGGCCGGCTCAGCCGTATACGGTGCCGACAGCCCGGCCGCGCAGATTGCGCGTCTGCGCGAACTTGCGGGAGAGCACGCTTGCTGACAGACCTCTTCGGAATCCTCAACACGCCCGCCTTCTGGCTGGCGGGCAAGGCCGTCCCGTGGTCAGACCTCATCGGCAATGTCTTCGCCCTGCTGACGGTGGGCCTTGCGCTCAAACGCAGCGTGTGGTCCTGGCCGGTGCAGATTCTGGGTTCCCTGCTTCTGCTCAGCGCGTCCCTGTCAGCGCACCTGGGAGGCAACGCCAGCCGCCAGGTGGTCATCATCGCCGCAGCCGTGTGGGGGTGGAGCACGTGGCAGAAGTCGAAGAGCGAAACCGGCTCGATTGAGGTTCGCTGGGCAACGTGGAAAGAGCGCGCTGTTCTCCTTGCCGCGCTCATTGTGGGCACCGCTGTTTTCGGCACCGTGCTGAAACTGGGGGACTGGTCCTGGAACCCCTATCCGGACGCGTACATCTTCATCGGCTCGCTCGCTGCGATGTACGCGCAGGGCAGGGCGATCGTCGAATTCTGGTTCGTGTGGTTGGCTGTCGACCTCGTGGGAATCCCGCTGGCCGTTATGGGCGGACTGCTCTTTTCCGGGATCGTCTACTTCATCTTCCTCATCATGGTGCTCATGGGCATGCGCGACTGGGCCAAGCGGTCAAGGCAGACAATATCGTCGCCGTCATCGGCCGCTGCCACAATCCACGGTGACGAGGCCGTCTGAGCCGAGGGCACCTCGGGTGTGAGCAGCTGTGATTCTCGCACAGCGAGCCGCGGCACATACGGCACGAGGCGTGTACTAATCTGACAGCGTGAAGACCTTTGACGAGCTTTTTGCCGAATTGAAGAACAAAGCGCAGACCCGCCCGGAAGGGTCCTCGACCGTGGCCGAACTCGACGCCGGAGTGCACCAGATCGGAAAGAAGGTCGTCGAAGAGGCCGCCGAGGTGTGGATGGCCGCCGAATACCAGTCCGACAGCGAACTGGCCGAAGAGATCTCCCAGGCGATCTACCACCTGCAGGTCATGATGCTCGCACGCGGACTGACCCCCGAAGACATCTACCGGTACCTGTAAGGAAGGCCCCGTGCTCAGAGTCGCAGTCCCGAACAAGGGATCCCTGTCAGAAAAAGCCACGGAAATGCTCCGCGCCGCGGGCTATTCGCTGCGGTCGAACGCGAAGACGCTGGCTCACACTGACAACGTCAACGAAATCGAGTTCTTCTACCTGCGTCCGCGCGACATCGCGGTGTACATCGGGCGAGGAATCCTTGACATCGGCATCACCGGTCGTGATCTCCTGCTCGAATCCGGTGCGGAAGCCAAAGAGATCATGTCGCTTGGCTTCGGCGCCTCGCGATTCCACTACGCCGGCCCGGCCGGTGCTTTTGCCAACACGCGCGAACTGGACGGCAAGAGCATTGCGACCTCGTACCCGGAACTCGTTGAGCAGGACCTCGCCCAGCGGGGCATGAGCGCCTCGATCGTGCCGCTGGACGGCGCTGTCGAAGTGTCGATCCAGCTGGGTGTTGCCGACGCGATCGCAGATGTTGTCGAAACCGGCACCACCCTGCGGGCTGCGGGACTGGAGACTATAGGGGAGCCGATTCTGCGCTCCGAGGGAGTGCTCATAGGTCGGGACGGACCGCCGCGCGAAGCAGAAGACCCCGAGCAGATCGAACTCAGAACCGATATTCTGCTGCGCCGCCTGGAAAGCGTCATCGTCGCCCGCGACTACGTGCTCATCGACTACGACGTCGCCGAAGAAAACCTCGAAGCGGCCATCAGCATCACCCCGGGCTTCGAAAGCCCAACCGTTTCGACCCTGCACGACCGCGGCTGGTTCGCCGTGCGGGCCATGGTGCCCTCGGCTGAACAGCACACTCTCATGGACAAGCTCTACAGCGTTGGCGCGCGGGCGATCCTCGTCAGCCGCATCGACGCCTGTCGTATCTGATATCGGCCGTCAGCACCGACGCCGACGGCTGTCACACCAGGAAGGACTGACATGTCGCAAGGACCACTCAACGGCTACACCGTCGTAGACCTATCCCGCGCTTTGGCCGGCCCTCACGCAGGCCAGATCTTCGGTGACCTCGGCGCGCGGGTCATCAAAGTGGAAAACCCCGCCAGCGGTGATGACACCCGCAGCTGGGGACCGCAGTACGTGGGTCCCGAAGACCAAAAGCAGGCCACATACTTCCTGGCGTGCAACCGGAATAAGGAATCCATCGCGCTGGATCTCAAAAGCGAGGACGGCCAGCACGTCCTCGAAGAGCTGATCAAGCGCGCCGACGTTCTCATCGAGAACTTCCGCACCGGGGTTATGGATCGTCTGGGCTTCTCCACGCAGCGCTGTCTGGAGCTCAACCCGCGCCTTGTGATCCTGTCCATCACCGGTTTCGGCCACGACGGTCCCGAAGGCGGTCGTGCCGGCTACGACCAGATCGCCCAGGGCGAGGCGGGGCTCATGTCGGTCACGGGTTCGGGCCCGGACGACTTCCAGCGGGTCGGCGTGCCGATCGGCGACCTCCTGGGCGGCATCAACGGAACCCTCGGAGTCCTGGCGGCTCTGCTTGAGCGCGAAAGGACCGGCAGGGGCAAGATCGTGCGCACCTCGCTCATTGCTGGAATTGTCGGCGTGCACGCCTTCCAGGCCACTTCGCAGCTCGTCGGCGGTGTGACACCCAAGCCCAACGGCAACCACCACTCGGCGCTATCGCCCTACGGCCTCTTCCGCTGCAAGGGCGGCGAGGGGGGTGCGGTCCAGATGTCGGTGGGCAACCAGTCGCTGTGGCAGAAGTTCTGCAGCGCCTTCGGCCTTGACCCCGAAGCTGAGGGCATGGCCGACAACGACGCGCGCGTGAAGAATCGCGAAGCCGTGACAGCCGCCGTTGAAGGCGCTTTTGCGGACCTCGATTCCGCAGAAGCCCTCGCGAAGCTCAGCGAAGCGGGAATTCCCGCCGGTGTCGTCCGCACGATTGACGAAGTCTACAGCTGGGATCAGGCGCTCTCACAGGGCCTGAAGATCACCGTCGACCACCCGGTTGTCGGCGACATGGACCTGGCAGGGCCGGTGCTGCGCTTCTTCGACGGAGGCGAAGCCGGCGAAGTCGAAACGACGTTCGCCGACCACAAAGCACCTCCTGTCCTCAACGCCGACTCCGAGGCCATCCGCGCCTGGTTGGACGGTGAATCATGACGAAGCGCTACTCCGCTCGCGAACTCATTGACCTCGTCGTCGATGAGGGAACATTCGAATCCTGGGACACCGAACCGATCACACCGGCGGCCGGGATCTCCGAAGAATACGCGGCTGAACTTGCCGCAGCCTCCGAAAAATCCGGGGCTGACGAAGCGATCCTCACCGGCGAAGGCCGTGTGCGCGGTCGTCGCGTGGCCATTGTGGCCAGCGAGTTCCGCTTTCTTGCCGGTTCAATCGGCATTGCCGCAGCTGAGCGCCTGACTGCCGCCGTCGAGCGGGCGACAGCCGAGGGCCTGCCGCTGCTGGCTGGGCCCGCTTCCGGCGGTACGCGCATGCAGGAGGGTACGGTCGCCTTCCTGTCGATGGTGAAGATCACCGCCGCAGTCAACGATCACCGCAAAGCCGGTCTGCCGATCCTCGTGTACCTGCGCCACCCCACCACGGGCGGAGTGTTCGCATCGTGGGGTTCACTCGGGCACTTCTCAGTCGCCGAACCGGGCGCGCTCGTGGGCTTTCTCGGCCCGCGCGTGTACGAAGAGCTCTACGGTGAGCCCTTCCCAACCAACGTGCAGACCGGCGACAACCTCCACCGGCGCGGCCTGGTGGATGCCGTCATGGGGCCTGAGCGGCTGGCAGAAACCGCAGCGAAAGCCCTCGACGTCCTCATGGGCGCACTCGAGGTTCCGGCCCCGGTGGACAATCCCGACACCTCGCCCGACCCGATGCCCAGCGGCACCAACGCTTGGGACATCATCACCGCCTCGCGCGATGACAACCGTCCCGGAGTACGCGAACTGCTGCGCTACGGGGCGCGCAATGTGCTGCCGCTGAACGGAACCGGTCAGGGTGAGAAGGACCGCGGCATGATTCTTGCGCTGGCCACGTTCGGTTCGGCCCCCTGCATTGTGCTGGGACAGGACCGCCGCGGACAGCGCAAATACGAGCCCATGGGCCCGGCGGCCCTGCGGGAGGCTCGCCGCGGTATGCGCCTGGCTGATGAACTGCACATTCCGCTGGTCACCGTCATCGACACCCCGGGTGCGGCTCTGTCCAAGGATGCTGAAGAAGGCGGCCTCGCCGGTGAAATCGCCCGGTCTCTGTCCGATCTCATTGCCCTGAAAGCACCGACGGTGTCGGTCATCCTCGGTGAGGGATCCGGCGGCGGAGCCTTGGCTCTCATCCCCGCCGATCGCGTGCTCAGCGCAGAAAACGGCTGGCTGTCTCCGCTGCCGCCAGAAGGCGCTTCGGCAATCGTGCACCGGACAAAGGACTACGCCGCTGACATGGCACAGGCCCAGCAGGTGCACTGCGAAAAGCTCGTTGAACACGGAATCGTCGACAGAGTCATCGCCGAGAAGCCCAACGCCGCTGCCGAACCGCGTGAATTCTCCGAGCGCGTGGCTCAGACGCTGGAATACGAAATCATCAACCTCATGCGCGTCCATCCTTCGCGCCGCCGCTACCAGCGGATCGACCGCTACCGAAAGCTGGGTGTGTAATGCCTGCCGTGCGCATCATTCCGTGCCTTGACGTTGACGGCGGGCGTGTCGTCAAGGGTGTGAACTTCAAGGGTCTGCAGGACGTGGGCGACCCGGTTGAACTCGCTGCCCGCTACGGCGACGGCGGAGCAGACGAACTGACGTTCCTCGACATCGGAGCTTCCAGTTCGAACCGCGAAACCCTGTACGACGCGGTCAAGAAGACCGCTGAACAGGTTTTCATTCCGCTGACCGTCGGCGGGGGAGTCCGCACCGCCGAAGACGTCGATCGGCTGCTGCGCTGTGGAGCTGACAAAGCGTCGATCAACACCGCCGCCATCGCCCGGCCCGAGGTGATCGGCGAGATCGTCGACCGCTTCGGTTCGCAGGTTCTCGTGTTGTCTGCCGATGTGCGCCGCGGCGAAACCGCCTCTGGCTATGAGGTCACAACCCACGGCGGCAAGAAGGGAACGGGCCTGGACGCGCTTGAGTGGGTACGCGAAGCCCAGGAGCGCGGCGTGGGCGAAGTCCTGCTGAACTCCATGGACGCCGACGGCACCAAGGAGGGCTTCGATCTCGAACTCATTCGCCACGTGCGCCCGCATATCACGGTTCCGCTCATCGCATCCGGTGGTGCAGGCAAGCTCGAGCACTTCGCACCCGCCGTGCGAGCCGGAGCAGATGCGGTTTTGGCCGCCTCGGTCTTCCACTACGGAACATTCACAATTGCCGATGTGAAAGACGCTCTGCGCACAGAGGGCATCGAAGTTCGATGACCGACGTTTGGGGACCCGACGACCTGCGCTATGGCGCCGATGGTCTTCTGCCTGCCGTCGTTCAGGAGTACGACACTCGCGAAGTGCTCATGCTCGCCTGGGTCGATGCCGAGGCGGTGCGCCGCACACTGGCCACGGGAAGAGCCACGTACTGGTCGCGTTCCCGCGCGGAGTACTGGGTGAAGGGCGAAACCTCTGGCCACGCACAGCAGGTCGTACGAGTCAGCCACGACTGTGACGGTGACACGGTTCTGTACGAAGTGCGCCAGACGGGGGCTGCCTGCCACACGAACACGCCGTCGTGCTTTTCTGACAGGAGGATGGATGATCACGCCGCTCAGTGAATTCCGCGAACTCGGCAAACATCACCGGGTCGTTCCCGTCACCGCGAAAGTTCTCGGCGACGGGGAAACCCCGATGTCGATCTACCGGGCTGTTGCCCACGGCCGCCCGGGCGCGTTCCTGCTGGAATCAGCTTCGCAGGGATCCTGGCAGCGCTACTCCTTTGTGGGACGCAGCCCCCTGTCGACGCTGACCGCACAGCGCGGCGGCGAACTGACCTGGCACGGCACGGTCCCCGCGGGTGCACCGACAGGCGGCGATCCGCTGGAGGGCATTTCGCACGTGCTCAGTCTGCTCAAGAGCCCGCCCCCGGTTGATATGCCTCCGATGACATCGTCGCTTGTGGGCTACATCGGCTGGGACGCGGTCCGTCGCTTTGAAAAGCTCGCCGATGGTCCGCACGCCGTCTCGAACATCCCCGAGATCCACCTGTCGATCCCCGGTGACGTCGTGGTGTTCGACCACTACACCGCAGAAATCACTCTCGTGGCCAACGTGCTCAACGCCGACGGATCCCCTGAGCGGATCGAGCAGGCCTACGAGAACGGGCGCAGCAGGATCGACGCCATGCTGCACGATCTCAACTCCCCGCGCACACCGGTCATTTCAACACTCGACTGGCCGGAGCCGACAGTGCGATCGCACACGGAGCACGAAGACTTCCTCACCACCGTCGAAGCCGCAAAAGAGCACATCCGCCGCGGCGACGTGTTCCAAGTTGTGCCCGGACAGCGCTTCGAAAGCGACACCTCGGCATCGGCGCTCGACATCTACCGCGTGCTGCGGCGAACCAACCCCAGCTCGTACATGTACCTGCTCGACATCGAAAACTCCGAGGGCGAGCCGTTCAGCGTCATAGGCTCGTCACCCGAGGCGCTCGTGACCGTGAAGGACCGAGAAGTCCTCACACATCCGATTGCAGGTTCGCGCCCCCGGGGCAAGACCGAAGCCGAAGACCGGCGGCTGGCCGAAGAGCTCATCGGCGATGCGAAAGAGCGCTCCGAACACATCATGCTGGTAGATCTGGCGCGCAACGACCTTGCAAAAGTGTGTCGGCCGGGAACTGTGGACGTCGCAGAGTTCATGGAAATCGCACGCTACAGCCACATCATGCACATCGAATCGACCGTGACCGGCACACTGCGCGACGGCGTCGACTGCATGGACGTCATCCGCGCGGCATTTCCAGCGGGCACGCTTTCGGGTGCGCCGAAGCCCCGGGCGCTGCAGCTGATCGACGAACTCGAACCGGTCGGACGCGGACTGTACGGCGGTGTTGTCGGCTACTTGTCGTTCGCCGGGGACCTCGACATGGCAATCGCCATTCGCACAGGAGTCCTCAAGGACGGCGTCATTGCCGTCTACGCTGGGGCCGGTGTGGTTGCTGACTCTGCACCGGAAGCCGAGTATCAGGAAACGCGCTCCAAGGCCGCATCCGTGCTCAATTCGGCCGCTGCCGCGCAGGCGCTGCGGGCAGCAGGCTCAGCGGAAGACCTCAAAGGACGCGAGGAGCGCGCATGACCCGCGGCCGGTCCGTTCTTCTGCTGCTGGTGATCGCCGGGATCCTGTGGTTCATTTCGACGCGTGAACTCGTGATGCTGACTCCAGCGGGCAGCACCGGTCCGGCAGGTGTGGCCAATGGGGAACCCGCCGCCTCCGAAGGTGGGGGTTCGCCCGTCCTTGCAGCACAGGCGGCGGCATTTGCGGTCACGGCTCTGCTGCTGGCGATGCTGGGCACGCTCGGCCGCAGAATCACCGGCATCCTCATGGTGCTGTTGGGGTTCGGCTACGCCGGTGCGAGCCTTGGCATCGCGCTTGGCCAAGATGCCACACCCTGGGCATGGACGGCCGTGGTGGCCGGCTTGGCAGCGGCTGCCGCCGCGGGGTTTGTCGGCTTCGGCCGCGATCAATGGCGCACCAGCCAGAAATTCGAACGAGCGGGAACCGCTGAGGGTGAAGCCCATCCTGACGACGACCCAGCCGCCGCCTGGGACGCGCTGTCGCGGGGAGAAGACCCTGACGACATCAGATGATCTGCCGACAGTGGCGAGCCGATTGTCAGCGACTCGGCCTTTCGTGAGAGAATCCTGACAGCAGAATGAAGGAGCACAATGTCTAAGACCAAGTACCGCAACGGAGCCCCCGACCTCGACAAGTCGAGCATCGACTACGAAGCAATTCAGGACCCTGGCCACATGCACTCCGTAGGCGCGTGGATCGGCGTCATCCTCGTGTTCGTCGGTGTTGCCGTCGCCGGCATCGGCACCCTTATCGTCAACACCAGCGGCTGGGCGCTGTTCTTCGTCGGCTGTGCACTCGTCGTGCTCGGCGCGGTTGTCGGCCCGGTCCTGGTCAAGGCCGGCCTTGGACCGAAGATTCACCGCAACACCCTGCAGCGTTGACAGTCCTCGGTGACATCATCGACGGGGTTCGCGAGGACCTCGAAGAACGCCGCGCTCGTGTCGACCTCGAGCAGATAAAAGAGCGCGCAGCGGCAGCAGCCCCTGCGCGCTCTTTTGCGCCGGAGCAGTTCGGGCTGATCTGCGAAGTCAAGCGCTCGTCGCCCTCCAAGGGCGCACTGGCCGACATTGCCGACCCGTCTGAGCTCGCCGCGGCCTATGAATCCGGGGGAGCGGCAGCCATTTCGGTGCTGACGGAAGAGCGCCGCTTCGGCGGCAGCCTGGCGGACTTCGCAGCCGTGCGCGCCCGCGTGGACGTTCCGCTGCTGCGCAAGGACTTCATGGTCGACGAATACCAGGTGTACGAGGCCCGGGCCTACGGCGCAGACATCATCCTGCTGATCGTCGCAGCCCTCGATGACTCCCAGATGCGCCGCCTGTACGATCTCGCACACGAACTCGGCATGGCCGTCCTCGTCGAAGCGCACACGAGCAAAGAAATCGTTCGTGCCACAGCGCTCGGCGCGAAGGTGCTCGGTGTGAACACCCGCAACCTCAAAGACCTGTCGGTCGACCCGGCCCGCTTTGCACCGCTGGCGGCGCAAGCCAGAGGGCACACGCACTTGGTCGCCGAAAGCGGTGTGGCCACGAGCGCTGAAGTCGAACTCTACGCCGCGGCGGGTGCAGACCTGGTGCTCGTCGGCGAAGCACTCGTGAAGCACGGCGACCCGCAGGCCAAGGTGGCCGAGTTCACCCGCGCTGGCCGCGCACAGCGCTGACCGCCACCAGCCGCACACCCAAAGCAAGCCGCCCGCGCGCAGGCGCCTTCGGCCCCGAAACCGCGCACACAGAACGGAAGTGACTATGCCCGAAATCCCAGCAGCAGAAGCCGGTCCGTACTTCGGTGAGTTCGGCGGACGCTTCTTCCCAGAAGCCCTCGTGCCCGCTCTCGAGCAGATTGAGGAAGCCTGGCGCAAAGCCATGGTCGACCCCCAGTTCTCGGAAGAGCTGACTCGACTGCAGCTTGAGTACACGGGTCGTCCCAGCCTGCTGACGGAAGCGCCGCGCTTCGGTCAGCACTGCGGCGGGGCTCGCATCTTCCTCAAACGCGAGGACCTCAATCACACGGGCTCACACAAAATCAACAACGTGCTCGGGCAGGCTCTGCTGACGGCGCGAATGGGCAAGACGCGGGTCATAGCCGAAACCGGCGCGGGCCAGCACGGCGTGGCCGCAGCGACTGCTGCTGCGCTGTTCGGCCTTGAGTGCACCGTGTACATGGGTGAAGAAGACACTCAGCGACAGTCGCTCAACGTGGCTCGCATGCGCCTTCTCGGCGCAGAGGTGGTTCCCGTGCGCACGGGAACGCGCACGCTCAAAGACGCTATGAACGAAGCCATGCGCGACTGGGTTGCGAACGTTGAAACGACGCACTACATGATCGGCACAGTAGCCGGACCCCACCCGTTCCCCGCCATGGTGCGAAGCTTCCAGCGGGTCATTTCGGATGAAGCCCGCGAACAGATCCAGCAGCAGGCAGGCCGCCTGCCGGACGCCGTATGCGCCTGTGTGGGAGGCGGCTCGAACGCCATGGGCATCTTCGCGGCCTTCATCGGCGACGAAAACGTCCGCCTGTACGGTTTCGAAGCAGGCGGCGACGGAGTCGACACGGGCCGTCACGCAGCTCGATTCTCCGGCGGCAGGCCGGGTGTTCTGCACGGCTCTGCCACCTACATTCTGCAGGACGAAGATGGGCAGACCCTGCCTTCGCACTCTGTGTCTGCTGGACTGGACTATCCGTCCGTGGGGCCCGAACACTCCTACCTCAACGATTCCGGGCGAGCTGAATACCGGCCGATCGTCGATGACGAAGCCATGGAGGCCTTTCGCCTGCTTGCCCGCACCGAGGGGATCATCCCCGCCATCGAAAGCTCGCACGCGCTTGCCGGCGCAATGAAAATCGGCAGGGAACTCGGAGAAGACGCTGTTATCGTCGTGAGCCTGTCAGGGCGCGGTGACAAAGACATGACCACCGCAGCCCGGTGGTTTGACTACATCGACGAAGGAGCAGTCCAGGTATGAGCACGGCTGAAGTCCTGACACAGACCAAGAATGACGGCCGGGCTGCCCTCGTGGGCTACCTGCCGGTCGGCTTCCCTGACGTTCCGGGCTCACTTGAGGCCATCGGCGAACTGGCTCGGGGTGGGGCCGACATCATTGAAATCGGCATCCCGTACACCGATCCCGGGATGGACGGACCGGTCATCCAGCGGGCAGCCGATGCTGCCCTGCGCGGCGGCGTGCGCGTTTCCGATTCGCTGCGCGCTGTCGAAGCGGCGGCGAGCGCCGGGGCCGTTCCCGTCGTCATGAGCTACTGGAATCTGATCCTGCAGTACGGCGTCGAAGCCTACTCACGTGACCTCGCATCGGCAGGGGGCCATGGCATCATCACCCCGGATCTGCTTCCGGATGACTGCGCAGCCTGGGACGCCGCTTCGGACGCACACGGCCTTGACAGGATCTTCCTCGCCGCACCGTCCTCAACTCCCGAACGGCTCGCTCTCATCAGCTCTCGGTCGCGCGGTTTCGTCTACGCCGCTTCGACTATGGGCGTGACCGGAACCCGCGATCAGGTGGACTCACACGCGGAAGGCCTCGTCAGCCGCGTGCGCGAGGCCGGTGCCGAGCACGTGTGCGTGGGCCTGGGTGTGTCGAATCGCGAACAAGCCGCCGAGGTTGCCGCCTATGCTGACGGTGTGATCGTCGGCTCCGCACTGGTGCGGGCTCTCGATGAGGGCGGTTCGGCCGCGGTCGGCCGACTTGCTGAAGAACTGAGCGAAGGCACGGTCCGCTCGTGACATATCAGGCGGCTATTCCCTCACCGACGTGGCAGGGCTTTTCGTTCGGCCCTCTGACGATCCACGCCTACGCTCTGTGCATCATCGCCGGGATCTTTGTGGCCCTGTGGCTGACGAACCGCAGGTGGACTGCACGAGGCGGAGATTCCGATGACCTGTGGACGATTGCCATGTGGGCGATCCCGGCTGGCATCATCGGCGGTCGCCTCTACCACGTGTTCTCTACCCCCGACCCGTACTTCGGACCGGGCGGCAATCCGGTCGCGGCACTCTACATCTGGAACGGCGGACTGGGCATTTGGGGCGCTGTCGCCCTGGGTGTGCTGGCTGCCTACTTTGCAGCGCGCAGGCTCGACATCCGGTTCGGGGCCTTCCTCGATGCGGCAGCTCCCGGCCTGCTCCTGGCACAGGGGATCGGACGATGGGGGAACTGGTTCAACCAGGAGCTCTTCGGCGCTCCGACCAGGCTTCCGTGGGGTCTGCAGATCGACCGGGTGCTCAACGGCCGCCCCAACCCCAACTGGCCGGATCCCGCCATCCCAGAGGGCACGCTGTTCCACCCGACGTTCCTGTACGAATCAGTCTGGAACATTCTGGGTGCTCTGCTGCTCATTTGGCTGGGCAGGCGGTTCCGCCTGGATCACGGTCAGGTGTTCTTTGCATACATCTGCTATTACACGCTCGGTCGCGTGTGGATCGAGGCGCTGCGCATCGACACCGCCGAGCACATTCTGGGCCTGCGGCTCAATGTGTGGACGTCCATCCTGGTGTTCGTGCTGGGAGCCGTTCTGCTGGCCGTGTCGCGACTTCGGCACCCCGATTTCAACCCGGACATCACCCTGAGCGGATCATCGGGTGCTCCCGACACCCAGCCGAGCGGGCCTTCGACTGAGACCTCCGCGCTGCCCCTGCAGGCCGACGGCGGCCAGGAGATCGGGTTCGGACCCGTCACGCACACACTGCCGGTGATTGCCGACCCCGAAACAGCTGAACTTCCGGTATCGGGTCGGTCGTTCGGCTACTTCGGGGCTGTCACATCGACGATTTCGATCATTCCACAGGTGCGCAAACGCGAGGATGAGCAGCGCGAAAGCTGATTGATCTGCGGTGGAGCTCTCACCGGGGACGACATTCGACTAGGGTGGAACCATGCGGCTAGCCAAGATCGTTGCGACCCTCGGACCTGCTCAGAAAACCTACGAAGACATTCGCGCCATAATCGATGCCGGAGTCGATGTCCTCCGCTTCAACTTCTCCCACGGCACTCACGCTGACCACAAACGCCTGTACGGCTGGGTGCGCGAAGCGGCAAACGACACGGGACGGCCGGTTGCGGTCCTTATGGACCTGCAGGGACCTAAGATCCGCTTGGGCACTTTTGCCGACGGCCAGAAGCACTATTTTGAACGCGGCCAGCAGTTCACAATCACAACTGAAGACGTCGAAGGAACTGTCGAGCGCATCTCGACCACGTACCAGGGCCTGCCCGGCGACGTCAGTGTGGGCGATCCTCTGCTGGTTGACGATGGCCGCGTGCGCCTGCGCGCTGTCGAAGTCGGCGAAACCGACATCCTGGTCGAAGTTGAAGTGCCCGGCTACCTGTCTGACCACAAGGGCGTCAACCTGCCCGGTGTTGCCGTTTCGGTGCCGGCGATGACCGAAAAGGACATCAAAGACCTCCGCTTCGGTCTGCGCATGGGCGTTGACTGGGTGGCACTGTCCTTTGTGCGCGACGCCGCCGACGCCGAGTACATTCGGTCAATCATGGACGACGAGGGAATTCACATCCCCGTGATCGCCAAACTGGAAAAGCCGCAGGCGGTAGAGAAGCTCGATGAGATCGTTGACGCCTTTGACGGCCTTATGGTGGCTCGCGGTGACCTGGGCGTTGAAGTGCCGCTCGAACAGGTTCCACTCGTGCAGAAAAAGGCCATTGCCAAGTGCCGCCGTGAGGCCAAACCCGTCATCGTGGCCACTCAGATGCTCGAATCGATGATCGAAGAGCCCCGGCCCACCCGTGCTGAAGCCTCGGATTGCGCCAATGCCGTGTTCGACGGAGCTGACGCGCTCATGCTCTCCGGCGAAACCTCGATCGGTCAGCACTGGCTAGACGCAGTGCGCACCATGGCGCGCATCATCGAGTCCTCCGAACAGCAGGGCCTGCACTTGGTGCCCGAATTGGGCAGCGAACCGAAGACCCGCGGCGGAGCGATCACCGCGGCGGCAGTGCAGGTTGCCCATGACCTCGACATCGACCACATGTGCGTTTTCACCCAGACGGGCGACTCGGTTCGCCGCATGTCACGGCTGCGCGCACCGCTGCAGCTTCTGGCATTCACCCCCGATGTCAAGGTGCGTCATCAGCTGGCGCTCACCTGGGGTGTCGAAACAATCCTCGTCAACGAAGTCAGCCACACCGACCAGATGGCCCGGCAGACTGACGAAATTCTGCTGGGCGAGGGCATGGCCGAAGAAGGCGACTACTGCGTCATCGTGGCGGGATCCCCACCGGGGCTGCCCGGTTCGACCAACGCTCTGCGCGTGCACAAGCTGGGGGACGCGATAAAGGGCCGCGCGCCGGCGTATCGGGACGACAATCAGATCTTCAGCCATCCCGAAGCCGGCTACGGCAAGGTCACCGAACCGGGTTTCTGATCCGCGGCCGCTTCCTCGGCGAGCTGAGCCGGAACAGCCCCGCTGTGCCCCGTGCGGAAGTGGGGCTGTTCCGGCGCCGAAGCAAAAAGTCTCGGGACATCGTTCACGCGATGTCCCGAGACTTCGTCTGTGTACCGGATGCGGGACTCGAACCCGCACATCTTGCGATAGAGCATTTTGAGTGCTCCGCGTCTACCAATTCCGCCAATCCGGCATCAGGGCAATCGTAGTGCACACCGGCGGAAGCACAAAACACGTGCCGCAGGCCCCGGCTTTCGATCACCTGCCCGGCCTGCGTACCGTTTACAGGCCAAGGCGACTACGATGGAGGCGTGTCTAACCCAGATCAAGAACATCAGCCCGTACGTCGAGTCATCGTCGCCGAAGACGAATCCGTCATTCGACTCGACATTGTTGAAATGCTTCGGGAAGTCGGCTACGACGTCGTAGGCGAAGCGGGTGACGGTGAATCAGCCGTGCGCCTTGCCGAAGAGCTCCGTCCCGACCTTGTTGTCATGGACATCAAAATGCCGAAGCTCGACGGCATTTCCGCAGCCGAGAAAATCGCCAGGGCAGGTATTGCCCCAGTCGTGCTGCTCACCGCCTTCTCACAGAAGGAACTCGTCGAGCGCGCCCGAGACGCCGGAGCTATGGCCTATGTCGTCAAGCCGTTCACAGCGGCCGACCTGATTCCCGCCCTCGAGATCGCACAGTCGCGCTACCAGGAAATGCAGGCGCTGGAATCCGAGATCGCGGACATGACCGATCGCTTTGAAACGCGCAAGCTGGTCGAACGCGCCAAGGGGCTGCTCATCTCCAGCATGGGGCTGACTGAACCGGAGGCCTTCCGCTGGATCCAGAAGACGTCGATGGACCGCCGCCTGACAATGCGCGAGGTCGCCGAAACGGTTCTCAACCAGCTCGACTCCAAGGACTGACTGAGCGGCTCTTTGCGCGTTCGGCTCAGCTCTTGGGCTGGAGCACCAGATTGGTGATCCGCACGATCGACAGCAGTCTGCCGTCGTCGTCGGTCATGCGGACTTCGTGGTTGATGATGGTCCGACCGGCGTGGATCACTTCGGCACGTCCCCGGACGCGGCCGCTGCGGGCGGCTTTCAGGTGAGTGGCGTTGAGGTCGACGCCGACGACGTTGGTGCCCGCGCGCAGAAAGGAATGCTGGGAGGCCAGGGTTTCTGCAAGTGCTACGTGGGCGCCGCCGTGGAACAGCCCGGCTGGCTGCTTGTTGCCCTCAACGGGCACGCTTCCGCTCAGGAAGTCGTAGCCGAGTGAGTCAATTGACATGTTCATTGCGGCCATGAGGGTGTCATCGCCGAATTGCGGATGGCCGGCGAGGATCGCCGCGTACTCGGTTTCGCTCAGTCCCGGTGCCAGTGGTGTGATCTGCTTCATGTTCCTCCTTGCTGTGGTCACTCTAGCCGATCCCAGCTGGCGGTTAGCGCAGTGGTTTTGCCGGTAGTGTGGGGGGTGTGAGCACCAAGAGACTTCTTCTGATTGACGGTCATTCCCTTGCCTACCGGGCCTACTTTGCTCTGCCGCCGGAGAACTTCTCAACGGCTGACGGTCAGACCACGAACGCTGTTTTCGGCTTTGCCAGAATGCTGCTGACCGCCGTCAATTCGCTCGAACCCACTCACGTGGCCGTGGCGTTCGACCTGGGTCGGCAGACCTTTCGGCTCGAAGAGTACCCGGAGTACAAAGCCGGTCGGGCAAAGACTCCGGAGGACTTTCACGGTCAGGTGGACCTCATCAAGGACATGCTCACCGCCTTCGGCGTCCCGGTCATCACTCGGGAGGGGTACGAGGCGGATGACCTCCTGGCCTCGCTGGCGCGCCGGGGTGCGGGGGAGGGCTATGACACCCTCATCGCATCGGGTGACAAAGACTCCTTCCAGTTGGCTGATGACAACATCACAATCATGTACCCCAAACGGGGTTTCACCGATCTGCAGCACATGACGCCGCAGGCAGTGGAAGACAAGTACGGTGTCACTCCGGCGAACTACCGGGGCCTTGCCGCGCTCGTGGGCGAAAAGGCGGACAATCTGCCCGGCGTGCCCGGGGTGGGCGAGAAGACGGCCGCAAAATGGCTGACCAAGTACGGTGACCTTCCCTCGATCATCGACAACGCCGAGGACGTCGGCGGCAAGGTCGGGCAGAGCCTGCGCGATCACATTGCGGATGTCGAACGCAACTACCGCCTCAACAGGCTCATCGACGACCTTGACATCCCGCTGGATCTTGCTGATGCAGCTCTGGGCCGCGGCAGCGCCGAAGAGATCACCGAGCTGTTCGACGCGCTCGAATTCCGTCAGCTGGCAGCAGAAATCGGGCCATTCCTCGGCGGCGGGGAAATCCCTGCGCCCACCGGGAGCGAAGCCCCCGCTCCGCAGAAGACCGACAGCATCCGCGCTGTAGCGGAAGCCGCTTCCGGCAGTGTCCTGGGTGTGGACGTCGATCTCGACACGCCCGACCGCCTGGGCTTTGCCGCAGGTGACAGCGCGTGGCTTATTGACCTGAGCACTCTCAGCCCGGACGCCCAACAGCAGCTGTCGGGCCTTCTGACTGAGCATCCGCAGATTGCAATGCACGACGCCAAACCGCAGATCAAAGCTTTAGCCGACAACGGTCTTCGGGTGAGCGTGTGGACGGACACGGAGCTTGCCGCCTACCTGCTGACACCGGACGCGCGCGGCTATGACCTCGAAGAACTTGCCCAGAGCCGTGCTGGCATCGCTGCGGCTGAGCCGGACGAAAACGCCGGCACTCTGCTGGAGAACACGAATGATGAAGCAGCGGCCAGAAAGGCTTTTCTCGCAGCCCGGCTGGCCCCGATTCTGCGGGAGCAGCTCGACGAGTACAGCCAGCTTGCAGTTCTCGACGACATCGAGATACCCGCGCAGGCGGTCCTGGCGGCGATGGAGCGAATCGGCATCAACATCGACTCCACGCAGCTGCAGAACCTCATCGACGAGTTCGGACGCGAAGCCGACCAGAGCGCCGAAGACGCCTACAGCGCCATCGGCCACACCGTGAACCTGGGTTCGCCCAAACAGCTGCAGACCGTGCTCTTCGACGAACTCGACATGCCGAAGACCAAGAAGACGAAGACCGGCTACACCACCAACGCCGATGCTCTGCACGACCTGTTTCGCAGAACCCAGCACCCATTCTTGGAGCACCTGTTGGCTCACCGCGAACGCATCAAGCTCAAGCAGACGGTTGTGGGTCTGAAGAAGGAGATCGCCGACGACGGACGGATTCACACCACCTACCTGCAGACGATGACCGCAACCGGCAGATTGAGCTCAAAAGACCCCAATCTGCAGAACATACCGGTCCGCACCGATTCGGGCCGGAGAATCCGCGGTGTATTCACGGCCGATGCCGATGCGGGCTTTACGGACCTTATGAGCGCTGACTATTCGCAGATCGAAATGCGGATCATGGCTCACCTGTCCGGTGACGAAGCGCTCATCGAGGCATTCCGCGCCGGTGAGGACCTGCACTCCTTCGTGGCCGGCCAGGTTTTTCAGATCCCGGTTGAGGATGTCAGTCGGCAGCAGCGCGAAAAGGTCAAGGCCATGTCCTACGGGCTGGTCTACGGTTTGTCGGCCTACGGGCTGTCGAATCAGCTGGGCATCAGCCCGACCGAAGCGTCGGATCTCATGGCCGAGTACTTCTCGCGTTTCGGTGCGGTGAAGAAGTACCTTGACGGTTCGGTCGAAGAAGCTCGCCAGAGGGGCTACACCCAGACAATGTACGGTCGCCGTCGCTATCTGCCGGCACTGCAGTCCTCCAGCCGCCCACAGCGCGAAATGGCCGAGCGGGCGGCTCTCAACAGTCCTATCCAGGGAACTGCGGCGGACATTATGAAGATCGCAATGTTCCGCATTGCCGACGCCCTTGCCGAGGCGGATCTCGCCTCGCGCATTCTCCTGCAGGTGCACGATGAAGTGATTGTCGAGTGCGCCGCCGGAGAGTTCGACAGCGTCGAGAAGATTGTGGTCGATACGATGCGCGATGCCGCTGAGCTCAGCGTTCCCCTTGACGTCAATGTGGGCCGTGGGCCGGACTGGCAGTCCGCGGCTCACTGACGCGGCGCTCATACGGCTGTGGTCCCACCCGAAAAGTGGGGCCACAGCCGTACTGAGTCACTGTGCCAAGCGGGTGGAGAAGATCGCGGTGCCGGGCATGAGCTTGCCGCGCAGGGGGGACCATCCGCCCCACGAGGTTTCGTTGTCTTCGGGCCATTCGGGTTCGGCGAGCTTTTCCAGTGTGAAGCCGGCTCCGTGGATCAGTGAGATCCAGTCGCCCAGAGTGCGGTGGTGTTCTGCGTAGACCGGATTTCCCTGTTCGTCGAGTTCGACATAGGGGGTGCGGTCGAAATAGGAGTATTCGACGCACAGGCCGTCTTCGCCGGGCAGATCAGGGAATATCCAACGCAGCGGATGGGTGACGGAGAATACCCACCGACCACCGGGGCGCAGAACGCGCGCGGTTTCAGCAAGCACCTTTTCGGCGTCTTTGACAAAGGGGAGGGCACCGTAGGACGAAAAGGCAATGTCAAATGAGCCCGAGGGGAACGGCAGCTGGCGGGCATCTGCCAGCAGGAACGTCGGCGGGGTGGCGGAGTCGCTCAGCGGGTTTTCCCTGGAGAGTCGGGCGGCCTGTTCGAGCATGCCGGACGATACATCGCATCCGGTGACGATTCCGCCCTGTTCTGCAACCCAGCGCGAACACTGCCCGGCCCCGCAGCCGATCTCGAGCACCTGTCTGCGCGCAACATCGCCGAGCAGGTTGACGTCGTCTTCGTTAACCCCTTCTGGACACCAGATGAATTCTTTGGCGCCGAGAAAAGAGCCGTGCTCGGCCAGGTAGTCCTCCGCGGAGTTGTCCCAGTAGGTGCGATTGGCCCGAACAGAGGCCTCCTCGTCGATCGGAAAGTATCCGCCGGAGATGATGCTGGGGTAGCCGTCAGACGTGCTCATACACTTCCATCCTCATTAAGCAGCGGGCTGTCTATTCTAAAGCGACTCAATGGATGTTACGCTTGATCATTGTGTAATGCTTGCGCCGCTCTGCTCGCCCGCGTACACACAATAATCTGTCCATATCAACACGAGCTCCGGACCGAGCAGCCCGCCCGGACCGGATAATCCAAATCGGAGTCCCTAACTTTATGACCACTACCACGCCGGACGCGGCGAACACCAAGCAGGTCGCTGTCGACGACATCGGATCTGCGGAAGATTTCCTCGCGGCAGTCGACGAAACCATCAAGTACTTCAACGACGGCGACATCGTTGAAGGCACAGTCGTCAAGGTTGACCGCGACGAAGTCCTGGTCGACATCGGATACAAGACGGAAGGCGTCATCCTTTCGCGCGAACTGTCGATCAAGCACGACGTCGACCCCTCTGAGGTTGTCGAAGTCGGGGATCCGATCGAAGCACTCGTGCTGACGAAGGAAGACAAAGACGGACGCCTGATGCTCTCGAAGAAGCGCGCACAGTACGAGCGCGCTTGGGGCGACATCGAAAAGATCAAGGAAGACGACGGCGTCGTCACCGGTTCGGTCATCGAAGTCGTCAAGGGCGGCCTCATCGTCGACATCGGACTGCGCGGCTTCCTGCCTGCTTCGCTTGTGGAAATGCGCCGCGTGCGCGACCTCACGCCGTACATCGGCCAGGAAGTCGAAGCCAAGATCATCGAGCTCGACAAGAACCGCAACAACGTCGTTCTGTCGCGCCGCGCATGGCTGGAAGAAACCCAGTCGGCCGTCCGCCACGACTTCCTGCAGACCCTGCAGAAGGGCCAGGTGCGCCCCGGTGTCGTGTCGTCGATCGTCAACTTCGGTGCATTCGTGGACCTGGGCGGAGTCGACGGACTCGTCCACGTGTCCGAACTGTCCTGGAAGCACATCGACCACCCCTCCGAGGTCGTCGCAGTCGGCGACGAGGTCACGGTGGAGGTTCTTGATGTCGACATGGACCGCGAACGCGTTTCACTGTCGCTCAAGGCCACCCAGGAAGACCCGTGGCAGCACTTTGCTCGGACTCACGTCATCGGCCAGATCGTGCCCGGCAAGGTCACCAAGCTCGTTCCGTTCGGTGCGTTCGTTCGCGTCGAAGACGGCATCGAAGGTCTCGTTCACATCTCCGAGCTCGCCGTTCGGCACATCGACCTGCCCGAGCAGGTCGTGTCGGTTGACGAAACCATCTACGTCAAGGTCATTGACATCGACCTGGACCGCCGCCGCATCTCGCTGTCGCTCAAGCAGGCCAACGAAGGTGTCGACCCGGACGCGGAGGAATTCCTCGACCCGGCTCTGTACGGCATGCTCCAGGAGTACGACGAAGACGGCAACTACAAGTACCCCGAAGGCTTCGACCCCGAAACCCAGGAATGGATGGAAGGCTACGAAGCACAGCGCGAAGAATGGGAGCAGCAGTATGCTGCAGCCCAGGAGCGCTGGGAAGAGCACAAGAAGCAGGTTGCGCGCGCAATCGCCGCCGACGCCGAAGCCGCCGCTCAGGCCGGCGACGACGCCGCCGGTGCGGGCGCTTCGTTCAGCACGGAAGAATCGGCTGATGACGAAGGCACCCTCGCTTCGGACGAAGCTCTCGCCGCTCTGCGCGAGAAGCTCGCAGGCAGCTGATCTCCTCTGAGATGAAGCCGCGGCCACTCCCACGGGGAGGGGCCGCGGCTTCTGCTTTCCACATCAGAAAGCTCGCTCCCTGGCTGATCTACACTGCCGTCCTGGCCTGCTTGTCCGCGGTCGTCTACGCGGAGCTCTTCGGCGGCTTCGGCTCAAGAGTCTTTGCTGACAACGACGATTCGTCCCTCTTCATCTGGTGGATAGCCCACACGGCCGATGTTGTCGGCGGATGGCTGGGCAGACCCACCTTTGACAGTTCTCTGCTGTACACCACCGCAATGAACGCCCCAGACGGTGTCAACGGAGCGTGGAACACCTCGCTTGTCGGCATAGGCCTGCCGCTCGTGCCGATCACCTGGGCGTTTGGTCCGATCGTCAGCTACAACCTCGCCATCGTGTGCGCCCCGGTGGTGTCAGCCCTTGCGGCAGCGCTTCTCTGCCGACGCTTCACCGCTCATCTGCCCGCATTCTTCGCCGGCGCCCTGTACGGTTTCTCCACCTACACCATCGCCCAGTCTTCGGGCCACCTGAATCTGGCCAGCGCGGCCTTCCCGCCGTTGGTGGTGCTGCTGATGCTGCTCATTGCACGCGACCGCCGTTGGACGGTGCCCTTCGGCATTGTCCTGGGCTGGCAGTTCTATATTTCAACTGAGCTGTTGGCGGGCACCTTCCTCGCAGTCCTCGTCTTCGCGGCTTCAGCAAGCATGTCGGCGTGGTCTCACGTTCGGGCCTCTGCGCCTGCTGTTCTTCGCCGAGGTGCAATCGCTGCGGTCATTGGGCTTGTCATAGCTGCGCCTCTGCTGTTCACCATGTGGTTCAGACCGAACGCTCCGCGGGAAGCCATCCGACCGCACGGGGTGTGGAACACCGATGTTCTCGATGCGGTCACCCCGGGCCACTACACCCGAATCGGCGGGGGAGCGAAGCTGCCGCGGATCGAGCCGATTGACCCCTCGGAACTTGGCGGCTACCTGAGCGCACTGTGGCTTGTACTGTGTCTTATCGCCGTCATCGTGCTGTGGAAGCGAAGCCCAGCGGCCCGCACCGCTGCCCTGACCGGGGCTGGCGTGTGGGTTCTGTCCTTGGGCTCACCGGTGCTCTTAGGCGGCGAGCAGGTGCTGCCCCTAGGGCCGTTCCGGCTGGTGGAGCTTACACCCGTGCTTGGAAATATTCTTCCGATGCGGTTGATGATCCATGTTGTGCTCGCCTGTTCTGTTCTGTCGGCGCTGCTGATGGAACGTGCGCGTGCTCTGCCGGTTCGCGCTCTGACCGGCGCTGGACTGGCCGGTGTCCTCGTATTGACAACCGCGGCCCCAGTTCCCGCGCGTGACCTCCACATCCCCGCGTTCTACACCCAGTCGATTCACGACACGATCCCAGCAGGATCGCTGGTCAAAACACTTCCCAGACCGCGGGCCTGGGCCTATCCTCGGGCAGACGAGGCGATGGTCTGGCAGGCCGTGTCCGGTATGCACTACCGCGAGGCCGGGGGCTACTTCATCGGCGGGCGCGACGACGCACCCGTAACCTATGCCGCGCCCGCCGATTCGCTGGATATCCTCCTAGAAGAAAAGCGCGGCGGTCCTGTGCCGAGTGCTGCAGAACTGCAAGACGGAGTCAGAGAGCTGTGCGGCGGGGGAGTTGACTACATCCTCATTGCCGACGACGGCTTCTACCTGCCGCAGTCAGCCCCGGACATCGCACAGGCCGTCGGCGAAGCCGCCGGTGTGACGCCTCAACATACAGGCGGGGTGTGGATGATCAAGCTGAACAAGGAGCAAGGATGCTGAAAATAGGTCTGACCGGCGGTATCGGAGCCGGAAAGTCAACTGCGGCAGCGCTGTTCAGAGCGCGGGGCGTACCCGTCATCGACTCGGACGTCGTTGCACGCGAAGTCGTCGAACCCGGACAGCCCGCCCTGCGGGCACTGCGTGAGCGCTTCGGAGAGTCAGTTGTCAAGGACGGCGAACTGGACCGCGCTGAACTTGCTCGAATCGCATTTGTCGACGCCGAATCCACACGGGCCCTCAACGACATCATGCACCCGGCTATTGCACAGCGCACCGCTGAGCTGTTTGCCGAGCAGGCCGGAACCGGGACCGTCGTCCACGATGTTCCTCTGCTGGCTGAGAACAGCATGGAAGACGACTATGACCTTGTCGTCGTCGTCGACGTTCCCGCCGAAGTGCGCTTACAGCGGCTGGTGCAGCTGCGCGGAATGGACGAAGCTGATGCTCGCCAGCGGATTCTCCGCCAGGCCTCAGACGATCAGCGCAAGTCAATCGCAGATGTCGTTCTCGACAATTCCGGCACCCCCGAGGAATTCGAAGAGCAATTCGAAGAGGCCTTCCAAAGCGTGATCCAGCCAGCCGCGCGCAAAGCCAGGGGCTCCCAGCCCGGCCGGTGACAGCGTTCTGCTGCTGACTACCTCGTGAGTTCCGGGAAGCAGTGGGCGCGAGCCGTCCAGGAGCACAGAACAGCGCCGTCGATGACGGCGCTGTTCTCGTGGCTCTCTGATCTTTTAGGCCATAGTGGCGCTGAGCGTGATCTTCACACCCGACAGCGCTTTTGCCGCCGGGCAGGTCTTCTTGGCCCGCTCAGCGAGTGTCTGGAACGTCTTCTGCTCTATGCCCCCTGCGCGGCCGACAGTGACGAGGTGGATCTCCTTGATGCCCTTGACTGGGTCGAAGGTGACGTCGGCCCCCGTGGTGATCTGCTCGGGAGTGGCGCCCTCTTCAGCGACGATGTTGGCAAGCGCCATCGAAAAGCACGACGCAAGACCAGCTCCGATGAG
Source organism: Brevibacterium sp. Marseille-P9724 (assembly GCF_902500275.1). Classification (NCBI taxonomy): domain Bacteria; kingdom Bacillati; phylum Actinomycetota; class Actinomycetes; order Micrococcales; family Brevibacteriaceae; genus Brevibacterium; species Brevibacterium sp. Marseille-P9724. The sequence continues at coordinate 426,689 of NZ_LR722990.1, read as the reverse complement.
CTCTTCGGGGCTTGTCACCTTGTCGACTTCGGTTTCGGCGCGGTTTGTCCAGTTGACGGTGAACGGGCCGATTCCGGCACTTTCCAGCGAAGCGGATCCTTCGCCGTCTGCCAGGTGGCCCTTCCAGGTGGCCTGTGCTTTTGTTACGCGGCTCATTTTGCCTCCTCAGATTGGGGTTCACTCCAACTCTATGTGCTCGGGCACCTCCAGCGCTCGTGGCCCACAGCCGTGCAGAGTAGCCTGGATGCATGGCTCAGAAGTCTCTTCCCGTTCCCAAGATCGGACACCGGCCGGAAGTCACCCGTTCAGTGGCCCCGTTTGAGGTCGTCAGCGAATACAAGCCGTCTGGCGACCAGCCCACGGCCATTGCCGAAATGGCTGAGCGGCTTCGCGCGGGAGAAAAAGACGTCGTCCTCATGGGTGCGACGGGCACGGGCAAGTCTGCGACAGCAGCGTGGCTGATCGAAGAGGTGCAGCGGCCCACGCTCATCATGGCGCACAACAAGACGCTGGCGGCCCAGCTGGCCAATGAGTTCCGTCAGCTGTTGCCGAACAACGCCGTCGAGTACTTCGTGTCGTACTACGACTACTACCAGCCGGAAGCCTATGTACCGCAGACGGATACGTTCATTGAAAAGGATTCGTCGATCAATGACGAAGTCGAGCGCCTGCGCCACTCGGCAACAAATGCGCTTCTGACCCGACGCGATGTTGTCGTCGTCTCCACCGTGTCGTGCATCTACGGTCTTGGAACACCGGAAGAGTACGTGGAGCGCATGGTTTCCCTCGAGGTCGGCGAAGAAGTTGACCGCGACGCGCTGCTCAAGCAGTTCGTGACAATGCAGTACACCCGCAACGACGTTGCGTTCACCCGCGGCACTTTCCGCGTGCGCGGCGACACCGTCGAAATCATCCCTCAGTACGAAGAGCTCGCCATTCGAATTGAGTTCTTCGGCGACGAAATCGAAGCTCTCTACACTCTGCATCCGCTGACGGGCGAAATCATTCGCGAAGAAGAGGTCATCCACATCTTCCCCGCGTCGCACTATGTGGCCGGTGAGGACCGCATGGCTCGGGCAATTGCCGATATCGAGGCCGAACTGCAGGAGCGACTGGCTGAACTCGAGGGGCAGAACAAGCTGCTGGAAGCCCAGCGGCTGAAGATGCGCACCACCTACGACCTCGAAATGATGCAGTCGATGGGCTTCACGTCCGGGATTGAGAACTATTCGCGGCACATCGACGGTCGTGCGGCGGGCACCGCTCCGAACTGTCTGCTTGACTACTTCCCGGAAGACTTCCTGCTTGTGGTCGACGAGTCACACGTGACGATCCCGCAGATCGGCGGTATGTACGAAGGCGACATGTCGCGCAAGCGCACACTCGTTGAGCACGGCTTCCGCCTGCCGAGCGCCCTGGATAACAGGCCGCTGCGGTTCTCGGAGTTCCAGGATCGGATCGGCCAGACCGTCTACCTTTCGGCTACACCCGGTGATTACGAACTCGAGCGCTCCAACGGCGTTGTCGAACAGATCATTCGCCCCACTGGCCTGGTCGACCCGAAGGTCATCGTCAAACCCACGCGCGGTCAGATTGACGACCTGCTGGATGAAATCAATCTGCGGGTGGAGCGCAACGAACGCGTGCTCGTGACGACGCTGACGAAGAAGATGGCGGAAGACCTCACGGACTATCTGCTGAACCACAATGTGCGGGTCGAATACCTGCACTCGGACGTCGACACTCTGCGCCGCGTTGAGCTGCTGAGCGAACTGCGCTCCGGTGTGTTCGACGTGCTGGTCGGCATCAACCTGCTGCGTGAGGGTCTCGACCTGCCCGAGGTGTCGCTCGTGTCGATTCTCGATGCCGACAAAGAGGGCTTCCTGCGGTCCACCACCTCGCTCATTCAGACCATCGGCCGTGCCGCCCGAAACGTCAACGGCGAAGTGCACATGTACGCCGATACGCGAACCGAATCCATGCAGCGGGCCATCGACGAAACACAACGCCGACGCGAAAAGCAGATCGCGTTCAACAGGGAACACGGAATCGATCCGCAGCCGCTGGTCAAGAAGATCGCCGACATCACGGAGCGGCTCAAACGCGACAACGAAGACACCGCCGAGCTTCTCAACGACTTCGACTACGGCAAGGGCAAACGCGGCTACAACTCGGCCCAAACTGATGAGCAGCGCGCCCGCTCGGCAGGTCAGGAGACAGGACAGCCGACATCCGTGCGTCCGCCGACGACCGACCTTCCTGAGCTCATTGCCGAACTCACCGAGCAGATGAACCAGGCGGCAGCCGACCTGCAGTTCGAGCTCGCAGCCCGCCTGCGCGATGAACTGCAGGAGCTCAAACGTGATCTGCGTCAGATCCAGCGCGAAAGCTGACAGGCTGGCCCTCACTGTGCTCTAGACTGGGTGATCGGTGAAGGGGAGTATCCTCATGTGCTGACTCGTCAACACGAAACCGTCCGGCGTCCGGTCGGACCGGGATCCGGGTCAGCAGCGTACGCAGCAGGTGCTTCGGCGCAGGAAAGACTTTCACGGATTCCAACGACCCCTAAGAAAGAACTCCCGTGCACCACGAATCAGCCAGCGGACTGTCGCTGACCTTCGAATTCATCGTTCTCGGCGTACTCTGCGCTCTTCTCCTGGCAGACCTGCTGCTCATCCTCAAACGGCCCCACCGGCCATCGAATCGCGAAGCCGGCCTGTGGGTCGGCTTCTACGTTGCCCTCGCCCTGATCTTCGCGGGAGTGCTCTTCCTGTTCGGCAACAAGCAGGCCAGCGGTGAGTTCCTAGCCGGATGGCTTATGGAGTATTCGCTGTCAATCGACAACGTCTTCGTGTTCATCATCGTGCTGTCCGCTTTCAAGGTGCCGCCCCGGTATCAGCAGGAAGTGCTCATGGTGGGCATCATCATTTCGCTGGTGTTCCGCGGCATCTTCATTCTTGCGGGCGTGTGGATCATCGAGAAGTTCATCTGGGTGTTCTTCATCTTCGGCGCGTTCCTGCTGTGGACTGCGTGGAAGCAGGCCATGGAAAAAGACGGCGACGGCGAGGGCAGCGGCGACAACTTCCTCGTCCGCATGGTCAAGAAGCGCTTTCCCTTCACGGATGACTATCACGACAACAAGATCTTCGTGAAGATTGACGGCAAGCGATTTGCCACGCCGATGCTTCTGGTGTTCCTGGCCATCGGCACCACGGACGTCATGTTCGCGCTCGACTCGATTCCGGCGATCATGGCGGTGACTCGTTCGGCGTTCATCATCTTCACTGCGAACCTGTTTGCGCTCATGGGGCTGCGTCAGCTGTACTTCCTGTTGGAGAACCTGGCTGACAAACTGCAGTACCTCAAGTACGGCATCGCTGTCATCCTCGGCTACATCGGCTTCAAGCTCATCTACACGGCAGCCCGGGAAACCTTGGCCCACCAGCTGCCGGAGATCCCGCTGGCGGTTTCGCTCGGTGTGATCGTGGTTTCCATGACGGTGGCTGTCATCGCCAGCCTTCTCAAGCGCAAACGCGACTACCGGCACTTCCGCAGCGAGCACCTCGGCGGGTGATGCCAGTCGGGCACACAGAAAGGGCGGACGCACCGGCGTCCGCCCTTGTCAGTGAAGATCAGATCAGCGTGCCTGACCGAAGCCGCCGATGACGACATCCCATTCGTCGATGGTGGTTTCGATGATCACCCGAGCCTCGGCAAAGGGGTCATTCGTCAAGAGGTCTTCGACGTTGGCTTTCTCTTCAGCCTGGAATATCAGGAGGGCTCCCGGCTGTTGAGTGTTGACAAGAGGGCCTGAAGCCATGAGCATTCCGGCGTCAGCCAGTTTGGCCAGCCACTCCCGATGCGTGGGACGGACCTCCATCCGCGTCTGCTCGTCGTCGCTGTAGCGATAGGTGACCGCATAGAAAGCCATGGCGTTCCTCTCATGGGGAATAATGGGTAGTCCCAGTCAGTCTAGTTGAGGAATGGGTAATCGCTTCGTGAGTGCACTTGAGCAGATACCGGAGGAATTCGCCTCTGCCGACACCGTGTACGAAGCATTCGAAGACTATGTAAGCGGTTTGGGTCTGGACCTGTACGACGCGCAGCAGGAAGCGATACTCGCAGTTCTCGCAGGCGACAACACGATCGTTGCAACTCCCACTGGCTCGGGTAAGTCGATGGTCGCCCTCGCCGCCGCCTACTGGGGTGTGAGCACCGGGGTGAGGGTCTACTACACCGCGCCGATCAAGGCGCTCGTCTCAGAAAAGTTTTTCGACCTAAGCGAGCGCTTGGGCGCTGACAACGTCGGCATGGTCACCGGCGACAGTTCAGTCAACGCGGACGCTCCCGTCATCTGCGCTACAGCGGAGATTCTTGCCAACCAGGCGCTGCGCGAAGGTCCGCTGCTGGACGTGGGAATTGTCATCATGGACGAATTCCACTATTTCGGCGACCCTCAGCGCGGTTGGGCGTGGCAGGTGCCGCTGCTGACGCTGCCGCAGTCGCAGTTCGTTCTCATGTCCGCCACGCTCGGCGACACGACAGCGATAGCCGAAGGCATGGAACAGCTCACCGGCAGATCGACCTCCTATGTCACGGGTGCGCAGCGGCCGGTGCCGCTGGAGTTCAGCTACTCAGAAGAGCCGCTGCACGAAACACTCCACGCGCTCGTTCGCCACGACCAGGCGCCCGTCTACGTTGTCTCGTTCTCCCAGCGGCAGGCCGCGGAACTCGCCGGGTCGATTGTCAGCGCGAACCTTGCCACCCGGGAAGAACGCGAGGCGATCGCCGATGAGATCCGCGGCTTCGGCTTTCAGAAGGGGTTCGGAACAACCCTCAAACGCTTGCTGCTGCACGGCATCGGCGTTCACCACGCCGGCATGCTGCCCAAGTACCGCAGGCTTGTCGAGCACTTGGCGGGCCGGGGTCTGCTCAAGGTCGTATCCGGCACGGACACGCTCGGCATCGGCATCAACGTGCCAATCCGAACTGTGCTGCTGACCGCTCTGACGAAATTCGACGGTTCGAAGATGCGCAGGCTCTCGGTTCGTGAATTCCAGCAGATTGCCGGACGTGCGGGTCGGGCCGGGTTCGACACGGTCGGCTATGTGGTCGCGCAGGCGCCCGAACACGAAATCGAGAACAAGAAGGCAGCTGATAAGGCTGCCAACAGCGGCAAGAAGCGAAAACCGGCCAAGAAACAGCCGCCGGCGGGCTTCGTCGGCTGGTCGCAGGAGACTTTTGAGAACCTGCGCGACAGCGAGGTCGAAGAGCTTCGCTCCCGCATGAAGATTGCGCATTCGACCGTCATCAACCTTGCCGCACGCGGGGGAGACGTCGTCAAGACCGTGCGCGACTTCATCGCCTCGACCCATGAAACACCCGCCCGCAAGCTCGATATGCAGCTGCGCGCACTGCGGATCGGCCGTGCGCTGCTGAACGCGGAAGTTCTCGTGCGCACAGAACACAGCGGTCAGGTCCGCTTTGAGCTCGCCGAGGACTTCGGCCCGCAGTTCGCTCTCAACCAGCCGCTTTCGCCGTTCGCCCTGGCGGCCTTGGAGCTTTTCGATCCCGAAGCAGACGACTGGGCGGACAATGTGCTCAGCGTCATCGAAGCGACAACGGAGGTCCCGTACCACGTTCTTCGCGGACAGCTGGACCGGCTGAAGGGCGAAGAGATCCAAGCGCTCAAATCTGAGGGCGTGCCCTATGACGAGCGCATGGCGATCATCGACGAAATGGAGCTGCCCCGCCCCAACGGCGAAGTTCTGGACGAAGCCTTCGAGGCGTTCACGCAGCACACGCCCTGGCTGCGCGAAATCGGGATTGAGCCCAAAGCGGTTGTGGCCGACATGATCAGCCAGGCCATGAACTTTTCGCAGTTCGTCATGTACTACAAGCTCGCACGCGTGGAGGGCGGACTGCTTCGCTATCTGACTGATGTCTATCGCGCACTGGTGCAGACCGTGCCGGAAGACCTCGTGACAGAGCCGCTGAAGGACGTCATCGACTGGCTGGGCGATCTTGTTCTGCGCGTCGATTCTTCTCTCGTGCAGGAATGGGAAGCGCTTCGCAGGGCCGGTGCGGAGGAAACCGACACACTGCCGTTGGAACACGCGACGCGTAAGCTCACAGACGACGAGCGCGCTTTCACAGTCCTGGTTCGCAACGCACTGTTCCACCGGGTGCTGCTGGCTGAACGCGCCGCCTACCGGGCGCTGGGAGAGCTCGACGGGGACGACGGTTGGGACCACCGGCGCTGGGAGGACGCCGTCGAGGCGTTCTACGACGAATACGGTGAGCTCGGGGTGGGAGCCGACGCGCGTTCGGCTGATTTCATTCACATCCGCCGCGACGGCAGAACCTGGCTGGTCGACCAGATACTCGACGATCCGGAAGGCGACAAAGACTGGGCCATCCGCGCCCGGGTCGACCTCGACGCCTCGGACGATCTTGGAGAACCCGCGGTGACGATCATCGACGTCGCCCCGCGTTCGGAAATGGAGAGCTGACACATGACCACATACGAATCTCAGATTCATCGGCCCGCGGGCGGGGGAGTGTCTCACCTCGACACGATCATCGTGCAGGGCGCACGGGCGCACAACCTCAAGAACGTCGATGTCGAGGTGCCGCGGGACAGCCTCGTCGTCTTCTCCGGCCTGTCCGGCTCCGGCAAATCGTCACTTGCGTTCGACACGATCTTCGCCGAGGGCCAGCGCCGCTATGTCGAATCCCTGTCCTCCTACGCGCGGATGTTCTTAGGGCAGATGGACAAACCCGACGTCGACATGATCGAGGGCCTGTCGCCGGCGGTGTCGATCGATCAGAAGTCCACTTCGCGAAACCCTCGTTCGACTGTCGGCACCATCACCGAAGTCTATGACTTCATGCGCCTGCTGTGGGCGCGAATCGGAATTCCCCACTGCCCCCAGTGCGGCGAGGAGATCTCCAGCCAAACCCCCCAGCAGATCGTCGACCAGCTGCTCGGTCTGCCGGAGCGCACCAAGTTCATCGTCATGGCGCCGGTAGTCCGGCAGCGCAAAGGCGAGTTCGCCGATCTGTTCCAACAGCTGCAGAGCCAGGGCTTCTCACGTGCATGGGTTGACGGCGAACAGATCAGCCTGAGCGAACCGCCGACCTTGAAGAAGCAGTACAAGCACGACATCTCGGTTGTCGTCGACCGTCTCATCGCAAAAGACGGCATCCGGCAGCGCCTGACGGATTCGGTGGAAACCGCCCTGCGCACGGCGGACGGACGCCTCGACGTTCTGCTGGTCGATTCAGACGAGATGCGAACGTTCTCCGAACACATGTCCTGCCCCAATGACCACCCGCTGACCACCGACACGATCGAACCGCGCACATTCTCATTCAATTCGCCGTTCGGCGCCTGCCCCGCGTGCGATGGAATCGGGGTGCGCCTGCAGGTCGACGAACACCTCGTGGTCCCCGATGACGAAATGACACTCGGCGAGGGCGCAATCGCCGCGTGGTCGCACGGCAAGTCGACCATGAAGTACTTCAACCGCCTGCTTAAGGGACTGGGCGATGAAATCGGCTTCGACCTGAAAACCCCGTGGAAGGATCTGCCGAAGAAAGCCCGCAAGGCGATTCTCCAGGGCAAGGACTACAAGGTCCACGTTAAGTACCGCAACCGCTTCGGACGCGAGCGCACCTACTCAACGGGCTTTGAGGGTGTGTTCAACTACATCCTGCGCAAACACGGCGAGACCGAATCCGATACCGCCCGTGACCGCTACGAAGCGTACATGCGGGAAGTCCCGTGCGCCTCCTGCGATGGAACCAGGCTCAAGCCGGAAGCACTCGCCGTCACGGTGGCCGACACCTCGATAGCGGATGTCAGCCGGATGGCGATTGATCAGGCAGCAGAATTCCTCGGCGGCCTCGAACTGAGCGCGCGCGATGCGCAGATCGCCGACCAGGTGATGAAGGAAATTCGCGCCCGCCTGCAGTTCCTGCTGGACGTCGGCCTGGAATACCTGTCACTCGACCGCGCCGCCGGCACGCTCTCCGGCGGCGAAGCACAGCGCATCCGCCTGGCCACCCAGATCGGCTCGGGACTCGTAGGCGTGCTGTACGTGCTCGACGAACCGTCAATCGGCCTGCACCAGCGGGACAACAGGCGGCTGATCGACACACTCATGAAGCTGCGCGACCTGGGCAACACCCTGATCGTCGTCGAACATGACGAAGAGACGATTGATGCGGCCGACTGGATTGTCGACATCGGTCCCGGTGCTGGCGAACACGGCGGTCAGGTCGTCTACTCCGGCCCCGTCAAGGAGCTGACCCGTGCGGAAGGGTCCGCAACTGGCGACTACATTGCCGGGCGCCGCAAGATCGGGGTCCCGGACGAGCGCCGCCGGGTCGACCGCAAGCGAATGCTCGGCGTGGAGCGGGCGAGGGCCAATAACCTCAAAGACATCTCGGTGAAGTTCCCGCTGTCGGTGCTGACATCTGTAACCGGCGTGTCCGGGTCTGGGAAATCGACGCTGGTCAACGACATCCTGTACAGCGAACTGGCCAACAAGCTCAACAACGCCAAGCGGGTCCCGGGTCTGCACAAGCGGGTGACGGGCGTTGAAGAGCTCGACAAGGTCATCCATGTCGACCAGTCGCCCATCGGACGCACGCCACGGTCGAACCCGGCCACCTACACGGGTGTTTTCGACCACGTGCGGCGCCTGTTCGCCGAAACCGAAACAGCGCGCATGCGCGGCTACCAGCCGGGCCGCTTCTCGTTCAACGTCAAGGGCGGCCGCTGCGAGAACTGCTCGGGTGACGGCACCATCAAAATCGAAATGAACTTCCTGCCGGACGTCTACGTGCCCTGCGAAGTGTGCGGGGGAGCGCGCTACAACCGCGAAACGCTCGAAGTGAAGTTCAAGGGCAAGTCGATTGCCGAAGTGCTCGACATGCCGATCGAAGAGGCCGCCGAGTTCTTTGAGGCGGTTCCCGCAATTGCCCGTCACCTCAACACGCTCGTCAAGGTGGGCCTGGGCTATGTGCGCTTGGGCCAGCCGGCAACCACGCTGTCCGGTGGCGAAGCCCAGCGCGTGAAGCTCGCCGCAGAACTGCAGAAGCGCACGCGCGGCCGGGCCGTCTACGTTCTTGACGAACCGACCACGGGCCTGCACTTCGAGGACATCCGGAAACTGCTGCTGGTGCTTCAGGGGCTCGTCGACAAGGGCAACACCGTCATCGTCATCGAGCACAACCTCGACGTGATTGCCGCCAGTGACTACATCATCGACATGGGGCCCGAAGGCGGTCGAGGCGGAGGCACGGTTGTGGCTGCCGGCACGCCTGAAGAAGTGGCTCAGGTTGAGGCAAGCCACACCGGACGCTATCTGGCAGCCATGCCCGAGATTGCGAGCCGCATTGGCTGACCCCAGTCAGTATCGGCCTAAGCCGGGGGAGATCCCCACTCTTCCCGGGGTCTACCGATTTCGCGATGATGAGCGGCGGATCATCTACGTCGGCAAGGCGAAGAACCTGCGCAATCGGCTGAATTCCTATTTCGCCAACCCGGCGGGCCTGCACCCGCGGACATTCACGATGGTCCATACGGCGATGTCCGTCGAATGGACGATCGTGGAAAGCGAAGTTGAGGCGCTGCGGCTTGAATGGACGTGGATCAACGAATTCAAGCCGCGGTTCAACGTCATGTTCCGCGACGACAAGTCCTACCCCTACCTGGCGGTCACGGTGAAAGACCGCTATCCGCGGGTCTTCGTCACGCGGGGCAAACGGCGCAAGGGCGTGAAGTACTTCGGTCCGTTCACCGCAGTGTGGGCCATCCGCGAATCTCTCGACCTGCTGTTGAAGGCCTTTCCCGTGCGCACGTGCGCAAAGACGGTGTTCGACCGCGCCGCGCGTTCGGGCAGGCCCTGTCTGCTGGGCTACATCGACAAGTGCTCTGCCCCGTGTGTTGATCGGATCACCCCGGAGGCGCACCGGGAGCTCGTTGAGGGCGTCACCGAATTCATGTCGGGCAGCACGGGGAAGATCATCTCCACGCGCAGGCGGGCAATGAAAGAAGCCGCCGGTGAACTCGATTTCGAGAGGGCCGCGAAGCTGCGCGACGAAATTGAAGCTCTCGAAAAGATCGTCGACAAGTCCTCAGTCATCCTCTCGCAGAACGTCGACACAGACATCTTCGGACTGACAGTCGAAGAGCTCGAGGCATCCGTCCAGGTCTTCCACGTGCGCGGCGGTCGGATTCGCGGTCAGCGCGGATGGATCATCGAGCGGATGCAGGACCTTTCGGCCGCTCAGCTCACAAGCGACTACCTGCGCCAGGCCTACCTCGATGTTGAAGCAGAGGCGATTCCGAAGGAAATCCTCGTCGACACCCTGCCGGAAGACCACGCGACCCTAGAGGACTGGCTCAGCCAGACCAGGGGCGCGAAGGTCACAATCCGCGTTCCCGAGCGCGGTGAAAAAGCTGCCGCGCTGACAACTGTCGTCGCCAATGCCGAACAGGCTCTGGAGCTGCACAAGAAGCGCCGGTCGTCGGATCTGACCACCCGCAGCCAGGCGCTCAACGAGATCCAAGAGAACCTGGGTCTGGAAGAGCCTCCGCTGCGCATCGAGTGCATTGACAATTCGCACTTCCACGGCGAAGACGTCGTGGGTTCGCTCGTGGTGTTCGAAGACGGGCTGCCGGTCAAACGCGACTACCGCAGGTTCTCGGTGACCGGTGACGCGGCCAGGGACGACACCTCGGCCATGTACGACGTGGTGTCTCGCAGATTCAGCCGGTACCTGGAGTCCCTGGCCAGTGAAGACGATGATCCCAAGTTCGGCTACCGGCCGTCGCTGCTCGTAGTCGACGGCGCCCTGCCGCAGGTGTCAGCTGCCAGGCGAGCGCTCGATGACCTGGGCCTTGTCGACATCACCGTCGTCGGCCTGGCCAAGCGGCTCGAAGAGGTGTGGGTTTCGTGGGACGAATTCCCCGTCATCTTTCCGCGCAACTCCGAGGGCCTGTTCATGTTGCAGCGCGTGCGTGACGAAGCCCACCGCTTTGCCATCACCTTCCAGCGCAGCAAACGCAGAATCACAGCTTCCGCACTCGATACGGTCGAAGGCCTCGGCGCGGCCAAGAGGCAGGCGCTGCTTGACCACTTCGGGTCTGTTACGAAGATCAAAAGGGCCAGCGCTGATGAGCTGACCCAGGTCAAGGGGATCGGCACGGCCTTGGCGGAGCGCATTGTGGCCGCGTTCAGAAAAGACTGAAAGAATTGAGCGGGGAAGAATAAGGAGATCGCATGACGACCAATCAGCGTGACACCGTGCTCGTCGTAACGGGCATGTCCGGTGCCGGACGTTCAACCGCGGCAAAGGCCCTCGAGGACATGGGCTGGTACGTTGTCGACAATCTGCCGCCGCAGATGATCAGCGGTCTTGTCGATATTGTCAGTCGGGTTGACGGTGACGCCCCGAAAGTCGCTGTTGTGGCCGATGTGCGCGGGCGGGGCATGTTCGCAACACTGAAAGACACCCTGCGCGATCTCCACGGCCCCGAAGGCATCCGCGTTCTCTACCTCGATGCGTCCGACGACGCTCTTGTGCGCCGCTATGAATCTGTTCGCCGCCCCCATCCGCTGCAGGGCGAGGGCACCATTGTCGACGGTCTGGAAGCCGAACGCCGAGAACTTGAGCCGGTGCGCTCCAGTGCCGATGTCATCGTCGACACCTCCGACCTCAATGTCCACCAGCTGGGCGATGAAATCCGCCGTCTGTTCGACAAGGACGGTTCATCGGCGCTGCGGCTTACGGTTATGAGCTTCGGCTTCAAATACGGCACCCCGAAAGACGCCGACTACGTTGCGGATGTCCGCTTTCTGCCGAATCCCTTCTGGGTGCCGGAGCTCAAAGCCCTGCGCGGAACAGACGAACCGGTTGCCGAATATGTGCTCACACAGCCGCGTGCTCAGGACTTCATCGACCGCTACGTGTCAGCGCTGGAAATCGTCATCGACGGCTACCTCGCCGATCACCGCCCCTACGCGACCATTGCGATTGGCTGCACGGGCGGCAAACACCGTTCGGTCGCGGTCGCCGAAGCCGTCCACCGCAGACTTGCCGAACTGACTCACGCATCGGTCACCCTGCGCCACAGGGACCTGGGGAAGGAATGACATGGAGCCCCCAGTCAACACTGCGGAACTTCCCCTGTATCTGAAGCACCCGGCCCGGCGCACCGGGCCGAAGGTCGTGTCCTTCGGCGGCGGCCATGGACTGTATGCCGCTCTGCGCGCTTTTCGCCTGCTGACGGAAGATCTCGTCGCCGTGGTCACCGTCGCCGACGACGGCGGCTCGTCTGGCCGGCTGCGCCAGGAGTTCGGCGGTCTACCGCCGGGGGACCTGCGCATGGCGCTTGCCGCTTTGACTGATGACAGCGAGTGGGGTCGCATTTGGCGCGATGTCATTCAGCACCGCTTCGATTCTTCCGGTTGCCTTGACGGGCATTCGGTGGGCAATCTGCTCATCAGCGCTCTGTGGCAGATCCACGGGGACGAAGTCGAGGGCCTCGACTGGGTGGCTCGGCTCCTGCGGGCGCACGGTCGCGTGCTGCCCATGTCGTCGGTGCCGCTGACAATAGAAGCAGATTTCACTGACAGCCAGGGAACTTCCGGTGTGATCCGCGGTCAGTCGCAAGTCGCCTCGTGCCGGGCGACCGTGTCCCAGGTTCAGCTCGTTCCAGCCGCGCCGCCGGCGCGGAAGGAGACAATCGCCGAGGTGGAGCAGGCCGATGTTCTCAACCTCGGCCCCGGTTCGTGGTACACCTCGGTCATGCCGCACCTCTTGGTGCCGGAACTGGCGGAGACGATCTGCTCCTCGACCGCTGTGAAGTCGTTGACTCTCAACCTGCCGGGAGCGACAGCGGAAACCCGAGGCCTGAGCCTGACCGAGCACCTGGAGTCGCTGAAAGAGCACGCGCCCGGGCTCAGCTTCGACTACATTCTCGTCGACGAAGCTGCAGCCGCTGAAGAAGCCGGTCTGCGCGATGCCGCAGAGAAGCTGTTTGCGGCCAGGCTGTGGGCCCGGCCCCTGGCCGCGCGGATCCGCGGTCAGCACGACACGCTGAAGCTTGCCGCGTGCTATCGCGATATGTTTGTCAACGCCGGTCTCAAGACCGATGAACAGTGGTGACTGAGGAAGGAACCCCATGTCCCTGACCGCAAAGGTCAAAGACGAACTCACGAGGGTGGAAGAACGCCGCTCGCCCGCCCGCAAGGCCGAGGTCGCCTCGACGCTGCGCTTCGCTTCGGCTCTGCACATCGTGGCCGGTTCAATCGTCATCGAAGCTGAGCTCGACACTGCGGCGGCTGCCCGCCGCCTCTACGGCGAGATTGCGACTCTCTACGGGGCTTCGCCGGAGGTCGCCGTTGCGGGAGCCTCGGGTCTGAACAAGCGGGAACGCTACATTGTGCGCGTCACCGAAGAAGGGCCTGCGCTGGCCCGACAGACCGGGCTTATCGACAACCGGGGCCGTCCCGTCCGCGGACTGCCCCCGGCAGTCGTCAACGGCTCCACCAACGATTCCAAAGCCGCCTGGCGCGGAGCATTCCTCGCTCACGGGTCACTCACCGAACCAGGCCGGTCGTCAGCTCTCGAAGTCACGTGTCCCGGACCGGAAGCAGCACTGGCGCTGGTCGGCGCTGCGCGGCGTTTGGGCATCATCGCCAAAGCCCGGGAGGTCCGCGGGGTCGATCGCGTTGTCATCCGCGACGGTGAGGCAATCGGCGAACTCCTCGAAGCCATGGGTGCCGCCGAAGTGCGCCGTGAATGGGAAGAAGGACGGCAGCGCCGCGAAGTCCGGGCCACCGCCAACCGCCTGGCGAACTTCGACGACGCCAACCTGCGCCGCAGCGCGCGGGCTGCAGTCGCAGCCGGTGCGCGTGTTGAGCGAGCCCTGGAGATTCTCGGTGACGACGTACCCGATCACCTCCGCTACGCTGGAGAGCTGAGGCTGAAGCACAAACAGGCCTCGCTCGAAGAACTCGGCCAGCTGGCCGATCCCCCCATGACAAAAGACGCCATTGCCGGCCGTGTTCGCAGGCTGCTGGCCACCGCGGACAAAAAGGCCGAGGAAACGGGCGTTCCCGACACCAAAGCCAGTCTCACACCCGAAATGCTCGACGACGTCTGACCCCCCCCACCTCGAACTCACGGAACTCAGAACACGCGAAAGGCAGACACCATGACAGTCCGCATCGGAATCAACGGCTTCGGCCGCATCGGCCGTTCCGTTCTGCGCCAGATCCTCGCCGGAAGCACTTCACTCGAAGTGGTTGCCGTCAATGACCTCACCGACAACGCCAGCCTCGCCCATCTCTTCCGCTATGACACCGTGTGGGGTCGGTTCGGCGGGACCGTAGAGCACACTGACGATTCGCTCATCATCGACGGCAAGTCGATTCACGCCAGCGCCCACAAAGACCCGTCCGACATCCCTTGGGGAGAGCTCGGGGTCGACATCGTCATCGAAGCCACCGGCAAGTTCCGCAAGCGCGATCAGGCGCAGAAGCACATCGACGCCGGCGCTGAGAAGGTCCTGCTGTCGGCACCGGGCAAAAAAGACGACGGCATGTTCGTCATGGGCGTCAACCACGAAGAATTCGACCCGCAGAAGCATCACGTGTTCTCCAACGCGTCCTGCACCACCAACTGCTTGGCCCCGCTGGCAAAAGTCCTTCACGAAGAGTTCGGCATCGAATCCGGGATCATGACTACGATCCACGCCTACACCGGTGGTCAGGCCCTCGTTGACGGCCCGCACAAAGATCTGCGCCGAGCACGTGCCGCCGCGGTCAACATCGTGCCGACCACCACCGGCGCGGCCAATGCCGTCGGCAAGGTTCTGCCTGAGCTCAAAGGCAGGCTCGACGGCTTCGCCGTCCGCGTTCCGGTTGTCACGGGATCTCTCGTCGACCTGACCTTCCTGCCGAGCAGGAGCGTCACCGTCGACGAAGTCAACGCCGCGGTCAAGAAGGCCGCGGAAGGCTCCCTCAAGGGCATTCTGGGCTACACGGAAGACCCAATCGTGTCATCGGACATCGTCATGGAAGACCGTTCGTCGATTTTCGACGCTCAGCTGACCCGCAAAGTCGGCGACCAGATCAAGGTGGTCTCCTGGTACGACAATGAATGGGGCTATTCCGAACGCCTGGTCGACCTGACAGACTATGTTGCCGAACGGCTCTGAGTTCCGGCACCGAGAAAAGGACACTATGCAGACTCTCACCAACCCGAGTGACTTCGCCGGCAAGCGCGTCATCGTCCGCTCCGATCTCAACGTCCCGATGGACGGCGACACAATCACCGACCGCGGTCGGATCGAGGCCTCCGCGCCGACCATCGCATCTCTTGCAGAAGCGGGTGCGCGCGTCATCGTCATTGCCCACCTGGGCCGACCCAAGGGAGAGCCGAACCCCGAATTCAGCCTTGGCCCGGTGGCGCCGGTCCTGACGGAGGCCATCGGCCGTCCGGTGCAGTTCGCCGCGGACACCGTGGGCGAAGACGCTCAGGCCCGCGTCGCTGCACTGGCTGATGGTGAGGTGCTGCTTTTGGAGAACCTGCGCTTCAACCCGGGCGAAACTTCGAAGGACGACGCCGAGCGCGCTGCTTTTGCCGATCAGCTGGCAGCTCTGGGCGACGTCTTCGTCTCTGACGGCTTCGGCGTGGTCCACCGCAAACAGGCAAGCGTCTACGACCTTCCCGCACGACTCCCGCACTATGCCGGGGGGCTCGTCGCGGCTGAAGTCGAAGTCAGCGAACGTCTGCTGCATGATCCTGAGCGGCCCTACGCTGTTGTTCTCGGCGGCTCGAAGGTCTCCGACAAGCTCGGCGTCATCGATTCGCTCATCGACCGGGCTGACTCGCTGCTGATCGGCGGCGGCATGGTCTTCACCTTCCTCAAAGCGCAGGGCTGCAAGGTCGGCTCGTCGCTGCTGGAAGAAGACCAGATCGACACCGTCCGGGGATACCTGGAAAAGGCAGAAAAAGCCGGCGTCGACATCGTCCTGCCCACTGACATCGTCATGGCCGAGAAGTTCGGGGCTGACGCGGACCACTGGGTTGCGTCCGTCGACGCTTTGGAAGGCACTCCGGCCGGTGCCGACGCTATGGGGCTCGACATCGGGCCCGAATCCGCAGCGCACTTCGCAGAGATCATCAAGAAGGCAAAGACGGTGTTCTGGAACGGCCCCATGGGCGTATTCGAGATCCCTGCCTTCGCTGCGGGCACCAAAGCGGTAGCCGAGGCGCTGACGACAGTTCACGGATCTGAAGCCGACGGCCGCCTCACAGTTGTCGGCGGGGGAGACTCCGCGGCAGCAGTGCGCTCCCTGGGCTTTTCCGAAGCCGACTTCGGCCACATCTCCACCGGGGGCGGCGCGAGCCTGGAATACCTCGAAGGCAAAGAACTCCCCGGACTGACAGCACTCAACTGAAAGCACACCAATGACCCGCAAACCACTCCTGGCCGGCAACTGGAAGATGAACAACGATCATCTCGAGGCGATCGCCTCGGTCCAGAAGCTGGCATGGTCGCTGCGCGATGCGCGTTTCGACGGATCGACCGCTGACATTGCGGTGATCCCTCCGTTCACCGACATCCGTTCGGTGCAGACCCTCGTTCAGGCCGATAAGATCCCTGTGTCCTATGGCGCGCAGGACCTTTCGGCTCATGACGAAGGCGCTTTCACCGGCGAGATCAGCGGACGCTTCCTCAATCAGCTCGGCTGTCAGTACGTTGTCGTCGGACACTCTGAAAGGCGAGCACATCACGGTGAGGACGACGAAATCATTGGCCAGAAGGTTCGGGCGGCTCGTCGCCACGGGCTGGCCCCGATCCTCTGCGTGGGCGAACCACAGGACGTGCGCGCCGCGGGCACGCACATCGAATACACCCTGGCTCAGGTTTCCGGGGCACTTGAAGGCCAATCGGCAGACGAACTCGAAGGCCTTGTCATCGCATATGAGCCGGTTTGGGCGATCGGCACGGGAGAAACTGCGACGGCTGATGACGCCGGGACGATGGCGACGGCCGTGCGCGGACTGCTGAGCGACACCTACGGTGATGGATTCGCGCAGTTGGTGCGACTCCTCTACGGAGGGTCGGTCAACCAGGACAACGTCGGGGACATCATGCGCCAGTCAGACGTCGACGGTGCGCTGGTCGGAGGGGCGAGTTTGGACCCGACTGGCTTCGCCGCACTGTGCAAGACCGCTGTCCGCGCTTCGGCTGACTGATAGGATATTCGGCGTGACTATTCTGACGTGGATTCTGACTGGCGTGCTCGTGCTCTCGAGCTTCATTCTTGTGCTGTTCATTCTTCTGCACAAAGGCAAGGGCGGCGGCATGTCCGATATGTTCGGCGGCGGTATGAGCTCTAACCTCGGTTCGTCCGGCGTCGCCGAAGGCAACCTCAACAGGTTCACCGCGCTGACGGCGATTGTGTGGGTTGCCTGCATTGTGCTTCTGGGACTCATCGTCCGCTTCCAGTAGGACCTAAGCCGCGCATAGGCGCCGCTGCCGCAACGGCAGCGGCGCTTTTTGTGCAGATGCGGAATCAGACGGATGCGCAGTGCGATGCGTGTTTGCGCCTATTGCCCCGTATCCAGATCCTGTCGGCATCATGACTGAGGGCCTCGCAGCCATACGCTGCGAGGCCCTCAGTCGCTGCGGCATACTGACGTCCGCTGCGTAAAGCTGCTGTCTACAGCTTGGTGTGTTTGTCTTCGCGTCCTTCGCGACGGTCAGCGGTGATCTTTCGGAATGCCCGGCGAACGCGCGACTGCTTCTCGCCTTCTGCTTTCAGGCGGGCGTCTTCTTCCTTGATCTGCTGCTGTGTCGGTTCGTGATCGCGCAGACCGACCTGCAGGTCTTCTGGGATCTCGTCGAGAGTTCCGGCCTTGACGCGGGCACGGTAGGTCCAGATCTCCTTCTTGGTCCTGCGCGCCAGGAAGTAGATTCCCAGCAGGTTCGGGAAGGCCATGATGAACAGCGTGGCGTCAGAAATGCCGACGACGCTCTCAAGGGTCATAGCCGAACCGACGACGACGGCCAGGATCCACACGATGTGGAAGCCCCGAACGGCTGCGCGGCTCTTCTTGGTGAGGAAGCCGATGGCAACCTCGCCGTAGTAGGCGTAGGACAGAACCGTCGAGAAGCCGAACAGAATCGCCGCAACGGTGACAAAGATCGGGAACCACGAGGAAACAGTGGCGAACGCTTCGGTGGTCAGGACAATGCCGTCGCCGCTTGCGTCACCCTGGTAGACGCCGGTGATCGTGATGGCAAGGCCCGTCAGGGTGCAGACGACGACGGAGTCGACGAACGGCTCCCACAGTGCAGTGAAGCCTTCAGTCGCCGGCTCGCGAGTCTTCACGGCCGCGTGGGCCATACCGGCGGTGCCGACACCGCCGACGTTTGAGAACAGTGCTCGCTGAATGCCGACAATGGCAACGCCGACGATGCCACCGGATACGCCCTCACCTGTGAACGCGCCGGTGAAGATAGCGCCGACAGCGCCCGGCAGGTGCTGAATGTTGATGACGATGATGATGAGAACACAGGCTACGTAGAGGACGCCCATGAGGGGAGTGATGGCGGAGGTCCACTGTGCGATGCGGCTGATGCCGCCGAGGATGACGGCACCGCTGAGAATGGCAAGGATCAGGCCGATG
Organism: Brevibacterium sp. Marseille-P9724; assembly: GCF_902500275.1. Taxonomy (NCBI): domain Bacteria; kingdom Bacillati; phylum Actinomycetota; class Actinomycetes; order Micrococcales; family Brevibacteriaceae; genus Brevibacterium; species Brevibacterium sp. Marseille-P9724. The sequence goes on along the minus strand of NZ_LR722990.1, from coordinate 407,966 downwards.
AGCCACAGACGGCCCGCGAAGAAGGAGTCTTCGCCGCCGGTGGCGTTCTGCACGAGCATCGCAACCTGGTTGGCCTGGAACAGGTTGCCGGCACCGAACACGCCGATGAGGGTTGCGGCGGCGTAGAAGTAGCCGAGGAACGAACCGAAGCGCGGCATGCCCTTTTCGCGCAGACCGTTGCGCAGGTAGTACATGGGGCCGCCGATGGTTTCGCCCTTGGCGTCGACCTCGCGATACTTCACACCGAGAGTGGCTTCAACCATCTTCATGGTCATGGCAAGGAGGCCGAAGATGATGATCCACAGGACTGCGCCGGGGCCGCCGATGGTGATGGCGACGGCCACACCGGCGATGTTGCCCAGCCCGACCGTTCCCGAAAGCTCAGTCGCAAGTGCTTGGAAAGAGGACACCTGGCCGGGGTCGGTCTTGCGGGTCAGCCGACCCTGAATCACCTTGTAGGAGTATTTGAGGCCCGTGATGGGCTGGAACCGCAGGTAGACGGTCAGGAAGATCGCGCCGGCCATCAGCCAGACGACGATGAGCGGAATCTCAACGCCGCCGACGCTCGGTGCGTAGAAGACGACCTTGTTGAGCCAGTCTGAGAACGGGCCCAGGATGCTCTGAATAGTCGCGTCGACGGACTCGAGTGAGCCCCCTTGTGCCAGGACTTCTGGTTGTGAACCAGAGATCATAATCTCTCCGAAGATCGGGTACATGGTCTCGGCCGTGGAGTCATAGAGTTACAGTGATCCGCGGCATGCATATACCCTAGGGCAATTGCAGAGCGAATGCACAAGTGCCGGTCAGAAAGTCTCTGCTTCCTTTCCTCCAGTCCGAGGCTTCCCCTATCCTTTCAGTCCGAGTGAGCGCTCCAGCTGTGTCCATCCGTCGGTGCGCAGGTGCAGGCGAACGACGGGACGTCCCGCGCGGCGGAGTGCATCCGCATCGCCGTCGGCTTGTGCGCTGAGCAGCTGTGCAAAAGAGCAGTCGGCACCGGGAACTGCGAGGTCTTCGCCCGCAGGGTCGGCGGTGATCTGGATGAAGGCCCCATTGTTCCGCCCGCCCTTGTGGTACTGCCCGGTGGAGTGCAGATAGGCCGGCCCGAAGCCGAAGGTGGTGACAAGTCCGGTCAGGCGGAAAACTGCTTCGCGCAGCGCCTCGATCGCAGCAAAGCGCTCCGGGTCGACAAAAGCCTGGACGGCTACGTATCCGAACTCGGGAACGGCACCGGCCAGGGCCTGAACGGTCCCGCTGATGCTGCGCACGCTGGCCAGCGCGTGCTCATTGCCGTAGACGTCGATGTTTTCGTAGCTGAACACAAGGTCCATGCCGTGAACCGCTTCGGGATCTGCAAGGGCGGCCCGGGCGGAGGCTTTGGCGGATTCAACGTCGGGTTGGTCAAAGGGATCGACGGCCGTGGAGAAAGCCAGAAGGGCGGTTGTGAATTCCCACAGGTAGAGCGCAGCTCCGAGCTCGGCCGTGACTGTGGCCATGTGGCCGGATACGGGCGCAGGAAGCTCCGTGCTGTCTTCGCCGTCCAGGGCGAGTTGGACAATGCTGACGTCCGGCCCGGCCTTCTGGATGAGATCGGAGTTCGGGTCTGCAACGGCAATCGGCAGAAGCCCCCTGCCGTCCTTGCCGAGCGATTCGCCTACGAGCTGCTCGATCCATGCACCCAAACCGACGCCGGTCTGGTCCGCCAGAACGAGCTTGTCGACATCGCGAGCGTGAGCGCTGGAGAGGAACGCCGCCAGTTCAACCGCGGGGTTGTCGTCGTCACGGCCGAGCACAGCGGCACTCTGCGCAGCCGCCTCCAGCAGCGGTCGCGGATCGCCGCCGGCCAAAACGGCGGGGACAAGGCCGAAGGCGGTGAGTGCCGAATAGCGCCCGCCGACATCGGCCGGGGTCGTGAAGACCGCGGTGAAGCGCTCGAGGTCGTTCAGCTGTGAACCGGGGTCTGTAATGGCGATGACCCGTTCGGCGGGGTCGAGGCCGGCGTCGGCGCAGGCGGCCTCAAAAGCGGCAAGGTGTGAGCGGGTTTCGACCGTTGTGCCTGATTTCGATGCGACGATCAGTCCCGTGTGCTTGAGGTCGTCGCCGAAAGCCCGGTGCACAGCGGCGGGTGCCGTGCTCGTCAGAAAGGTGAGCTCCACCTCGAGAGCGCGAGCGATAACGGCCGCTCCCAGCGACGATCCGCCCATGCCGGACAGGACAAAACGGTGCACACCGCTTTTGGCCAGTTCGCGGCGCAGCTCTTCGGCGCGAGCGATTTCGGGGTGTTCGACTTTCGGCAGTTCCACCCAGCCAAGGCGATTCTCAGCTGTGGCAGCGCAGGAATCGCCCCACAGCTGAGAATCGCGGGCGGCCAGGCGTGACGCAGCACGAGCCTCAGTGAGGACCTTCAGTTCATGATCGTAGGACTCGTGGGAGGCAGGGGAGAGGACGACCTTCATCGCAGACCCGCCTCGACCGTCTGTACGAGCTCGGCCCAGCTGTCGTCGAACTTCTGCAGGCCCTCGTCTTCAAGCACCCGCATGACGTCCGCGTAGTCGATGCCTTCGGAAGCCAGCGCATCGAGCACGCTGTTGGCTTCGGCTGCAGTGCCGGTGACGGCATCACCCTTGTCGTGGCCGTGTTCGGCGTAGGCGCGCAGGGTCTTCTCCGGCATTGTGTTGACGGTTCCGGGGGCCGTGAGCTCTTCGACGTAGAGCGTGTCGCGGTACTCGGGGTTCTTCGTGCCGGTTGAGGCCCACAGCGGTCTCTGCCGGTTGGCACCGGCTGCTTCGAGAACGGCAAAGCGCTCGGAGCTGAACTGCTCTTCGGCAATGCGGTAGGCAGCACGGCAGTTGGCGATTCCGGCCTTTCCGCGCAGAGCCAGAGCCGCGTCGGTGCCTATGTTCTCCAGGCGCTTGTCCACTTCTGTGTCCACGCGGGACACGAAGATCGATGCCACGGAGTGGATGGTGCCGAGGTCGTGGCCTGCTTCGCGCGCCCTTTCGAGCCCGTTGATGTACGCCTCGACCACCCTGCGGTAGCGATCAAGCGAGAAGATGAGGGTGACATTGACGCTGATTCCCTCAGCGGTGACCGCGGTGATGGCCCGCAGGCCCTCGGGTGTGGCGGGAATCTTGATCATGACGCCTGGGCGGTCGATCATGCGGTGAAGCTTCAGCGCGCACTTGACCGTTCCCTCGGCATCGTGGGCAAGCGTCGGCGGGACTTCGATGGACACGCGGCCGTCGCGGCCGTCCGTGGCGTCGTAGACAGGTTTGAGGATGTCGCAGGCCAGAGCGACATCGCGCACGGTGAGCGCATCCACAGCATCCTCTGTCGAAGTGCCGCTGGCCTTGAGCTCGCTCAGCTGGTCTGCGTAGCCGCTTCCCTCGGCAAGTGCTGCCGCGAAGATTGTCGGATTGGTCGTCACTCCGACAACGGAGTCTTCTGCCACGGACTGCGCGAGCGAGCCGGATTCAATGCGAGTGCGCGAAAGGTCGTCCAGCCAGATGGAAATGCCGTTCTTGCTCAGGGTCTGAAGGTTCACTGTTCCTCCTTGGCGGCGCGGATGGATTCGCGTGCGGCGGTGACGACCGCGTCGGCCGTGATGCCGAACTCTTGGTAGAGGCGCTTGTAGTCGGCTGAAGCTCCGAAGTGTTCGAGCGAAACAGCGCGGCCGTCCGTGCCGAGGTAGCGGTGCCAGCTCATTGCCGAGCCGGCTTCGACCGAGACGCGTGCCCGCAGGGTCGGAGGCAGAACGCTGTCGCGGTAGTCGCGGGGCTGAGCGTCGAACCATTCGTGGCTGGGCATCGAGACGACGCGCACCGCAGTGCCGTCGTGGCGCAGCTGCGCAGCCGCTTCGAGCGCCAGCTGAACTTCTGAGCCGGTGGCCATGAGGATGACCTCGGGTTCTGGATCGTCAGACAGAACGTAGGCGCCCTTGGCGGTGTTCTCCGCGCCGGCGAGTTCTGTCCGGTCGAGTACGGGCAGATTCTGGCGCGACAGCACAAGACCGGAGGGCCCGTCGGTGCGCTGGAGGATCTTCAGCCACGCGCAGACGGTTTCGTTGGCGTCAGCGGGTCGCACCACGTCGAGTCCCGGAATTGCGCGCAGGGCGCTTAAGTGCTCAACCGGCTGGTGGGTCGGGCCGTCTTCGCCAAGGCCGATGGAGTCATGGGTCCACACGAAGATGTTCGGCAGGTTCTGCAGTGCAGCCAGGCGGACAGCAGCCCGCTGGTAGTCGGAGAACACGAGGAAGGTGCCCGAGTACGGCCGGGTGGGCCCGTGCAGGGCGATGCCGTTGCAGATCAGCCCTGCGGCGAACTCGCGAACACCGAAGTGCAGGTTGCGGCCGTATTCGGTGCCGCGGAACATTTCCGAAGAGCGATCTTCTGGGAGGAATGATGGATCATTCTTGATGAGGGTGTTGTTCGAACCGGCGAGGTCAGAAGATCCGCCCCACAGTTCGGGCATCGCTGCGCCGAGTGCCTGAAGAACCTGACCGGAAGCTGCGCGCGTCGCAATTCCCTTGTCGTCTGCTTCGAAAGTCGGCAGCGTGTCTGTGAGGCCTTCGGGCAGTTCGCGCGCCTGCAGACGGCCGTACAGCGTCGCGGCTTCGGGGTTGGCGCTGCGCCACTGCTGGAAGCGCTCGTTCCAGTCTCGCTGTGCTTCGCGGCCGCGCTCTGCGGCCTTGCGGGTGTAGTCGAGAACCTCCGGGGCGATGGCGAACTTCTCTTCAGGGTCGAAGCCCAGCAGCCGTTTGGTCTGGGCGATCTCGTCGTCACCGAGCGCAGCACCGTGCGCAGCTCCCGTGTTCTGAGCGTTCGGGGCCGGCCAGGCGATGATGGTCGACAGGCGAATGAAGGACGGACGGTCGTCTTCCTTGGCCGCTTCCACTGCGAGGTGGAGGGCGTCGAGATCTTCGAGGTAGGTGCCGTCTTCCTTGACCCAGGAAACGTGCTGGGTGTGCCAGCCGTAGGCTGCGTAGCGTGCCTCGACGTCTTCGGTGAACGCGATCGAAGTGTCGTCTTCAATGGAGATGCGGTTGTCGTCCCAGATGACGATGAGGTTGCTCAGACGCTGAGTGCCCGCAAGCGATGAAGCTTCGCCGGATACGCCCTCCTGGAGGTCGCCATCACCGGCGATGACGAAGATGCTGTGGTCGAAAACGCTTTCGCTCTTCGGTGTTTCGGGGTCGAACAGACCGCGTTCGCGCCGTGCCGCCATAGCCATGCCGACAGCGCTTGCAATGCCGGAGCCAAGCGGGCCCGTGGTGATTTCAACGCCCGCGGTGTGCCCCACCTCGGGGTGGCCGGGGGTGAGCGAACCCCATTGGCGCAGCTGCTTGATGTCGTCAAGTTCCAGCCCGTAGCCGGTGAGGAACAGCTGAATGTACTGCGTAAGGCTGGCGTGTCCCGCTGACAGAACGAAGCGGTCGCGGCCGATCCAGTTCGGATCGGCCGGGCTGTGGGTCATCGCATACTGGTACAGGTAGTGCGCGGCGGGTGCGAGGCTCATAGCGGTGCCGGGGTGGCCGTTGCCGGCAGCCTGAACGGCATCAGCGGCGAGAAGTCGAGCAGTGTTGACAGCAGCCTGGTCTTCGGCAGACCAGTTCAGCGAGCTCATGCGAAGGTTCCTCCTGTTGACGTGCGTCCACACCAACTGTAACGGGCGCGCACACCGGGTGAGAGCTGGTATTCACAGGAACAGCCGATAGAATGAGCGGACGCTGGGAGAATCCAGTGAGAACAACCGCGTCGACTACAGGAAGTGAATGCGTGAGCGCTCATCAGCAGCACCAAGCAGAACGACCGCTGCAGCGTCTTCGGGATGAACAGCGACCGGCTGCTTCGGTTGAGAACCGCAGCCGCTTCATGGCCTTTGTCTCACTGACCAAACCCCGCGTCATCGAACTGCTGCTGGTCACGACAGCGCCGGTGATGTTCCTTGCCGAACGCGGACTGCCCAATCTTTGGCTCATCGTCGCCACCCTCATCGGCGGTTCGGCCGCCGCCGCGTCAGCTTCGGTGTTCAACTCGATTTTCGACCGCGACATCGACGCCCGCATGGCCCGGACCGAAACCCGCCCCCTTGTCACCGGCGAAATCTCGGTGAAAGAAGCGACGATCTTCGCGTTCTCACTGGGCATCGGCTCGATTCTGTGGATGGGCGGCTTCACCAACTGGGTTGCGGCTGGCCTGACCGCCGCTGCGATCCTCCTGTACGCGGTCTTCTACACCATGGTCCTCAAACGCCGCACCACCCAGAACATCGTCTGGGGAGGCGCGGCAGGCTGCATGCCGGTCTTCATCGGCTGGTCTGCCGTCACCGGTTCGCTTGACTGGGCGCCCGTTGCGCTTTTCCTCGTGGTGTTCTTCTGGACCCCGCCGCACTACTGGCCGCTGGCCATCAAATACAAGGCCGACTATGAAGCCGCCGATGTTCCGATGTTGCCCAACAAGGTGCCGCCGAAGACCGTCGGCGTGCAGATGATCGGCTACACGGTGGCGATGATCGTTGCATCTTTGGCTGTCATCCCGCTGGCGCCCATGGGCCCGCTGTACACGGTTGTCGCCCTGGGCTCGGGCGCTTGGTTCATGTGGGAGTGCATCACCTTCCTCAAGCGCGCAAAGCAGGGGCTGAGCGGAACGCAGCTGAAGGCCATGCGCGTTTTCCACGGATCCATCACCTACCTTTCGATTCTGTTCCTGGCAGTTGCAATCGATCCGTTCCTCAATCCGTTCCTCGGCTGATTCCTGACTGCAGAACAGCGGGGCCGGTGAGAAATTTCTCACCGGCCCCGCTGTTCTGTGTCTGCCCGATCTGTGCTCTTAACGTACACGGCAGCGGGCGGTTGGACTCCTAGCGGTAGGTCAGCAGTCTGCCGGTGCAGTGGGCCGTTTGGTTGAAGCTCACGAGGTTCACGCCCTGTCTGCCGGCAGCGAGGGTCGTCACACCGGTGTTGGCGGCAACCCGGCACAGCTTCACCCACGTTTCGACTGTGCCGTCGATGAGCGCGGTCGCCAGCTGCGAGATCACTCCGGCGGAACTGAAGACAACGCTCGTGCCCGGCACAGCCGCAAGCTCAGTCAGCGCCTCGTCGGCTGCGCGAGCGAACTCACGGTAGGCGCTGCGATGCTGCGCTTCGGTGGCCCACAGGCGCATGCCGACTTCGATTCTCTTCTGGAACTCTGTCGCCGAAATGATGTCGTCTGAGTAGCCCGCCAGGCTCAGCAGACAGTCGCTGTCGTATTCATTCCAGCGTGCATCTGCTGTCACATCGGCCGTCCAGCCGGCGGCCGATTTCGCCAGTTGCGCGGTGTGCGTCTGCCTTTCGAGGCTGCCGGTGATGATCCGCGCTGGTTCAGCCGGAAGATGCTCACGTAAGTAGGCGCCGAGCGCCGTGGCCTGTGCGCGGCCGACTTCGGAGAGCCGATCGTACACCGGCTCTCCGAAGCTCGCCTGTCCGTGACGGACCAAGAGGATGGTCGGCATCAGATTCTGTTGAGGTCGATGCCCTTGGCCTCGGGCATGATGAGCACAGCGATGAGCGTGGAAACACACAGTGCAACGATGTACGCGCTTGAGAGCCACGCCATGTTGATGTCGATTGCCAAAGCGTTGAGGTACGGTGCCGAACCGCCGAAGACTGCGACAGAAACGGAGTAGGCGAAGCCCAGCGCCTGTGTGCGGTACTTGGTGGGGAAGGCCTCGGACATGACGGAGGCCAGAAGCGCGCCGGACATGGCGACGACCACCAGCGACACCGTCGAAGCAACCAGCAGAGTCCACGGTTCCGAGCTGATGAGCATCATCATCGGGAACTGGAGGACCATCATGCCGATCGCGAAGCCGAACAGCACCGGCTTGCGGCCGACTTTATCGGAAAGCAGACCCCACAGCGGCAGAGCTGCCAGCGCAATGGTCTGCGATACGCACACCACGAGGTATGCCTGGGCCGGTTCCATTCCGTGCTGAGTGATCGCATAGGTCGAAACATAGGAGCTCCAGGTGTAGTGCGCAGCCGTAATGCCTGACACGAAGGCGATGATGAGGATGACCGTCTTCCACACCGCGTGCGTTGTGACGGGATGCGGTGCATCTGCGGGTGCTTCGGCTGCTGCGGATCTGACGGTGTCGGCGGCAGGGTGTGCGAGATCAGCCGCGTCGGCCGGGATGTCGTCATCGGAACTTTCGAAAACCTCGGATTCGAGCATTTCGCGGCGCATCCAGAGCACAACGAGAGCGAGCACACCGCCTGCGAGGAACGGCAGACGCCAGCCCCATGCCGAAACTGCTTCATCCGAAAGCACCGTGGTGAGAACCGTTCCGACGATATAGGCGAGGACCGATCCGGCGAAAATGGCGATGAAGGGAATTGATCCCCACATGCCGCGGCGTGCCGCGGGTGCGATCTCAGCGACGTAGGTGTTCGCCGCGGCCGACTCACCGCCGTGGGCAAAGCCCTGGACAATGCGGATCGCCAGGAGAAGAGCCGAAGCGCCGATGCCGATTGCGGCGTAGGTGGGCATGATTCCAATTGCGAATGATCCCGCGGCCATGGTCAGCATTGTGACCAGCAGAACGAACTTGCGGCCCTTCTTGTCTGCCAAGCGGCCGAAGACGAAACCGCCCAGAGGCCTAGCCAAGAACCCAACTGCGAATACCGCGAAGGTCGCCAGCAGGGCTGACACGGGGTCGGTCTGGTCGAACATCACCTTGGCGATGAACGGGGCGAAGACCGCATAGGACGACCACTCGTACCATTCGAGGATGTTGCCGACGGTTGAGGCCCGCACCGATTTTCTTGTAGCCCGATCAGCTTTGACACGGGAGGTCGGCAGCGACTGGGGGTACTGGCGAGGTGGTGTGTGAGCCTGCGACGTTGGAGGCTGGGACATGGTTACTCCTCTATGAGCTGTTGCGCTTGATCAAGCAGCGTCAAGACGCCGGTGTCGAGATTCGCTGCGAAGGGATCGTCCGGACGCTCGCCGTTGAGCCACCGGGTGTAGATTGCTTCGGAGAAGATTGCGGCCTTCCACAGTGCCAGCGACATGTACCATTTCAGCGGCGAGACATCGAGGCCCGTGCGATCGGCGTAGCGGCTGATGACCTCGTCGCGGGTGGGAAATGCCGACCCGCGGGTCACGGGTGTCAGCTCCATAATCGTCGGCTCCGCTGATGGGTCGGCATAGGTTGCCACCAGGTAGCCGAGGTCTGCCAGGGGATCTCCGAGTGTTGCCATCTCCCAGTCGAGGATCGCCTGAATCCGAGGCGGAGCTGACTTTTCATACATCACGTTGCCCATGCGGAAGTCGCCGTGGACGACACTGTGACGCTGGGTTGTCGGCAGTGCTGACGCCAGCCTGCGCGCGATCGCATCGACCTGGGGGACTTCACGCTTCGATGTCTGTCCCCACAGGCCGCTGAAACGCTGCACTTGGCGTTCAAGGTACCCCTCGGGCCTGCCGAGAGCGGATACCGGTTCGCAAGACACATCGACGGAGTGCAGGGCAGCGAGTGAATCGACCATCGCCTCGACAGCGATGCGCGGCCCCTCCGGTCCGGCAAAGCAGTCGGGCACCCGGTCGGTGACGACCTCACCGTCGAGGAACTCCATGATGTAGAACGGAACACCGAGGACCGCTTCGTCTTCGCACAGGGCGAGGATGCTGGGAACGGCTATGCCTTCGGGTGCGAGTGCGGACTGGATGCGCGCTTCGCGCTTCATGTCGTGCGTCGACTTCGGCAGCGGAGGGCGCGGTCCGCGGCGCAGAACAAACTGGGTGTCGCCGCGGCGCAGGAGGTAGGTGATATTCGACTGGCCCTCGCCGATTCGCTGCCACGCAACCGGCCCTGAGCCCAGCCGCTGCTCGTCAAGATATTCGGTCAGGGATTCCAGAACGAGCAGCGGGGGAGAGCTCAACTCCTGCGCTTCGGTGCGCGTGGCGACAACCTCGATTCCATCAGGCTGTGTCAGCATCGGGAATCATCCCCATCGCAGGGGCGGAGGGCAGCTGTGCCCTGATCGGGTGCTCCTGCCTGCACTTCTTTTCTGCGGCGGGACGAAGCGCGCCGGGCTATGGCGAACTTGTGGGTCTCAGTCGAGCCGTCGTAGATCCTGAACGGGCGAACCTCGTTGAGGTACTGAATCAGCGGCAGACCGTCGGATACGCCGTCGCCGCCGCAGATCTGCACACAGCGGTCGATGACCCGGTAGACAGCTTCGGAAACATACACTTTCGCAATTGACGACAGGCTGCGGCCGGCTGCTTCGTCCTCCTCCAGCTTCCGTGCTGTCTTCTCAATGAGCGCTGCAGATGTTTCGATGTCGATCTCACACTGCGCGATGAGCTCCTGTGCAAGTCCCAGACGGTAGAGCTTGTCGCCGAAGATCTCCCGCTTCTCCGCCCGATCCAGCGCAATGTCAAGAGAACGGCGGGCCAGGCCCAGCCAGCGCATGCAGTGTGTGAGGCGAGCCGGTCCCAGACGAACCTGGGCATATTCAAACCCCCGCCCCACCGCACCGATGACTGCTGAAGAATCGACCTTGCAGTCGTCGAAGTACACGTGGGGGTGGCCACCGGCAATTGTGGTGTCAACCGTGTGGATGGGCTCACCCACACGCACTCCGGGATTGTCCGCATCGACGAAGAACATGGTGGCGCCCTCGGGGGAATCACCGTGTGCGGGAGTGCGCATCATCGCGATGAAGAACGATGCTTCGTATGCCCCGGAAATGAAGCGCTTGTGTCCGTTGAGCACCCACTGGCCGTCTGAGAACTCAGCACTCGAAGTCAGCGAGTTCGGGTCGGAGCCGGCGCCGGGATGCGGTTCGGTCATAGCGAATGACGAACGCACCTGACCTGCTGCCAGCGGACGAAGATAGCGCTCTTTCTGCTCTTCGTTCGCTACCAGGCTGAGCATGTGCATATTGCCCTCGTCTGGGGCCATGATGTTGAGAACTGCCGGTCCGATGGGGGAGTACCCGGCCTCTTGGAACAGCACAGGCCAATCGCGCAGCGGAACACCGGCACCGCCGTGCTCTTCGGAGACGTGCACGCTGAGCAGTCCCTCACCGGCTGCGGCATCTTTGAGGCGCTGCAGCTCTTCTGGTTGGAGGGTCTCACCGGGGCGAGGTTCGGCGGGAATGATCTGCTCTCGCACGAAGCTGCGGATTCTTTGGCGCAGCTGTTCGACATCGGGGGTGTGCGTGCTGTGTGCGTTCATGTCAGGCCCTTCCTCCGTTTGAGAGCAGTCCACCGTCGAGGGTGATGACTTGTGATGTGATCCACGACGAAGAATCGGACACCAAGAACACTGCGGTATGTGCGATGTCTTCGGGTGTGCCCAGGCGTTTGAGCGGATACTGCTGGGCGACCTTGTCTTCGCCTTCGGCATAGAGCGCTTCGGAGAACTGAGTTTTCACGACGGCCGGGGCGATCGCGTTGACTCGCACTTCCGGTCCGAGTTCTGCGCCGAGAGTCGTGGTCAGGTGGTTGACCGCGGCCTTGGAAACGCCGTACAGGCCGAGGTTCGGTGACGGTGTTGCGCCTGCGACCGAAGACAGGTTGACGACCCTGCCGCGGTTTTCGCGGAACTTCAGTCCTTCGTGGTGGTAGGCCGCTTGGGTCCAGGCCAGGGTTGAGAGCAGGTTGACTGACAGCACCTTCTCAACGGCTGCCATTTCGAGGTCCACGAGCTTGCCGTAGATGGGGTTGATTCCTGCGTTGTTGATGAGGATGTCGAGTCTGCCGAAGCGCTCGGCAATAGTGTCCAGTACCTGTCTGCGGTGTTCGGGGTCATCTGCTTTGCCCGCAATGCCGATGGCTTTGCCGTCCGGCAGGCTGTTGACTGCCTGCTGCAGCGCGTCGTCCTTGCGGGCTGTCATAACCACCGTCACGCCGCTGCGGGTGAGCTCTTCGGCTATTGCAAAGCCGATTCCGCGCGATGCGCCGGTCACAAGGGCTGTCTGCCCTTCGAGTTCGGTGTACACGGTCATGGTGTTCTCCTCGGGAGTGCTTCACCGCAGTGCGCGGCGTTGAATCTTTCCGGTTTCTGTCTTGGGCAGTTCATCGACGATTGTGATTTCTGTCGGGCGTTTAAAGGCCGCTAGGCGTTCACTGCAGAAGTCTCTGAGCTCGCTTGGTTCGGCAGGGGTGTTCGGGTGCAGCGACACGAAGGCGACAACTGTTTCACCGCGGTATTCGTCTGGTTTGCCGATCACTGCGGCTTCGTAGACGGCAGGGTGTTCGTACAGGACGTCTTCGACTTCGCGCGGCCAGACTTTGAAGCCGGATGCGTTGATCTGGTCTTTGAGCCGGTCGACCAGGTAGATCCAGCCGTATTCGTCCATGATTGCGGAATCCCCGGTGCGCAGCATTCCGTCGACAATCGTCTTCTCTGTCGCTTCCGGGTTGTTCCAGTAGCCTGAGATAACCTGCGGTCCGGCAACTGCAAGTTCGCCTTCTTCGCCCGGCGGCAGTTCGCTTCCGTCAAGTCCGATGACGGCGGCGTCGACATTCGGCAGCGGCACACCCACCGACAGGGTGCCGCTTGCGCTGTGCACCGGTGCCCTGTGGCCTGGCGGACTGGCAATGATGGCCGAGGTGATCTCCGTCATTCCGTAGGCCCCGCCGATGATGATGCCGAATTTGTCTGCGAATGCCTCGACGGTGGCCGGGGGAGTGGGCGCTCCGCCGGAGAGCAGCGCTTTTGCAGATGCGAAGTGCTCGCGCTTGACCTCATCTGCCTGCAGCAGGGCGTTGTAGACGGTGATGGATGACAGCATGTAGTGGGCGCCGTGCTCGCGGAACGCATCCGCCAGAACATCGGGCTTGGGCCTATTGGCGAACACGAGCGCACCGCCGTGCAGCAGGGCAGTCGTATTGACGGCGCCGACACCCGTGATGTGGAACAGCGGTGCGGCAGCAAACGTGACGTCTTCGGGCGTCATGGACAGCCACGCGCTGTTCGTCGCAGCAATGTGCAGGAGATTTCCGTGTGTATTCGGTGCGCCCTTGGCCGGTCCGGTTGTTCCCGACGTGTAGACCATGACGGCCACGTCGTTGTGATTCAGCTGGACAGGGGGCGGTGCGCTGCCGTCGAACTGTTCGATCAGTGCGCAGACATCGCCGTCGGAAGCAGCGTCAAGGCGTTCGGTGCTGGCGAAGACGCGGGGGTCGTTGCGGGTCTGGTAGTCCAGACTCGACGTGGTGAGAAGCCACTCAACGTCAGAGCCCTCGCAGAAGCTCCGCGTCTCCTCAAACAGCGTGTCTTCAACGATGACGCCCTTGGCGCCGGAATCGTCTACCAGCCTGCGGAACTCTCGCTGGCGGTACATGGGATTGATGAGCAGAGCGGAAGCGCCGAGTTTCCACAAGGCGAGCAGAGCAAGGGGGAACTGGGGAATGTTCTGCAGCTTCAAACCGACGCAGTCGCCTTTGCCGATTCCCCGCTGCGCTAAGGCCGCAGCAAGAGCATCGGACTTTCTGTCAACCTCCGCGGCGGAGAATACTCGATCGAAGTAGACGAGGGCTGTGTTGTCTGGGTCTCGGGCAACGCGTGCTTTCCACCCTTCCGGTAGATTTGCGTGTTCGACCTCGACGCTTTTCGGGATGTGTTCAGGGTAGAGATGTGTCCATCGCTTGGTGTGCCCCATGACATGCTCCTTCGAATGTCCCGACCGAGCGATCGCTCGGTGTATGAACCCTCACACGGCGAGCCGCGCAATGTCAAGAGTCATTCGCGTGTAAGAGTGTGGGGGATGCCGAATTGCAGAAAGAGGAAGCACGATGGAGGATTTCCAGCCGTCGATAGAAGACGGAAACTGGCGCGCTTTTTACGACACTGTGATGCCGCCGATTCTCCGCGCTGCCCTCAGCTGTTTCGCCGACAAGGGCTTCCACGGCACAAGCATCCGCCAGATAGCCGATCGCGCAGGTCTTTCGGTGCCTGGGCTCTACCACCATTGGAAATCGAAATACGACCTTCTGCTGGCTGTCATTCGCTACGCGATGACTGACCTCGCGGCCCGTTCTGACCTTGCAGAAGAGCAGGCTGGTGCAAGCAGTGCTGAGCAGCTCGACGCATACGTCGAATGCATGGTGCTGTTCCATGCAAAGAACCAGCAGCTCGCCTTTGTGGCAGCCTCAGAGCTTCGCTCGATTCACCCTGATGACAGGCCCGACTACGTTGCTTTGCGCGATGCGCAGCACGCCAGGCTCAGCAGAATAGTCCAACGCGGTGCCGCCGATGGCGAATTCAGCGTGCCCTATCCGCGCGAAGCCGTGACCGCTGTGATCAGCATGTGCACGGGAATCTCCCAGTGGTATCGCGCGGACGGGCCGCTGCGTCCGGAACAGCTGGCCGGACGTTTTCGGCACATAGCACGCGGTGCTGTCGGTGCTGTGCGCTCTGGCTCGGCTGAGCCCTGAGAGCTACTCTTCGCCAAAACCCGCCGCGTGCAGTGACGCGTAGAGGCCGCCGGCGGCAATGAGATCGTCATGCGCGCCCTGCTCGACAATGCTGCCCTTGTCCATGACGACGATGACATCCGCATTGCGGATGGTCGACAGCCGGTGGGCTATGACAATGCTCGTCCGCCCCGCCCGCAGCCTGTTCATTGCCTCCTGCACCAGCACTTCTGTGCGAGTATCGACGTTCGAGGTGGCCTCGTCGAGAATCAGGATCGTCGGCTCGGACACAAAAGCGCGGGCAATTGTGATGAGCTGACGCTGCCCCGCGGAGATGTTGTCTGCGGTTTCGGTGATCATGGAATCCAGACCGTCAGGCAGCTGCGACGTAAAGCGGTCCACGTAGGCGGCCTGGGCGGCCGCTTCGATTGCGCTGGAATCGGCACGATCATTGCCGTAGGCGATGTTGTCCCGTATGGAGCCCTCAAACAGCCACGTGTCCTGCAGAACCATGCCGATAGGGCGGCGCAGATCGGCTCGACTCATGTTGCGAACATCTCGTCCGTCGATCCGTATGCTGCCGGAATCCGCGTCGTAGAAGCGCATGAGCAGGTTGACGATCGTGGTTTTGCCAGCACCCGTGGGTCCCACAACGGCAATTGTCTGACCCGGCTGGGCAGTGAGCGTCAAATCGGAGATGAGCTCCTCATCGGGGCTGTAGGAGAAGCCGACCGCAGAGAACTCGATTTTCCCGTGCGAGGGGGCAAAGGGCTCGACGTCCGTCTGCGGTGTTTCCTCCGGAGCGTCGAGAAGTTCGTAGACGCGCTCGGCACTTGCAGCAGCCGACTGCAGGCGCGATGCCATGCCGCCCAGCTGGCCGAAGGTCTGAGAGAACTGGCGTGAGTACCACACAAAGGCCTGCACAATGCCCAGAGTGATGGCTCCGCCGGCCACGAGAGCCGCCCCCACAATCGCTATTGCGACGAACACGAGGTTCGACACGAATGTCATCGACGGCATGATCGAACCGGACAGAATCTGCGCCCGGAGGCTGGCGGCATAGACTTCGCGATTCGATTTTTCGAACTCTGTGCGTGCCGCCGGAAGCCCGCCGTGTACGCGCAGCAGCGCAATCCCGGTGATTGACTCTTCGACGTGCGCATTGAGTTCGCCGGTTGCGGCCCATTGCCTGCTGAACTGCCGTTGGCTGGGCACGCCGATGAGCGCGAAGATCACACCCGTAATCGGAATTGAGGCAACCGCAATGAGCGCCAGCTGCCACGACAGGGTGAACATCACCGCGAGTACTCCGAAGAAGCTGATGAGTCCCGTAATGATCTGCTGGAGGTTTTCATTGGCGACCTGGGTGACATTGTCGAGGTCGTTGTTCAGCCGGGACAGAACATCGCCCTTGCGCTGCCTATCGGCGTAGGACAGCGGCACCCGGTGCAGCTTTGCCTCGACACGAGCGCGCATATCGCTCATGACGATGTTGACAACCCGGATGCTCACGCGGCCGCCGATGAAGGTGAACAGCGAAGATAGGACGTACACCGCAACACCGACGAGAACGAGTTTGCCGATGAGCCCGAAGTCCATCCCAGCTCCGGGCACGACATCCATCGTGTCGATGATGGGTCCCAGCGATGACTGCTGATCGCGCGCCTGTGCAGCTTCTTCGGCATGCTGCCCAGCCGCGGTCGTCATCGACAGATAGCCTGCAAACACGGCGTCTGTCGCCAGTCCGAAAACATAGGGTGCCGCAATTGTGAGCACTGTGCCGACGAACAGGGTGATGACGGTGATGACCATCGGGGTGCGATGCGGTCTGAATTCGCCGACGAACCGTTTGACCGTGGCCCAGAAGTGAGCGGACTTTTCGTTTGGCGGGGTTTCTTCACTCATGGGCCGCTCCCGTCTGCGATGAGTAGATCTCCCGGTAGACGTCCGAGGATTCCAAAAGCTCGGTGTGCGTGCCGACTGCAACGGCTCGACCTTCATCGAGCACGACGATCTGATCGGCCCGGGCTGCACTTGAGCAGCGTTGGGTGACGACGATCTGGGTGCGCGGACCCATCTGGGCAATTCCGTCCCGCACTCGCGCTTCTGTCTGCGTGTCGAGGGCCGAAAAGGAATCGTCGAAGATCAGGATGGGACTTGGGCGAACCAGCGCCATGGCGATTGCCAGCCGCTGACGCTGACCGCCGGAGAGGTTAGTGCCGTTCTGGTTGACCCGGTACTGGGTCTGGCCTTCTAGCCCCTGCACGTACTCCCACGCCTGGGATGTGCGCAGGGCGCTCTGCACTTGAGCATCAGTGGCACCGGGGTTGCCCTTGCGCAGATTTCCCTCGATCGTGTCGCCGAAAACCTGCGGTTTCTGCGGCACATAGCCGAACTGTTCGCTGCGTGCTTCTGCCGTGAGCTCTTCGGCGGGCACCCCGCCGATGACGACAGAGCCGCTCGTGGGGTCAAGCAAGCCCACGATGAGCTGCATGAGAACGGTCTTGCCGGAGCCCGTGGCGCCGATGATCGCAGTCGTGGTGCCCGGTCGGCAGGTGAACGTGACCGAATCCAGAACGGGCGCCTCGGCCCCGGGGAAGCAGAAAGTGACATCGGAGACTTCCAGCAGACCGGGGTGGGAAACGGACTCGGCGGAACCTGAGCGCGTCTGTGCCGGCTCGGTTTCCAGCACTTCCCGGATGCGGCCGGCGGCGACTTCGGCACGGGGCATCATCATGGCCAGGAACGAGGCCATGAGAACGCCCATGAGGATCAGCATGAGGTACTGCGTGAACGCCATAATCGAACCGACATTGCTGGTGCCGGCTTCCACACCGAGCGCCCCGAACCACACAATGGCCATCTCGCCAAGGCCGACAACGAGCATGACCAGCGGAAACAGGGTCACGAAATACTTTCCGACAGTCATGTAGGCGTCCGTCATCTGATCATTGACCCGTTCGTAGCGCTTCTTCTCAGCGTCTTCTTTGACGAAGGCACGGATGACCCGCAGGCCTGAGAGCTGCTGTGACAGAACCGACCCCATAGCGTCAAGGCGCTCCTGCATGATGCGGAAGCTCGGCACCATCCCGCGAATTGCCCACACCATGATCGCCATGAGCAGGACGACAGTAGCCACAATCGTCCACGAAAGCGCAAGGTCCAGAGTCAGCGCCATGATGAGCCCGCCGACGGCCATAAACGGAGCCATGATCGCGATCGACATCGCCATTGTCAGGAACTGCTGGACCTGGCGGACGTCGTTGGTTGAGCGGGTCACCAAACTCGATGTGCCGAACTGGGCGATCTCCTGAAACCCGAACGACGACACCTTGGCAAAGAACGCCGTGCGCATGTGCTGCGCCGCTTTGAGGGAGGCGTACGCGCCGCAGGCAACCGCGAGGATATTGGTCACCAGCTGTCCGAAAGTCAGAGCCAGCATGGCTGCGCCCAAACGCCACACCACGGCAGCGTCTCCAACGGCAATCCCGTCGTCGATCACGCGCGCATTGAGGGTCGGCAGAGCCAGCGATCCTGCAATCTGCAGGGCTTCAAAGACCAACAGGCCGAGAAGCGCAGGCCACAGCGGAAGCGCGAACTTGCGAAAAAGATGCAGAAGCATGTGTCAGGGCCTGCTGTCTGTAGGTTCGAAAATGTCATCTGCCGGGTGAGCAGGTGCATCCTTCCACGAGTAGTTCGACATGATGGCGAACACCGCGGCCATGATCACAAGCGTCAGACCGAACATGTGGACCAAGACAATGCCGATCGGCAGACCGGTGAAGTACTGGACGTAGCCGATCAGACCCTGAACGACCGTGACGGCCAAGAGAAAGTCGATTGCGCGGGCTTGGGGGACAGCGCCTTCTTTTGCTGCGATGACGCGAGCCCACACCGCGGTCAGGACCATCAGCCAGACGGGAAACGCGTGGAAGCGGGCCATCCACACGGTCGGCAGGCCGTTGCGAGCCGATTCGCGGTCGCCCGCGTGCGGCCCAGCCCCGGTGGTGAGGACGCCGAACACGAGGACGACCGCGAGCAGTGCCGCGATGATCCACATGAGCGTCCGCAGCTTTGCCGGTCCGACCGCTCTGCGCGGTCCCGGTCCGGAATACACGCGGACAATCAGATACGCGGCAACCGCGACTGATGCGGCAGATGGAATGAAGTGGCTGGCGACAACCCACGGGTTGAGCTTTGTCAGCACCGACATGCCTCCGATGACAGCCTGGACGGGCACAACCATGAGAAGTGCAAAGGCCGACCACGCGAGTTCGGGCCGTTCGCGCCGCCACGGCCAGACCACGATGAGCGCGGCGAGGCAGATGAGACCGAGGACAACGCCCAGGACCCGGTTGCCGAACTCGATGAAGCCGTGAATGCCCATCTCCGGGGTGTTCGTCAGCGATCCGGGCTCGCACATGGGCCAGTCGGAACAGCCCAAACCGGATCCTGTCAGGCGCACGGCCGTTGAGGTGACGATAATGCTCACCTGGGCTAAGAGGACAACCCACGCAGCCACGCGAACTCGGCGGGGAAGCTTTTCACTTCTGTGCGGGGCTGCCGCGGGAGAAACAGAGGCGGAGGTCGACATGGCCCCTATTGTCTCATTTGTCGTCGTAGGAGAACCATCGGCGAGCCGCTGCCGCTGCGATGACCGCCCACACCGCCAAAACGAGCAGGCTCATCCAGTCGAAGCGACCGTCGATCACAGCGCTGCGCAGCGCCGATCCCAAAGCTCCAGAGGGCAGAAAGCCTACGACAGAACCCCACGTGCCGCCGTGGTCGATGAGCAGTCCACCGCCGCCGGCCATGGCAGCCCACAGGAGATTGGCGAAGGCGAGCACCGCCTCGGGCCTCATGGTTCCGGCCATGAGAAGAGCCAGGCCGACAAAAGCGGCGGTGCCTAAAGCTGCGCTTAAAACAACCGCTGAAATGCTGATATTCGCCTCTAGGCCCAGAAAGGCCGCGCAGGCGAAGGCGAGAGCGTACTGGACGACGGTCACGGCGAGCACGGCTGCAATTTTGCCTGCCACGAGGCCGCTGACGCCCAGGGGCGTTGTTGCGGTGTGGCGCAGAACCCCGTAGCGGCGCTCGAAAGCGGTCGCGATCGCCTGGCCGGTGAAAGCGTTGGAGGCAATGGACACCCCGAGTACGCCCGCCAGTGCAACGGCCGTGTGATTGCTTCCCGTATAGCCGAAGACCTCCAGGATTCCTGTCAGGGACAGGGTGAACAGGATCGCCAGCGGCAGCACCAGCGACAAAATCAGCTGCTCGCCGTTGCCGAGAATCGCCCTGGTCTCAAACGCTGCGCGTGCGGTAACGCGGCCAACGGCAGGTGCGGGCCGCTGCCGGAATGAGCCGGGCTCTTCGGCATTCGTGCGCGCTGTCATCGCAGGCTCCTTCCCGTCAGCTGGAGGAAGACATCGCCAAGGTCGCCAGAGCTCATCGTCAAGCCCGTCAGCTCTGCTCCGCTGGCTGCTATTTCCGCTGTGATCTGGCTGAGGTCCTCAGCCGTGTAGGCGCCGGTTGAGGTCATAGCCGTTGCCGAAGCGCAGCTGAGGTCCCAGCGAGAGCGCAGCTTGTCGCTGAGCTTGTGTGGGGGAGCCTCGGCAAAGGTCAGGCGCAGAACCGAGGTGCGGCCCGCGGTGAGCTCTGACGGCGTTCCCTGGGCAATGATCTGCCCGTGGTCGACAATGTGGACGTTGTCGGCAAGCTCTTGTGCATCTGCCATGTTGTGGGTTGTCAGCACGACGGCCGTTCCCCTGTCAGCGAGGCTGCTGACAATGTCTTTGACTGCCAGGGACGCCTGCGGGTCCAGCCCGGCGGTCGGTTCGTCGAGGAACACGAGGCTGGGCTTGCCGATAAGCGCTGCGGCCAAGCCCACGCGCTGCTTCTGACCGCCGGAGAGCCGGCGGATGGACCGTCCGGCAAAGGATCGGATGCCCAGCTGGTCCATGAGTTCGTCCGGGTCTGCCGGGTCTGCGTACATTCGCGCCAGGTGTTTGAGAATGGCCGGCGGCTTTGCGGCCATGGGCAGACCCCCGTCTTGCAGCATGACGCCGATGAGAGCCCTGGTCTGTGTTTCCAGGGGGCTGCGGCCGAAGATCTCGACCGAACCGGACTGTGGGCGCAACAGACCGGTGCACAGCGAGATGAGAGTGGATTTTCCCGCTCCGTTGGGGCCGAGAACCGCGGTGGTCATACCCGGTTCAACAGAAAGTGAGATTCCGTCGACGGCGGTTCTGCGGCCGTAGGCGAACCGGACGTCGCGGACTTGAAGTGCTGTCACAGGTGCCCACTGTAGCCGTCTGGCCCGCCGGACGTGCGGAGGACGCCCAGGCCCGGTGCTTGTGGAACAATTTAGGCCACATTAATGTTATTGAATGAAAATGAGGCAGAACGCCTCATAAGTCTATGCAGCAAGGCAGGTTATGTCTCAGCAGAGTTCGCAGGCTGTGCTGCGCACCCGGGCGCGGGTGCTGCAGGCGGTATTGGATCACGGTCCCATCACCGCTGCCAGCATCGCCCGCCAGCTCGACCTGACCGCCGCGGCCATAAGACGGCACCTGGACGCACTGACAGATGAGGGCGCGATCGAGGTGCGGGAACTGGCCGGTGCGAAGACCGGCCGGGGGCGCCCGGCACGCCACTACGTGGTCTCGACCGCTGGCCACAGCCGAATCAGCCACTCCTATGACGAACTGACCGTTGAGGCACTCGAGTTCCTCGAAGATAAACTCGGGGAGAGTGCAGTAGAGGAGTTCGCCAGGCAGCGGATCGGCGAACTCATGGATCGTGTCGAAGCGCGTGTCGGCCGCAGGTCCGCCACCGTGGCAGGACGCTCCCGCGATCTCGCCGCGGCACTCGATGCCGAGGGGTACGCCACATCGGCAACCCCCGTGGCGGTGGGAACACCGCTGGAGGCCATGCAGCTGTGCCAGGGGCACTGTCCAATACACAAAGCTGCCGCAAGGTATCCGCAGTTCTGCGAAGCAGAGCTCGATGCCTTCTCTGATTTTCTGGGCGTGGACATCAGGCGCCTGTCGACGCTCGCAGCCGGCGGTCATGTGTGCACAACGCACGTGCCGACTTCAGACGTCAACAGACCGCTGATCGATGCGCCGGAACAAAACCAAGGAGGAGCAAGGTGACTGACACCACTGAATCCAACTGGATTCTGGAAGCCAATCCCGAACTGAAAGACATCGGGAACGCCTATGAATACGGCTGGCATGATTCTGATGAAGCAGGCGCCAATGCTCAGCGCGGCCTGAATGAGGATGTCGTCCGCAACATCTCGAAGCTGAAGGACGAGCCCGAATGGATGCTGCAGCGCAGGCTGCGCGCACTCGAGCTCTTTGAGAAGAAGCCGCTGCCGCAGTGGGGCCCAGACCTGGGCGGCATTGACTTCGACAACATCAAGTACTTTGTGCGCTCGACCGAGCAGCAGGCGCAGACGTGGGATGACCTCCCGGAGGACATCAAGAACACCTACGACCGCCTGGGCATCCCGGAAGCTGAACAGCAGCGCCTGGTCGCCGGTGTCGCTGCGCAGTATGAATCCGAGGTCGTCTACCACAAGATCAACGAAGAGCTTGAGCGCCAGGGTGTCATATTCGTTGACACGGACACCGGCCTGCGCGACTACCCGGAGATCTTCGAAGAGTACTTCGGCACCGTCATCCCCTCCGGCGACAACAAGTTCTCCGCGCTCAACACCGCTGTGTGGTCCGGCGGTTCGTTCGTCTACGTCCCCAAGGGCGTTCACGTCGAAATTCCCCTCCAGGCCTACTTCCGCATCAACACCGAGAACATGGGCCAGTTCGAGCGCACACTCATCATTGCCGACGAAGGTTCGTCGGTGCACTACGTCGAGGGCTGCACCGCTCCGATCTACAAGTCCGACTCCCTGCACTCGGCAGTCGTTGAGATCATCGCCAAGAAGGGCGCAAAGGTTCGCTACACGACCGTGCAGAACTGGTCGAACAACGTGTACAACCTCGTGACCAAGCGCGCGATCGCCGAAGAGGGCGCCACCATGGAGTGGATCGACGGCAACATCGGCTCGAAGGTCACCATGAAGTACCCGGCCATCTGGATGACCGGCGAACACGCTCGCGGTGAAACCCTGTCTGTTGCCTTCGCAGGCTCTGGCCAGGACCAGGACACCGGTTCGAAGATGGTGCACGCAGCCCCGAACACGTCCTCGAACATCGTCGCGAAGTCCGTTGCCCGCGGCGGCGGTCGCTCCGCCTACCGCGGACTCGTGCACGTGTACCCGAACGCATCCGGTTCGGCTAACAACGTGCTGTGTGACGCTCTGCTGGTGGACAATCATTCGCGTTCGGACACGTACCCGTACATCGACATTCGCAATGACGATGTGACCCTCGGGCACGAGGCCACCGTGTCGAAGGTGTCGGCAGACCAGCTGTTCTACCTCATGAGCCGTGGCCTGGACGAAACTGAGGCCTACGCCATGATCGTCCGCGGCTTTGTCGAACCGATTGCACGCGAATTGCCGATGGAATACGCACTCGAACTCAACCGCCTTATCGAACTTCAGATGGAAGGCGCGGTCGGCTGACCAGTCCAGCCGCGATCACGCCGACTGTCAAAGGAGAATAATGACCCAGACCTCGAGCAGCACCGCGCCCAAGCAGGTGCCTGCCACCACTCGTTCGCAGCGCACGCGCAGCTTCGACATCGCTGACTTCCCGGCAGTGACCGGCCGGGAAGAAGAATGGCGCTTCAGCCCGGTCAAGAAGCTCGACGCGCTGCTTCAGAACCAGACCGGAAACGGAACGCTCGGCCGCGAAGAGACCCTGCCCGAAGGCGTCGCCGTAGAAACGATCACGCTGGAACGGGCTCGCGAGCTCGGCGCGGTAGCACCGGAAGACCTTCCGGCTGTCATCGCCGCCAATCAGGCGGCGACCGTCACCCACTATTCGGTGGAAGCCGGTGCCGAGATCAGCGAACCCGTCCGCATCGACCTCACGGGCGCAGGGGGCCTCGTTCACGGCCACACCCTCGTGACAGTCGGTGAGAACGCCCACGTTGACTTCATCGTCACCCACAGGGGAACCGTTGACTACAGCGAGCTGATCACGACGGTTGTGGGAGACGGCGCCAACGTCGACTTCATCGAACTGCAGCTGTGGGACGACACCGCCCTGCACGCTGCGCAGCACGATGCCGTCGTCGGCAAGGACGCGTACTTCAAGCACGTGCAGATTACGCTCGGCGGAAAGATCGTGCGGCTGAACACCAACGTCCGCTACTCCGCGCCCGGCGGAGAAGCCGAAATGTTCGGGCTGTACTTCGCCGATGCTGGACAGCACTTCGAACACCGCACCTACGTGGACCACAACACGCCGAAGGCCGTGTCGAACGTGCTGTACAAGGGCGCCCTCTACGGTAAGGACGCGCGCACCGTCTGGATCGGCGATGTCCTGATCCGCCCCGAGGCCCTCGGCATCGACACCTACGAAATGAACCGCAACCTGCTGTTGAGCAAGGGTGCCCGTGCTGACTCGGTTCCCAACCTGGAAATCGAAACGGGCGAAATCGAAGGCGCCGGCCACGCATCGTCGACCGGCCAGTTCGACGAAGAGCACCTGTTCTACCTCATGAGCCGCGGCATTCCCGAAGACGAAGCGCGCCGCCTGGTGGTTCGCGGTTTCTTCAACGAAATCATCCAGAAGATCGAAAACGAGGAAGTCGAAGACCTCCTCAGCCAGAAAATCGAAGAAGAACTCGCTCGGAGCATGGCCGAATGAGCAGCAAGCCAGCACTGAAATCGGACGAACTCGCCATCGGCACCGCCGTGCGGGTGGTCATCGACGACGTCGAAGTGTGTGTTGCGCGCACGGAAGACGGCGCGGTCCACGCCGTCAACGACGTCTGCACGCACGGCGAAGTTTCGCTGGCTGAAGGCGAAGTTTCGGGCTGTTCGATCGAATGCTGGCTGCACGGCTCGGCCTTCGACTTAAGAACGGGTGAGCCCGAATCACCCCCGGCCTTCGAGCCCGTAGCCGTCTACGCCGCCGAAGAGCGCGACGGCACGATCTTCGTAGACATCAACTCGACGCACTGAAAGCAGGAAACATGTCCACTCTCTCTATCCGCGACCTCCACGTCAGCGTAGAAACCGACGAAGGCCCGAAGGAGATCCTCAAGGGCCTGTCACTCGACATCAACTCGAAGAAGACCCACACCGTCATGGGCCCCAACGGCTCGGGCAAGTCGACGCTGGCCTACGCCCTGGCCGGCCACCCCGCCTACACCATCACCTCGGGCACGATTGAGCTCGACGGCGAAGACATCACCGAAATGGAAGCAGACGAACGCGCCAAGGCCGGTCTGTTCCTCGCTATGCAGTACCCGGTGGAAGTTCCCGGCGTGACCGTCACGAACTTCCTGCGCACCGCCAAAACCGCCATCGACGGCGAAGCTCCCAAGCTGCGCACCTGGTCGAAAGAACTGGGCGAAGCCATGGAGAAGCTGCGCGTTGACCCGGCATTTGCCACCCGCAACGTCAACGAAGGGTTCTCCGGCGGTGAGAAGAAGCGCCACGAAATCCTGCAGATGGAGCTGCTCAAGCCGCGCTTTGCGATCCTCGACGAAACCGACTCCGGTCTTGACGTCGACGCCCTGCGCATTGTGTCCGAGGGCGTCAACCGCGCTAAAGACAACACCGACGTGGGCATTCTGCTCATCACCCACTACACGCGCATCCTGCAGTACATCAAGCCGGACTTCGTGCACGTGATCGTCGACGGCAAGATCGTCGAAGAGGGCGGACCGGAACTGGCCGAGCGTCTGGAAAACGAAGGCTACGACCGCTTCTTCCAGACCGCCTGACACATCAGAGGAGGAAAGTGTGACCGAAGTCATCGATTCGCCGAGCAACGCCTCTGCAGAAGAAGTCACAGAAGCGCTCCTGGACGTCGTTGACCCAGAACTCGGCGTCAACGTCGTCGACCTCGGGCTCGTCTACGGGGTTGTTGTCGAAGAAGACGGCACTGCTGTCATCGACATCACCCTGACCTCGGCGGCGTGCCCGCTGAGCGACGTCATCGAAGACCAGATCGCCCAGGCGCTCGACGGCATCGTCCCGGCATTCCGCCTCAACTGGATCTGGATGCCGCCGTGGGGCCCGGAGAAGATCACAGAAGACGGCCGCATGCAGATGCGTGCACTGGGCTTCAACATCTGATCAGCTGATCCTTGGGGGCGGGTAGAATCTACCCGCCCCCAAAGTCTTCTCTAGGAGTTCTGTGACGATCATCGCAGCCGTTGACGGTTCGGCTCTCGGCAATCCCGGCCCCGCCGGCTGGGCCTGGTACATCAGCGACGACCAGTGGGCTTGTGGCGGGTGGCCCAAGGCGACGAACAACCGCGGAGAGCTGCAGGCCGTCATCGAGCTCCTCCGCGCAGTCGAGGATTCTGGCGCTGACGTGCACGTTCTGTGTGATTCGCAGTACGCCATCAATTCGATCACCAAGTGGATGACCGGCTGGAAGAAGCGCGGATGGAAGAAAGCCAACGGATCGCCCGTGCTCAACGACGACCTCATGAAGCAGCTCGATGAACTCATGTCTGCTGCCAAGTCTGCGGGCCGCTCCATCACATACGAGTGGGTGAAGGGGCACGCAAACCACAGGATGAACGAAAGGGCCGATGATCTCGCCCGAGCTGCGGCTGGCGCCTATCAGAAAGGCGCGAAGCTCGACAGTGGTCCCGGGTACAGCGGAGAAGCTGCGAACGAACCCGACACCGCAGGCAGTGGCACAGCCGAGTCCTCATCCTCCGGCACCTCGTCTTCCGAGGACCGCTCAACCGCGGCCTCGACCACAGATACGGTGCGCATCTGGGCAGATGTTCCGCGTGACCTCGCGGGGGCCATCGCCGAGCGCGCACGTGAAGACGGCGTCCGCCCGCAGCAGTACCTGCGCGCACTCATTGAGAAGGCGGTTGCGGAATGATTGCCGCATCCGGCCTCGAAATCACGGTGGGCGCCCGCGTGCTCATGTCCGATGTCACCTTCCGCGTCGAGAAGGGTGACCGGGTTGGTCTGGTGGGTCGCAACGGCGCGGGCAAGACCACCTTGACAAAGGCCCTCATGGACGAGGTGCCGCCGAGCGCCGGGCAGGTGTTCCGCTCCGGTTCGGTCGGCTATCTGCCGCAGGATCCGCGGACGGGCAATCTCCGCATGACGGGCAAAGAGAGGATCCTAGCCGGGCGGGAGCTCGACGTTTTGGCCAAGCGTCTGCGCCGCACGGAGGAGCAGATGTCTTCGCCTGATCCGGACACCGCGTCGAAGGCCATCGACAAGTACCCGCGCATTGAAGACGAATTCATAGCCGCCGGCGGCTATGCTGCTGAATCTGAAGCGCTTGCGATTGCAGCCAATCTGGGGCTGGATGCGGAGCTTCTCAAACAAGAGCTGCAGACTCTTTCCGGCGGTCAGCGGCGCAGGGTCGAACTGGCCCGAATTCTGTTTGAAGCACCGAAGACCATGATTCTCGATGAGCCGACCAACCACCTCGATGCCGAAAGCGTTCTGTGGTTGCGGGACTATCTGGCCAAGTATCCCGGTGGGCTCATCATCATCTCGCATGACCTCGACCTGATCGACGAAGTCGTCAACAAGGTGTTCTTCCTCGACGCCACGCGCCAGTGCATTGACATCTATTCGATGGGCTATCGGCAGTACCTCAAACAGCGTGAAGACGACGAACGTCGCAGGCGCCGTGAACGCGCCAACGCCGAAAAGAAGGCTGCAGCCTTGCACGCCCAGGCCGACAAGATGCGCGCGAAAGCCACGAAGACGGTTGCCGCGCAGAACATGGCCAAGAGGGCGGACCGGCTTCTGGCCAGCACACAGGGGGAGAGGCAGCGCGAAAAGGTCGCTGACCTCCGGTTCCCCGAACCTGCCAAGTGCGGTCGGGTACCGCTTGAGGCGCGCGGCCTGTCCAAAGCGTACGGTTCGACGGAGGTGTTCACCGGTGTCGACCTCGCTGTTGACCGGGGCACGCGCGTTGTGATTCTCGGGTTCAACGGGGCCGGAAAGACAACCCTGCTGAAGCTTCTGGCCGGTGTCGAAGAACCAGACAGCGGCGAAGTCGTTGCCGGGCACGGCCTCAAACTGGGCTATTTCGCGCAGGAACACGACACACTCGATCTTGAGCGGACGGTTCTGGAGAACATGCAGTCGGCCGCACCGGATGCTTTTGACGACACGAAGGTGCGCACTGTGCTCGGTTCATTCCTGTTCTCCGGCGAAGACGTCGACAAGCCCGCGGGCGTTCTCTCCGGCGGCGAGAAGACCCGCCTGGCGTTGGCCTGCCTCGTGGTGTCTTCAGCCAATGTGCTTCTTCTAGATGAGCCGACAAACAACCTCGACCCACAGTCGAGGGTGGAGATCCTGTCGGCCATTGAACGCTATGAGGGTGCGATCCTGCTGGTGACGCACGATGCCGGTGCTGTTGAGGCTCTTAACCCCGACCGGGTGCTGCTGCTGCCGGATGCTGACGAGGACCTGTGGAGCGAGGACTACCTGGACCTGGTTGAACTGGCCTGATGCGAGTGAGCTGGGGCTCTGGTCTCGCAGTCTCAGCCCCAGCCCTGGGAGTCCAGAAGCGCGTCTTCGTCTGCCTCTGCCGAACGGTCACGACGGCCTGATCTGACCCTGCGCCCATCGTCGCCGTAGCGGCTGCCGGAGGTGCGCACTCCGTGTGCGATCGCAGCCTTTTCCACGACGACGTAGTCGGCCTGCTGCTGGTCCTTGCCCGCCGCGATTGCCCTGCGTTCTCGCACGGCTGCGACGATGATCGCACCGAGTGCCATAGCGCCGAACAGAATCCATTGCAGGGTGTAGGACAGGTGAGAGCCGGGATCGACCGATGGCTTCGGCAGGCCCGTGAGGGCTTCGTCTGCCTGCGGGTCTTCGCTGCCGGCTTGGAGATACAGGCCGGTGTATCCGTCGTCGATTCCCATCACCTTCGGATCGAGCTGTTTGACCGTGCCGACAGTGTTGTCATCGGGCTTGCCGTCTTCCGCGGGGCGAATCCAGCCGTCGACTGTGACGGTGCCGTGCGAGGGAGCGGGCACGCTGCTCGGATCGGGGCTGCTTGAGCTCGGTGTCCACCCGCGCACGACTGCCACGGGACCGTTGTCGGTCTGCAGCGGTGTGACGACGAAATATCCGGGCTGCCCGCCCAGAGGCCTGTTGCGCGCAAGGACCGTATGGTCTGCGGCGTAGGTCCCGGTGACGGTCACGTGTTTCCAATCGGCCTCATCCGGCAGCTGGTCTGATGCGGACGGCACCGCCTTGTGCAGCTGCTGCGGGGCAGCGCTGTAGTTCGCTTCGATGCGCTCGATTTCGGCGTTGCGGGCTTCACGGCGGCTGTTCTGCCAGTTGGCCAAAAGCGCACACGCGATGGCGAAGATGATTGCAATGGCGATGTAGCGCAGCCATTTTGCGGAGAAGAGGAATCCGTAGCGCACTTATCCAGCTCCTGGGGGAATACGGCCTGCGGGCACAGTTTCACGCAGAAATGACCGGAGTGTGAGGAATTCTTCGAGGGTTTCTCGGTGCAGACTGCAGGCCAGCCACACTTTGCGGCGTTCATCGGAGTGGAGTTTCGGGTTGTTCCACAGAAGAGCCCACGACGCCAGTGCTGGGCAGCCCTTTGCCGAGCACTGCAGGTCAGTCATCGTCGTCCTCCACGATTTCGCCGTCGATGATGATCGGGTCGTCCGGTGCGGCCGGGCTGCTCTGTTTTGGCTGGCCCAGCGGGGCTGCGGTGGGCGCGGGCTGTTCGGCATCGATCGGGCTGTAACGGCGGACGACGGCATTGGCAATGAGAACGGCAATCCACGGAAGGACGACGGCGCCGGCGACAAGTGCCCAGCGAAACCAGCCGTGTGCGAATACAGCCCCGACAAAGCAGACCATGCGAATGGCCATGAGTATCAGGTACTTGCGGGTGCGCGCGTTGAGATCGGCTTCGTGAGATTCGCTGGCCGAGGTGATGTTGACCGCGGGCCTGCTGTTCACGTCTCCCCACCTTTCAAACGGACTACAAAAGCATATCGCTCCTTTGTTGTTCAACCACGCCCGACTGGGCTTTAGGCTAGGTTGGGAGAGATTGACTCCAGATTGAAAGGACCAGCGTGGCTGAACCCCGTGTTGTTCTTGTAACCGGCGGAAACCGCGGCATCGGTCGCACGATCGCCGAACGTTTCCTGGCCCAGGGCGATAAGGTCGCTGTCACCTCGCGCAACGGCGATGCTCCCGAAGGAGCATTCGCGGTCGCCGCGGATGTCACGGACCTCGCGTCGTTGGAAGCGGCTTATGAAGCGATCGAAAATGAGCTCGGCACCGTTGAAGTCGTAGTGGCGAATGCCGGCATCACGCGGGACAACCTGCTGATGCGGATGTCAGAAGATGAATTCGAACAGGTCATCGACACCAACCTCACGGGTGTGTTCCGCACCGTCAAACCGGGGATCACCAACATGGTCCGCTCGCGGTTCGGCCGCATCATCTTCATTTCCTCTGTTTCGGGCCTCTACGGCGTGCCCGGTCAGTTCAACTACTCGGCAGCCAAGGCTGGGCTCGTGGGCATGGCGCGTTCGCTCACTCGCGAGCTCGGTGCCCGCGGCATCACGGCAAATGTTGTTGCCCCGGGCTTCATCAAGACGGACATGACTGATGAACTGCCCGAAAAGCAGCAGAAGGAATACCTCGACACCATCCCCGCTAAGCGGTTCGCCCTCCCGGAAGAGGTCGCAGGGGTTGTCGCCTGGTTGGCCTCGGAGGACGCCGCCTATATCTCCGGTGCCGTCATTCCGGTTGACGGCGGCCTCGGCATGGGTCACTGACAGCAGAATCTTGTAGAAAGGAACATCATGGGAATTCTCGAAGGCAAGCGCATCCTCGTCACGGGTGTGCTCACTGAATCGTCCATCGCCTTTTCGGCAGCCCGCCTGGCTCAGGAACAGGGCGCCGAGGTCATCCTGTCGTCCTTCGGACGCCAGATGAAGATCACGTCGATCATCGCCGAGCGCCTGCCGAAGCCGGCTGAGGTCATCGAGCTCGACGCGACGAACGAAGACGACCTTGCCGCACTTCCCGAGCGTTTGGGCGGCAACATCGACGGCATTGTCCACGCGATCGCCTTCGCACCAAAGGACGCACTCGGCGGTGTGTTCCTCGACACGCCGTGGGAATCCGTATCCAATGCCCTTCACGTTTCGGCATATTCGCTCAAGGCCATCGCTGTCGCTGCTCAGCCGGTGCTCAACAAGGGAGCCTCAATCGTCGGCCTGACGTTCGATGCGACAGTCGCCTGGCCCGCATACGACTGGATGGGCGTATCGAAGGCCGCACTCGAGTCCACAAGCCGCTACCTGGCCCGCTACCTCGGTGAACACGACATCCGCGTCAACCTCATCTCGGCAGGTCCTCTCAAGACCACCGCAGCGAAGTCCATTCCGGGCTTTGACGCGTTCGAAGACGTATGGGGCGACCGCGCGCCGCTGGGTTGGGACCAAAGCGACACGGAACCCGCCGGTCGCGGAATCGTCGCCCTGCTGTCGGACTGGTTCCCCAAGACAACCGGTTCGATGATCCACGTTGACGGCGGCCTGCACTCAACCGGATCCTGAGGCAGCGGATAATGCCCACTCTGATCTTCGCCCGTCACGCCCACGCGTCGAACGAAGCCGGACCTGACTACGACCGTCCGCTCACGCCCGAAGGACGCGAAGAAGCGCGACGAGCTGGCGAACACCTCGCGGATCTTCCGATCGACTTCGCAATAGCTTCGAGTGCGCGGCGAACGACGGAAACCGCGCAGCTCATCATCGAGCAGCTGAACAGCAGCCCCCAGGTGCGTTTGGACGACGCGCTGTACCAGGCGCAGGTTCTTGACTGGCGTGAAGCTGTTGCGACCATTCCGCCGGACTCGCAGGCGGCGATCATCGTGGGCCACAATCCCACCGTCGCCCAAGCGGTGTCCGAATTCTCGGGCGTCCCGGTTGAGAAATTCCGCCCCAGTTCTATCGCGGTTTTCACGATCGACAGCTGGGAAGACGCGGCGGGAGTCCTCCCACAGCCGCAGATTCTCGACTTCACAGAACGGGTTTGAGACCGCTGCCGTGAACATCTGGGCCCAAAAACAGGCCTAAAAACCGATTCTGCGGCACCTTCAAATACACAGCAGAGGCGGTGGGTCCCCAAGTGGGGCCCACCGCCTCTTCTGTGCCCGGATGGTTCGCCGGAGCTTTCGCCTGCCCGCGGGGGATTGCCGGGTGGTTTTGGCCTACAGGCTCATACCCGTCAGTCCGGGATAGACCGCATCGAGCCGCCGGGTGCGCAGTTGAGCATCGGCCCGTTCGATAAGCGCGGGCTTGGCGCAGAAGGCAATGCCGAAGCCCGCGGCTTCAATCATGTCGATGTCATTGGCTCCATCGCCGATGGCCACGGTGCGCGCTGTGTCGAGCCCTTCGGCTTCGACGATCTCCAGCAGCCGGTTGGCCTTTGCCTGCCTGTCGACAATCGGACCGCTGACCTTCCCAGTGAGAACGCCCTCGGCGATCTCAAGCCCGTTGGCAGTGACATCGTCAATTCCGAGGGAACCGGCGATCTGCTGGACCACTGCGGTGAAGCCGCCTGAAACCAGCGCGATACGGCAGTCGGCCGCGTGCAGGTTCGCCACAAGGGTTTCAACACCGGGGGTCAACGTGACGGCGGCAGCAACTTCGTCCAGCGCCGAGGCCGGTACGCCCGCCAGCTGTTCGACACGGTGGATCAGCGATTCGGCGAAGTCGAGCTCACCTGCCATGGCGCGTTCGGTTACGGCGCGCACTTGTGCTTCGCGTCCAGCGTGTGCCGCGAGTTTTTCAATGACCTCTTCGTTGATGAAGGTCGAATCGACATCCATCACAACCAGCTCAGGTCCAAGCAGGCCCAGGGGCAGGGGGACGGTCCACAGGTCACCGTCGGGGTGCTGTTCACGCAGCTCGCGGGCGACAATGTGCTGCTCGTCTTCGTCAAAGAGGTCGGAGCGGACGAAAAGACCGTCGTCGTCGGTGATGATGCTCAGTCGATCCATGCCGCGATTGTATGTGAGCGAATGCGGCTCACCGGGCTCGGGTAACAGACCACACAACTGCGGCTGCCGCGGCGTGAAGGCGGGCGAGCAGAGCGCCGAACTCCGGCGGCTGCAGCGTTTGGGGAGCCAAAATCGGTGCCAGGAGCGAATGGATTTCACACGCTGTGACCAGACTTGCCGCCCACCTCGGCTCCGGCAGAAGAAACCCGATGTTCTCTGCCAGGCGGCCCAGCGCCATGTCCGCCTGCCAGTCACGCCACGGGGCCTGACGCAGATCTTCCGGCAGCTCGTCGCCCAGCCGCTCAACAAGAGCCAGCCCTTCCATCGTGCATTCGCGCAGAGCCCGCACCGCCTCGGAAGCAGACACAGTGCCCAGAGGTGTGGAAGGCACAGCGGCCGTGGGAATCACCCGAGCCGTGCCTTCGGCATTGAGCACGACGAGGGCGCGTGAAACGCCCTGCGCTTCAAGAACTGTGACATTTGACACGCGAGATAATAGGCCCCGGTGCTCACGGTCGGTGCGGGGCACCCGGTGTGGAAGCGTGGGGTGGACGAGGACGGTGTATGCCGAGTCGATGCCTGCGCGGCGCAGCTGTGCCGCCCACAGCAGAAGGCCCTCGGGCAGGTCGGCGGAGAAGACCGGATCATCTACAATCAGTGGGACCGCAGACCCAGCCGAGGTGTATGAGTCAACCACCGCATCCGGCGGCCTGGTCTGGGAAAGGAGGCACTGGAGCGAAGCGACGAAGAACACGGCCGACGTGTCAGGAGAGGGGGGAATCATCGGCCCGAGTATAGGTTAGAGTTCGTCGTATGAGCATTGTCCTGCAGCTAGACGACGTCGGTGTCCGCCGAGGAGCCAATCAGCTCCTCTCAGATTTTTCTCTCAAGATTGAAGAAGGCCAACATTGGGCTGTTCTCGGTCCAAACGGCGCTGGAAAGACGACGCTCCTTGAGCTTGCGGCCGGACGCATGCACCCGACAGAAGGCACGATCGACATCCTCGGAGAGCGCCTGGGGCGGGTTGACGTTTTCGAGCTGCGGCCGCGGATCGGCTATTCGTCCTCGCAGCTTGCCAAACGGATTCCCGGCAGCGAAAAAGTGCGCGATGTCGTTCTCACCGCCGCCTACGGAGTGCTCGGCCGCTGGGTGGAGGACTACGAGGACGTCGACCTCACCCGCGCTGATGACCTCTTGGCGGCCTTCGGAATCGAGGGCTTCGGCTCTCGTCGATTCGGCACGCTGTCCGACGGCGAAAAGAAGCGCGTGCAGATTGCCCGCTCGCTCATGACCGATCCCGAACTGCTCCTGCTGGACGAACCGGCAACGGGCCTTGACTTGGGCGGACGCGAAGAGCTCGTGCGGGCGCTGACCGAGATCGTCGGCTCAAAATACGCCCCGACCACCCTCATGGTGACCCACCACGTCGAAGAGATTCCGCAGTCGATGACGCACGCCCTGCTCATTCGCGGCGGCGGCGTAGTCGCAGCCGGTGAAATCAAGGAAGCCATCACAGAAGAAAACCTGTCGGAGACTTTCGATCTGCCCATCAAGCTCACCGTCACCGAAGGGCGCTTCCACGCGCAGGCGCGCTTGAACTGATGGGATCATTCAGCCTCGTCGAGGCTCTGCTCATCTTCGCCGCGGGCCTCGGCGCCGGCGCAATCAACGCGGCCGTCGGGTCTGGAACGCTCATCACGTTCCCGGCTCTGGTCGCTTTTGGGGTTCCGCCGCAGACTGCGACGATGAGCAATGCGCTGGGTCTCATCCCCGGCAATGTGGCAAGCTCCCTGGGCTACCGAAAGCAGATGGCCGGCTACGGCAAACAGGTTGCCGTGTGGCTGCCCGCGTCGATTCTCGGCTCTGTTGTAGGCGCGCTGCTTCTGGTGATTCTGCCCTCGACGACATTTGAGGCCGTAGTGCCGGTGCTCATTGTTCTAGCGGTCGTTCTCGTGATCGGGCAGCCGTTCCTCAAACGGGCCCTGACTGCTCGGGCAGTAAGGACGGGGCACACGGCACCGGCCAAGCCGGAAGACGCCTCAACTGCCATGAAGGCGGCAGCTCTGGCCGCAATCTTCTTCACCGCAATCTACGGCGGCTACTTCGCCGCCGCGCAGGGTGTTCTGCTCGTAGGCCTCCTGGGTGTTCTCACGGCCTATTCGCTGCAGCAGATCAACGGCTTCAAAAATGTTCTCGTTCTCGGCGTCAACACGGTTGCAGCCGTTGTCTACATGATCGTCGGGTTCGACAAGATCAACTGGACGGCCGTGCTGCTTGTCGCCATCGGATCGCTCATCGGCGGTTACGCAGGAGCCAAGTTCGCCCAGAAGCTGCCCGACCCGCTGCTGCGGGGCATTATCGTCATTCTCAGCATCATCGCCTTCTTCCGCATCATCCAGCTGTGAACACCCCGGCCAAGCGCGATATTGACGACGCGCAGATTCAGCAGATTCTCCGCACTCACGGCATCGACGAAGCTCGGGTCATCCGGTCTTCTCAGGCGTCCGGGACTCTGCTTGCGGACTACACGGATCTGACGGATGTTCAGCTGCGCAGCAAACGAGAACCCGCCGAGGGGCTGTTCATTGCAGAGTCATCCAAGATCGTGACACGGGCGCTTGCCGCCGGATACAGCGCGCGCTCGTTCCTGCTGCGGCCCAACTGGCTGGCTGATCTCGCACCACAGCTGGCCAGCTCAGACGCCCCCATCATCTTGGGAACACCGGCTGAACTTGAAAACATCGTCGGCTTTCACCTGCACAGGGGAGCCCTGGCGGCCATGGAGCGCAAACCGCAGCCAACACTGAAGACAATTCTCGAGTGGGCCAGGACGGTCGTAGTGCTGGAGGACATCGTCGATCATACGAATGTCGGTGCGATCTTCCGCTCTGCGGCAGCACTTGGCGCTGACGCCGTTCTCATCAGTCCACGATGCGCCGACCCGCTGTACCGGCGCTCCATCCGGGTGTCGATGGGCACAGTCTTCTCTGTGCCGTGGGTGCGGATCGAACCGTGGCCCGGCGGCATTGACCTGCTGCGTGAGCACGGCTTCACAACTGCGGCTCTGGCTCTGCGCGATGACGCGATGAGCGTTCGCGAGTTCGCCCGGGCAGGGCACCGCAAGACCGCGTTGGTTATGGGCACTGAAGGCGCCGGGCTCAGTCGCCGGACAATCGAATCCGCCGATGCCAGAGTCATCATCCCCATGTCCCACGGAATCGATTCACTCAATGTGGCTGCGGCAGCGGCTGTGGCAGTGTTTGCACTTCAGGAGGACGCCGATGGCTGAAATCACCCGCGATGCCGCCGCCCGATCGCTGATTGAAGGCGGGGTGACCGGCGAGGTTGCAACGCCGAGGGAGAACAACCTGTCGCACATCCACAGGTTCTTGGCCCAGGAGCGCAATTTCGACTTCGGCGTGCCCCTGACGCGCGATTGGGATTATGACTCCGTCTTCGACGTCATGGTTGCCCGCTGCGGCATTCGACCGCAGCGAGACTACACGGAAGGCGCTGACACGATCTCCACTGAGCTGTGCATGGACGGTCTGGACCGTCTGCGGGCGGCAGTATCTGACGCGGCTGGGCGCGGTGAGCGCATCCTCTTTGCCACCGGCCACCCTTCGGGGCTTCTGCCGGTGCACGAAGCCACTGCCGCCTGGGCTGAGCGGCTGGGTGCTGCACTCGTGCGGCTTGACCAGTTCATTCCGCTGCAGTCAGAAGGCGGGGACGTCCGCCAGATCGGCCGTGTGTGGCACTGGCACATTCACGGCGGCCTGCCGCACACGCACCTGGCCGAGCCCATGCACGCGCTGCTCGACGCGCTGGATGAAGCCGGCCAGCCCATGCCCGACCTCGTGGTTGCCGACCACGGATGGGCGGGGGCCGCGGCCAGCAGGGGACTGCGCACAGTGGGCTACGCCGACTGCAATGACCCGGCCCTCTTCGTCGCGCAAGCCCAGGGCCAGGTGGAGGTCTGCGTACCACTGGACGACAACATTCCGCCGTACAACTACGCCGGGCTCATCCGGTGGCTGACGCGCTGACTCCCTGAATCAGTTCGCTTTGCAGGTGCTGAGCCGGTATAGTCTCATAGGTTGACGCCTCAGCGTCGGCACATCCGAATTTGAGCAGCTGGCAGGCGACTCGGTCGCACCAGGGGCTCTGACGAATTCAAAGGAAAGACTTATGCAGAAGGACATTCACCCCGAATACCAGGCGGTTGTCTTCAACGACCTCGCTTCGGGCAAGAAGCTCTTGACCCGTTCGACGGTCAAGAGCGACAAGACCATCGAGTGGGAAGACGGCAACACCTACCCGCTCGTCGACGTTGAAATCTCGTCGGCATCGCACCCGTTCTACACCGGCAAGCAGCGCATCCTCGACTCCGCTGGCCGTGTTGAGAAGTTCAAGGACCGCTACAAGTCCTTCGGCAAGCGCAAGTAATCTGCGCCGAAGAAGCCGCCGGATCCCTGCGTGGGACCGGCGGCTTTATGCTTTCCGGGTGAGGTTCCAAAACGCTGGGGCTTCAGAATGTGACCTGCGAGGCGGAGCTCACCGGACGGGGCTGTTTCAGCTGACGGTGACGGACACGTCGGGGTGCGGCCAGACGCGGGCGGCCGGGTGGAACATCGAGTTGACGTTCATTGCGTTGGGCATGGAGCGGGCAATTCCGTGCGCCACCTTCACCTTTGCGCTGACAACCGCGTCGAGCGGCTTGTGTCCCAGGGCGAGGCCGGCGGCAATCGAGGATGCGAAAGAGCACCCGGCGCCGTTGACGAGTTCGTCATTGACCTTGCGCGAGCGCAGTACGTGGGCCGTCGAACCGTCGTAGAAGACGTCGACGGCGTCCGGGCCGGGGAAGCGGGCACCGCCCTTGACGACGACGCTTGCCGCACCGAGGGCGTGCAGCTGTTTGGCCGCGGCGATCATGTCTTCAGCAGAGTCAAGGGAGTCCGCGCCGATCAGCTTTGCCGCTTCGTCCAGATTGGGTGTCATGACCGAAGCTGCAGGCACATAGGTCTCCAGCATCATCTGGGAGAGATCGATGACGCCTTTGCCGCTGCCCTTGTAGGTCAGCACGGGGTCGAATACGTAAGGGGCGTCGATATCGCGCAGGCGCTGGGCGAGCATGGGTGCGGTGTCAACGCTTCCGAGCATCCCGGATTTGACCGCGTGGAAGCGGTGGGCCCCGAGAGTGGAGTCGAACTGCCGTATCACGCTTTCGGGCGTGGTGAAGTCGATCGTGTGGTCAAAGCCCTCCGCCGGGTCAAAGGTGACGATGCAGGTGATGACGGATGCGCCGAAGACCCCGTATTCGTTGAACATTTTGAGGTCTGCGGCAAGGCCTGCGCCGCCGGAAACATCGGAGCCGGCAACTGTCAGCGCGCGTCGATGCGTCATGGTCTGTCTCCTTCTGGCGTTCAGCAGCCGCCGGGGTAGCCCAGCTGGCGCCAGGCTTCGTAGGCGGCAATGGATGCGGAGTTGGCAAGATTGAGGGAGCGGCGGCTGGGCAGCATGGGGATGCGCACGCGCTCTTCGATCCGCGGATCGTCGACAACGCTCTGCGGCAGTCCCGTGGATTCTCGGCCGAAGAGCAGAACGTCGTCTTCGCGGTACTCAAGGTGGCCGAAGTGCTTGTCGGTGTGCGTTGTGAACGCGATGATGCGACGGCCGACCAGCTGTGTGAAGACGTCGTCGATGTTCGGGTGGACCGTAACGTGCGCGAGGTCGTGGTAGTCCAGTCCCGCGCGGCGAAGCTTTGCGTCAGACAAATCGAAACCCAGCGGCTCCACCAGGTGAAGGTGAGCCCCCGTCACAGCGGCCAGGCGGATGGCGTTGCCCGTATTGCCGGGAATTTCGGGGGTGTGGAAGACAAGGCTGAGCTTCATAGGTCCACTAGTCTATTCGAAGATCCATTTGCACTATTAGAACACCCGTTCGATACTGGGTGTATGTCCGTTCATGCCGTGTCCGCAGCGCTTGCGCAGCTGCGCCGCCTGCCGGGTGTGAGCACTGCTCGCGACCTGGCGGAGGCAAAGCCCGCCTTCCCCGTGGTCTCCGGGCTGCGCTCAGTGTTTCCCACTGGTCTGCCGCGCGGTGAAATAACTGAGATCGTCGGGCCGCAGGCTCTGTCGCTCGCACTGGCGTCCGTGGCGCGCCTGAGCACAGAAGACTGCTGGACGGCCGCTGTTGGGGTGGGGGAGCCCGCGGTTCAGGCAATTGCCGACTACGGAGTTTCCCTCAGCCGCTTTGCCAGCATTGAAGTCGACACCCGCGATTGGCTGCGTGCCGTGTCGATTCTCGTGGAGTCCTTTTCCGCTGTCATTGTCCGCCCGGGCTTCTCGCTCACACCCGCCGAACAGGCGCGCCTGCGGGCAAAAGTGCGCGAAAGGAACATGAGTCTGCTCGTGGTGGGGCGCAGCCGACAGCCAAAGGGGATCGCCGGCAGCACAGTGTCTGTCACTTCGCCACGGTGGACGGGCCTGGCACAGGGCGCGGGAGCGCTCAGCGAATGCACTGTTACGGTCCACCGCGGCCGCGATCGTGTCCAGCTGCTCCTGCCCGGCCCATCTGGGTGCGCTGAGGAAAGGGGCTTTCGCCTTGTCTGATTCTCGCCGCGCCAGCACTGCGCGCACTGCGCGCACAGCTGCCCAGCGTCGGCCGGCTGAGCCCGGAGGCACTCTGCGCACGCTCGTGCTCCACGTTCCCGATTTCACCGCCGTCGCTCATGCTGAAGCTGCCGACATTTCGCCGAGCACACCGGCTGTCGTTCTGCACGCCGGGCGTGTCATCAGCGCCGACGCGCAGGCCAGGACAGCAGGCATTGCCGTGGGCCTGGGCCGCCGAGCCGTCGGTCACCGCTGCCCGCAGGCGGCTGTTCTCGACTACAGCGAAGACATCGAACAGCGGCTCTTTGCCCGCAGCGTGGGAATCCTCGAAGATCGCATGGCTCGCTTCACTCTGCTGCGGCCGGGCACCGTCGGCGTTCCCGTCAGCTCCTTTTCCCACACCCACACTGAAGACGCCGCGGCAGAAGAACTGCTGACGGTGCTGACCGATGCCACCGGGTGGGAAGTGCTGGCGGGCATTGCCGACTCGCCTTTTGCGGCGGTGCTCGCAGCGCATCGTTCACATCGCGTTGAGGCAGGCAGAACCGCAGAATTCCTCGCGCCGCTGCCGGTCAGCACTCTGGCAGAAGCCCACCCGGAGCGCTACGCGGACTTCGTCCAGCAGCTGAGCCACCTGGGGCTTAGAACCCTGGGTGATCTCGCGGCGCTGTCAGCTGACAGCGTCTACACGCGCTTCGGCTCTGTCGGCCGGAGAGCCCGACTGTTGGCGGCGGGGCTGACCGAATCTCTTCCGACCACCCATCTCCGGGCGGTCGATGTGACTGTCTCCTGTCCCATAGAACCGCCCACCGGCCGAGCCGACGCACTGTCCTTCTATGCGCGCAGCGCAGCGGCAGAGCTGTTCCGTCGCGTCCGCTCCACCGGACTGGCGTGCACGCAGGTGACAGTCGTCCTGCACAGCCGCGGGACAGAACCCGAACAGCGCACGTGGCGACTGCCGGACATGGACGAATCGCACATTGCCGACCGCGTCCGCTGGCAGGCTGATGGCTGGATGGCCACACGCGGCAACACTCCAGTCTCAGCATCGCAGGCCCCAGACGCCGGCTCCCCGGAACCCGACAGCGACGGCGTCAGCCTCATCGAACTCACAGCGGCCGAACTCGTCCGCCCGCTGGAAAGCACCGCGGATCTTTTCAGTTCCCGGTCAGGAGACGTCAGCCGCACACTCGAACGCCTACAGGGGCTCTTCGGCCCCGACGCCGTGCGCGTACCGCACGTACAGGGCGGCCGCGAACCCAGCGAAACGAACCTGTGGACCCCGTGGCAGCAGTCGCCTCGGCCGCTCAGAGACAGTCAGGCGCCCTGGCCCGGCGCACTTCCGGCACCCCGACCTACCCTCGTTGAGACAGCCGATATCGACCTCTTTGACACACGCGGCAACACGGTCGTGGCCAGACCGTCAGGGCTGGACAGTCCACCGGACAGGATCGTGTGGTCAGGAGGGGAACACAGCCGCGTGATCGCCTACTCTTCCGCCTGGCCCGTCGAAGCCGAATGGTGGGACCCACCGGGACAGTACCGGGTTCGCCTGCAGGTGCTGACAGACGACGATCGTGCCTTTCTGCTGAAAAAAGAAGACGGGCAGTGGTCGATTGCCGGCAGGTACGAATGAGCGGCTTCAACCCCCGCACACCGTGGTCGGAACTCGAACGGCGCCTGTCAGCCACGCAGCCGGGCCCTGCAACTGGCAGCCCGGTAGGAGCGGGCTGGCCCGCCGCCGCAAAAGCAGGCCCCTCGTCACCATCGGCACCACCCGTGCCTGCCGTGCGCACGGCCCCAGGTGCCATCCGCTACGCCGAACTGCACGCTCACTCGGTCTACAGCTTCCTCGACGGGGCCTCACAGCCGAACGAACTGATAGAGGAGGCAGCCCTGACGGGACTGAGTGCGATGGCGCTGACAGACCACAACAGCCTCGGCGGGGCAGTGCAGTTTGCCCAGGCTGCCCGTGAACACAAGATCCCCACGGTGTTCGGCGCGGAGCTGTCACTCGGACTTCAGAAGAAGATCCCCGGCCAGGTTGACCCTGAAGCTCATCACCTGCTGGTGCTGGCCGCCGGGGTTGAAGGCTATCGGCAGCTGTCAGCGGCAATCACCCGAGCCAGTATGCGCGGCGAAAAGAACAGGCCGGTGTTCGAGCTCGAAGAACTCGCAGCACTCGAAGCCGACTGGAAGATCCTCACCGGCTGCCGCAAAGGGCACCTGGGCCGGGCACTCGGTGATCCCGATGGGGGCGCGGGCGCACTGCGGCGGCTTGTCGACCTGTTCGGCCGCGAACGGGTTGTCGTCGAACTCACCCGCTTCGGCCTTCCCGGCGACGATGCGCGCATAGCCCACCTCGAAGATCTCGCAGCCCGGTTCCGTCTGCCCGCCGCAGCCACAAACGCGGTGCACTACGCTGACCGCTCAGGATTCCACGATGCGCAGGTGCGGGCTTCCGTTCGCTCCCGCCTTCCGCTGTCCGAACTGGCCGGGTGGCTGCCGCCGACAGCTTCCGCCAGGATCCACACACCAGCCGAAATGCTGGCGCGATTCGGCCGCGGTCCGGTCCTTACCGCCGCTGCCATCGGAGACGAATGTGCATTCGAGCTGCGCGCAGCACGCGCCGGGCTGCCGAGTCCGCCCGTGCCGGACGGAAGAACAGACAGCGAGCACCTGCGCGATCTGGTGACCCAAGGCACCTGGAAACGATACGGCGGCCCGGAAGCGGCACCTCGGGCGTGGGAGCAGGTCCACAGCGAACTCGACGTCATCGACTCCATGGGGCTTGCCGGCTACTTCCTCATAGTCGAAGACATTGCGCGCTTCTGCCGCGACAACAACATCTTCTGCCAGGGGCGAGGATCAGCGGCAAACTCGGCGGTGTGCTTTGTGCTCGGCGTGACAGCCGTCGACGCCGTCCAGTTCCAGCTGCTGTTTGACCGTTTCCTCAGCCCCGAGCGCGCAGGCTACCCGGATATCGACCTCGACATCGAATCCGACAGGCGCGAAGAAGTCATCCAGTACACCTACCGAACCTACGGGCGCGACCGCGCAGCGCAGGTGGCCAACTACATCACCTATCGGCCCCGATCGGCCATACGGGATGCCGCGCACGCACTGGGCTACAGCCCCGGCCAACAAGACGCGTTCACCAAGGGCATCAGCCGCTGGCGCTCTCTTCCTCCGGCCGATGAATCCCCGGCCCCGCCCCAGGTGCTTCAGCTGGCAGAAGGTCTGCTGGGCACACCGCGGCACCTGGGCATCCACTCCGGCGGCATGGTTCTTGCCGACCGCCCCCTGGGTGAAGTGGTTCCCATCGAACAGGCCTCCATGCCCGGCCG
The DNA here is from genome assembly GCF_902500275.1 of Brevibacterium sp. Marseille-P9724. Taxonomy (NCBI): domain Bacteria; kingdom Bacillati; phylum Actinomycetota; class Actinomycetes; order Micrococcales; family Brevibacteriaceae; genus Brevibacterium; species Brevibacterium sp. Marseille-P9724. The sequence goes on along the minus strand of NZ_LR722990.1, from coordinate 365,472 downwards.
CACGGTGCTCCAGTGGGACAAGGATGACTGTGCGGCGATGGACCTGGTCAAATTCGATCTTCTGGGCCTCGGCATGCTCGGGGCCCTGCACGAAATGGTCGACCTCGTTGACCGCCACACCGGAACGCGCATCGACCGGGCGCAGATACCCCAGGAGGACGGGGTCTACGACATGCTGTGCCGCGCCGATGCACTGGGCGTGTTTCAGGTGGAATCGCGCGCTCAGCTGGCCACACTGCCCAGACTCAGACCGCGCAGCTTCTACGACCTCGCGGTGCAGGTTGCGCTCATCCGACCCGGACCCATTCAAGGTGGGTCCGTGCACCCGTATATTCGCCGTAAGCAGGGCTTGGAGGATGTCGACTACATTCACCCCAGCACACGACAGGCACTGGAGAAGACACTCGGGGTTCCGCTGTTTCAAGAGCAGCTCATGCAGCTGGCCATTGACGTCGCCGGGTTCTCCGGGACAGACGCCGATGAGCTGCGCCGCGCCATGGGAGCTTCCCGCAGCCAGCGGAAGATGCGCGAACTTCAACAGCGCTTCCACGCCGGATGCGCCCAGCGCGGAATTGACGAACAGACAGCGCAGGTCATCTTCGACAAGATCGCGGCATTTGCCAACTACGGCTTCCCGGAGTCTCACGCACTGTCCTTTGCGGGCTTGGTCTATGAATCCGCGTGGTTCAAATACCGCCACCACGCGGCCTTCACAGCGGGGCTTCTGCGCAGCCAGCCCATGGGCTTCTACTCTTCGCAGTCGCTCATCTCCGATGCCAGGCGCCACGGGATTGACATACGCCCCGTGCACATCAACTCTTCTGGCGCGCGCACGGATCTCGAGGCGGATGCCGAGTCTTCCGGCGGGTTCGCCATCCGCTTGGGGCTGAGTGAAGTCAAGGGGGTTGCCGATGCCGCCTGTGCCATAGAACAGGAACGGCAGAGAGGGGAGTACACGTCAATCGTCGATGTTGCCGAACGCACCGGGGTGGGCGTGAGGGTGCTTGAAGCCCTTGCCACCGCCGGAGCCTTTGACTGCTTTGGCGTTGACCGCCGCCAGGCGCTGTGGACGGCCGGTGCTTTGGGCCGGGCGGGGCCGCAGACGCTCCCGGGAACCGCGCCTGCAGCACAGTCGCCCACGCTGCCGACTATGGACGACTTCGCTGTCACGCTCGCACAGCTGTTCTCCACCGGAATCACTGTTGAGGGGTATCCAACGGAGCACCTGCGCGCTCAGCTTGCGGCACGCGGATGCTGGTCGACGGCAGATGTGCGGCGCGCCGCTCAGGGACAGCGTGTGACTGTCGCCGGGATTGTGACGCACCGACAGCGGCCGAGCACGTCGCAGGGCATCACGTTCATCAACCTGGAAGACGAGTTCGGCATGCTCAACATCGTGTGCACCCGCGGGTTCATCCGCCGGTTCTCACCACATGCGCTCACGAGCAGTGCAATAGCGGTCACGGGCCTCATTCAGCGCGCAGGGACTGTCATCAGCCTCTACGCCCACAGCCTCGTGCCGCTGGAAGTCGAATTGCCCGTCCGCTCCCGCGACTTCCAGTAGCACTGTGACGGCGGGTGTCGCGACTGCCGACTTCAAGGCTGTCTGAACTGCCGTTCATATCTGCTTCATGACGCGAACCGACGAGTGTGTGACCGAATATGACAAGCCGTGACACAGACATGACGAGACCGCGGCAGCAGGGGCGCACACGAACCTAGCGTGAGCTTTGACAGCCCAGACACGACCAGACCGAACCCAACTGGGACACACGATTTCGCCGAGGAGAACCCCATGGCCGAACAGGCTTTTGAAACCCGCCAGATCCACGCCGGCCAGGTAGTGGACAGCCAGACCGGCGCACGCGCCCTGCCCATCTACCAGTCCACCTCGTTCGTCTTCGACTCGACGAAGACCGCGGCCGACCGCTTCGCCCTCGCGGAACTGGGCCCCATCTACAGCCGCCTGACCAACCCGACGGTTGAAGCAGTCGAAAACCGGATCGCCAGCCTCGAAGGCGGCGTCCACGCGGTTCTCGTTTCCTCGGGTCAGTCGGCAGAGTTTCTTTCGCTCATCAACATCGTCGAAGCCGGCGACCACATCGTGTCCAGCCCCAGCCTCTACGGCGGCACCTACAACCTGCTCAACGTGACTCTGCGCAAGCTCGGCATCGAAACGACCTTCGTTGATGACCCCAGCGACATCGAAGCGTGGAAGCGCGCCGTGAAGCCCAACACCAAGGCGTTCTTCGGCGAAACCATTTCGAACCCCCGTTCGGACGTGCTCGACATCCGCGCCGTTTCCGACGTCGCACACGAAGCCGGCGTGCCGCTCATCGTCGACAGCACCCTGGCAACCCCGTACCTGCTGCGTCCCATCGAGCACGGTGCTGATGTCGTCGTGCACTCGGCCACCAAATTCCTCGGCGGGCACGGCACTTCGATCGCAGGTGTCATCGTCGACTCCGGCAACTTTGACTACGGCAAGAACCCGGAGAAGTTCCCCGGCTTCAACGAACCGGATGACTCCTACAACGGCCTGGTCTTCGCCCGTGACCTCGGCGCTGACTCGCCGTTCGGCGCGAATGTGTCCTACGGACTGAAGATCCGCGTGCAGCTGTTGCGCGACCTCGGCAATTCGGCATCGCCGTTCAACGCGTTCCTCCTGCAGCAGGGAATCGAAACCCTGTCGCTGCGCATGGAGCGCCACGTTGAAAACGCCACCCGGGTCGCCGAATGGCTCGAAGCTCGCGACGACGTCGAATCGGTCGCCTACGCGGGACTGGAGTCCTCCCCGTGGTACGAAACGGGCAAGAAGTACCTGCCCAAGGGCGTCGGATCGGTTCTCGGCTTCAACATCGCAGGCGGCTACGACGCAGCGGTGAAGTTCGTCGAAGCACTCGAACTGCACAGCCACGTGGCAAATATCGGCGATGTCCGTTCGCTCGTCATCCACCCGGCTTCGACAACTCACGCCCAGCTGAGCGAAGAAGAGCAGCTTGCAGCCGGAGTCAATCCCGCGTTTGTCCGCCTGTCGGTGGGCATTGAGGGCATCGACGACATCCTCGCCGACCTCGAGAAGGGCTTCGCCGCGGCCCGCGGCTGATCCACTATGACAGTCACCAGTGTGAACAGAGTATTCGAGATCGACGACTTCACCCTTGAGTCGGGAACTCTCGAGCACGTCAGCGTCGCATATGAAACATTCGGCACGCTCAATGCCGAGAAGACGAATGCGGTGATTGTCGAACACGCCCTCACCGGTGACTCTCACGTGACGTCCGGCCGCATGGATGCCCATGCGGCCGGCGCCGCGCCCGGGTGGTGGGAAGAGCTTGTCGGTCCGGGTCGGCCGATTGACACCAACCGCTTCTTCGTCATCTGCACCAATGCTCTGGGCGGGTGCACCGGCACTACCGGACCGCTGTCGACCGCACCGGACGGTCTGCCCTACGGTGGGCGCTTTCCACGGGTCACCATCCGCGATATGGCTCGTCTGGAGCTGCTCCTGCTGGACCATTTGGGCATTGAGAGCCTGTATGCGGCGATTGGCGGTTCGATGGGCGGGGCGAGGGCTTTGGAATTGGCTCTTGAAGCGCCTGAGCGTGTGCAGCGGCTGACGGTTCTGGCCGCCCCCGCGTATTCCGAGGCGGACCAGATTGCCTGGGCGCACGCGCAGGTTGCCGCCATCACGATGGACCCTGACTACGCGGGCGGTGACTATGCCGCACTGGGTTCTGTACCCGAAAAGGGCTTGGGTCTGGCCCGCCAGATTGCGCACTTGACGTATCGCAGCGATGTCGAGCTCAATTCGCGCTTCGGCCGCAGTCTGCAGCACAGGGCTGACGAACCCTATTACGCTGTGCAGTCCTATCTGGACTACCACGGGGACAAACTCGTGGGCCGCTTTGACGCGCAGGCGTATATTCTCCTGACTGAAGCCCTGCGCGATCACGACGTGCGTCGCGGACGCGCGGACACTCTTGACCAGGCGCTGTCGCGCTATACGGGATCGGCGCTGATTCTGTCGCTGTCGACAGACAGACTCTACCCGCCGCAGCAGGTGAAGCTCATTGCCGACAACCTGCCGGGCGAGGTAGAGTACGCCGAGATTCCCACGGAAGTCGGTCACGACGGCTTCCTCACGGAAGCCCGCGCAGTGGGCGCCTACGTGTCGCGCTTCCTCGACTGACGAGGTGCAGGCAGCGCAGCCGCGTTTTCGCAGGCGCCGCTGCGGTTCAGATCAGCTGTCCGCGGCTTTGGCTCTCAGCTGGGCTTCTCTCTGCTGCCTGCGGCGGTAGATGTCCTTTTCATCCCGCGGCATGTTCCCGCTGCGCTTGAGCTCGGCGTAGTAGTCCTGCGCTTCCTGCTGGCGGTGTTCTTCTGCGCCGTCGGCTATCGGGCAGCGGCGGTGTTCGGGGCCGTAGCCGAACGCCGCTGCTGCCTCGGCGGCGTTGGCGGCGAGTTTGCGCACCAGACGGTTGATGGTCGGCTCAACCTGCCGGGCGCGTGTCATGGACAGGCGCCCGTTGGCGATGTGCCATCCGGCGTGCGCATTGATGAGTTCGAGACCGTAGAGGTCACGCAGGCGCCGCAGGAACTTCGCTTCTGCTGGATTGTCTTCGGTGTCGACGGAGTGCATGAGGTCGTTGAGTGCACGCCACTTGTACAGCTCGATGTAGGCCCGCGCCGTTTCAATGAGGTCGTTCTGGTGATCGTTGAACAGCTCCGCGGCATCGGCTGAGCTCATCTTCTTCGCCGGTCGGAGATTGGCGGCGAGCTCAGTCAGCGTGACTTCTGCCCGCGAGGCCAGCAGGGCTTCCTGCAGGCGGCCGGAGCGGATGCGCTTTTCGTTCATTGCGGGAGTGAAGATGTCGCCAATGGTTGAGCTGACACTGGCAATGCCGGAGCGGAACAGTGTTCGCTCCGCGGCGTAGCTGCCGAGATAGCGGGCAATGCCGCCGACGTCGAGGTCGCGCATTTCGCTCGCGTAGTCGGTCAGCAGGCGTTTGCCCACCAGCTGCAGGAGGACAGTGTTGTCGCCTTCGAACGTGGCGTACACGTCGAGGTCGTGGCGCAGTCCCACCAGCCGGTTTTCGGCCATGAAGCCTGCACCGCCGCACGCTTCGCGCGCTTCCTGGATGATGTCAAGGGCTTCCCAGGTGGTTGTGGCCTTCAGTCCCGCGGCCAGGGTTTCGAGTTCTGCCCGGGCTTCTTCGGTGTCTTCTCGGCCGGAGAACACAGCGTCGAAACGGTCCAGAAGCCGGTCGTATGCAGCTTGATTGGCCCAGATCTTCGCAAGCATCGGCATGAGTCGGTGCTGGTGGCGACGGTAGGACAGCAGCGTAGATTCTTCTGCGGCACCCGGTGCTTGGAACTGGCGCCTGGCCAGTGCGTAGCGCACGGCGATGTCGGCGGCCAGTTTTGCCGCCGCGTTGGAAGCGCCCACAAGCGATACGCGGCCCTGCACAAGAGTGCCGAGCATAGTGAAGAAGCGCCTGCCGGGTGATTCGATGGGGGAGCTGTACTCGCCGTCTTCGGAGACGGCCCCGTAGCGGTCGAGCAGGTTGGTGCGGGGAACTCGTACGTTATCGAAGGCAAAGCGGCCGTTGTCGACACCGGCCAGGCCGCCCTTGTGCCCGTCGTCTTCGATTATGACGCCGGGCAGGGGATTGCCGGATTCATCGCGGACGGGAACGAACAGTGCGTGCACGCCGTGATCAACACCGGCGGTGATGAGGCGGGCGAACACGACCGCTGCACGCGCGTGACAGGCCGCGTTGCCGATGTACTCCTTGTACGCCGCGCGGAACGGCGTGTTGATCACGAACTCGCGTGTCTGCGGATCGTACTCGGCAGTTGTGGCGACAGCGGCAACATCAGAGCCGTGGCCGATTTCCGTCATAGCGAAAGAGCCCAGAAGGCGCCCTTCGATCGCGTCGAGCAGCCACGCATCGTGCTGTTGCTCGTTGCCCAGGTGATGAATGGCGCCCGCGAACAGGCCGATCTGCACACCGGCTTTGATCTGCAGTGACGGGCTGACGGTGACAATCTCTTCGAACATCGTGATGTGCTGGTCGTGTCGGTTGTCCCCGCCAAGCCGCTTCGGCAGGGGAGAGCGCGCAATTCCCGTATCGATGAGCTTCTGCAGGCTCTCGCGGGTTGCCTCGCGCTTCTGTGACAGCGTCCAGCTGTCATCGAGCAGGAGGCCGTCGCCTCCGGCGAATTCACGACCGGCAGCGCGGGATTCTGCGCGGGTGCCGTCAAGCAGGGAGGACAGGACGTCGACGTCGAGCGTCAGATGGTCTTTGCGGCTCATGATTCTCCTGGGAGGGTGGCGGCTGATGCGTACAGCCAGTCGGTCAGGGTGGCGGCAAGATGTTCATGGGAGGGAATGTCGTCAGCGGGGCGATCATCAACCGGTGTTTGGGCCAGCCAGTGCTGTGCAGCAGAGTGGATGAATCCCAGTGCTCCGTATGACCACGCCAATCCGTCAGGTCCCTTCAAGCGCAGGCGCGCGGCGATGAGTTCGGCAATGCCCTTCATGAACGGGCTGTCTGGACTGACTGCGATTTCACAGAATCGGTAGACATTCGGCGATCCTGCGGCAAATTGTGCGAAGGCGAAGATCATGTCTCGCAGTTCATCTTTGGGTGCGCCCTGCCCGCCGGTGTCGAGGCTGCGCTCGATGCGCTTGAGCGCCCATTCGCCCATAGCCCGGCGCAGACCCGTGCGGTCACCGAAGTAGCGGTAGACGACGGTCTTGGAAGTGCCGATTTCGGCGGCGATTTCATCCATTGACAGATCGCCGTGCGCGTCGACGGCCTTGCGCACCGAGCGCAGCAGGTCAGCGCGCCTGCGAGCGCGGTGGGCGTCCCATCGTGCTGCGCGACCATCGCGTCTTTGCGGTTCCATACGGCCACAGTATCAAGTACTGTTCGTATCAGATAACTCTTCAGGAGGTTCCCGTGTCACAGACTCCAGCCGCCATTCTCGGCGGCAACCGCATACCTTTTGCCCGCGCCAACCGTGAATACGCCGAAGCTTCCGTGCAGGACATGCTCACCGCGGCTCTCGACGGGCTTACCGCACGATTCGGCCTTGCCGGCACCACGCTCGGCGCTGTCGCCGGCGGTGCTGTTCTCCGCCACTCCCGCGATCTCAACATCACGCGCGAAGCTGTTCTCGGTTCGGCTCTCGCACCGCAGACTCCGGCTTTCGACCTCGGGCAGGCGTGCGCAACAGGACTCGAATCCGTCGTCTCGGTTGCGCAGAAGATCAAAGTCGGCCAGATCGAAGCCGGCATCGCGTCAGGAGTCGACTCCGCCTCGGACGCCCCCATTGCAGTCAGTGAAGGCCTTCGACGGGCGCTGCTGGAGGCTTCCCGCGCCCGCACTCTGCCAGCGCGCCTCAAAGCTCTGGCGGGCATTCGGCCAGCCGACCTCGCACCGTCACCTCCGAGCAACACCGAACCGCGCACCGGACTGTCGATGGGTGAACACCAGGCCCGCACCACCGCTGATTGGGCCATCAGCCGTGAGGATCAGGACGCGCTTGCCGCGGCCTCACACCGGAATCTTGCAGCCGCGTGGGACCGCGGATTCTTTGACGACCTGGTCACCCCGTACCTTGGCTTGACTGTCGACGGCAACCTTCGACCCGATTCAACCCCGGAAGCCCTTGCACGCCTCGGCACGGTTTTCGGTCACGGGCTAGATGCGCCTGCAACCATGACCGCGGGCAATTCGACACCGCTGACCGACGGCGCTTCTTCAGTCCTGCTGTCCAGCCCGGATTGGGCTCAGCAGCACGGTTTCGAGCCGCTTGCGTACCTGAAGGACGCCGAGGTTGCGGCTGTTGACTTCGTCACCGGCAATGAGGGCATGCTCATGGCTCCCGCCTACGCGGTGCCGCGCCTGCTGGCTCGCAATGGCCTCACCTTCGCCGACTTCGACTTCTTTGAAATCCACGAGGCGTTCGCATCGACCGTTCTGTGTCACCTCGCGGCGTGGGAATCGGAAGAGTTCTGCCGTGAGCGCCTGGGCTTGGACGCCCCTCTCGGTGCGATCGAACGCAGCAAGATCAACCCGAATGGATCATCGCTGGCCGCCGGTCACCCCTTCGCGGCAACGGGCGGGCGGATCGTCGCCTCGGCAGCCAAGCACCTTAAGGAAACCGGCGGCAAACGCGCTCTCATTTCCATCTGCGCGGCCGGTGGTCAGGGACTCACAGCAATTGTGGAGGCATGACATGGCTGATAAGTACATCAACATTGCAAACGGCCCGCTGGCAGGCATCATCAAGAAACTCGGACTGCCGGCACCGGTGAAGCTGCGGCGCTTTGCAAGCGGTTCGGCTTATCTGAAAGAGCCGATTCTGGTGGTCGGCACGGGCAGTGCAGCAGACCAGTTGGCTGACATGCTCAAGGAGAACAGCTTCAGCGTGCACCGCAGCTTTGACCCCGCCTACCGATACAGCGGAATCATTGCCGACTACACCCAGATCAAAGCGCCCGCGGACCTCGCAGAGATCTCCCTGGGGCTTGGTGCGGCGTTGAAGCGCATGAGCGCCTGTGCCCGGATCGTCACAATTGGCCACGCACCGGGCAGCAGTGTGTCTGCTGAACTCAATTCGGCACGCAAAGCAGTTGAAGGCATCACGCGCTCACTGGCACATGAAATGTTGCGCGGCTCAACGACAAACGGCATCCAGCTGGACGGCGTGGACCTCGACGCACCGAGCGTCCGGGGCGCCCTGTGGTTCCTCCTGTCCTCGAAGTCGGCCTATGTGTCCGGCCAGTTCCTACGCGTGAACTCGACAGCAGGCACACCGATTGGCGCTGAACAGTTCGCAGCGACTGGGGACGACGGCCCCCTAGCAGGGAAGACTGCTGTCGTTACGGGTGCCGCCCGCGGTATCGGCGCAGCGATTGCGAAGACCCTTGCCCGCGACGGAGCACACGTAGTCGGCGTTGACGTCCCGCCAGCTGGCGATGCTCTCGCGAAAACCATGAACTCGATCGGCGGACGCGCGTGCGCTCTCGACGTCACTGCAGAAGACGCAGGCGCCCGTCTTGCCGAGGATGTGGGCGCTGCCGTCGATATCCTCGTGCACAACGCCGGCATCACCCGCGACAAGCTGCTGGCCAATATGAATCAGCAGCAGTGGGAGGCGGTGCTTGCGGTGAACCTCGAATCACAGCTGCGCATCAACTCCCAGCTGGCCGATGCGTGGGGGAACGAACCGCACGTGGTGAGCCTCGCCTCGACATCGGGTATTGCGGGCAACCGCGGCCAGACGAACTACTCTGCCTCCAAGGCCGGTGTCATCGGAATGGCAGCTGCCTGTGCTGACGAGTTTGCTGCTCGCGGCGGCAGCATCAACGCGGTGGCACCCGGCTTCATTGAAACCGATATGACCGCGGCTATGCCGTTCCTGACCCGCCAGGTTGCCAGGCGCCTGTCCAGCCTCCAGCAGGGCGGTCTGCCGGTCGATGTCGCAGAGGCCATCGCGTTCCTTGCAAGCCCCGCGGCCGGCGGCATCAATGGGCAGACCCTGCGGGTGTGCGGGCAGAATATGGTGGGTGCGTGATGAGCGCTTCCATCTATGTGAAAGCGGCTCTTACAGCACTGCGCCGCGGACCGAGGGCAGCATCCGCGCCCGCAAGATCCGTGACGCAAACGCACCGTATTGATCCGTCGGCGTGGGCGCGCTTCCAGCGCGTCACCTCGGGAACTGTGGGCAACCGCGTCAGTCCCGCCTATCTGCACACGCTGGGCTTCCTGCCTTCGCTCGAGCTCATGGCCGACAAGGCGTTCCCGCTGCCGGTGCTCGGCATGGTCCACGTCTACAACCGCTTTGAACTGCTGACACCCGTATGGGTGGATGACGAACTCGAGGTAGAAACGTCTGTTTCAACTCCTCGCCTACACACCAAGGGTGCTGTGGTCGATATTCACGTGATCGGTCGCCGAGGTGGAGCCTTGGTTTTCGAAGAAACCTCGGTCTACCTGGCTAAGGGTGCGGAGCTTATCGGCGCGGCAGAAGGCGAAGCGGTTCCGCGGATCGAATGGCACGCGGAAGGACGGCCAACAGCACAGTGGAAGCTCGACCCTGCAGTCGGCGGCAGCTACGCCGCTGTGTCCGGCGACCGCAATCCGATTCATTTGAGCGCAGTCGCAGCAAAGGCCTTCGGGTTTCCGCGGCGCATTGCCCACGGAATGTACACGGCTTCGCGGGCGCTCAATTCGACAGATGTCGAGCGTGAGTCCTGTGTGTGGGAGATCCAGTTCGCCAAGCCGGTCCTGCTGCCGAGCACTGTGGAATTCAGCCTGGCACAAGCCGGTGACGGCGTTACGACGGCTGTCACCCGAAAGACCGACGGAGCGCCCCACGTCATTTCCCGGATCCGTCCGCTGGGCGTGTAGGAGCCTCGCAGAACGGGTGGTGCACAGATGATTTTGCAATCGCCTGACCAGCGTGTAAAGTGTCATCTGTTGCCCAGCGCGGGTGGCGGAATTGGTAGACGCGCTAGCTTGAGGTGCTAGTGGCCACTTATACGGTCGTGGGGGTTCAAGTCCCCCTCCGCGCACAGTGTGAAGTCCCGGGACATCGTTCACTCGATGTTCCGGGATTTTTTGTGTGTGGGGCGGCTGATGTGTCGGGTCATCGTTCCCCGCTGTAGGTCCTGCATCCCCAAGCTGCGGGATGTGCAGATTAGGGCACATATGGAGGCAAGTCCATCACGGATCGCCTCTATATGTGCCCTAATCTGCAGAACCCACTGAAACCTGCGGGCTGTCTCTTGCCAGCGCGGCTGCTGGATGGCTGACTATTCCGCGTCCCCACACCCGTTAACACCACATCCACGCTTGAGCCGCAGGGAGACTCCTTTGAGCAGCCGAAACTCCCGTTAGAAGCTGTTGCTAAGGCGCAGAACCCGGCTAAAGGGTGTCGGCAGTCTGAATGTAGACGTGAACGATGACCCGACACATCACCGGAACTATGTCATGAGACATCCGCAACCCAATTCCCAGCGGCAGGGGTGAACGATGTCCTGAAACCAGACACCCCCTCGCGCACAGTCAGACAAGGCCCGGAACCTCGGTTCCGGGCCTTGTGCTTTACACGGCTGAATTGCGCGCGGCTCTTGCTCCTCGCGGTACGCTTGGCCTTATATCAGCTGAAAGAGCGCTGGGATGAACGGAGAACGCATGGCAGAAGCGCATCTCGAATCAGAGCTGACAACGGCAGCGGTATTGGCGACATACGGCCGCATCCACAAACTGCCTGTCGACCACGGCGCCCGTATTCTCAGCCCAGAGATCCGCCGTGTGCTCCTCGAGCGCTTCGCCCAGCAGGGCACACCCTCAGAGAAGATCAGCGAGATTGAAGGGCTCATCGCCGCAGCCCAACAGCACATAGGCTCTGATGCGGCCAAACCGCTCAGTGCGGTTGCCTACGACAAATCGCGTCGCCAGTTTGTTTCGCGTCTTGTCCGCGCCGGCAGTGCAGGCGTTCGTCTGTGGCCGCCCACCAGCCAAACCGTGCGCGCTCAGCTCGGCGGCCAACAGTGGAACACTGCCATGCGCAGCCTCGGCATTCCCATTTCCACCCGGGGCAAAGCTCCTGGGCCCACCCGGTTCAGCCGAGAAGAGTACGTGCAGTCTGTGACGGACTTTATTGCAGATTCTCAGTCCGACCAGTCCTTCCGCGCGTACGGTGAGTGGGTGGCTCACCAGAACGCCCTGGGAGCACACCGGCCTTCTGGACCGGCGCTGCGCAAGTTCTTCGGCAGCTGGTCCGCCGCGAAAGAAGCACAGGCTACTGAAAGACAGGAGTGACCCTTGAACATCGACTTCTCTGCCGCTCAGTCCGAAGTTGTTCAGATCTGCTCGGAGCTTATCCGGATTGACACTCAGAACTGGGGTGAAGGCAAGGCCAACCCCGAAAGGCCTGCCGCTGACTACATCGCCCAGAAGTTCAGAGAAGTCGGGCTTGACTCTGAGATCTACGAATCGGCACCCGGGCGAGCCAACCTGGTTGCCCGCATCAAGGGCAAGAACCCGGACAGGCCTGCACTTGTCATGCACGGCCACACCGACGTCGTTCCAGCAGATGCATCCGAATGGAGCGTCGATCCTTTCGGCGGCGAGGTCAAAGACGGACTGCTGTGGGGCCGCGGTGCCGTGGACATGAAGAACGGCTGCGCCATGATCGTTGCCGTCGTGCGCCAGATGATGCGCGAGAACATTGTTCCTGACCGCGACATCCTCGTGGTGTTCTTTGCCGATGAGGAAGCAGGCGGAAAGTTCGGCTCCGGCTGGATGGTCGACAATCACCCCGACGTGTTCGCCGGGGCGAGCGAAGCTGTGTCGGAAGTCGGCGGCTACTCCGTCGATGTGCGCGGTGAGCGGGTCTACTTGGTCCAGACAGCGGAAAAGGGCCTGCAGTGGCTCAAGCTGGTAGCCAAGGGAACCGCAGGCCACGGCTCGCAGCGCAATGACGACAACCCCATCGTGAAGCTGGCCGAAGCTGTCTCTCGCATAGGCAGGTACGAATGGCCCGTAGAGATTCCTCAGGCAACCCGTGAACTGCTCAAGGGTGTGGCGGAACTCACCGGAATCGAATACACGGAGGAGAACTTCCCAGCTCTGCTCGCCGAACTCGGCTCAGTGGAGAAGTTCGTCGGACCGACATTTGCCACAAGCGCAAACCCGACTGCACTTGCCGGGGGCTACAAGCACAATGTCATTCCCGGTTCAGCAGAAGCCCTCGTCGACTGCCGACCGATTCCCGGACGCACAGAAGACGCTCTGCTGAAGCTGAAAGAACTCGCTGGTCCAGACGTCGACATCGTCCCGGTGGTTCAGCACGTTTCACTCGAAACGCCTTTCGAAGGCGACCTCGTCGAGCAGATGAAGAACAGCGTCCACGCCTACGACCCGGACGCCCACGTCCTGCCCTACGCGCTGTCAGCAGGCACCGACAACAAAGCTCTGAGCTTCTTGGGGATCACCGGCTACGGGTTCATCCCGCTTCGCCTGCCGAAGGATCTCGACTTTCCCGCAATGTTCCACGGCGTCGACGAACGCGTCCCGACCGACACCCTGGAATTCGGCACGCAGATCCTGGGAGATTTCCTCATCAACGCCTAACCGGCGCGACTGGCATCCGCTGCACAATCAGCTGCCGACGTCGATGTGTGACCGCACTGCCTGGCGGCCCCCAATAACGGGTTTCCCGGGCAGAGTGGCAATCACAACCCCGAGCACCACCAGCCCAATTGACACCAGCGAAGCAGGAGTGAATGCCTGTTCGCTTCCCGCCACGGCGTCAATGATAAGCGAACCGCCCATATTGCCCACCAGCGTTGACAGGCTCAGAATGAGCACGCCCAGCCGAGGCACAATGAGCGCGGACACCAAGATGAAGGCAACGCCGAACAGACCGCCGGAATACAGCAGCGGTTCAGACGGAAACCTCAGCGGGGGAGTGCCTGCGGCAAACACAACGGCGCAGCCAACAGCCAGGGCAGCAAAGCCGACCACGAAGTTCATCGTCGTCGCCGCCAGCGCAGAACCAGAGGCGGCTGACAGCCTCCCGTTGAAAGCGTGCTGCAGCCCTGTGAGCGCACCGGACGCAAAGGGAATCAGAGGAATCCACCACTGCAGGCCGGACGTGAATGCTCCGGCGCTCACAATCGCCACACCCACCAGAACGACGGCAACACCGACGAGCCGGCCGAGGGTAATCGGCTTCGGCCCGCCGGCGGGCAGCCGTGTGCTGTCTACGATCAGCGCACCGAGCAGCTGGCCAGATGTGAAGCTCATAGTGAAAACGGCTACGCCGAAAGCCGGAACCGTGATGCCTTGGGCTATGACGATCGTGGTGCCGCCAAGCCCGCCCAGACACATCCACCAGGGAAAGGCCTTTGAGCGCAGAAGCCCGACAGTGGTTGCAATGGCTCGCCGCCCGGCGGGGAGTATCGCAGTGACAATGGAGATGAGGACGAGCCCGCCGCCGAAAGACACGGCCGCACTGTAGATCCAGTGGCCGATTTCGACGGTCAGTTCACCGTTGTACTTCCCCTGCAGGGAAACCGCGAGTCCGGTCGCAATGGCCGGAAAGATGTAGAGGAGATTGGGGCCTGACCTCATGCGGTGCGTACGACCGTCATAACGCGGCGACGAAGCCAGACGGTCTTCTGGCCGCCCATTCCGACTACTGTCCGGGCCAGCTCCCAGCGGCCCGTATCGGCCGCTTCGGTCAGTGCCCGCAACGATTCGCTGCGCGAAATCTTCGGGTGGAAAGTCACCTGGCGCACTTCGTATTCGATTTCTCGCTTCACCTGGGCTTCGCTCCTTCCCTGGGGTGGCCGTCGCTGTATCATCGCGTTAGCCTGATTCTATGGTGAAGATCATCTTCGCGCGCCACGGGCAATCGGAGGCGAACCTCGCAGGCATCCTCGCCGGTCGCCGAGGTGCCAATCCGCTGACGGCGACAGGCCGCCAGCAGGCGCGCGACGCGGCTGGTCTGCTGCCTTCCGGCGTCGCTCTGTGGCGTGTCTCAGACATAGCACGATGCGCCGAAACGGCTGATCTTCTGATGTCCGCCTACGCCGAAAAACACGGCTCGGCTGCTCCGACTGCCGCCGTGATGGAAGAGTTCTCGGAAGTCGACTACGGCGACTGGTCTGGCCGTCGACTTGAAGAGCTGCGCACTCTGCCCGCGTGGGATCGCGTGCAGAACAATCCGCAGGACATGGTTTTCCCGGGCGGTGAAGCACAGCACGACGCCTGGCTTCGAACACGCCGCGGAGTCAGGCTTGTCCTCAGTGAGCTCAGCGTTCTCGAAAGCGGCGCCACGGCAGTTGTAGTAACCCACGGTGACATCATCAAAATGGCTGTCGCCGATGCCCTGGGCATGCCGCTGCAGCACTTTCAGCGAACCGCCGCAGCCCCCGGATCCCTGACCACAGTCGACTATTCGGGTCGAGTTCCCGTGCTTACCGCCATGTCCGTGTCGTCCGAGGGGCAGACAGGACAGGCGCGAACACTTGGGGGAGGGGCCTGAACAAGCCCGGCGGCGCCTGGTAATCAGGCGGCGGTGAGGACTCCCGTGCCCAGCAGCACGTACAGAAGCAGACCCAGGGCAATCCGGTACCACACGAAAACAGCGAACGACTTCGTCTGCACGAACTTCAGAAAGCCGACGATCACGACATAGCCCACTACGAACGACACGAAGGTGGCCAGAAGAGTCGGCCCCCAGCCGATCGTCATGGACGCCGTTCCTTCAATCTGATCCTTTGCCGCCTTGAACAGGCTGTAGGCGCCCGAGGCCATAACGGCCGGGATAGCCAGCAGGAATGAGTAGCGTGCCGCGGCAGGCCGGGTGAAGCCCATAAAACGACCGGCCATGATCGTTCCGCCCGAACGTGAAACACCGGGCACAAGGGCCAGCGCCTGCGCAAATCCGAATGCGAGTCCCTGGCCCCAGTGCATGGTTTCCAGAGTGTTCACCCGCTTGCCGACCGCGTCAGCCACGCCGATGAGAATCGCAAACACAATGAGCATCGTCGCAACGATCCACAGCGACCGGAATGTCGAGGTGATCTGTTCTTCGAACAGAAGTCCCAAAACTCCGATCGGAATAGAGCCGATGATGATCAGCCAGCCCAGGCGGACTTCGGGATCGCGCCGATCGTGTTTGCCGACAAGCGCTTTGCACCACTTGGTGATGATCGTGACGATGTCATTCCAGAAGTAGACGAGCACGGCAAGTTCTGTGCCGACCTGAATGATGGCGGTGAAGAACGCTCCCGGCTCACGGCCCGGCATGAGCAGCTCACCTACGATCCGCAAATGCGCAGACGAAGACACGGGCAGGAATTCAGTGAGTCCCTGCACAATTCCCAAAATGGTCGCCACTAGCCAGTCCATGCGATCCCTTCGAAACGACTTCCGGTCCTGCCGGTCTCAGCAGGCCCTACGGGACTCTAACGGACAAGGCTGACCAGTGTGCGGAAACTCGCCCGCAAATCGCTTAGAGCTTGCCAACAGTCGACGCCCGAGTCTCAGTCGTCGTCTTCGTCATCGTCAGAGTCGGGGTCGTCGAAGTCATCGTCGTCATCAAAATCGTCGAAGTCGTCGTCGAAAGTGCCGTCTTCGCGGGCATCTTCTATGTCGTCGAAAAGCTCGAACGGGGTTACTTCGTCATAGGCGACGTACAGTGCGTCTTCGTAGACTTCATACGCGTCAGCAAGTGCCATGTAGGCGGCTTCGACGCGTTCGTCGGTGTCGGAGGTCCGTTTGACTGCGGCCGCGTAGTGTTCGCGGATGGCTGCGATGAAGGCTTCGAGGGCGACTTCCGGTTCTGAGCTCATAGTTCCATCGTAACCGTGTGTGAGCTGAGCGACTACCCTGTTGACTATGGCTCCCAGCGAATACTTCTTCCCCGCTCCCGACCGGTTCATCGTGGGCACCGTCGGCCTGCCGGGGGACCGCACTTTCTATCTGCAGGCAAAGGAGGCCGATCGGGTTGTCACCGTTGCGCTCGAAAAGGAACAGGTCGAGCTTCTCGGCGAGCGAATCAACGAACTGCTGGACATGGTCAGGTCTCGTTCGGCTGACGGCTACATGATCCCTGCCGGACCGGACCCGGGCGATGCTGACAACGCCAACCTCGAAATGCCGGTCGACCCGGAGTTCCGCGTGGGCACAATGAGTTTGGGGTGGGACACCCGCCGCCGTCACCTGGAAATCGAATGTTCCGCGATAAACCTTGGACCAGACGACGATGATGCTGAAGCGCCGGTCCTGCGCGTTGTTCTGTCCGCGGAATCTGCCCGTGAGTTCGCCCGTCGCGCCGACCAGGTTGTCAACGCTGGTCGCGCCGACTGCCCGTTCTGCTCCCTGCCCCTGGATCCGGGCGGTCATCTGTGCCCGCGTGCCAACGGGGTTCCCCGATGATCGAATCCGCTCTGGCGCAAGCCCAGGTGACGGTGCTCGGTCAGGTGCCCGGCGCCTCGAACGAAGTTTTTCTGTGCCTGCTGGAAGGGGATTTTGGCTCCGGGCCGACTATGCGGCGGGGCATCTACAAGCCGGTTCGGGGTGAACGGCCCCTGCGAGATTTTCCGGCCGGTTCGCTGGCGCGACGAGAAGTCGCGGCCTTCCGCTTGGCGCGTCTGCTGGGCATTGACGAGGTGCCGCCGACTGTCTTCCTTGATGACGGCCCGCTGGGCCCGGGGTCGCTGCAGGCATATGTGCTTTCCGACAGTGACTACGAGCTCCCCGTGACTGTTTGCCCGCCCTCTGAGGTCCCTGACGGCTGGCTGGTCGCTGCAGCCGGTGAAACCGAGACGGGCGAACAGGTGGTCATTGCGCACAGCCCGGATGATGGGCTGCTGCGCTTGGCCGTGTTCGACGCCGTGGCCAATAATGCTGACCGCAAAGGCAGCCACATTCTGCCCGGCACGTGGGATCCGCACGCGGACTCTCGATTCTGCGGAATTGACAATGGGCTGTCATTCCACACGCAGCCAAAGCTGCGTACAGTCCTGTGGGGCTTTTCGGGGGTGACAGTGCCGGATTCGATGCGCTCAGCCCTGGACTCTATTGCCGGTTCGGTCCCAGATGTCCTCGCCGAATACCTGACCCCGGATGAGCGCGGGGCACTGGCGCTGCGGGCGGGAATGCTCGCTCAACATGGAACTGTGCCGTTTATGCCCCAGGACCAGATTGCGATTCCCTGGCCCCCGATATAGACGACAGGCGGCTATGCTGGGTGGCGTGAAATCTTGGTCAGCTCCCGAAGTTCCGACTCTGTCCGACTTCCCAGTGCTCCCGCCCGCCCCAGCCGACAGCACCGTCTACAGCACATCGGCCCGCGGACCTGTCAGCGGTCTGCTCAACGACGGGCAGGCCCGGCTCTACGTGTGCGGCATCACGCCCTACGACGCAACGCACCTGGGACACGCATCCACATACGTCGCATTCGACGTTCTCCTTCGCACGTGGATTGATGCGGGGGCCGATGTTGTGTACGTCCAGAACACCACGGATATCGACGATCCCCTTCTGGAGCGCGCCGATGCGACGGGAGTTGACTGGCGCGAACTCGCCGACAGTCAGATCCGGCTGTTCTTCTCTGATATGGAAGCACTCAGAGTCATACCGCCTAAGCACTACATAGGGGCGGTAGAGTCGATTCCAGACGTCGTGACAGCAGTGGAAGACCTGCTTGATCAGGGAGCGGCCTACACGCTGGACAACGGCGACGTGTACTACCGCATCGGCACACAGGTCGAACCGCCGTTCGGCTCCGAATCTCACTACAGCCGCGAGCAGATGCTGGAGATCTTCCCCGAACGCGGGGGAGACCCCGACACGCCCGGCAAAGAAGATCCCCTCGACGCTCTTCTGTGGCGTTCTGCCCGCGAAGGCGAACCGCAGTGGCCCGGCGGGAAACTGGGGCCGGGACGTCCCGGCTGGCACATTGAGTGCGCCGTCATCGCCGGGAAGTACGCGGGCTATCCGCTGACCGTGCAGGGCGGGGGATCGGACCTGATCTTCCCGCACCATGAAATGGGTGCTGCTCATGCGATCGCACTGACCGGCACGCCGTTTGCCGACGCCTACATGCACACCGGCATGGTCGCCTATGAGGGCGAAAAGATGAGCAAATCCCTGGGAAACCTGGTGCTCGTGTCGAAGCTCACCGCAGCGGGAACTGACCCCATGGCCATCCGGCTGGCCATTCTCGGCAACCACTACCGGTCTGACTGGGAGTACAGCGGC
This sequence comes from Brevibacterium sp. Marseille-P9724, assembly GCF_902500275.1. Lineage (NCBI taxonomy): Bacteria > Bacillati > Actinomycetota > Actinomycetes > Micrococcales > Brevibacteriaceae > Brevibacterium > Brevibacterium sp. Marseille-P9724. The sequence continues at coordinate 346,672 of NZ_LR722990.1, read as the reverse complement.
AGCGTCCTGTCTGCCGCAGAGAACCGGCTCGGCACATGGCGCGCAGCCGCCGAGTGTGCAAACTCTTCCGATCCGGCAGACGTCGTCGCCGAAATCCGCAGTGAGCTTGCAGACGATCTCGACACGCCGAACGCCCTGTCGGTGATTGACGACTGGGCTGCAGCCCGACAGACCGGATCAGTCGCTGATGAGAACACGCAAGCCGTTGTCGCTGCAGTCGATGCTCTTCTGGGCATCAAACTGTGATTCCCGCTTAACGGTCCTCTTCGCGGCGGCGCAACAGCTTCTCGAATTCGCGCGCAATGTCCTCGCCGTCGTGCGCACCGGCGAGGTCGTACTCTTCTTCCATCATCTTGATGCGCTTGGCCAGTTCGGCGTCAGCTTCTGCAATCATGTCTACCCCGTCAGACCACGCCCTGGCGGCTTCTGTCAGATCATCGGGCTCAAAGGTGGTGCCGATGACGTCTTCGAGTGCAGACAGAAGCGCCAGACCTGCCTTGGGTGAGGGCGACAGCGCAGCGTAGTCAGGCACTGCGCAGGTCAGGGTGATTGCCGGAATCCCCGCCTCGACCATAGAAACGGCAAGCGCGTCCTGCAGATTCGCAATTCCCTCGTATTCCTGCTGCTGCACCCCCGGGCAGTTCACGATGCCAGGGTCCTCTGAGGTCAGCCGCACGGGCAGGCTGCGCGTGTGGGGGACCGCGGCCGGCTCTGAGGCCAAGAAGATGACGACATCGCTGTCTGGATCCAGTGAATCCAGCAGGTCTTCGATGAACTCCTCCCACATGTCGAGGGGAGTCGGACCGGACACGAGCAGCATGTTCAACGACCTGTCCGACCGCTCAACTGAGCCTTCTATTCCGATGACGTGCGGGTACACAACAACGGGCTTGCCATCGGGGCGGACGATGAAAGGCGGATGCTTCTCGCGGTCGTAGCTTTCGGCCACGCTGAGATCGACCAGGCGGCCGTCGTCTATGTGATGTTTGAGGACGTCGATCACTACGGCGGCCGCATCGTCGGGGCTGTTGGGCCCCTGCAGGCCGATGACCACAGCCTGACCGCCCTGACTGGGAAGAAATGCCATGTCGTCAGCCTAGCCGCGTTCACCGGGGCGTTGCTCTTAGACCATACGCAGCTTTTAGGGTTGAGGCATGGAATTCTCTGGAGTCCTGTGGGATATGGACGGCACAATCGTCGACACCGAACCGTACTGGATTGAAGCCGAACACCGGCTGACCGCTCAGTACGGTCTGCCGTGGTCTGAAGAAAAGGGGCTGAAGCTCGTGGGCAATGCTCTGAGCGTGTCCGCCCAGGTGTTCATCGACCTCGGCGTACCGCTTGAGCCGCTGGAGATCATCAACCGTCTAACGCAGGACGTCATTGCCCAAGTGCAGCAGCGGGTGCCGTTCCGTCCCGGTGTGCGAGAGCTGTTCGGGCAGCTTCGCCGGGTCGGCATTCCGTCGGCAATGGTCACGATGTCGTTTCGGCCCTTGGCCGACGCCGTTGTCGCCAGCCTGCCCGAAGGCACCTTCGATGCGGTCATCACCGGAGACGAGGTGGAGCACGGCAAACCGCACCCGGAGCCCTACGAGGTGGGTGCGAAGGCTCTGGGCCTGCGTGCTCAGGAATGCATAGCGATCGAGGATTCCCTCAACGGAGCCCTCTCGGCATCAAGCGCAGGGGCCCGCACTCTCGTTGTGCCGTGCCACATTGATATTCCAGACGACCCCCGCTGGTCGATTGTTCACAGCCTGGAGGGCCTGTCCCTCGAAGACTTTGCGAAGGCGGCTACCTGCCGGCAATCGAAGTGATCTCCGGCGTTTCCGGCGCCCGGCCTCCCCAGGCTGGGCATATGTCCTTGAAATGACACCACCCGCACAGGGGTGATTTTTTCGGCCGCCAGGTGTCGGTCAGGGCCGCCTGCACGATGTCGTCCCAGATGTGCAGGATTTCGTCTTCCGTCCGCTCGATGTCTGTCATCTGCGGCCGCATGGCCTTAATGGTTCCGGAGCCTAAGTACATAAGCTGCAGTGTGTGGGCCAAAGTGCCGTCCGTGCGGTGTTTGAGGACGCCGTAGAAGCGCATCTGGAACTCCGCTTCCCGGGAGTATTGGGGTTTGGGCTCTTTGCCGGTCTTGTAGTCGACAAGCCGCACTTCGCCTCCCGGGGCCACATCGATCCTGTCGATGAATCCGCGCAGCAGCAGGCCATTGTCCAGTTTGGCCTGCACAAACTGCTCTCGTCCGGCCGGTTCCAGACGGTCGGGCAGTTCGAGTGTGAAATAGCGGTCCACCAGCTCGCCTGCCTGAGCGAAGAGCTTCAGTCGGGAGGGTTCGTCAGGGAAGAGCTCAGCGAGCTCCGCGGCGTTCTTGTCTTCAAGCTCCCCGAAGCTGGGCGCTATGAGGGAGCGCGCAGCGGCGGCGGTCCTCTCCTCGGCTGGCAGATCAAAAAGCCCCTCGAGAACAGAGTGGACGAGCGTTCCTTTGAACGCCGCTTCACTCGGCGGTTCTGGCAGCTTGTCGATTGTGCGGAAGCGGAACTTCAGCGGGCACGACACGAAGTCATTGGCGCGCGAAGGTGAAAGAGCATTGAGCGAGACCATGAACACAGCCTAGTAGGCACGCGGGCGCAGGTCGCAGTGTTTCTGCGTCTGCCGGTTATGATGTCGCATATGGCACAAGCGAATGCTAGCAAGGACGGCACCGCCGGCGGCCTCGTGATCGGTCGCGCCCTCGGTGCGCCCATTGTGCTGTCATGGACGTGGTTTATTGCGGCGATTCTCATCACGGCCCTGCTGGCGCCGTTCATTCGCACCCTGTCACCCAGCATGACCATAGCAACGTCGATGTTCGTCGCGTTCCTCTATGCGATTCTGCTTTTCGCGTCGGTCTTCCTGCACGAGTTCGCTCACGGTGTTGCCGGCACGCTCGGCGGGCAGAAGGTGTCTGTCATCGAGCTCAACGTATGGGGCGGCTTCACTAAGTTCGAACCGAAGATCGATGACGACTTCAAGCGCACCTCGATGACGAGCTTCTACGTTTCGGTCGTCGGACCCGTTGTCAACATCATATTGGCGGCAATCGGCTGGATCGGCATGAATCACTCCGACGGGGGCAGCGTGCTGTGGCTGCTGTGCGCCGCACTGACGTTTGCCAACGTGGCACTCGGCGTGATCAATCTGCTGCCCGGCATTCCGCTCGACGGCGGTTGGGCGCTGCAGGCCCTTATCTGGCGGTTCACCGGCAGCCAGTTCCGCGGCACCGTGATCGCAAGCATGATCGGCCGAATCGTTGCGGTCGGATTCGTCCTCGGCGCCATAGCCTATCCCTATATGACAGGGGCAAAGCCGGATTTCGTCACCATCATCTGGACGACTGCCATCGCGGTGATGCTGTGGGTCTCAGCCGCCGACGCCGCCGCGCACGCCAAGCGCGCCCGCCGCATGGAAACCTACGACCTCGACCAGGTCATTCAGCCTGCTATCGCAGCCGCCTATGACGCGGATGTCCAAGAAACGCTGCGCGCTGCCGATGCCGCGGGCAAGGGCAGCGACCCTGCCCTCGTCGTCATCCTTGACCGTTCCGGACTGCCCAACGGCCTGCTCAAGCGACAGCTGGCCGAAAGATCGGCAACGACCGTCGGCGGGCCGGGAGCGGCCGTCGCCGGAGACTTCTCCAGCCCGCTGGGGGCTTGGATCGGCGTGCCCCGGGGAATTTCCGCCCCGCACCTGCTCGAATCGCTCACCCACAGGCCCAAAGCCCAGTTCTGCCTCATCATGGAAGGCTCTTCGCTCGCCGGCATCATCGACCTGCAGGAGTTCTTCCACGAACTTCTCGAAGACTGAGGCCTGACACGAGGGGCGTCTGAGGCAGAGACCACCCGGCTAGACTGGTCAATCATGAGCCACGAATCTGCACCCGCTCCGACCGGAGCCGATGACCGTCGCGGTCTTCTCAAGGCAGGGGACAAGGTCCAGCTGACCGATTCCAAAGGCCGGATGAACACGATCGTCCTCAAGCCCGGCGGGGAGTTTCACACGCATCGGGGCATCATCTCCCACGATGACGTCATCGGAGGCCCCGACGGCACGACGGTGCGCAACTCCGTCGGCGTCGAGTACCAGGTGCTCAAGCCCCTGTACTCCGACTTTGTTCTGTCTATGCCGCGCGGTGCGGCCATCATCTATCCAAAAGACGCAGCCCTCATCACGGGCTTCGGCGATATCTTCCCCGGAGCGCGGGTCGTTGAGGCCGGTGTGGGCTCGGGAGCTCTCACCATCGCCCTCCTGCGGGCTGTCGGCGATTCCGGCAGCGTGCACTCCTTTGAGCTGCGCGAAGAGTTCGCCCAGATTGCCGAGGGCAATATCTCGGATTTCTTTGCAGGCCCGCACCCCGCGTGGAATATCACCGTGGGGGATCTCGCCGAAGAGCTCCCCAAAGCCTATGGCCCAGGCGAAGTCGACCGCGTTGTGCTTGACATGCTCGCCCCCTGGGACTGCCTGGACGCTGTGACGGAAGCCCTCGTTCCCGGCGGTGTGCTCATCGTCTACGTTGCAACCGTCACTCAGATGTCCCGCACCGTGCAGGCACTGCAGGAATCAGGCGACTACACCAAACCGCACGCTTTGGAATCAACGATCCGCGACTGGCACCTGGACGGTTTGGCTGTGCGACCCGAGCACCGCATGATAGGCCACACGGGATTCCTCGTCTTTGCTCGCCGCGTGGCTCAGGGGACGACTCCGCTGCGCCGGACCAAACGAGGTCAGCAGGCGCCTCCTGATCAGCGCGACCTCGATGTCTGGTTCGGTCCCGAAGTCACAGACGAATCCGTTGGGGTCAAATACCCCACAGCGAAGAAGATCCGCCGTTCCGTCCGCGAGGCGGGTTCCCGTCTCGACATTCTCAGCAGCGAAGGAGAGCTCAATGGATGATTCGACAATGCGACAAGAACTGTCGAAAGTCCGCCAGGACGCGGCAGGCCTCCGACAGCAGCTGTTTTCAGCTTCCCAGCGCAACGAACAGCTCAGCACAGCTCTGAAATCCGCACGTGCGGAACTCGACCGTCTCAAGACCGAAGCTGAGAGGATTGCAGAACCGCCCAATTCCTACGCGGTTGTGCTCGGCACCGTGCGCGATGGCGATGTTGTCTTCGCCGACGTCCACTACGCAGGCAGGCCCATGCGCCTGTCTGTGAGCACGGAGGTTCCTCTGCGAGAGCTCACACCGGGCCGTCGCGTCCGACTGACCGAGGGCCTGGTGATCGTGGAGGCTCTCGGCTTCATTGACGAAGGTTCGGTTGTGACAGTGCGCGAACTCATTGACGACACGCGAGTGCTCGCCGCAACCTCAACCGACGAAGAGCGCGTCGTCACACTCGCCCAGCCACTGCGCGACACCCGGGTTCGGGTGGGCGATTCCCTCGTCTTCGATTCCCGCAGCGGCCTCGTTGTCGAAAGACTCGAAAGGGCCGAAACAGCTTCGCTCATGCTCGAAACAGTTCCGGACATCTCCTATTCCGACATCGGCGGTCTGTCCGCCCAGATCAGCGAAATCCGCGATGCCGTCGAACTTCCCTTCGAACACCCGCAGCTGTACACCGAACACGGCCTCAAACCACCCAAGGGAATCCTGCTGTACGGACCTCCCGGCAATGGAAAGACCCTCATCGCCAAAGCCGTTGCGAACTCACTGGCCCAACGCCGCGGCGGGGAGAACACCCGCTCCTACTTCCTCAACATCAAGGGCCCAGAGCTTCTGGACAAATACGTCGGCGAAACCGAACGCCAGCTGCGGACCATCTTCGCCCGCGCCCGCGAAAAGGCCACAGCGGGTTCACCCGTGGTCGTCTTCTTCGACGAAATGGAAGCACTCTTCCGCACTCGCGGAACCGGCAAGTCCTCCGATGTCGAAACCACGATCGTTCCCCAGCTGCTGACCGAGATCGACGGAGTAGAACAGCTTGACAATGTCATCGTGATCGGCGCGTCCAACCGCGAAGACCTGATCGACCCCGCGATTCTGCGCCCTGGTCGTCTCGACGTGAAGATACGCATTGAGCGCCCCGACCGGGATGGCGCCAAGGACATCTTCAGCAAATACCTGACAGAACAGCTGCCGATTGCCGAGTCCGAGATCACGACGACCAAGGCGGCCGCCGTGGACAGCCTGATCGAACGCTGTGTTGAAGAAATGTACGCACAGACCGACCGCAACCGCTTCGTCGAAGTCACCTACGCAAACGGCCGCCGCGAAATGCTCTACTTCGCCGAGTTCACCTCGGGAGCCATGATCTCCAATGTCGTCGACCGGGCGAAGAAGCACGCCATCAAGGCCTACCTCGACCTGGGTGAGCACGGCATCACGTGGGATCACCTCTACCGGGCGATTCGCGAAGAATTCAGCGAACACGAAGACCTGCCGAACACCACAAACCCGGACGAATGGGCCCGCATCTCCGGACGCAAGGGCGAAAGGATCACCCACCTGGTCCTGGCTGCCGATGTCGCCGACCGCGAGAGCCGCACAGACACGGCTGCCGAGAGCGACACCTCGTCAGTTCAGACCGCACGCGGAGACAGCAGCCTCATCTGAGGCGATGTCTGCCGGTTAGGATCAGCCTTTGGCTGATCGCCCGCCGACAGCGCGGGCGATCACACGCCAGCCCACGAGGGTCAGGAAATTCATCGCGGAGGCAACGATGATGAACGGTCCGGCGATTCCCGCCCCGAACGAAAAGCGGGTGATCATGCCAACCAGAACAGTCGTCGACCAGATTGCGACGCCGGTGCGCATGGGCGCCAGGGGAGCAGTCCATGCGGCGCTGAGGATCCACGCGCACGCAAGGCCTACCAGGAACGGCCACGATGTCTGAACAACTCCGTCGAGCGTGAGAACCTGGGCGTGGGTGTAGAAGCCGACAGCCGCAAAGGCAACCACCAGGACGATGTCGGCTGCGAGGGCGGTCAGGATATGAGAAATACGAGAAGAACGCTTAGCCACAGACCAAAGTCTACGAAAGGCAGTGAGGCACAATGATCACCGTCCAGCGGATCATGGGCTCCGAAACCGAGTTCGGCATCGTCGCCGTAGGCGGTCGCCCGCAAGCCCCCATGCGCGACTCCGCGCGCGTCGTCGACGCCTACGCTGGGCCTCGCGGTCTGAAATCCGCCCAGAGCTTCTGGGACTTCGGCTCAGAAACGCCGCTGGCAGATGCCCGGGGCTTCCTCATGAACCTGGCCGATGCACACGAATCCCAGCTGACTCACCTGCCGCAGGAACAGCCGGAAGCGCAGTACCTTGCCAATGTGGTGCTGGAAAACGGCGCGCGCCTCTACGTTGACCACGCTCACCCCGAATATTCATCGCCCGAGGTCACAAACCCCCGCGACATCGTCACGTGGGACCGCGCAGGGGACCGGGTGGCCGAAGCGGCGGTGCATCAGCTGCTCTCAACAGGCCAGCCGGTCGACCTGTACAAGAACAACACCGACTCCAAGGGAGCGTCTTACGGCACACACGAGAACTACCTCGTCGACCGCAGTGTCGAGTTCGAAAAGATCACCGAGGGCCTGCTGCCCTTCTTCGCCACCCGCCAGATTCTGTGCGGAGCCGGCAAAGTGGGCATCGGACGGGAGGGTGAAGCGCCCGGCTTCCAGATCTCCCAGCGGGCCGACTTCTTCGAAGAGTGCGTCGGCTTGGAGACGACCCTGCGCCGACCCATAGTCAACACCCGCGATGAACCGCACGCAGATGCCGTCAAGTACCGGCGCCTGCACGTGATCATCGGCGATGCGACGCTGGCCGAAGTCGCCACGTTCGTGCGCTTCGGCTCCACCAGCCTCGTGCTGGGTCTGATCGAGCAGGGACTGGCGCCCCAAATCGAACTGGCCGATCCCGTCACCGCCCTGCAGACGGTGTCTCACGACCTCAGTCTCAGCGCACCACTGGAGTTGACCGACGGATCGACCATGACGGCGCTGGAGATCCAGCGCGCGTTCTATGCGGCGGCCGCTAAGGCAGCAAATCCCGATGACGAGCAGACCGCTCAGGTGCTGGCCGAATGGGATCGTCTGCTCACCGGTCTTGCAGCCGATCCCATGACGCTTGCGGACTCGATTGACTGGGTGGCCAAACTGTCGCTCATGAACGGCTATCGACAGCGCGAAGGACTCGAGTGGGACAACCCCAAGCTGGCCCTCATCGACGTCCAGTACACCGACGTCCGCCAGGAGAAGGGACTGTTCTATCGGCTGGAACGTGCCGGGCGCTTCCGCCGACTGACGACCGATGACGAGGTGCGGCGGGCCATGACGACACCACCGGATGACACGCGCGCCTACCTGCGCGGCACGGTTGTCGACAGACTGCGCGATGACCTGGTTGCAGCCAGCTGGGAGTCAATCGTCATGCGCCGCGGCGAATCCGCCGTCAGGATCCCCATGAGCGAACCGCTCAAGGGCACGCGCGCTCTGCTGGAAGACCGGCTGAGCACAGCTGTCGACACCGAATCGCTGTTGGCGGCACTCGGGGTCACTACAATCAAAGACAACAACACTGACGACTACGGGATGTGAGCACAATGGCTGGTCAGGATCAGATCCACAGGCACTCGGGCGGAGGAGAAGGCCCGGAAGAATCCGGCGACCTGGGTCTCGGCGGCGGCCAGGCCCAGATCAACACGCAGGGGCTTGACGACATCCTCGACGACATCGACTCCGTTCTGGAGACCAATGCCGAAGACTTCGTGAAGAACTTCGTGCAGAAAGGCGGACAGTGACAGGACTGTCAGCCGCCTACCTCAGCACCGCCTCGAACTCGTTCGTTGAGTTCGCACGCGAAGTCGCCCCGCACGTGCTTCCCTCTGCGCAGGCAGCGGCTGCCGAGAACATCGCCCCGCACGCTACGACTATCGTCGCGCTGACAACGGCCGACGGTGTTCTCATGGCCGGTGACCGCCGGGCGACAATCGGCTCGCTCATCGCCAGCCGGACGATGGAGAAAGTGCACAGGGCCGACGACGGTTCAGTTGTCGGCATCGCCGGCACGGCGGGCATCGCACTTGAGCTCGTCCGACTCTTCCAGCTTGAACTTGAGCACTACGAAAAGATCGAGGGCACGGTCCTCTCCCTGGACGGCAAAGCCAACCGGCTGGCCTCGATGCTGCGAGCCAACCTCGGTTCCGCGCTGCGCGGTCTGGCGGTGGTGCCGCTGTTTGCCGGGGTTGACCAAAAAGCGGACGGTGATACTCCCGGCCGGATCTTCTCGTTCGATGTCACCGGGGGCAGATACGAAGAGCAGGACTACCACTCGGTGGGCTCCGGTTCGACTTTCGCCCGCGGTTCGCTCAAAAAGAGGTGGAAGCCAGGCCTCAGTGAAGGTGCCGCAGTCGAGGTCGCGGTCGAGGCGCTCTTCGATGCCGCCGATGACGATTCCGGAACTGCCGGACCGGACCTCATCCGTCGAATCGGACCGACCATGATGGTGGTTGATTCCGAGGGAGTGCGTGAAGTCCAAGCCGACGTCATTCTGGCTGCCGCGGCCGATGTCGCCGCACGGCGAGGAGGCGGTTCCGCATGAGCATGCCCTTCTATGTTTCACCCGAACAGCTGATGAAAGACCGCGCGGAGTTCGCCCGGAAGGGCATTTCACGCGGGCGCTGCGTCCTGGTTGCCCGGTGCTCAGACGGGATCGCACTGATCGCAGAGAATCCGTCAACCACACTGCACAAGATCGCCGAAATCTACGACAGAATCGGCTTTGCCGCAGTCGGCAAGTACAACGAGTTCGAATCACTGCGCCAGGCCGGTGTTCGCTACGCGGACCTGCGCGGCTATTCCTACGACAGGGCAGACGTGACCGCCCGGGGTCTGACAAATGCCTACGCTCAGACGCTGGCATCTGTCTTCACAACGGAATCCAAACCCTTTGAAGTCGAAATCATCGTCGCTGAACTCGGTGTGGACCCCGAAGGCGACAGAATCTACCGGCTGTCCTATGACGGTTCGGTTGCAGACGAAGCCAGTGCCGTGGTCATCGGGGGAGACTCCGAAGCCCACGGTCGGGCGCTTACTGACATCGACACATCGGCTATGACGAGTGCAGAGGTTCTGCGGTGGGCAGCCAGCACCCTGGGTGCCGACGGCCCGATTCCCGCTCAGCACATCGAAGCGGCTCTGCTTGACCGCAGCGCCGAGGGACACAGGACCTTCCGCCGACAGAACACAGAAGCTGTCAAGCAGATCCTCGGGGGCGAAGCATGAAGCGCATCTACGGCATTGAGACCGAATACGGTCTGACCTATTCAGCCAACGGGGGCCGCCACCTGGGTCCGGAGGAAACGGCGCGCTACCTGTTCAAACCGGTTGTCAGCCGATTCCGTTCGTCGAACGCCTTCTTGGCCAACGGCGGTCGCCTCTATCTGGATGTCGGCTCCCACCCCGAGTACGCGACGGCGGAGTGCTCTTCTGTCGATGAGCTCATCGCCCAAGAAGAAGCCGGAACCCTGCTTCTGACCCAGAACCTGGAAATCGCTCAGCGTGAACTTGCCGCCGACGGTTTGACCGGCACGGCACACATGCTGAAGAACAACCGCGACTCGGCTGGAAATTCGTTCGGCAGCCACGAAAACTTCCTGGTGCGCCGCACCATGGACTTCACGCGTCTGACAACCTCGCTTCTGCCGTTCCTCGTCGTCCGCCAGCTCATCGCCGGGGCCGGCTGCGTTATTCCCGCCCGGGCCAGCACCGATATGCCCGCCGCTGATTCCCAGCGGGCCTCACTCAGCGGCCACGCCACCAAGGTCGAAACCATGCACGGCGATGTTGTCTACGGCCTGTCCGGCCGTTCCGATGTCATGTGGGAAGGCGTGTCCTCAGTGACAACCCGGTCCAGGCCGATCATCAACGCCCGCGACGAACCGCACGCTGATGCTGAAAAGTACCGCCGCCTGCACGTGATCGTCGGCGATTCTTCAATGTCGCAGACCACCACGGAGCTCAAAGTCGGCTCCGCCGGCCTGGTGCTCGACCTACTCGAATCCGGTGTGCCGCTTGCCGACCACACTCTGCGCAATCCCATTCGGGACATTCGCACCGTGGCCCGCGACCTCACCGGAACAGCCCAGCTGGAACTGCGTTCGGGCGAAACGACAACCCCGCTTGGGCTGCTGAGCTTCTACTGGGAGCACGCAGCGAAACTTGCAGACAGGGGCGACCACAGCCTCGGCTCCGACGACACAGCCCGGCGAGTGCTCGATCGCTGGAAGCGAGTGCTCGAAGCCGTTGAGAGCGGAGATTTCAGCTCGGTCGAAACGGAAATCGACTGGGTCATCAAAAAGAAGCTCTTCGACCGCTACGTCGAACGTGAAGGCCTGAGCCTGAAAGATCCGAAGATCACCCGGCTCGACTACGCCTACCACGATGTCACCCCCGGCATCGGCCTGTTCCCGAAACTGGAACAAGCCGGCTTGGCCAGGCGCGCTGTGCCGCTTGAAGCTTCCCAGCGGGCAATGGCAACACCACCACAGAGCACCAGGGCCAGGCTGCGCGGCGAATTCATCGCGCAGGCCCTGGAACATCGCCGTGACTTCACCGTCGACTGGGTGCACCTGCGGGTCAATGACCAAAGCCAGAAGGCCGTGGTTCTCCGAGACCCCTTCGCGACTGAAGACGACAGGGCCCGCGCCTTGACAGAGGCCTTGGCCGAACCTGTCATCTGACCTCACCACCACTCAGGCAAGCCCCAGACTGGCCACACTAGGATTGGCCAGAGCTATCGAAAGGGATGTATCTACGTGCGCAGACAGGTGATCGGCACAGCCGCCATCGCAGCTCTTCTGCTGACCGGCTGTTCGAATGGCGACGATCAGAAAGCCGACGACACAGCCACCCAGCAGGTGCAGGATGCCAAGACTACGAGCCTCGACAAGGTTGAGGTCAGCGGTGAGGACGGCAAAAAGCCGAAGGTGGAGTTTGAAGCTCCCTTCGCCGTTGCAAAGGCTGAATCCAAGGTCTACAGCGAAGGCGACGGGGACGTCATCAAGGACGGTGATCAGGTCACCGCCCACATGACGACGATTGACGGCAGCGATCCGAAAAACCTCCAAAGCACCTACGACCAGGGCAAACCGTCTGGTTTCCCCATGGACAATGACCAGGTTGCCAAAGAACTCGTCGATGCCCTCGTCGGCCAGAAGGTCGGTGCCAGGGTGGGGCTGGCCACGCCGGGCGAAAACGGCCCGAGCGTCCTGTACGTCATCGACATCGTCGAAACCGGAAAGCTCAAGACTCGCGCTGAGGGCAAGGAGCTTCCTCAGAAGAAGGACCTCCCGCAGGTCAGCCGGGACGACAAGGGCAAACCGTCCATCAGCAAGCCCAAGGGCGACCCGCCGAAGAAGCTCATCGTCGAGCCGACGATTGAAGGCGACGGCCCAAAGGTCAGCAAAGACCAGGAAGTCACCGTGCAGTACTCCGGCTGGACGTGGGATGACCCTTCGAAGACCTTCGATTCATCCTGGGATCGCGGCCAGCCTGCGACCTTCCCCCTTGACGGTGTGATCAAGGGCTGGACAGAGGGACTTGCAGGTCAGAAGGTCGGTTCGCAGGTGCTGCTCATTGCACCGCCTGACATGGCCTACGGGGAAGCCGGCAGCCCACCGAACATCGGCCCGAACAAAACGCTCGTGTTCGTCGTCGACATCCTCGACGCAAACTGATTGGAGTACCTCGTGTCCCGCACAAAACCCGAAGTCGAGTTTCCCGGCGACACCGCCCCGGAAGAACTCGAGATCATCGACGACATTGAGGGCACCGGCCGTGCTGTTCAGGCCGGAGACACCGTCAGCGTCAACTACGTCGGCGTGGGCTTTTCCACCGGCGAACAGTTTGACGCCAGCTGGGACCGCGGCCAGCCGCTCAACTTCCGCGTGGGCGTCGGCATGGTCATCCCCGGCTGGGACCAGGGCCTGCTCGGCATGAAGGTCGGCGGACGCCGCACCCTGCGGATTCCCTCCCACCTGGCCTACGGCAGCCAGGGCGTCCCCGGTGTCATTGCGCCGGGCGAAGCACTCATCTTCGTCTGCGATCTTGAGAACATCGCCTGACAATGGCCGACCTCGACCGTCCGAAGACCGGCCGCGCGCGTCGACAGACTGAGCGCCTGCTCAACCTGCTCATCGCGCTGCGGTCGGTTTCCGGTTGGATCGACCGCGACGTACTTCGCCAAACCATCGAGGACTATCGCGATAAGGACGACGCTGCCTTTGACCGGATGTTCAACCGGGACAAAAAGGCGCTTCGGGATCTGGGCATAGAGATCAGCACGACCGACTGGTCTGACCCCTTCACCGGTGAATCCGCCTACGGATATCGGATCAGCGACGAAGACTACCTTCTGCCTCCCATTGACCTGGGCCCGGAAGACATAGCGCTTTTAGCGGCCGCTGTTGACGTTGTGCGCAGCTCGGCCGTTTCCGGCGCGGCCCTCGCTGCCGTGAACAAGCTGCGAGGACAGGCCGCACAGCCGGCTGCCAGCCTCGACACCGACGCAGCCTTTGACCTGCGCTCTGTGGATGACCGCTACGCCGAAGTGATGGAATATGTGGCTGACCGCCGACCCATGCGCTTTCAGTATCGAAAACCCGGGTCTGCCCCGCAGCGCCGCGAAGTCGTCGGCTTCTGTCTACTGACCCGCGGCGAAAAGACCTATGTTGTCGGCTATGACCTCAACCGGCGGGCACAGCGGGCGTTCCGACTCTCCCGCATTGTCGGGCGCATTGCGTCTCTTGACGATTCGCTTCGCAGTGCCGTGCCGGCGGATTTCACTGTAGACCCCCGCGCGGTGGGGGAGTCCGCACACCCAGCAGAGGTTTCGCAGAAGGCCGTGCTCCGCCTCGTACCCGGCAAGGGCAGGCCACTTCGCCACCGGGGCGCGGAAACTGCAGACGGAACCTACGAGGTGCCGTTTGCTGATCTGCAGAGCTTTGCCGAGGAACTGCTGGGCTATGGCGACAGCGTCAGCGTACTCGCACCGCCGGAGCTGCGAGAGGCTCACAGGAAGCTCGCTCAGCTGACCTTGGAGAGCCTCATCGCCCTCGTGGACGGAAACCGCGCTCATGTGTGAAGCACGGCAGCGGCTGTCGCGTCTGCTGGGGTTGGTCCCCTTCATCACTGCTCATCCCGGCGCCCGGCTGGAAGAGCTGGCTTCGCATTTCAACGTCTCCGTCGAAACGATCGAAGACGACCTTCAGCTGCTGTTCGTCAGCGGTCGCCCCGGCCACATGCCGGATGATCTCATCGACGCTCGCTGGGGGCCGGACGGCGTGTACGTAGACAACGCCGCGGAGGTTGCGGCTCCGGTCCGGCTCAGCGCTGCCGAAGCCGCAAGCCTCGTTGTCGCTCTTGACTACCTGCAGGCTGCAAACCCAGACGTCGACGGCATTGAGGACCTGCGGGCAAAGCTGCAGTCGGCCGACCGTTCGACAGAACCGGTTGTCGATGTTCCGACTGTCCCGGAAGATCTTCGCCGTGCCCTGCAGAGTGCTTCTGCTTCCGGCACGCCGATCGTGATTGACTACTACGTCGCCGCTCGTGACGAACTGACTCGCCGAGTCATTCGTCCGCACGAACTGCGCCTGGCCGGCCGCTGGTATCTCGATGCCTTCTGCGAAACCTCCGGGGGAGAGCGCACATTCAGCGTCGACAACATCGAATCAGCCGCACTGGCAGAAGGCGACAGGGAGATTGTGCCCACACCACAGGAAGCGGAAGAGCCGACCGACTACCGGTTCGGCTTTGCCTCCGCTGCCGCCTGGATCCTCGACGAGTTTGCCTTCCGCGATGTTCAGTTCGACGACTCCGAAGGCTGCGCCTACGGCACCATTACCGTCTTTTCGGAAGCGTGGCTGGATCGCCAGATGCTGCGCTGGGGTCGCTGGATCCGCTCCGCAGATCCAGTGCCTGCACTGAGCAGCTCGCTTGGCACTCTTGCGCGTGTTATCGAACATGCCGGACAGGACGAGTACACTGGTGGGGCACGCTGAGAACTAAGGAGCACATGTGAGACCCGGAATCTGGCAAATCGTCATCGTCGTTCTGGTGATCGTTCTGATCTTCGGCGCTTCGCGTCTGCCCGGTGTTGCCAAGAACGTCGGCAAGTCAATGAAGATCTTTCGCGATGAAATGAAGGACTTCGGCAAGGACGAACCCACGGTCTCGGCTCCCAAGGACCCCGGTTCCATCGAATCTAAGAGCGCACAGCCCGGCACTTCTGACAGTGCCGAGGACCGCGCATCTGCTTACACCGAAGCGGACGACGACAAGCGAAAGTGAGCCCGCGCAAGCGCCTGCCGCTGAAGGGCAATCCGCAGAAGCGGATGAAGCTCCTCGACCACTTTCGGGAGCTTCGCAACCGGGCGATAGCGGCCGCCGTTGCTCTGCTGATCGCCTCTGTCATCGGCTGGTTCCTCTACGACAGTGTTCTCGGAGTTCTCCAGAAGCCCCTGGATGACATTGCAGCAGCAGAAGGCAAGACCGCGATGCTCAACTTCGCTGGTGTCGTGTCGCCTTTTGACATGAAGATCAAAATATCGATCTTCATCGGCATCATCCTCTCTTCACCCGTATGGCTCTACGAGATCTGGGCGTTCATCATGCCCGGTCTGCACCGCAAGGAGAAGCTCTACACCGTGGGTTTTCTCGGCACTGCACTCCCGCTGTTCTTGGCGGGAGGGGCGCTGGCGTTCTTCGCTCTGCCCAATGCTGTTCGCACTATGGGCGGCCTGGTGCCTCAGGGAACGTCGTACATTGTGCCGGCGCAGGACTACCTGTCGTTTGTCACCGTTGTCATCATCGCCTTCGGGGCTGCGTTCGTCCTGCCCGTCCTCATGGTGGGGCTCAATATGCTCGATCTTCTGTCAGCCCGCACGATTCGGAGGTCTTGGCGGTGGCTGGTGGTGCTGGTATTCGTGTTCGCCGCAATCGCAACGCCGACCCCGGATGCCGTGTCCATGTTCTACCTGGTCGTTCCGATGCTGTTCATGTTCTTCCTGGCGTGGCTGATCTGCGCGATCATTGACCGCGGTCGCAAACGGCGCCGGATTGCCGACGGCACGTGGGTCGAACCGATCGACTGAGTAGACTGAGGGGCATGGAATCCAACCTGTCTCCGGCTGACGCATATTCACAGTTTCTGCAGCGCCAGAGCGAAGCGGGTTCACCATTGGAGGCTTTCCGCCGTTCCCTGGACTACGAACTCGACGACTTCCAGCTGCGCGCCTGCCGCAGTCTGCAGGCCGATCACTCAGTCCTCGTCGCCGCCCCCACGGGTGCGGGCAAGACGGTTGTCGCACAGTTCTCCATTGCTCTGGCGGTTGCCCGCGGTGTGCGGGTCTTCTACACCGCGCCGATCAAGGCCCTGTCAAATCAGAAGTTCAATGAGCTCGTCGACGCCTACGGCGCTGATCGCGTGGGCCTGCTGACAGGGGATACGAGCATCAACCGAGACGCGCAGATCGTCGTCATGACAACCGAGGTCCTGCGCAACATGATCTATTCGGGAACAGACCTTTCCGAACTCGGCTTCGTCGTGCTCGACGAAGTCCACTACCTGGGCGACCGGTTCCGCGGACCCGTGTGGGAAGAGGTCATCATTCACCTGCCGGCCCACGTCCTGCTGGTGAGCCTGTCGGCGACGGTGTCCAATGCCGAAGAGTTCGGAGCGTGGCTGGCCGAGGTGCGCGGCACCACTGACATCATCGTCTCCGAACACCGTCCGGTACCGCTGCACAATCACGTAGCAGTCGGGACCGACCTCATGCCCTTGTTCGCACCTAACGGCCGGGACATCAACAAAGGACTGGAAGCGGCTGTCCGGCCGTACTCCGGTTTCGGCTCCCGGCGGGACCGCCGACGAGGCGGAGCCCGACACCGGTTTATGCGGCCGGCTCGGGCGGCTGTCATCGCTGAGCTCGACAAGCTTTCGCTTCTGCCGGCCATTTTCTTCATCTTCAGCCGCAAAGGCTGCGACGAAGCTCTCGACCACTGTTTGGCGGCCGGCCTTGATCTGACGACGAAGAGCGAAAAACGCCGAATCGCGGCCGCGCTGGAAGAGCTGGAAGAGTCGTTGACTGCCGAAGACCTCGGAGTGCTGGGATTCCGGTCATTCGCGGCAGGCCTCATGTCCGGTTTCGGAGTGCACCACGCCGGACTCATCCCGCAGTTCAAAGAGCTTGTCGAGAAGCTTTTCGTCGAAGGGCTCATGCGGGTTGTCTTCGCAACTGAAACCCTTGCGCTGGGCATCAACATGCCGGCGCGTTCAGTGGTGCTCGACAAACTCAAGAAGTTCAACGGCGAATCTCACGTGCAGATCACACCGGGGGAGTACACGCAGCTGACTGGACGGGCTGGCAGGCGCGGAATCGACATTGAAGGACACGCCGTGACGGTGTGGCACCCCACGATCGAAGTCGCCGATATCGCTTCCCTTGCCTCCAAGCGGACCTACGCGCTCAACAGCCGTTTTGTTCCCACCTACAACATGGCCGCGAACCTGCTGGCGCGTATGACCCACGATGACGCGCGGAAGGTGCTGGAAACATCGTTCGCCCAGTACCAAGCTGACTCTTCTGTTGTCGGTCTTGCCAAGCGAGTGCGCAAAACCGACGAGGCGCTTGCCGGCTACACAGAGGCTGCACAGTGCGACCGCGGTGATTTCTCGGAGTATTTCGGCTATCGACTTTCGATTGCGCAGTTGGAGAAGCAGGCCGGTAAGCAGCGGTCGAAGCTCAAACAGCGCGATGTCGTCGAATCACTGTCCCAACTGCAGTTCGGCAGCGTTATTCTGCTGCCGTCCCGGCTGAAGTTCGGCGCCTGCATTGTGCTCAGTCCCATGCACAACGACCACACGGGTCTGCGTCTGCCGACAGTCCTCACAAGCGCCGGCAAAGTATGGCACCTGCGTCCACATGAAGTCACTGAGCCGGCGGTGAGCCTCGGTAAGATCAAGAGCCCCCGGAAGTTCAACCACCGCAATCCCCGTGAGCGCAGCCGCCTGCTTGACATCCTCGACCAGGCGATTGCGCAGGGACGGGTCAAAGACCCCGCCGATGTCCAAGTGCGCAGAACCAAGGGACCCAAGGTCGGCTCTGAAGATGTTGAGGCGCTGCGACAGCAGATGCGCTCTCACCCCTGCCACGACTGTCCCGAACGCGAACAGCACGCCCGGTGGGCAGAAAGGGCGCACCGGCTCGAACGCGACCGGGCCAAGCTCACCAGCCAGATCACATCGCGCACGTCCTCTATCGCCGAAGTGTTCGACCGAGTCTGCTCGGTTCTGCGCACACTCGAGTTCCTGCCTGATGACACCGCAATTCTGCGGCGCATATACGGCGATCGCGACCTGCTGATCGCCATGTCTGTTCGCGCTGGACTGTGGGAGGGGCTGACCGAGCCCGAAGCCGCGGCGATGGCCTCGTGCCTGGTATACGAAAGCCGACGCGAACTGCTGACACACACTCGCATGCCCACTCAGACTCTGCGGCAGTGTGTGGGCGCTCTGGAAGACCTGTGGCGAACACTTGCCAAAACCGAAAGCGACACCCGCACGAGCATCACCCCCGAACCCGATTCCGGTATTGCAGTGCCGATCTACCGCTGGACCGACGGCAAGAACCTCGCCGCGGCTCTGGACGGAACGGACATCTCCGCCGGTGACTTCGTCCGGTGGGCCAAACAGACACTCGACGTTCTGGGCCAGATTGAGAACGTCGTCGGGCCGGAAGCAGCCACGACGATTGCCCGTGCGGCTGACGCCGTGCGCCGCGGTGTGGTCATGGATCAGTACTGATCTCAGCGCAGCGCTGATCTCAGCGGCGAATCCGCTTCACCACGGCCTCAATGTCAGAGCCGAACGTCGATTCGGCTGCTACATAGGTCCACGTGGATGACGGCCTCTTCATTCCAATCGCAGGCAGGTCGACTCCGTCGACAGTGAACTCGACTTTGTCCAGGACCTCTTCGGCGCTGGCCGTCACGTCCGACCAGAACTGAGCGAACTGCGCCATAGATTCTTTGTTGAACGCTTCGTGGGGGCGTTCTTTTGCCAGTGTGCGCAGGTGGATCCCCTCGCGCAGATCGTTGAGGAACGCAAGGTGAGTCACCCAGCGGTCGTCGATCTGGAACAGGAGAATATCGCGCAGAGCCTGGCGCACAGCGTCATCACCGGCGGTCTTCACGTCTTCGCGATCGCTGACCTTTTCCAAAAGTTCGTCGATCCCATAGTCCTCGGTCAGCATGGCCTCACGGCGTGCAAGCACCTGCTTGCGCTGTTTCGACATGAGGTCGTTGAACCGCCGGGTATCACGATGAACACCGGTGTTTTCGCCTTCTGCCATCCGCTGGGCGTGTTCGACCAGCTGTGCGGCTTTGCGCGACTGGATGAAGCCGGTTTCGTCGCCGTCTTCGACAAAGCGCTGGATTTCCGGAACTCGTGTGAGCAGTTCGTCTTCCAGACTCGTGAAGAACACGGATGTTCCCGGGTCGCCCTGTCTGCCAGAACGGCCCCGCAGCTGATCGTCCAGGCGCGAGGAGTCGTAGCGACCGGCACCGATCACCAGAAGACCGCCGGCTTCGCGGGCTTTATCACCCGCCAAGCGGATGTCGGTGCCCCTGCCGGCCATCTGAGTGGAGACTGTCACAGCGCCGGATTCACCGGCTTGGGCGATGATATCGGCTTCGCGCGAATCGTCTTTTGCGTTGAGCACCCTGACGTCGATTCCACGCTGTTTGAGCCTGTGTGCGAGGCTTTCGGACTCGGCCACCGACCGGGTGCCGATCAGGATGGGCCGACCCTGGCGGTGCTCCTCGAGAACCTGGTCGACAATCGCACGTTCCTTGGACTCCTGGTAGGTGTACAGACGGTCGGGCTCATCTACGCGAATAACGTCCTCGTTGGGCTCCACAGCGCAGATCTCAAGTTCATAGAACTCCTTGAGGTCATCGCCGACTGCCAACGCAGTGCCCGTCATACCGCATACGGTGGTGTACGTCTGAATGAGCTCTTCAACTGTCATCTGGTCGAGGATCTCGCCCGTTGAAGAAGCGGTCAGCCCCTCTTTGGCTTCAACTGCCGCCTGCAGTCCGTCCGGCCACCGCTGAAGGTCAGCGACGCGACCGCGCGAATCCGAGATCAGCTTGATGCTGCCGTCGACAACGAGGTAGTCGACATCACGGTGAACGACAGCCAGGGCGTACAGCGCGAGGTTGACCGCGGCGAGCGTCTCCGCATCGTCGCCGTACAGATCAACGTCGAGGGCCTCTTCGACTGCGTCGATGCCGCTCTCTGTTAAGGACACCGCTGTGCGGTCGTGTGCCAGTTCGTAGTGTCGGCCCGCTTCAAGGCTGCCAACCAGCCGCGTGATCTCGGCATCGGCCTGTTCGACGCTCGCGGTGCCGGCCAGGACCAGCGGAACCCGCGCTTCGTCAATGAGCACAGAATCGGCCTCGTCGACGATCACAACGTCACGCTGGGCGATTCGGGGCTCCTGGCCCTGGGTGAGAAAACGGTCGCGCAGAGTGTCGAAGCCGACTTCCTGCACGGACGCGTAGACGATTTCCCGTGTGTAGGAATCCCGACGGGAGACTTCCGAGTCGGCTTCGCCAACAGATGCCGCTGTCACACCCAGCAGGTCAAACAGAGGGCGCATCCATTCGACGTCGCGAGCAGCGAGGTAGTCGTTGACGCTGACTACGTGAACTGTCCGCCCCTGCAGGGCGTATCCGGCGGCGGCCATGGCACCGACGAGGGTTTTGCCCTCGCCCGTGAGCATCTGCACGACCATGCCGTCAAGAAGGCCGATGAGGCCTTTGAGCTGTGTCGAATACGGCCGTTCGCCAAGGGCTCTGTCGGCGGCTTCGCGCACGAGCGCGGCGTAGCGGGTGAGTGATTCGCGCCGGTCTTCGAGGGTGAACAGGTCCGCCGCGGTTGTCGCCAGTTCCTCGTCTGGCAGATCCGCATACTGCTGACCGTAGCGGTCAAGGTCGTCTTGGGCTTTTGCGAACCAGCCGACGCGCTTGTCTGCTTGCGCTCCGGGCCGTCCCAGCAGTCGGTCGAAGAAGCCCATGATCGTTCCTCTCAGCTTAAGATTTCCAGCGGCCAATCGGGGTTTATCGTAGCGCGGCGGCCTTTGGAGCGCAGAAACTCTTCGAGATCAGCGGCCTGTGCGCGCTTCCATTCGATCTGCGCCGCGTGCAGCTGCGCCCCCGAGCCCTTCGCAATAGCCTCGTGCTTGTCTGCCATCGCCCACAGTATGCAGCCGGCGGCCGCAGCGTCGGCGAGAGCATCGTGGTGGTTGTCCAGTTCGACATCCCACGCGGCGCACAGATCGGAAAGCGTCCGCTTGCCCCTGCGGAATCGGTCGATCTCTCTGTCGAGCACCAGGGTGTCGAAGATCGGCGGAAGAACATCTGCCACGGCCGTCGACAGTCCCAGACGGCGCCGTTCGGCTTCGAGCACCGTGAGGTCGTAGACGATGTTGTGCCCCACAACGCAGCCGCCACGGCGGCGAATGCTGTCCAGACACGCAATCACCTCGGTCACGACCGCGGTTCGGTCCGCACCGTGCTTGTGCGCATAGTCGCTGGTTATCCCGTGAACGCTGCTGGCGGCCTCCGGAATCTCGATCCCCGGGTCTGCCAGCCACGTGCGAATCTCGAGCGGCTGGATACAGCCGTCAACCCGCCCAAGCCGCACGCACGCCGCCGTAACAACGTGCACTGTCTGCGGGTCCAGTCCGGTGGTTTCAAGGTCGAAGCCCCACAGTTCGGCTGTCGTCCACGACGGCCCCGCGAACTCGGGAAGCTGGTCTCTGCGTGACTGTCGCCCAGCGGCGGGGGAGGGCTCGTCCGGTGCCGGCGGTGCCTCGTCACCCAGGGCCCGCACAAGCCGGGCCGTCGCCCGCTCAGCACCCCACCGTGCACCGAATGCGATGAGTGCTTCGCTGTTCATCCGCTGGGGCACCCCGGCTGCATCCCGCGCGGCTGGGAGCACATCAATGTCTTGAAGAACCGTCATGACTTCTTCTGCCCGGCGCACAGCGTCTTCATGTTCGATGAGTGCTGCGGCGCGCTTCGGGCTCAGACCGTGGTCTTTCGCTCCGCTGTACGCCGCGCGGAACAGCTCGTCCAGCCCGCCGTATCCGGTGAGGAGCTTTGCGGCAGTCTTCTCGCCTATGCCGGGCACACCGGCAAGCCCGTCGGAGGGGTCGCCGCGCAGGGCCGCCATCTGACGGTAGGGTTCGCCGCCTTTGACCCCGTACTCCGCGGGAACATCCGCATAGGTCAGCGGCGCCCACTGCCCCTTGGGGCGTGGCCTGTGAAGCTGAATTCTGCGGTCGGCGCGCAGAACCGAAATGAGATCGCGGTCAGGCGAAACCACGACGAGCTCGTCATCCGGCCCCATTTGGGCGGCAAAAGACCCGATGATGTCGTCAGCTTCCGTGTCGGGTATCTCAAGGACAGGTATCCCAGCCAACCTGAGCGCTTCGCGAATAAGCGGTATCTGCGGTTTGAGGTCATCGGGGGTTTCTGAGCCCGTCTCTTCGTCCTGCACGCGCTGGGCTTTGTACTCCGGCAGTATGGCTGTGCGGAAAGACGGCCGCCAGTCGCCGTCCATGGCCGCGACAATCCTAGTGGTGGCGAGATCTTCAGCAAGGCCCGCAATCGTGTCCAGCAGCCCGCGCAGAGCTCCAACCGGAGTGCCGTCTGAAGCTGTGATGCTGGACGGAAGAGCGTAGAAAGACCGGTAGTACAGGGCCGGGGTATCGAGAACGACGAGTCTGCTCACGCGGCTCAGCCTACCCGAGGCCCCATCACGCGCCCGGCGTCCGTCTGGGAGAATCGCAGTGTGGTGAATTTCGTACTTTACAACGGTGATGTCTACAGCAGCGCTGATCCTTTCGCGACGGCCGTGTCTGTCAGCGGCGACGTCGTCGACTGGGTGGGCGGTGACGAAGCCGCACAGACCTTCGGCTCGGAGCTCATTGACCTTTGCGATGACTTCGCAGCACCGGCCATGATCACGGCGGTCGACCTGCGAAGCGAAGAGTCAGCCCCGCACGATTTCCTGGCCGCCGGCATTGCAGCAGTTCACGCCATCGGCACGGACAAGCAGATTGCAGACTTTGCCCAGGAGGCGGGCCCGCTGCGCGTTATCGGCTACAGCCTCAACGGCACGGGTCAACGGCAAGCACACGTCGGTCTGCCCGAGCAGCGCCCTGAAGCGCCCGTGTTCATCGTGCTGGATGACCTTGAGGCGCTGAGCGCCTACACCGAGGCGCTGCAGGACGCCGACTTCAAACGCCACGCCGCCCGCAGCGGATGGCGCGTATTCGCCAATGTGCAGATCCCCGAAGACCTCGCCGGCCCGCTCGGACAGTCGCCCCTTGCGCTGACAGTCGACCCGCGCGCTTTCGCCCAGCCGGTCGGATCCCTGCTGCGCGAAGGAGCGCAGGTGAGCTTCGCGTCGTCATCCGAACCCTGGGAGGCCATGCGACAGGCGATTTTCGCCCCGGGTTCGACTGTCAGCGGACGCGCGGCGTTCAATTGCCTGACGCGTTTCGCCGAACGCGCGGTCGGCAATTTCGGCGGGGGAGTGATCGCGCCGGGAAGCCGGGCTGACATCGCCCGCTGGAGGGTCGACCATCTCGTCGTACAAGCCGCCGACGAACGTGTCGCCGCGTGGAGCACCGACCCTCGTTCGGGGACTCCCGGACTGCCGGATCTGACCCCCGGAACCCCACTGCCCGAACTCGTGTCCCTGTGGAGCGCGGGAGAACTTGTAGAACTGGATTCCTGATGCGCACACTCATTGCAATCCCCACGTACAACGAGCGCCAGTCGCTGCCGAACACGCTTGCGGCGATCTTCGAACATTCCCCCGAAGTCGAAGTGCTCGTCATTGACGACGGCTCCCCAGACGGAACTGCCGACTGGGCCGAAGCTCTTGGAGACGATCGCGTTCACGTTATGCGCCGGACCGAAAAGGCCGGGCTGGGGCCGGCCTATGTCGCCGGCTTCACGTGGGCGCTGAAACAGGACTACGACGTCATCTGCCAGATGGACGCTGACGGTTCCCACCGAGGACGCGACCTTCCGCAGCTTCTGGGCGCCGTACGAGGCGGAGCTGATCTTGCGATCGGCTCGCGCTGGGTGCGCGGGGGAGAGGTCGTCAACTGGCCGCTGAACCGGAATGTGCTTTCACGCGGGGCCAACCTGTACGCCAATATCGCCATTGGCCTGCACGTAGCCGACGCGACTGCGGGCTTCCGAGCTTACTCGCGTGAACTTCTCCAGCGAATTGATCTTGCCGGCGTGCAGTCCCACGGCTACGGCTTCCAGATCGATATGACCGTCCGAGCGCGCCGCGCTGGTGCGAATATTGTCGAAGTCCCCATTGTCTTCGTCGAAAGAGAGCTCGGCACGTCGAAAATGTCCGGAGGCATCATCGGCGAGGCCTTTGTCAATGTGGCCCGCTGGGGACTGCAGCGCCGTGCGGCTCAGGTTCGCCGCCTTGTGGGCCGCTGATCGAGAAAGGCGGCGGTGTTCACGCGCTTGAACAGCCGGTGACCTCAGGCATCGCACCAGTCGGCTCACAGGCGACTTTAATCCGCGCGTTGCCATCAGTTCACTCAGCAGTGGTGGCATTGCGGCATGTCTCGTGCCGCCTCGTCGCACCGCCCCCGCGCTTTTCTGCCCGAAGTGCAGGCACTGCGGGCAATAGCAGTTCTCGGTGTCCTCGTATGGCATTTCTATCCCCGTGCCGCTCCCGGCGGTTTCGTCGGGGTTGACATCTTCTTCGTCATCTCGGGTTTTCTCATCACCTCCAAGCTCCTGCGTGATGCTGAAGAACAAGGCCGAGTTGATCTGGGGGAGTTCTGGGCCGGTCGCATTCGCCGCATTATGCCGGCCTCGGTCGTCACAGTGCTGGCAGTCATTGCGGCAACCTTTCTGTGGTTCCCCACTGCGGCCTGGCAAGAGGTCTCCAAGCAGTCGATGGCCAGCCTGCTCAGCGTTGAGAACTGGGTTCTGGCATTCGATTCCGTCGACTACCTGGCAGCAGACAACAAGCCGACCGCACTGCAGCACTTTTGGTCGCTGGGCGTAGAAGAGCAGTTCTACCTGGTATGGCCGCTGCTCGTGATCCTCGCAATCGCCCTGCACGGACGGATCGGCACAACAGCCCGCTCTGCGTCAGCTGTGTTCTTTGCAATCATCGTCATCGCATCATTTGTGTGGGCCGAATACTCGGTACGCTCCGGCGATCCAGCCGCGTACTTCTCAACTTTCACCCGCGTGTGGGAACTTGGCGTCGGCGGTCTGCTTGCCGCTGCCATGCCGCATATCGAGCGTCTCCGTGCCCGCTGTGCCAAAAGCGGGCCAGCCGGGATCTCGCTTGATTCGCTTCTTGCGCTTGTCGGCCTGGGCGCAATGCTGTGGGCGATCATCTACTACACGGAGAAGACTCCGTTTCCCGCAGCCACGGCTGCGCTGCCGGTCCTCGGCGCAGCTGCAGTGATCGCTGCGGGACGCACAGCCGGGGCTCTGTCGCTGAACCACCTGGTCGAATGGACACCCGTGCAGTGGGTCGGTAAGGTCTCCTACTCGCTGTATCTGTGGCACTGGCCGGTCTTCATTGTGTTTGTCCAACTGACAGGAAAGAATCCGCGCTGGTGGCAAGCGGCTTTGCTGACACTGCTGTCACTGGCACTGGCTCATCTGTCGTGGCGGTTTGTCGAAGAACCCGCTCGCCACTGGAGCCTGCCCAAACGAACCCCAAAGTATGCGTTTCGGCTTGGCGCAGCTGCCACGATCATTTCCCTCGGCCTCGCCTTCATCCCCGCTGAAGCTGCCGACGTCGTAAACGAGAATCTTCGCAAGGAAGCCGACGCGCTGCTTGCTGCTGACGGCCCGGAACTGGGAGCACGCAGCTGGGACCAAGCCCTGGAAGTCGATGCTCCCGGCTACAGGGATGCCGGAGATCCCGTCAGTGCCGACGCCAGTGCTGTAGCCGATAGTGAGCTTGCCGGAGACGTTCCGCGAGCTCTGCCGGGAGGGAGGGCAATCACTCCGCTGCCGACCGATGCGATCGACGACAAGTCAACTGACGGCTCATGCTTCTCAGAGGTTGAGGCCGACTACACGCCCCGCTGCGTTGAAGGCGATGAGAACGGCAAGAAGACAGTTGCTCTCGTAGGCGATTCCCACGCCCAGATGCTGTTGGAGCCGCTGCGCTCTCTGGCTGAAGACAAGGGGTGGAAGATCATCACCTACACAAAGGCCTCCTGCCCGATGTCGCTTGTGCCGAGGACTTTGGACAAGGCCGAAGAACAGTGCATAGAGCCCAACGAACAGACGCTCAAAGGCCTTGCTGAAGACAAGCCGGACGTCATCATCACGCAGAACTTCTCACTGAGCACATACCGTTCCGATGCGGTCAAGGGCTTTGAAGAATCACTCCGTGCGCTGAAGAAGACCGGAGCGCAGGTCGTTGTCGTACGCGACACGCCCATCCTCGCCGACAATAAGGCAGACCCGCCCACGTACTGCGTCTCTGAATACTTCAACAACCCTTCGCTGTGCAGCAAACCAAGAGGAAAGGCGCTGCTGGACGATCCTTCGGTGACGGCCGCACACAGTATTGGCGGTGTGCGCGTTGTCGATTTCACCGACCGGTTCTGCAGCAAAGACACGTGCCCGGCTGTAGCCGGCAATGTGCTTATCTACCGCGACAAGAACCACGTATCGAATACCTATTTCAGAACGCTGCAGCCGGTCTTCGACGAAAGGATCTCCCGGGCGGTCGACTGACAGGGCAGACTGAGCGGCAGTCAGCTGGCACCTCGCCAGAATGAGGTTGTGTGTCTTGGCAGGGGAGAGGACCAACAAAAGGGCCCAAAGCAGAGCATCTGCTTTGGGCCCTCAGAGGCTGTGCGGGCGGATCAGACCTCGGGGGCCTTTTCGCCGCGGCGGATGGCAAGGCGCTCATCCAAGATCACCTGGAGTTCTTCCATCGAGCGGCGTTCCATGAGCATGTCCCAGTGGGTGCGAGCAGGTTTGGCGTCGTCTTCTTCGACTTCGGAAACGCCGACCCGCATGCCGATGCCGTGAGTGCCGGAATCCCAAGTGTCTGGAACGTCTGCGTCCGTCGAGAAGGGAACTTTGAAGCGGTGTCCGTCTTCGCAAACGAATTCGACAAGCTGACGGGGTGCCGGCTCAACGCCGACTTCCGATTCCAAGGACCGGGAGCCAAGCTGGGTGCCCCGCAGGCTGCGTTCGCTCATGTGACTGAACCTCTCACTCGGTGGGCAGGATCTTTCGGGCAGACAACAAGTCTACCGCCGCGGTGTATTCCCGACGTACACGGCCTATTAAGGCTCCGGTGGGACAATGGCCAATATGAACGACGCTCCGCGCACGCACCGCGAACCGATCGAACCCGACGGCGTGTGGACAAAAGAAGAACAGTCCAGCTTCAAACGTGCCCACATGACCTATCTGAAGGCACGTTCACGCGCTGAGCGGACAGCGCAGTCGGTCACGACGTTCGCACACCGGGCCAAAGCGGCGGGGGAGAAGTTCAGGGACGCCGGCTCAGCAGCGACGCGCACGGCAAAAACCGCCGCCGGCACGGCAGCCGCCGACGGGGGACTGATCGACAGGATCAGCGACGGCATTGATGCGACGGTCGACCGGTTCGGAAAGGCGAGCGGCGCCTCGACTGACACCATCAAACGAGGAATCAGCGAAGCGCGCATCCGCGCAAAGTCAGCAGCGCGACGCCTGTCCGACACAGACACGGCATAAGCGGCGCTTCGCACCTGCGTGCGCAAAGACACACCTCCAACACACCGGCGCTCGTTATCTTTCTGTTACGAAGTGGTATAACATGGCTTTATCGTTCCGAAACTTTCATCTGCGATTGGAAGAACAGTGAGCAAACACCGCGCTGAAGGCACCAAGGCCTCCGGAAATATTTTCGACGTCTTTCGCCGCTCGCCCAACCGTGGGCGCTACAGCGGCGAATCGAAGTCGGCCGCCGGAATTCTTGCGTCGGCAGGACGGCGTCCGGTGCTGGCAGCGATCGCCGTGCCGACTGCGGCAGCTGCAAGCATCGTCGCAGCAGGCTTCGCTGTAACTCCCAGCGCTGAAGACGAACAAACCGAGTTCGCTCAGAAGGCTGCACCTGCCGCCGACAGCCCGGACACCTCGGAGGCCGACAAGGCAGCCAAGGAAGGCAAGAAAAAGCAGAAGGACATTTCTTCTTCCCTCACCGTCAAGGAAGAAAAGCCCGTCGAAACGCCCAGCTCAAACAGCGTCGGAAACTCTGAGGACAGCCGCAGCAAGAGCAGCTCGGGAAGCTCCGGAAGCTCCGGCGGCACCTCGAAGAAGGGCAGCAGCAGCGGCTCCTCGGGCGACAAGGGCGCAGCCGCTTCCGACAGCGGCAAACCGAAGAACTCAAAGGCATCCGGTCAGTCGGGCTCATGCCCGGCCTCGACCTACGGCGGCGGTGACGGCTTCCACGGTAGCAAGACGGCTAATGGTGAGCGCTTCAACAAGAACGCCCTCACAGCTGCACATAAGACGCTTCCGTTCAACAGCCGCGTGAAGGTCACCAACACGAAAAACGGCAAATCGGTTACGGTCCGCATCAACGACCGCGGTCCGTACCACGGAAACCGATGCCTCGACCTTTCAACTGCCGCAATGAATCAGATCGGCGGCGATGGAGTAGCTCAGGTCAAGTGGCAGGTGCTCTGACACCAGGCATTCAGAAAGCGGCGCAGACAGTGCGCCGCTTTCTGCTTTTCAGCTGCGCTGCGCACAGCTAACGCTTTGCACACAGCACAACGTGGCGCACCGCAGAGAAGAGCCGTGATGGCGAACTTCGTCGCGCGGGCTTCCTGAAGACTTCCCACTAAGAGCCGATAATATACATTATGTTAAGTAGAGATTGAGAGGCCGCTTCCCCAATGTCGACGACAGTCATCGCCGTTCTGCTCGCGGGCTCTCTTGCGGCAGGATGGATCGATGCTGTTGTCGGCGGCGGCGGACTCATTCTCCTGCCGCTCATCATGATCATGGCGCCGGGACTGACAAACGCCCAGGCGCTCGGGACCAACAAGTTCGCCGCAGTCTTCGGAACCACAAGTGCCGCCATTACGCTGGCTCGCCGCATTCCAAACGCTCTTGGCGCGCTGCGCTGGGCGCCTTTGGCACTCATCGGCGCTGCGATCGGCGCCCTCATTGCAGCCAGCGTCGACCAGCACATTATGCGGCCGATCATCATCGTGGTCTTAGTTGCCGTTGGCTTCTTTGTTCTGCTGCGCCCATCCTTCGGCCGCGACAGTGAGCCGCGCATTATGTCGAAACGGTCCTGGACCGCAGGCGCCGCTGTCATTCTTGCGATCGGCATCTACGACGGCGCATTCGGCCCCGGCACGGGGCTTTTCTTCATCATGTCGCTCACAGCCCTCATGCGCGGGGATTTTATGACAAGTGCAGCTTGGGCAAAGATTCTCAACGTCGCAACTAATATCGGCGCGCTCATCGTGTTTGGCCTGCGCGGTGACGTCTTGTGGTTGTTGGGCCTGGGCCTGGCCGTTACGAACATCATCGGCGCACGCATTGGTGCGCGCATGGTGCTCGGCCGCGGCGCAGGATTCGTCCGGGTCGTGATTCTCTGTGTTGTCGTCATCATGGCGGGCAAACTCGCCTACGACCAGTTCTTCGCCTGAGTCTGTCCCCCGGTCAGCCGGCCAGCCCGGGCATTCAGAAGCGTAAGCCCGGTCTGGGCAGCCTGTGAAGCGAGGTCGACCCCGGCAATAAACACAGTCACTGCTTCTGCGCCATGTACGTCAGACACATGTAGGGAAGATCGAACGGCTCACTCACCAGATGTTCTTCAGTCAAGTAGCCTCGCAGATTGTCCTCAACACGTGCGCGGACCGTGTCATTCGACCGCAGCCAGTACGTGCGCGTTGCCGTCAGGGCCACCGTGTCGTCAATCGTCATGGGCACGCTGAATTCGTCAATCCGGGCCTGAATGGGACCGAAGTCTGTACCAAGTTGAGGACGCCAACGCGGGCGGTAGACGTCACCGGCGTGCATAATCCTCGATAGGCGCATAACCCAGTCGTGGCGCACATCCAGCTGGTTGAGAACCACGGCTGCCACTCCCCCGGGTTTGAGGACCCGCGCGAACTCAGCTGAGGCCGCCTCGGCATCGAACCAGTGCCAGGCTTGGGCCGACACGACTAAATCAAACGATGCGTCAGCAAACGGAAGCTCCTCTGCCCGGCCCACCGTCGACGGCAGCTGGTTGATCTCAAGCAGTGCCGGATCGGGATCGACTGCATGGACGTCGAGACCAAGCTCAGCAAGTGCCCTGCCGTATTTGCCCGTCCCCGAGCCCACATCGAGCACCCGCAGTTTGTCCGGAGCGAGTACCTCTCCCCCGGCCTCAACGGCGGCAGCGGACATCGCGCGGTCAGCGACAGCGCAAACCGCCGCCTGCGGGTAGCCCGGACGAATCCGTTCGTACTCATCGGCCGAAGCGCCGAACAGAGTGCCGCGATCTTTAATATCGCGACGGATTTTCGGACCGGCCATCAGACTTCGGTCAGAATGAATTCTGCCCCGGCTGCCTCGACTGCGTCTCTGATCGCCTGCACCATGCCGTCAGAAATGGGAATCCCGTTGACAGACCTCGCTTCGACCGAACGGTGTTCGGGATCACCGGCAACCTGCACGGGCTCGTCAGGATCGATCGGCTCCATACCGCGCAGAGTATTGCGCAGCACACGGGCATACTCCTCGGCGTCTGCGCCGTCGCCAAAGGCTCGCGGATCGATTGCCAAGAAGAAATAGCCAATCGACTGTCGTCCTGCGACATCGCCCGGCTGGTCGGAACCAGACAGAGCAGCTGAGAGCAGCTGCACCATCGTGGCAAGCGCGTAGCCTTTGTGCCCACCGGCGCTGTTGCCGCCGACCGGGAGCAGACCGATGTCTGAAGCCTCCGAGTCCAGAAGTGCGCTGTAGACCCGCATGCCATCAGTCACGACCTCACCATGGCCGTCAGTGGCCCATTCCCCGGCCAGCGGCTCATCAGCGTAGGCGTAGACCTTGACCTTGTTTCCGGGCACAACGGTTGTGGCCATGTCGACGAAAATCGGCTCTTCGTCTTTTACGGGGTGGGCAAAGGCAATCGGGTTGGTTCCCATAAGCGCATGCTTAGCGCCGGTCGGCTTCTGCATGGCCGAGCGGGTGGAGCACGTGGCTATACCAACCATGCCTCGGCGGGCAGCTCGCAGAACGTACTGACCTGCGGCACCGAAATGGTTCGCATTGCGCACAGAGCCGATGCCCACTCCGAACTTTTCAGCTGCTTCAATCGCGGCATCCATGGCGCGCACACTCACCGGGTGGCCAAAACCGTGGTCGGCATCGAATACCGAAACGGCACCGAACTGATGGACCAGGCGCTGTTCGGCCTTTTCATTCAGCGTGCCATCGGAAATCTCCTGCCAGTACAGCGGAAGCATGGAAATGCCGTGTGAGTCCACTCCGGCCAGGTCAGTCGCGAACATGATCTCCGTGCAGACCTGCGCGGGCTCTTCTGCAAGTCCGAAGGCCTTGAGCCCGGTGAAGATCTGCTGTTTGACGGACTGCGGGGTGTAGCGGCGCATAGACAGCCTTCCGTTGCTGTGGTGGACTCATGTGGGTTATGTGCTTGCGCTTTGACACCAGCCTATCCGGTGGCTGCACTGCACCGGCAAGATCCTAAAATGAACCGAGAGTGTATTTTCCTGGGTTTCTCTTTGAGAGCCAGAAAGGCCATGATGGACGTTTCCCTTGAGCAGGCACAGGCTGACTACCGCGCGTTCGCCGCTCGCGGGCTCAATCTCGACATCACCCGCGGCAAGCCCGCGCCCGAACAGCTTGACCTGTCAGCTGAACTGCTGACGAACGTCACGGGCGACGACTTCACCTCGCCTTCGGGAATCGACACCCGCAACTACGGCGGTCTAGATGGTCTGAAAGAACTGCGTGAGATCTTCGGTGAGCTCTACAAGGTTCCCACCGAGCAGATCCTGGCACAGGGGTCGTCGTCTCTGACGCTTGAATACATGACCCTCGACTTCGCCAAGCGCTACGGCACCCCCGCAGGCGGTCCGTGGACGAACGCCAAGATCCTCTGCCCCGTTCCCGGCTATGACCGTCACTTCCAGCTGGCCGAAGCTCTCGGCTATGAGCTCATCGCCATCCGCACGGATGACGAAGGCCCAGTCATGGACGATGTCCGCCGCTATGTGGCTGACCCAGATGTCCGCGCAATGTGGCTCGTACCCATGTACTCAAACCCCACCGGCACTTCGATCAGCCAAGCGCGGGCCCGTGAGCTTGCCGAAGTGACTGCCGCAGCTGAGGACTTCACCCTTCTGTGGGACAACGCCTACGGCCTGCACCACCTGTCAGATGACAACCAGGCGCCCATGGTCAACATCCTGTCCCTGTGCGCCGAAGCCGGCCACCCAGACCGTCCCTGGATCTACGCCTCGACATCGAAGATGACCTTCGCCGGCGCCGGTGTGGCGTTCTTTGCCGGCTCCCCCGCTGTGATCGAGTGGTACCGCACGCACATGGGTGCCGCGATGATCGGGCCGGACAAAATCAACCAGCTGCGTCACCTGCGCTTCTTCCGCGACGCTGATGGTGTGCGGGAGCACATGCGCCGCCACGCTGCGATCATCCGTCCGAAATTCGACGCAGTTCTCACCGCGCTCGAAGACGGACTCAGCTCCGACATCGCCTCTTGGACCACGCCAAACGGCGGCTATTTCATCACCCTGCGTGTTCCCAACGGCACTGCTTCAAAGGTCGTGAAATACGCTGCCGAAGCCGGCGTAGCCTTGACCCCAGCCGGGTCGACTCACCCCCACGGGCTCGATCCCAACGACGCCTACATTCGGATTGCTCCGACCATGCCTAGCCTCGAAGAGGTCACGGCAGCGGCAGAAGGCCTGGTTGCCTGCGTGCGTCTGGCGGCGGCTGAACTCGGCTGATCTCTCCCCCACCCCAACAACAGACGAGGCGGGGCCCACCAAGGTGAGCTCCGCCTCGTTCTTTCTGTTCTTGGGTCAGCGGTAGTCATAGAAACCGCGGCCGGACTTCCGACCGAGCAGTCCCCCGTCGACCATGCGCGACAGAAGGACCGGCGGCTTGTCGGCGGCAGCCCCGGTTTCTTCGTAGATCGACTGGCCGACGAACAGGCAGGTATCGAGCCCGATGAGGTCAGCCAGCGTGAGCGGACCCATGGGGTGAGCGGCACCGTTCATCATGCCGTTGTCGATGTCTTCCTTCGTCGCGTGGCCCGCTTCGTACATACGGATGGCGGCGAAGAGGTACGGGATGAGCAGAGCGTTGACAATGAAGCCCGGGCGGTCATCCGAGCGGATCGGCTTCTTGTCCAGGACGTCGACCGCGAAGGCTTCAACCGTGTTGGCAACTTCTGGGTCAGTGAGCACGGAGCTGATGATTTCGACAAGCGGCTGCACCGGTGCGGGGTTGAAGAAGTGCAGGCCGAGAACCCGTTCGGGACGCGAAGTGACCTGGGCAAACCGGATGATCGGCATTGACGAGGTGTTGGACGCAAGGATCGCGTTCTTGTCCGTCACAATGTCGTCAAGCTCGGCAAAGATCGATTTCTTGATGTCTTCGTTTTCACTTGCCGCTTCGATCACCAGCTGGCGATCAGCCATAGCCTGCAGATCAGTCGTGAACGTCAGACGGCCAAGAGCAGCGTCGGCATCCTCCTGGCTGAGTTTGCCCCGTTCAACACCCTTGGCGAAGGACTTCTCGATGCGGCCGCGGCCTGCTGCGACAGCTTCGTCGCTGATGTCCCGGACGACAACGTCCAGACCCGAACGCGCGAGCACTTCGGCAATGCCCGAACCCATAAGGCCGGAGCCGATGACACCGGCTTTTGTGATTTCCATTGTTCTCCTTTCGAAGACGAAAGGCGGCGACCCCTTAGAGGCCGCCGCCGTTTTCACCTGCCGAACCAGGCGGAGCTGCGAATCTGCTTCATCGCCTCTTTCCGCCTTGGCCCGGGCAGTGTCTGAACGTACACAACGCCGTTCAGGTGGTCTGTTTCGTGCTGGAGCATTTGAGCGAACACCCCATCACCGTGCAGCTCGACCGGATTTCCGGCCGCGTCGAAACCCTTCACTGCCGCATATTCCCAGCGCGGGGTGGGAAACTGCAGTCCGGGGATCGACAGACAGCCTTCATCGATGTCGCGCTTCTGGCCGCCTGTTTCGATGACTTCGGGATTGAAGATCGCCCCGGTGCGCCCGTCGAGATCATAGCCGAAAGCGCGCAGGGCAACACCGATTTGGGGCGCTGCCACGGCGGCGCGGCCGTCGGGCAGCGAAGTGTCGATGAGGTCCTGCGCCAGCGCCCGAGTGGCCGGCCCGAATTCGGTGACGGGCCGGCACTCAGTGCGCAGAACGGGATCCCCGAAGAGCCGGATGGCTCGTTCAGCCATTGATGACCACCACGAGGTCGCCGCCTTCCAGCTGCGCGACCGGCTCGATGGCCACACGCGAAACCGTGCCGTCGATGGTTGCCGTGATGGAGGCTTCCATCTTCATCGCTTCGATCGTGGCGACCGTCTGGCCTGCCTTGACCTTGTCGCCTTCGGATACCTGGAGGGTGACGACACCGGCGAACGGGCTTGCAACGTGACCCGGATTGGACTCATCTGCTCGTTCGGCTACGGCGATGTCGACGTCAACGGAGCGGTCGCGCACCGACAGCGGGCGCAGCTGGCCGTTGAGCGTCGCCATGACATTGCGCATACCTCGTTCATCGGGCGAGGAGATCGCCTGGATGCCGACGAGCAGGGCCTTGCCCTTCTCGATGACGACGGAGTGCTCGCGGCCTTCGCGCACGCCGTACAGGAATTCGTTGGTCTCCAGCACCGATAGGTCGCCGTACTGGTCGATCATGCGGCCGTACTCCTTCGTCGGCTGGGGGAACAGCAGACGGTTGAGCGTGTCCTGGCGGGTCTTGCCGGGTTCGCGCAGAAGTTTGGCTTCGTGCGGTTCGAGTTTCTCAGCGGGCTTAGTGTGCTTACGGCCTTCGAGCGCCTTGGTGCGGAACGGCTCGGGCCAACCGGCCGGCGGGTCGCCGAGGTCACCGCTGAGGAAGCCGATGACGGAATCCGGAATGTCGAAGTTCTGGGGGTTCTCCGCAAACTCTTTGGGGTCTGCGTTGACTGCCACGAGGTGGAGTGCGAGGTCGCCGACCACCTTCGAGGACGGGGTGACTTTCACCAGGTGGCCGAGAATCCTGTCCGCGGCTTCGTACATGAGCTCGACTTCTTCGAAGCGCTCGCCCAGGCCGAGTGCAACGGCCTGCTGACGGAGGTTCGAGAGCTGACCGCCGGGGATTTCGTGGCGGTAGACGCGGCCTGTGGGGCCGGGCAGGCCGGATTCGAAAGGCTTGTAGACGTTGCGCACAGCCTCCCAGTACGGTTCGAGGTCCTGCACGTTGGCCAGGTTGAGGCCGGTATCACGCTCGGTGTGTTCCAACGCGGCGACGAGAGCTGACATGGGCGGCTGGCTCGTGGTTCCCGCCATCGATGCCGAAGCTGCGTCTACAGCGTCCACGCCTGCTTCGGATGCTGCCAGCAGGGTGGCCAGCTGGCCTCCGGCGGTGTCGTGGGTGTGCAGGTGCAGCGGAAGGTCAAACTCGCTTCGCAGAGCGGTGACGAGCTTCGCAGCGGCTGCCGGGCGGAGCAGACCCGCCATGTCTTTAATGGCCAGGACGTGTGCACCGGCCTCGACGATCTGCTCTGCAAGACGCAGGTAGTAGTCGAGGGTGTAGACCTCTTCCTTCGGGTTGAGAAGGTCTGAGGTGTAGCACAGGGCGACTTCGGCAACTGCCTTGCCGGTTCCGCGCACTGATTCGATTGCCGGGCGCATCTGCTCGACGTCGTTGAGCGCGTCGAAGATGCGGAACACGTCGATACCCGAGCGGGCGGCTTCGTCGACGAAGGCGTCAGTGACCTCAGTCGGGTACGGGGTGTAGCCGACGGTGTTGCGGCCGCGCAGGAGCATCTGCAGGTTGACGTTCGGCATGGCAGAGCGCAGCTTCTCCAGACGCTCCCACGGGTCCTCCGCAAGGAAGCGCAGCGCGACGTCGTACGTGGCTCCGCCCCACGCTTCGACCGAGAGGAGTTCGGGAAGCATCTGGCCGATGTACGGTGCGACGGCTTCAAGGTCGCGAGTGCGCACGCGGGTCGCCAGAAGCGACTGGTGAGCATCGCGGAACGAGGTGTCAGTCACCTTGAGTTCTTCAGCGTCGCGCAGAGCTTTTGCCCAGCCCTCGGGGCCGAGTTCCAGGAGGCTGTTGCGCGAAGACTTCGGTGCTTCGGCTGCAAGTTCGAGCTGCGGAAGCTTTTCGGAGGGCTTGAGGTCAACCGGTGAAGGCCCGTAGGGCTGGTTGACTGTGATGTCGGCGAGGTATTCGAGAACCTTAGAGCCGCGGTCGGCGCCGACGCGGGCTTCCAGCAGGTGCGGGCGCTCTTCAATGAAGTTGGTCGACAGATCCCCGCGGATAAATGCCGGATCGTCGAGCACCGCGCGCAGGAACCCGATGTTCGATGCGACACCGCGGATGCGGAACTCAGCAAGCGCGCGGCGCTGCCGGTTGACCGCAACGTCATAGGTGGCACCGCGTGCGGTGCACTTGACGAGCATGGAGTCGAAGTGAGCCGAAACCTCAGCGCCCGCGTAGACGGTTCCGCCGTCCAAGCGCACGCCTGCGCCGCCGGCAGAACGGTAGGCGGTGATGGTTCCGGTATCGGGGCGGAAGGAGTTCGCGGGGTCTTCCGTGGTGATGCGGCACTGAACGGCCGCCCCCTTGTAGCTGATCTTGTCCTGTGTGAGGCCCAGCTCTTCCAGGCTTGCCCCGGCGGCAATGCGCATCTGCGCCTGCACGAGGTCGACGTCGGTGATCTCTTCTGTGATCGTGTGTTCAACCTGGATGCGCGGGTTCATTTCGATGAAGGCGAACTTGCCCGCGCGCGGGCCGGCGGTTTCAAGCAGGAACTCAACGGTTCCGGCGTTCTGGTAGCCGATCGAACGCGCGAACTGCAGAGCCGCTTCGTGCATGGCGCCTGCGATTTCAGGATCGAGGTTCGGCGCCGGAGCGATTTCGACGACTTTCTGGTGGCGACGCTGGATCGAGCAGTCGCGCTCGAAGAGGTGAACGGCGTTGGAGTCGTTGTCGGCCA
The DNA here is from genome assembly GCF_902500275.1 of Brevibacterium sp. Marseille-P9724. Classification (NCBI taxonomy): domain Bacteria; kingdom Bacillati; phylum Actinomycetota; class Actinomycetes; order Micrococcales; family Brevibacteriaceae; genus Brevibacterium; species Brevibacterium sp. Marseille-P9724. Next base: position 309,318 of record NZ_LR722990.1, on the reverse strand, counting down.
GCACCTGAACTTCGATGTGGCGGGGGCGCTGAACAGCCTGCTCGATGTAGACGGTGGGGTTGCCGAAAGCGCCCTCACCTTCGCGCATGGCGATCTTCGCGGCTTCGACGAGCTCGGTGCGGTTGTCAACTCGGCGCATACCGCGACCGCCGCCGCCTGCAACGGCTTTGACGAACAGCGGGTACTCCATGTTTTCGGCCGCCGCGAGCAGTTCGTCCAGGTCGGTGGATGCCGGTGTGGCATCGAGGGTGGGCACTCCGGCGCTGCGCGCTGCGGCAATGGCCTCGACCTTGTTTCCGGCCATCTGCAGCACATCGGCGCGCGGACCGATGAAGGTGATTCCCTCACGGTCGCAGGCGCGGGCGAGTTCAGGGTTTTCCGACAGGAACCCATAACCGGGGTAAACAGCGTCTGCTCCGGATTCCTTGGCCACGCGAATGATTTCGTCGACGTTGAGGTACGCCCGAACCGGGTGCCCTTCGTCTCCGATCATGTATGCTTCGTCAGCCTTGAGGCGGTGCTCAGAGTTGCGGTCTTCGTAGGGGAAGACGGCAACGGTGGACGCGCCGAGTTCGTAGGCTGCGCGGAACGCGCGCACCGCGATTTCACCGCGGTTGGCTACCAGGACTTTCTTGAACATCAGGCAAGCTCTATTCCGGTTGTGCCCCGTAAGGGGCGGCCTCCATTTTGTGTCTGAACCACTGTACCGAATGCGGCAGTGATCTCCGCCATGCGGCTGGCTCGGGGCAGTGTCCGTGCCAGCCTCTACGCTTGTCCCCATGAGGATCCTTCACACTTCAGACTGGCATATCGGGCGGACGTTCCACGGCTTGAACACCGTTGCGCAGTTTCTTGAGTACGCCGACTTCCTCATTGAGACCATCGAACGCCATTCGGTTGATGTGCTTCTCGTCTCCGGCGATGTATTCGACCGTGCCGTCCCGCCGCTCGATGCTCTGGAAGCCTACGAATCCACCATGGCGCGCGTTCTCAACACCGGCGCCGTCGCCGTTCTCACCAGCGGCAACCACGATTCCCACCAGCGGCTGGGGCTTGGCCGCAGACTCATGGAATCCTCCGGACTCTTCATTCGCACGTCGCTGTCCGACATCGAACGCCCAGTGCTGCTGGGCGCAGACGACGACCGGACGGCCGTCTACGGCATCCCCTACCTCGAACCGGCTCTCGTCAGCGGTCAACTGGACACGGCGCGCACCCACAGCGCCGTTCTCAGGGCCGCCATGGAGCGCATACGCGCCCACCGCGCCGCACACTGTCCCAAGCACAGGGCAATCGTCATGGCCCACGGGTTCATAGCCGGTGCCGAACCCAGCGACTCCGAAAGGTCTATTGAGATCGGCGGTGTCGGCCGGGCAGAGGCCGACCTCTTCACGTGGGCGGACTACGCCGCACTCGGCCATCTGCACCGCCCGCAGACAATCACACCGAACCTGCGCTATTCGGGTTCGCCTCTCCCCTACTCCTTTTCAGAGGCCGGCACAGACAAGATCATGTGGCTCTACGACACGCACAGCGGCATCATTGACCCCATCCCAATTCCCGAGCTCCTTCCGATCTCCTCGCTCACCGGAAAAGTCGCGGATCTGCTGGCACAGGCGCCGGACCAACAAGACCGCTGGATAGAGGTGCAGCTGACAGACACTACGGTCCCCCACGGCGCATTGGACTCACTGCGCCGAGCATTCCCCCAGCTGCTCAGCGTGCGGTGGACCAACCTCGTCCAGGCCTCGTCTCACCCCCGCCGCCGCGCCGATGCGATCGACGACGCCGAACTGTTCGCGCAGTTCTGTCGGACAACAGTCGGCCGCTCCCCTTCAGAAGCTGAGAGAACCCTATTCGCAAGCGCAATGCAGTGGGCACAGGAGCAGACGCAATGAAGTTTCACAAACTCTCCGTGGAAGGCTTCGGTGCCTTCAACCAGCGTCAGACAGTAGACTTCGACGCGGTTGCCAGTGACAGTCTGTTCCTCATTGCGGGGCCGACGGGGTCAGGAAAAACAACAATCCTGGATGCTGTCACCTTTGCGCTTTTCGGGCGCGTACCCGGTGCCCGCAATGATGCAGGCGAACTGCGTTCAACATACGCCGACCCCAATACCCCCACGACTGTCGTCCTCGAATTCACAGCCGACGGGCGCCGCTGGAAGATTGAACGCAGCCCCGGCTACGACCGTCCCAAACTTCGCGGCGAAGGCACAACCAAGCAGAGGCCCCAGGTGCACCTGTTTGAAAGCCGAGCTCAGCAATGGAGGCCGGTTGCTTCTCGCAACCAGCAGGTAGGGGAAGTCCTCGCACCGATCATCGGCCTGTCCGTCGAACAGTTCACCAAGATCGTCCTTCTGCCCCAGGGAGAATTCACGGCATTTCTCAGAGCTGATCCAGCTGAGCGCGAACCGCTGCTGCGCAGGCTTTTCAGCACGGAGCGGTTCAGCTTTGTCGAAGAATGGTTCAGCAAACGCTCGCAGGAGGCCGGCCGTGAGCTCGACGACATCATGAAGCACCGCCGTGACCTCATGAAGACAGCGGCCGAACTGTGCCTTGATCCTCTGCCTGTTCCAGACGACCCTCGTCCCCGGCCTGTAGACGTCGGTGCGTTTCTGTCATCTGCGCGAACAGCTGTCACTGAGCACTTGGAGACAGCTGAGATCGCCGGTCGCGCAGCTGATGCCCGCGCAGAACGGCAGCGCGAACGCGCTGAGGAACTGCTGCGCGCTGCCGACAAAGCCGAAAAGCTCGAAGAGCACCGGCGGCTGGAGGTCGAGCACGAAAGCAAGCGGGAGGCAGTCGAAACCGCTCGGCACCAGCTCGGAAGGAAGGCAGAAGCCGACCGCATCATGCCGAGCCTGAGCGAACAGCGGAAAGCCCATGCGGCTCTTGCCAACGCGCGCAGGCAGCATCAGCGCACGCAGGAAACCCTGACGGCAGCCCTAGGGCCGGTTGAAGATCTTGCCAAGTGCGACACCATCGCAAGGAGCGCCTATGCTGCGGCCAACAGCCTGCAGACCAGTCTGCGTCGCCGAGAAGACCTCGAAGCAGAAAGCCGCCGATGCCGCAAAGCCCTCGAGACGGCGCACGCAGAACTGCAGAAAGCGCAGGCAGTTCACGCAACGGCTGTGGAAGCCGACATAGCGGCACAGAATGCTGTTGCGGAGGCGCCCGACATCGAAAAACTCGAAGCTGAGCACCAGGAAACCGCAGCTTTGGCTGACAGAGCTCTGGAGGCTTACGATCGGCGCTCCGAACTGCAGAAACTGGAGCGGGGCGCACAGGCGATTGTGCGCGACCGCGAACATACCGAACGCGATGCCGCTGAACACTATCGAAAAGTGCGCGACCTGCGCCTTGCAACGATAGCGTCCGAACTGGCCCAGGGTCTGCGAACCGGCCATGCGTGCCCGGTGTGCGGTGCGGTAGAACACCCAGCCCCGGCGCCGACGGCGGCTGAGGAGGCCACGCGGGAAGCCGAAGAAGACGCTGAGCGGGAAGCAGAGCGCGCTCGAACCGCGGCAGCAGACGCTCGAACCAATGCTGCAGCGGTGCAGGCACAGCTGGCCGCTGCCGAAGAATCTGTCAAGAACACCAGGTTCACAGGCGCCGAAGAAGCACGAGCCGCTGTGAATCATGCAGAGGCAGCGCTGAGAGAAGCGCGCGAAGCGCAGCAGAAGGTGCTGCGCACTGCCGAACACACGCGTGACCGCCTGGCGGCCGCACAGGAACAGCTCGCCACCGCTCAGAAGCAGACCGACAGTGCCAGGGAACGCTTTGCGGCAGCCGAATCTCAGATGGCTGCGGTGACGCAGACTCAAGATTCAGTCTTCGCACCCGATATTCAAGCAGCCGGCATCGAACTTCCGCTGACCGCTGACGATGCAGCTGCTGCGGCTGCCGCTCTCAGTGACCGCATTGCGCTCATCAGCGACTTGCGCGCGGCTGAAGACAGCCAAAGGCGAGCCGAACGTGAACACGCTGAACGAACCGCACGTGTCGCCGCTGAGCTCAGCGCTTCTGAATTCGCCAGCGCGGAGACTGCTGAGCAAGCCGCCTCGGCAGACACCGACGATCTCGAGCGTGTTCTGAAGGCAAATGACTACAGGGTGGCCAAACTGCGGGAGAACCGGGAAAGCTCTTGGTTTGCCGAAGCCCACGACCTGCTGACGGCAGAGGAATATCAACGCCGCGCGACAGACGCAACGACAGCCGCACACATCTGCGCCCAGCAGGCGCGCACTCTGCACGAGCGCACAGCGGTTGTAGCCGACCGCCTGAATTCACTGCAGAGCCTCATCGGCGACTTCGCCGCCGAGTCCGAACATCAACACCGCGCCCTTGAAAGGCTGGCAACAGAGATTCAGCTTTCGGAGCTTGTTCGCGGAACAGCGCATCACTCCAAGCTCCCGCTGTCTTCGTTCGCCCTCCTGGGGCTGTTCGAAGCCGTCACCCGCAGCGCGTCAGAACGACTCAGCAGCATGACCAGCGGACGCTACAGGCTGGCAGTCGACCCGCGCGGGCGGCGAAAAGAACGCAGAGTCGGCCTCAGCCTCGTCATCCATGACGCCTTTTCCGAAACCGCGCGCGATCCTCGTTCCCTATCCGGCGGAGAATCGTTTATGGCCGCTCTGGCTTTGGCCCTCGGCCTGGCCGACACTGTCGCCGAAACCGCGGGCGGCCTGCGACTGGACACCCTGTTCATTGACGAGGGGTTCGGCAGCCTCGACCCGGACTCACTCAATTCGGTGCTCACCGTACTCGACGAACTGCGCACCGGCGGGCGCTGCTTGGGTGTCATTTCGCACGTCGAATCGATGCAGCGAGCCATACCGGCGAAAATCGTCGTTGAGCCCGGTGCATCAGGTTCAACAATCAGCACTGCGGGGCTGAAACATTCCGCGGGCGCCTCCAGCATCTGAGCAGAAGAATCAGATACCGTTGAATTGTGCTTGTCCTCAGTATTTCCAGTCTCAAAGGCGGCGTCGGCAAGACGTCGGTCACACTCGGCTTGGCTTCTGCCGCCCAAAGCCGGGGAATACCGACCCTCGTGGTCGACATGGACCCTCAGGCTGACGCTTCCACGGGCCTCGATGTACCGATTTCCACGCCGCTGGACATCGCCGATGTTCTCGCAGCGCCGAAGTCAAAGCTTGCGCGTGAAGCCATGGTGTCCAGTGGATGGACTGAAAGGGGATCCAGCCGCCTCGATGTCATTCCCGGTTCGCCGCGCGCTGCTGAGTTCGATCGCCCCAGCCTCTCCGAGCGCTACCTCAAGCGTCTGCGCGACACGCTCAACCGCGTCTCGGACGTCTACAGGCTGGTCATCATCGACTGCCCTCCGTCGCTGAACGGGCTCACCAGGACAGCATGGACCGCAAGCAACCGAGTGCTCGTCGTCACCGAGCCGGGCCTCTTCTCAGTCGCAGCGGCAGACCGTGCCCTGCGGGCATCTAATGAGCTGCGAAAGAGAACCGCCAAGGACCTCCAGCCTCTCGGCATAGTGCTCAACCGCGTGCGCCCATCATCGCGCGAACACAGTTTCCGCATCAACGAACTCAAGGACATGTTCGGGCCGCTTGTCGTCAATCCGCCGCTTCCTGAGCGAACCGTCCTCCAGCAGGCGCAGGGGTCAGCTCGCCCTATCCACCAGTGGCCAGGCGCGCCCGCCAGCGAACTTGCCCGCGCTTTCGACAAGATCCTCGACCGTGCACTGCGCAGCGAGAACATTCGAGGTCGGCGACCGGTCGAAGTCGCGCCGAGCACCAACGAGATTCCAACAACCAGCCAGGAGCCGCAGAAGCTGCGAGGACAAGCCGAGCGCAGTCGCGATGAAGCTCCGAGACCGAAGATCAACAGGTTCTCGGACACGCAGAGGACTGCGCCCGAGGCACAGCAGACAATGCGGATCGGCACGGTGCCCGCAGAAAATCCAGTAAGACCACAGACACGCTCTGCAGATAGGCACGGCCCGGCAAGACTCAGCGGCTTGGCAGATAAGTTCAGGTCAACCGATCAGGCCGGTCCAGTTGAAAAGCCGGGCTCCAGCACACCGACTGGGCCGCGCTCGGACGGCTCATACCCAAGCCGTCGCGATCTTCGGCGCCGCTGATACAGCATTCACAAAGACAGGCCCCGTCCGTCCAGCAGAAACGGCCAGGAGATGATCTCCTGGCCGTTTCTGCATATAAGGGCCTTCGGTCCCCCTGGGGTGCGAGTCAGCTTGACTTGCGGGCCCTCCGAAGAGCGAGTTCGTCAATCGGCAACTGGGCCTGCTCTGGCCTTTCGCTGGGAAGCTCAGACAGCGTTCCTTCGACTTCGCGCCACACCTGACCGACTGCGATGCCGAATACGCCCTGCCCTCCCTGGACAAGGTCGACGACTTCGTCAGCGGAGGTGCATTCAAAAACAGAAGCGCCGTCGCTCATCAAGGTGATGCGCGAAAGGTCGTCAATACCGTGTTCGCGCAGGTGCCCCACCGCAGTGCGAATCTGGTTGAGGGCCACACCGGTGTCGAGCAGGCGCTTAATGACCTTCAACACCAAGATGTCGCGGAAAGAGTAGAGGCGCTGCGAACCAGACCCGGTGGCAGTGCGAATAGACGGGACGACAAGATCGGTTCGCGCCCAGTAGTCGAGCTGTCGGTACGTGATGTCGACGACACGGCATACTGTCGGGCCGCGGTAGCCCGCGTCTTCGTCGAGCTCCGGAAGGTCGTCGTCAAAAAGCAGCCCTTGAGCTGCGCGGGGAATCGGCTTGGCCGATTCTTCTGTTGAGTGGCTCACGCCATCTCCTCCTTAGACCCCTGGGGGAAGTAAGGGCGCGTTGTCGAAGTCCTCTGAGTTTACCGCATAGGACAGACACGCACCCGGGGCTGTCTACATGAAGAATGTATGTGCTGCGCGGACCGGATTCAAACATCTTGGCGATAACTTTTCTGCGTGTCGTCGTTATCCTAAGAATCGAAACCCTGCTCAGCTGTCTCGTTCAGCTTTCTTCTCAGCCAGCAGTCGGGTCTTGACCGTCGATGCGTATTTGTCCTCGTACTGCTGACCGGACAGGCGCAGGATTTCGTACATGACTTCGTCAGTTATTGATCGCAGCAAAAACCTGTCGTGTTCGAGGTCCTGGTACCGACTGAAGTCCATCGGCTCACCGAAGACCACACCCACCCGGCGCAGCCTGGGAATGACGGAGCCGGTTTTCAGCACCTTGTCGGTGCCGATGACCGCAACTGGAATGACCGGGACACCCGCCTCGAGAACTAGGCGAGCAACTCCCGTGCGACCCCGGTAGAGCTTCCCATCAGGACTGCGCGTACCCTCCGGGTAGATTCCCAAGAGAGCCCCGCTCCTGAGGACTTTCAGACCAGCCTGCAGCGATGCTTCGGAAGCCGACCCTCCGCCTCGGTCCATAGGAAGCTGGTTCGTTGCCTTGAAGAACCACTTGGTGAAGAAGCCCGTAATGCCCCGACCCGTGAAGTAGTCCTTCTTAGCAAGGTAGACCACCGGGCGAGGCGCAACGAGAGGCGTGAAGATTGAATCGACAAACGAAAGATGGTTGCCTGCAATGATGGCCCCGCCTTCAGCCGGAATGTTCTCAAGACCGCGGACCCAGGGACGAAAAAGAGCCTTGAGAAACGGACCGACGAAGATCCGCTTGAGCAGCCAGTAGAACACTCAGAGCCTTTCGGGACGCACCGCGCTTGTTTGCGCTTTCGAGTATAGGTCCTCTTGACCCTGCCGCTGTGGCATGCTGGAAACATGACCTCTCATCTGGCCGAAGAGATGACGCAGCCCCTCCGCCTTCCCGGCTCTGGCGATGTCGGGATTCTCGCCGTCCACGGCTTCACGGGCTCCCCCGCCTCGATGCGCCCGCTTGCACAGGCCCTCCACACCGCTACCGGTGCGCCGGTCCGAGTGCCTCTGCTGCCGGGCCACGGCACTGACCTTGACGACATGGCTTCAAGCACGTGGGAACAATGGTGCTCAGCCGTTGACCGGACCGCTGACGAACTTCGCGCCGAGTGCAGCCAGATCGTCCTCATCGGACTGTCGATGGGCGGAGCGCTCTGCCTGCACACTGCTGCCAACCGATCAGACACCACACACATCGGGCTTATCAACCCGGCCGTTTACGTCGACAGCCCATTCGCACCGTTCGCCGGTTCGCTCGCTGGGCTGATAGAGCGGGTCCCCGGGATTGAGAACGCAATCAACAAGCCCGGGCAGGACGAACTGGCGTATCCGCAGGTTCCGCTGCGCAGTGTGGGCGAACTCTTCCGCGGCGTCCGCGATGTGCGTTCTCTGCTGTGGCGCGTGCATGCGCCGATCACCTATTTCCTCTCCGGATCAGACGATGTGGTCAGCCCGCGCTCATGGAACTCTGTGCGCCGGGGCGTCCGCGGGCCGATGAGAACGGTGCCGCTGCCCATGAGCAATCACGTTGCGACCCTTGACTACGATTCCGACAAGATCGAACGGGTGCTGGCCGCTGCCATTCGCGGTCTGCAGGGGGCTGCCGATGGCGCGTGACGAACACAAACCGGAATGGGATCGCCTCAGCCCTGATGAGAAGGTCACGGATGAGCAATGGGACTCGGTCATGTCCGGCTACAGCGATCTCGACGCCGTCAATTCCGAAGTCTCAGCTGACGAAGCCGCAGACTACCTCGCCGAGCAGGACGGGTGGACTGCCCCGCCTGCGCCCAAGATCGGCATCCGCAGAGCACGACCCGGCTTTGTTGTGTCAGCCGCCGCGCTGCTTCTCGGCATTATCGGACTGGTCATGACCGCTATGTTCTTTCGCTCAGCGCCGGGACTGCTGACGGCGTTCTTCATCGCCAGTGCCGCCGGCGGCGGGGTGGCGCTCCTGCTGTTTCTTCCCGCATCGCGCACCGAGCAATTGGATGACGGCGCACAGGTGTGACTCTTCGTGTCAGTGCCTGGTGGGACGATGACTGAATGAAGGAATTTCCCGGCTTCGATCTCCCTGAGCCCGTGCGCTCCGGCCAGCTGAACATCGCCGATATCGGCACGGACCTCAGCGATGTCACGTTCACGGTTCTCGATTTCGAAACCACCGGATCAGACCGTTCCGGCGGCAACGTCACGGAGATCGGCGCTGTGCGTATGCGCGGCGGCGCAGTCGACGGAGAATTCCAGACGCTCGTGAATCCGGCAGGGCAAGTCGTTTCGCCCTTTGTGCAGCACTTGACCGGGATCACCAATTCCATGGTGGCCGCGGCACCGGAAATGCGCACAGTCCTCCCCGCGTTCTTGGAATTCGCCCGGGGCACAGTGCTAGTTGCACACAATGCGCCTTTCGATATCGGCATTCTCCGGCGAGCGTGTGAAGAACACGCCTATCCGTGGCCCCAGTTTCGCGTTGTCGACACGCTGACTTTGGCCCGACGGATCCTGCCGAAGGGGGAAGTCCGCAACCACAAACTCGCAACGCTCGCTCAGCATTTCGGCACTAGGACCGATCCGGAGCATAGGGCGCTCGCAGATGCACGGGCAACGGGAGAGCTCCTCAATCACCTGTTCGACCGGCTGGGCGGATACGGCGTCAACACGCTCGAAAAGCTGCTGTCGCTCAAACCACAAGGCCTGGGACGCAGACGCACAAAGCTGCACTTGGCAGACAATGTCCCCACAGGCCCCGGTGTCTACATGTTCCTCGACGGGGCACGCCGCGTCCTCTACATCGGCAAGTCCCGCGATATGCACACTCGCGTCCGGTCGTACTTCACTGCGGGTGAAACTCGCGGCCGGATGACTGAAATGGTGACTGCCGCCCAGGAGGTCACCACTGTTCCCTGTGCGACAGAAGCAGAAGCTGCGGTGCGTGAAGTGCGGCTCATTGGGGAACTCGCCCCGCCCTACAACAGGCGATCAAAGAGGCCGGAGCGCCAAACCTGGCTGAAGTTCACCGACGAAGCGTTTCCTCGCCTATCAGCCGTAAGGACGCAGCCGCCCCACGGTCTCCTGGCAGCGGGGCCGTTTTCCTCGCACCGCAGTGCACTCCAGGCCAAAAATGTGCTTGAACAGCTGTACCCGCTCAAAACGTGCACGCAGAACCCGCGGTCGGCAAAGTTCAGGCCCTGTGCCGCCAGCCAGGTCGACGCATGCGGTGGCCCCTGTTGCGGCATAGCAAACGCCCGGGAGTATCAACACAGCATCCGCGGACTCAAGCAGTTCGCAGCCGGAGACACAGCCGATTTCAGTCACCGCCTGAACGAAAGGCTGAAGCAGCTTTCCCAGCAGCAGCGCTTTGAATCAGCCAGCGACGCGCTGGAAGCCGCCGTGCAGATGCTGCGCGTCCAAGCACGTGCGGAAGCAGCGCGTCTGATCAACCAGATACAGCAGATAACAGCCGCACGCCCGCAGCCGAACGGAAGCTGGGAGATCGTCCTCATCCGCTGGGGGCGGCTGGCCGCATCCGAAACCGCCGCGAAGGCCTCAGCTGTGCTCAGCACCGCTCGGGAAATGGAGGCAACAGCTGCCCACGTTGAACCCGAATACCCAACGCTTCTCGAAGAGCACACAATCTTGTCGGCGTGGCTCTACGGCGAAGGCACTGTGCTCATCAGCTCGACGGCACCGCTGGCGCTGCCGCGCACGGGCTTCGGCTTTGCCTCTGCGCGGCTCGGCTCACGCAGACGCGGTGATTGACTCTTCTACTCACGCAGACGCGGTGACTGACTCTTCTACCAGCTGGTCGAGCTTTGCAGAGGCTTTGCCAGCGTCAAGCGCTTCCTGAGCCCGCTGGAACTGACTGGCCAAGCGGTCGGCAAGCGGCCCCTCGGCATCCGCAGAGGCGGCCACAAGAGCAGCGGCAGCGTTGAGGAGTACGGCATCGCGCACCGGACCGGTTTCACCGTCGAGTGTGCGGCGAATAACGGAAGCGTTGTAAGCGGGGTCCCCACCTCGCAGGTCGTCCTTCGTCACCCGAGCTATGCCAAGCGACGTCGCATCGAAGACCGAATGCTCAATCTGTCCGTCGCGGACTTCCCACACGTCATTGACCGCGGTGTTCGACAGTTCGTCCAAACCGTCCTGCGAACGGAAGACAAGTGCCGAATCTCCGCGTTCAGCGAGCACCCCGGCTATAAGAGGCGCCATAGCGGGATCCGACACGCCGATGGCAGTTGACCGGGTCCCTGCTGGATTTGCAAGAGGCCCGAGGATGTTGAAGGCGCTGGGCACCGCGATCTTCTTGCGCACGGGCGCAATGAAGCGCATAGACGGGTGGTAGACGTTGGCAAACAGAAACGCCATCCCGACTTTGTCGGCCAGTGCCGCCGTCTGCTCTGGCGTCAGGTCGAGCGCCAGACCGAGGTGTTCAAAGACGTCAGCCGACCCTGATGCCGACGAGGTGGCCCGGTTTCCGTGTTTAGCAACCGGAACCCCGGCTCCGGCGATGACGAACGAGGCGGTTGATGAGATGTTGACTGTCTTGGCGCGGTCGCCGCCAGTGCCGACGATGTCGACATAGCCGGTGAGGCCGTCAATGGAAACGGCGTGTTCCATCATCGCCGACACAAGGCCCGTAATCTCTTCGACGGTTTCGCCCTTGCCGTGGTGAGCAACAAGGAACGCGGCCATGGTGACATCCGGAACATCGCCGGACATGATCTGATCCATCGCCCATGCCGCAGTCGCACCGTCCATGTGGCGGTGGTCCATGAGACCGACGATGAGGTCCGACCAGTCGCGTACATCCTTCATGACGCTGCTTTCGTAAGCGGTGAAGGGAACGGTCATAGCTGAGCCTTTCTGATGGACGAGTGTGCGACACGGCAAGCCCGGCCAGTTTATCTGGGCGGCGCGGCCAGACAGCGCTCGGCCCAGACTTCGGGGCAGCGCCTACGACCCATGCCGGAGTGAACTGTGCAGATGAAGTTGCGGGCTTTGCCCTGGGGCGAAGAATCGCCTTGCGAGAAGACCCGCAGGGCAAAAGCGCAGAATGAGAAGGAAGATGACTCCGACAAGCAGAACAGTAGCCCACATCACAGTAGTTCGACACGCAGGGCCGGCACGTCGGCATCACCGGGAAAAAATAAAAGAACCGCGCCAACTAGCCGAAACGCGGGCATTGAAGTCTCAATCAATGAGTGAATCCTGAGTGAAAGATGAAATTCACCTGCGGACTGAGTAATAATCGGGGTGTGTCAACTGCAGCTTCATCTCAAACAGCGCCGGTTCATCCCGTGATCAGCAGGCCGAACACGACGACCATCGGCTTCGTCGTGTGGCTTGCGAGCGAGCTGATGTTCTTCGCCGCGCTCTTCGCCATGTACTTCACGATCCGCTCCGTCGCCCCGGACATGTGGGCAGCGGAAACACCCAAGCTCGAAGTCCCGTTCGCGCTTGTGAACACCTCGATTTTGGTTCTGTCCTCCGTGACCTGCCAGGTCGGCGTTCATCACGCTGAGCGCTTCAAGCCCAGCCGCCCCGCGGGCAAGAGCCTGTTCGCCATCGGACAGTGGGGCATGATCGAGTGGTACTTCCTCTCGTTCCTCCTCGGCTCGGTCTTCGTCGGCGGCCAGGTCATGGAGTACGCCACGCTCGTCTCCGAAGGCGTCGCAATCAACTCGAACGCCTACGGCTCCGTCTTCTACCTGACGACCGGATTCCACGGCCTGCACGTCATCGGCGGTCTCATCGCGTTCCTGTTCGTGATCGGACGTGCCTACGGTGCCAAGCGCTTCGGACATCGCGAATCGACGTTTGCAGTATGTGTCTCCTACTACTGGCATTTCGTCGACATCGTTTGGGTTGCTCTGTTCGCAATCATCTACCTGCTCCAGTAAGCGGGCGCCCCGCACACCCCGCAGCGATAATTTAGTAAAGGACAAGACTCGTGAAGTTTCTTGCAGAACGCCGCCGGCACCCCATGGCGCTCGTTGTTCTCCTGCTGGTCGGACTCCTGTTCACCGGAGGGGCATACGCGCTGTTCACCGGCGGAAGCGATGCCAACGCAGACGAATACTCCGCTGATCAGATCGACGACGGTCAGAAGCTGTTCGTCACGAACTGCGCAACCTGCCACGGCATGAATGGCGAAGGCACCGAAAACGGACCCAGCCTCATCGGCGTGGGCGCATCCGCGGTCGACTTTCAGGTTGGCACAGGCCGCATGCCGCTCCAGATGCACGGCCCCCAGGCCCCCGTCAAGGCACCGCAGTTCAATCAGGACGAGATCGACAACATGGCTGCCTACGTCGCCTCGCTCGGTCCCGGCCCGGCAATTCCCGATGCTGAATACCTCGATGCCTCCAAGGGCGACGCTGCAGCCGGCGGCGGTCTCTTCCGCACCAATTGCGCTATGTGCCACAACGTCGTCGGCGCGGGCGGCGCTCTGACCCGAGGCAAGTACGCTCCGAACCTCAGCGAGGTTTCCGAGCGCCACCTCTACGAGGCAATGCAGACCGGCCCGCAGAACATGCCGATCTTCAACGACGCAAACCTCACCCCCGAAGACAAGCGCGACATCATCGCATACATCGAAGACACCAAGAAGCCCTCTCCCGGAGGCTTCAAGCTCGGAGCTCTCGGTCCGGTTGCTGAAGGTCTCTTCATCTGGTTCTTCGGACTGTCCGCAGTCATAGGCATCACCGTGTGGCTCACCGCCCGGTCGAAGTAAGCCAAGCCCTTATCCGTTTCGAGTACTAGACGAGGATGCACATGACCTCGAGTCACAACACCGGCACCACCGGCCAGCTTGAGCCGGTGAACGGGTTTGAAAACCCCGGCCTGCCGCAGCACAACCCCAGGATCACCGATGCCGAACCGCTGGCTGAGAAGGCAGCGGAGCGCCAGGTCGCTCTGTGGTTCCTGCTGTCGATGATCGGAACCATCTGGTTCATCGTCTCCTTCTTCCTCTTCGGCCCCAAGGGAGAAGAACCCACACACGCAGGCCTGCGTCTCCAAACGCTCATGCTTGGACTTGGCGCAGCGGCTGCACTGTTCGGCCTCGGCATCGGCATTGTCCACTGGGCACGCACGCTTCTGCCCGACGCCGAAATCGTTGAGGAGCGCCACTCGATCGCCGGTTCCGAAGAGGACCAGGCCATCGCTCTGGAGATCCTCAATCAGGCGAAGGAAGAGTCCGGCATTGCACGCCGACCGCTTCTGCGCAACATGCTCATCGCAGCTGTTGCGATCGCTCCCCTCCCCGCGGTTCTCGTCCTTCGCGACCTTGGGCCGCTGCCCGGCGACAAGCTCTTCACCACGCTGTGGAAGAAGGGTGTCCGCCTGGTCCTCGACCCCGGCGGCGTTCCCGGAGAGGGCGAAGAGCGCGCAATCAAGCTCGCTGACGTAACCATCGGCTCTGCATACCACGTTGTGCCAGAAGGCATGCACAAGTCGGAAGAGCCGCTGAACGAAAAGGCCAAGGCCGCGGTTCTGCTTATGCGCATCAGCCCTGATGAGCTCAACACCGAACCCGGTAAGGAAGACTGGGGCGTTGACGGAGTAGTTGCATACTCCAAGATCTGCACCCACGTCGGCTGCCCGGTTGCTCTGTACGAGCACCAGACGCACCACCTGCTGTGCCCCTGCCACCAGTCGACGTTCGACGTGACTCAGCACTGCAAGGTCATCTTCGGCCCTGCTAAGCGTCCGCTTCCGCAGTTGCCGATCGAAGTCGACAGCGAAGGCTACCTTGTCGCCCAGAGCGACTTCCGCGAGCCCGTTGGTCCGACCTTCTGGGAGATCAACACGAGGGAGACTGACGCCTGATGAGCAACACACTCACTGACAACAAAGCACTGATTGCCGGTGGCCGCTGGGTGGAGTCCCGCACCGGCGCTTCCAAGGCCGTCAAAGAATTCGGCCGGAAGATCTTCCCGAGCCACTGGTCGTTCATGCTCGGCGAGGTCGCACTCTACAGCTTCATCATCCTGATCCTCACAGGAACATTCTTGACGCTGTGGTTCCGCCCGGCTATGGGACACGTGATCTACGAAGGTCCGTTCGTCCCTCTTAAGGGCGTGCAGATCTCGGAGGCCTACGCTTCGACCCTCTACATTTCCTTCGAGGTCCGCGGCGGACTCTTCATTCGCCAGATGCACCACTGGGCCGCTCTGCTGTTCATGGCCGCTCTCTCGATCCACGCTATGCGCGTGTTCTTCACCGGCGCCTACCGCAAGCCCCGTGAAATCAACTGGATCATCGGTGTCGGCCTGATTGCAATGGGCATGGCTGCCGGCTTCACTGGCTACTCGCTGCCGGACGACCTCCTGTCCGGTAACGGTCTGCGAATCATCGACGGTCTGCTGAAGTCCATCCCGCTGGTTGGAACGTACATTTCGTTCTTCCTGTTCGGGGGCGAATTCCCGGGCGAAGACATCGTCTCGCGTCTGTACTCGATGCACATCATGGTTGTGCCCGCACTGCTGATCGCACTCATCGGCGCTCACCTGATGTTCGTCGTCATCCACAAGCACACCCAGTGGCCCGGAGCCGGCCACACCAACCGCAACGTTGTGGGCGAGCCCGTTCTGCCCACCTTCGCTGCGAAGGGCGGCGGCTTCTTCTTCATGATTTTCGGCCTGCTGGCCCTGATCTCCGGTGTGTTCACGATCAACGCGATCTGGAACTACGGACCGTACGACCCCTCCCCCGTTTCGGCTGGTACACAGCCCGACTGGTACATCGGTTGGCTCGACGGATTCCTCCGAATCATGCCAGGTTGGATGGAGTTCTACGTCTTCGGCTACCCTATCTCCGTCAACATCAACACCGCGCTTCTTGCCACCGGGGTTCTGTTCGTTGGAATGATTATCTGGCCGTTCTTCGAACAATGGCTGACCAAGGACACCCGCGAACACCACGTGCTCGAACGCCCGCGCAACAACCCCACGCGCACCGCGTTCGGTGTCGCAGCAGCCATCTGGTACCTGAATCTCTGGGCTGCCGCTTCGGGTGACCTCATCGCAGTGTTCTTCCACATGTCACTCAACGACATGATCTACATCTTCCGAGCACTGTTCTTCCTCGGTCCGATTGTCGGCTACATCGTGACTAAGCGAATCTGCCTGGCCCTGCAGCGCAAGGACCGCGAGATCGCTCTCCACGGTTTCGAGTCCGGTGAAATCATTCGCCTGCCGCACGGTGAGTTCCAGGAACGCCACAAGCCGCTGTCTGAAGACAAGCTGTGGAAGCTGACCGCCTTCGAAGCTCCGGGTTATGTACCCGCACAGCCGCACGAGGACGGTGTTATCACCAAGGCCGAGAAGCGCCGCGCACGTGTTGCACGGTTCTTCTACGAAGACCGAGTCGCCCCTGTTACGAAGGCTGAGCTTGACGCCGCGCACGACGACCACGAAGAGGTCAAGGCAGACGACAACAAGAAGCTGAACTGACACTAGGCGCTTGAAGCCCCGCAGCCACGTTGGCTGCGGGGCTTCTGCTTTGCCGGTGTCGATCCGTGTGCACGCGGCTCCTGCCAGACAGGTTAACCTCCGGTAGTACACCCAGTTTCCATGCTTTCAGAAGCTCATCCCGTGTCGACATAGCTAGTGAAAGCTACTCTCCCCCGCCACCTTTTAGGTATCACTGCTTTCCGTCAGGAAGGGCAGTGCTGGGAACCGGCTGGTTCCGGCGTGATGTCTGGCCCCAGTTGCTCTTGATCCGGGGGTGTTGTCACTGGGACCAGTCTGGTTCGTTCGGATGCAGCTAAGCATGATCAGCTGCTGGTCGTGGTGGACCAGCCTGCAACCATTGGCGCGTTAGTCATTGTGGTAGGCCAACAAATGGGGATTGCCGTTGCCTACCTGCCGGGGCTGACCAAGCGCCGTGTCGCTGATCTTCATCCAGGCCAGGCGAAGACGGATGCCCGGGATGCTTACATCATCGCTGATGCAGCCCGCACCATGCCCCACACACTGCGTGGGATCACTGTCGCGGACGAACACATCGCCGAATTGTCAATGCTGTGTGGCTTCGATGACGATCTGGCAGCCCAGCTGACCGGGGTACGCTATCGGCTGCCAGTCCTGCTCACACAGATACATCCTGCCCTCCAGCGGGTACTGGGACCGCGCCTGCCACCCTCTTAGCGAAGTCCTGACCTCTACTATGCCAGGCATCGGGGTCAGGACAGCCGCGCGTATCGTCACAGAAGTCGTCGGCAAAGCCTCATATCCGCAAAGCCCGCTCCACGCAACAAGCCCCAGCAGCTTAACGAAAGCCATAGAAGCACCCTCCCGGTAGGGCCAGTTGCTTAACCTGACGCGAAGCAGCACATGTGACCACAAGACCCGGCGAGGGGGCCAGCTGCGAGGACCCTCGCCGGCGAAGGTGAAACGAGTTCCCGGACTTCAAGCTTGAACGTTCCGTTTGTGTGCTCCCCCGCCGCCGATTGCTACCCACTCGCCAGAGCTGCATCATTGGCCTTACTCGGTCCGGGACACGCCTCGTGGGCGAACATGCACACCCACCACCTGGACAATGACGCTGCTCAGCCGATTCAAGCGACCTATAGGTGCTGTGCTGCCACCTTTTGGGTTGCATATTGGCTTCAGTCGTCTCGAAGTGCCCGCGGATCAGAATTGAGACTGTCTGCGGTGTTGACGGCGTACCTACTGCAGCTGAACACAGCAAAGCGCCCCCGTGCGTATTGCACGGAGGCGCTTCAGTCAGAGTTAATCAGTGCACGTGATCGCCGCGGTCGTACTCGTAGACAAGTCCGATCAGAGCCACCAGGCAAAGAACACCGCCGAACGGAATAATCCACCAGCCGACAGCGACTCCCAGGAAGCAGAGACCGATGCCTGCAGCAAGTGCCAGCGGCCACCAGCTCCAGGGGCTGTAGAAGCCGTATTCGTAGGCTTCGTCGCTGATCTCAGCGGAATCAATATCCTGGGGGTGCTTTCCCATCTGCTTATCCTGCAGGTACACATAGCCGCCGATCATGAGCGACATGAGACCAACAAGTGCAATGGCGGGAAAACCGACCAGTTCCTGAAAGTCCGTCAGGTAGCCGTAGACAAACGCAATGGGAATGAAGAAGAAGATTCCCGCTCCGATAATCAGACCCGAGGTTCTCACTTGGTGCTCCTTTCGGGCAGCGAGTAGGCGTCAGCCGGGTGACCTGCCAGTTCAAGCAGTTCCGGGTGGTTCGCATCAAAAGCAGGACGCTCCGAGCGGATACGCGGCAGCGATGTGAAGTTGTGACGCGGGGGCGGGCACGAGGTGGCCCACTCGAGCGAACCGCCGTAGCCCCACGGGTCGTTCACCGTAACCTTCGGTGCCTTACGAGCAGTGATCCACACGTTCCAGAACCACGGGATCATCGACAGCGCAAGAATAATCGTGCCAACGGTCGAGAGCTGGTTCTGCCACGTGATGTTGTCCTGCGGCAGGTAGTCGGCGTAACGACGCGGCATGCCTTCAACACCAAGCCAGTGCTGAATGAGGAAGGTGCCGTGGAAGCCGATGAACAGAATCCAGAAGTGGATCTTGCCGAGGGTTTCGTTGAGCATCTTGCCGGTGAACTTCGGCCACCAGAAGTAGAATCCGGCGAACATCGCGAAGACGACGGTACCGAAGATCACGTAGTGGAAGTGAGCCACAACGAAGTAGGTGTCAGACACCTGCTGGTCCATGATCGGGCTTGCCAGAACGACGCCGGTGAGACCACCGAAGACGAAGCTGACGAGGAAGCCGATCGACCACAGCATCGGAGTTTCGAAGGTGAGCGAACCGCGGAACATCGTGAAGATCCAGTTGAAGATCTTCACACCGGTCGGGACAGCGATGAGCATCGTCATGAACGCGAAGAACGGGAGCATCACAGCACCGGTCACGTACATGTGGTGTGCCCAAACGGTCACCGACAGAGCGGCAATTGCGATTGTTGCGTAGACCAGCATCTTGTAGCCGAAGATCGGCTTGCGGCTGAAGGTCGGGAAGATCTCAGACACGATGCCGAAGAACGGCAGTGCAATCACGTAGACCTCGGGGTGGCCGAAGAACCAGAACAGGTGCTGGTACAGAATCGGTCCGCCGTTCTCGGGGCTGAAGACGTGTGCACCGAGCACGCGGTCTGCGGCAACTGCGAACAGAGCAGCGGCCAACGGCGGGAACGCCATCAGAACGAGGATACCGGTGATCAGAACGTTCCAGGAGAACACAGACAGGCGGAACATCGTCATGCCCGGTGCGCGCATCGTGATCACGGTCGTGATGAAGTTCACGGCACCGAGGATCGTGCCGAAGCCCTGGAAAGCAATGCCGAGAGTCCACAGGTGACCGCCCAAGCCAGGCGTGTAGGTCGTGTTGTTCAGCGGCGCGTATGCCGTCCAGCCGAACGATGCGGCACCCTGCGGGGTGAGGAACCCGGAGCAGGCGATGAGCGAGCCGAAGAGGAATACCCAGAACGCGAAGGCGTTGAGTCGCGGGAACGCGACGTCGGGAGCACCGATCTGCAGCGGCATGATGACGTTCGCGAAGCCTGCAAACAGAGGCGTAGCAAACATCAGCAGCATGAGCGTGCCGTGCATGGTGAACAGCTGGTTGTACTGTTCCTTCGTTTCGATGATCTGCATGCCGGGGGCAAAGAGCTCAAGACGGATGAGCACAGCCATAACACCGGCAACGCAGAAGAAGAGGAACGACGCAATCAGGTACATGTACCCGATCGTCTTGTGGTCGGTGGAGGTCAGCCAGTTGACTATGACCTTGCCCTTACTCACCGGAACCTTCGGTGCAGCACCGAGGTCGACGGGGCGATCAGCTACCGCCGTCATTTGTCAGCACCTTCTTTCTGGTATGGGTTGGAGTACCAGTGCGTACGGTCGTATTCTTCGCCGAGCACACCGGTGTTGCCCTGTTCGCGAAGCTCCTTGGTGTAGGCAAGGTATTCGTCCTTGGACACAACCTTGACGTTGAAGAGCATCTCGGAGTGGAATTCGCCGCAGAGCTCTGCACACTTGCCGAGGTATTCGCCTTCTTTCAGAGCCTTGAGGTGGAGGGTCTCCACACGGCCCGGGGTCATGTCGCGCTTCTCAAGGAACGCGGGAACCCAGAAAGAGTGAATGACATCGCGCGAGCGGAGCTGGATTTCGAGATCCGTGTCCGCAGGCAGGTACAGCGTCGGCGCTTCTTCGCCGGGCTTCTCCGTACCGTCCAGGTTTGCCTGAACACCTGCGTAGTGGACGTCCTGGGATGTGTAGTTGAAGTCCCAGGCCCACTGCTTGCCGACAACTTCGATCTTTTCTTCGCCCGGCGTCTTGTCGTTCGTGGTCTGGTCGAACAGCGCCATGTTGTGGAAGAAGAAGCCCACAACGAGCATGATCGGGATGACCGTGTACATGATTTCGACGGGCATGTTGTACTGCAGCTGCACCGGCAGTCCGCGGTCGTTCTTACGACGGCGGTACGCGATGATGCAGAAGAGCATCAGGCCCCAAGTGATGGCGCCTACGGCAAGAGCAGCAATCCAGCCTCCGGTCCACAGAGCGGTGTACGCGTCTGTGTGTGACGTGGCGCCTTTAGAAGCGGCGGGCAGAAAGCCCAGCTCCGGAGCGCCGTTGGAGCAGCCGGCCAGAAGTGCGGAAGAGGCAAGCGCCCCTGCGACGCCCGCTTTCTTCGCCCAGGCCTTCGGAGACCTGCGTGCTGACTGGTTCGGAGAATCCACGTGCAGCCTTTCGGATACCTAACGGATGCTTCCCAGCGGTTTGACTGCTTATTCACATCCGCAGCTCGCCACCGGGAGACACCCAACTCTGACTTTGTCTCATCTACCCTACCGCTAACGGGGGTGGAATTTCATACTCGCCTGCTCGTTGCATGAGAAAATCCTGTGTGCCGATCCTTCAAAGCCGCATTTCTAGGGCTTGCGCATACTCTGACTCGGAAATTTCCGACACGCCGAGCGTCTCCAAGTGCGGCGTCGACCATTGCGTATCGATAAGCCATTGCCCGTCCGCGCACCTGCGGTCCAGGTGCTCCACGAGGCCGACAAGCGCAGCTTTCGACGCGTCGGTCTGCCTGTGAAACATCGATTCTCCAGCGAAAACACTGCCCAGATCCAGACCGAACAGACCCCCGATGAGCCGGCCGTCACCGTTCCAGACATCGACGGACTTCATCCAGCCTGCGACTGCCAGCTCCGTATAGACGGCTTTGATTTCATCGGTGATCCACGCCCCCGGGCGCGTAGGGTCGGCACAGGCTTCCAGGACTTCACAGAAAGCGGTGTTCCACGTGATTCGCATACGGCGCATTGACTTGCGCAGGCTTTTGGAAATCTTGAGGTTTCCGGGCAGAAGAACGCCGCGCCGTTTGGGAGACCACCAGCCGAAGCCGGTCGTGCCCTCCAGTCCAAGCTCCATGGGAAAGAGCCCGGCTCGGTAGGCAGAAATGATCTGGCCGACCTCCAGCTGCGGCGAGACAGCTGCGAGGTCGGCCGGTTCCATTCCCATTGGCTGCGAAGCTTCAGTGGAAGGAGTCACCGCAGGCGCACGAGCCTGCGGCGTTGGGGTTGTCGATCGTGAAGCCCTGCTTTTCGATGGTGTCTGAAAAGTCGATGGTGGACCCGTCAAGGTAGGGAACGCTCATACGGTCGACGATGACTTCGACCCCGTCGAAACTACGCACGGCGTCGCCGTCGAGGACGCGTTCGTCAAAGTACAGCTGATAAATCAGGCCGGAGCATCCTCCGGGCTGAACAGCAACACGCAGGCGAAGATCGTCGCGACCTTCCTGTTCGAGGAGGCTGCGCACCTTGTCTGCCGCCGCAGTGGAAAGGTCAACTCCGTGCGACGCCTGTTCTGCAACAGTCATATTCACTCCAATTAGTCGGTAGAGCCTACGATACGTGTGAAAACGGCTGAGGCAAGCATAGTATTCCCCCGAGCCGCTGGGGCGGGAGAGTCAGACCTGTTCCCCCAGACGCCTGAGCAGAAGAGCTTCGGCCACAATGGCCCGTTTGAAATCGGGCAGATAGAGACTCTCGTTGGCGCTGTGGGCTCGCGTGTCGGGATCCTCAATCCCGGTGACGAGGATCGAGGCTTTGGGAAACACATCGAGGAGGTCTGCAATGAACGGAATCGACCCGCCCAAGCCCATCTTCACGGCCTCTGTCCCAAACCCGTCGGTCAGCGCTTCCAGTGCCTTTCCGAGAATCGGATCCGATTCGTCTGCCCGCCACGGGCTGCCGTATTCAGAGGCGCCGAATTCGATCTGCGCGCCGAAGGGCGCATCAGCTTCAAGATGTTCGCGAAGCCTGTTCAAAGCGTCTTCGGGGTCCTGGCCCGGCGCCAGCCGCATGGAGACCTTTGCTCCTGCACGGGCGTGCAGAGTGTTCGAAGAGTCTGCAACACTCGGCATGTCAATGCCGATGATCGTCAGGGCCGGCTGCGCCCACAGACGCGAAGCAAGTGGGCCCTTGCCGATGAACCGTGTGTCGGGCAGAACCCCACAGTCACGACGCAGGTCGTCCTCGTTGTAGTCAACTGCGACTTCTTCGGAAGCGACCAGCCCCTCAACGGCAGGCGAACCGTCTTCGCGGTGCAGGCTGGAGAGCAGGCGAATGAGAGCGAGCGGGGCATCCGGCGCCACTCCCCCGTACATGCCCGAGTGCACGGAGTGCTTCATTGTTCTGACCGTGAATTCCAGCGACGCCATGCCGCGCAGGCTCGTGGTCAGCGCAGGTGTGCCTTCCGCCCAGTTGCCGGAATCGGCAACGATGATGACATCGGCAGCCAGACGGTCCCGGTAGCGCTCAATGAAGTCTCGGAAGCTTGGTGATCCCGCTTCCTCTTCTCCTTCAACAAACAGCGTCACACCGATGTTGAGTTCATCGGCCAGCAGCCTCAGCGCAGTCAGGTGAATGAGGATTCCCGCCTTGTCATCTGCTGAGCCCCGCCCGTAGGCGCGGTCGCCCTTCACGGTCAGCTCGAACGGGCTCGTGTCCCAGTCGTCCCTGTCGCCTGCGGGCTGAACGTCGTGGTGGGCATAGAGCAGAACCGTGGGCTGTCCTTCCGGTGCCGCGCGGCGGGCTACTACGGCAGGGTAGCCCTCGCTGCCATCAGAGTTGGCACCGTGCAGGATTTCCACCGTGTCGAAGCCGACTTCCTCAGCAAGCTCAGCCGTGAGTGCAGCAGAATCGGCGACGTGCCGCGGATCGGCGTTCGGCCACGCAACAGACGGCACTGCAACCAGCCGGGTGAGGTCTTCGAGAACATCCGAGTAGATGGCGTCCAGACGCTCGTGCAGAGCTTCGGGTCCAGCGGATTCGCGCTGTGAAGATTCAGAAATGGTCATGCTCCGATACTATTAGCGCCGTACAGCCCTCGAAAGCACCGCACGGAGCACACGTGCGGCAAGCACTGTCAGGAGACGAACCAGGTCATGTCGGACAAGCCAGAAGCCCACGAGCAGCACAGGGACCCCGAGGCGAAGAAGAACCGCCCCACCCCGTCCCGGCGCCAGCAGGAGCAGGCCCGCCGACGACCCCTCGTACCGGAAGACCGCAAAGCGGCGAAAGCCGAGGCACGCGCCGAAATGCGCCGTGAGCGCAACTACATCCGCGAACGGATGATGGAGGGCGATGAACGCTACCTGCCAGCACGTGATTCAGGCCCGCAGCGCCGCTATATCCGGGATTATGTGGATGCTCGCTACTCGTTCGGAGAGCTGCTCATTCCGATTGCACTAGTCATCCTGCTGGTGAGCCTGTTCATTCAGAACGTGCAGGTGCAGGCTTATTCGACCTACATCATCTACGTCCTTCTGGGCCTTGTAGTGCTGGACGGTTTCATCATGCACTTCACATTGAAGAAGAAGATGTCGGCTAAGTTCGGAGCCGAAAACCTGCAGCGCGGCAACACTTTCTATGCGGTGATGCGAAGCATTCAGCTGCGCATGCTCCGCACTCCTCGCGCGCTCGTCGGCCGACGCGAGTACCCCAACTGACCGTCTTCGGGCCCTGACTGTGCTGGGCAGGGTACTCAGGCAACCGTCTTCAGCGGCCGAGGATCATCTGAGCTAGACGCGGCCCTTCGTAAATGAGCCCCGTGTACACCTGAACCAGGTCGGCGCCTGCCGCAATTCTGGCGAGATAGTCAGCCCGAGACTGCACTCCCCCGACGGAGATGACAGTCATGCCCTCGGGCACCCGCGAACGAACCAAGCGCAGAACCTCAAACGATCGCACAGCAGCGGGAGCGCCCGAGATCCCGCCGGCTTCCGATTCGGCGAATTCCAGGTCAGATCCGGTCAGAACCGTGCGGTCCAGAACCGTGTTGGTGCAGATGATCCCATCGAGACCGATACCTGAGGCGAGATCGCACACTGCCAGGACATCGTCATCGGCTAGGTCAGGTGCGATCTTGACGAGGACCGGAACGTGTCCGAGCTTCGACCGCACGTCAGAAGAATCAACAGCCGCTGTTTCGTTAAGCACCGCGGTGAGGATCGGACGCAGCGCCTCAACCGTCTGCAGGTCCCGCAGGCCCGGTGTATTGGGCGACGAGACATTGACCACGAGGTAGTCGGCATACTTCGCAAGCCGCGATGCAGACACCCGATAGTCTTCAGCGGCCTGCTCCAGGGGAACAGTTTTCGTCTTGCCGATGTTGACCCCGATGATGGGACGGCGATTTTCGGGAAGCTCCGCAATCTGTCGGCGAGCACGCTGCAGATTGCGCTGCGCCTGTTCTGATCCGTCGTTGTTGAAGCCCATGCGGTTGAGCACGCCCTCAGACTCCGCCAGACGGAACAGGCGCTTCTTCGGATTTCCCGGCTGGCTTTCCGCGGTGACGGTGCCCACCTCTATGTGGCCGAAGCCCAGACGAGACATCGCCCGAACTCCGACGCCGTTCTTGTCGAACCCGGCTGCCAACCCCAAACGGTTGGGGAAGCTCAGCCCCATCACGGTGGTCGGCTGGGGCCTCGCACCGAACAGAGAGCCGATGAGGTCTCCGCCCCCGGGGAGAGAATCAAGTAGGTTTAGAAGTGAGAAGCTCGCGCTGTGCGCCAGCTCCGCATCAGAGCGGACAAGAACTGAGCGGTAGAGGGCTTTGTACATAGAGCCATCTTTACCGCCTGGCACGCGTGGGAACAAGTGACAGCAGAAGAAAGGTTTCGCATGACCCAGTCGATTCCATCCGCAGTCGGACGCGCCGCGGCCGCCCACAAGGCCAAAGCCGATGTGCTGGTTGTCGGACTGACTGCCGAAGGCACGATCCTGGCAGAAGACCTCAAGCCCGCACTCGCCAAGGACCTCGAAAAGGCCGCAGTCAGCGTCGACGCCTCCGGTCGCCTCGACTCGACGGAGCGCGTACCCGCACCTGCCGGCTTCACTGCAGACTCTGTCGTGTTCGCTGGGCTCGGCTCTTTCTCCCCCGCCGACCTGACCGATTCGGCCAAGGCCGACGCTGCTCTCGATTCTCTGCGTCGTGCTGCCGGTTCGGCTCTGCGCAGCATCACGAAGGCGCGCTCTGTCGCCGTCGCCCTGCCGAGCCCGGATGCCGCAGCCGCCGAGGCGGTTGCCACGGGCGCCGTACTCGGCGCCTACCGCTACAGCGCCTACCGCTCCGAAGACAAGGCCAAGACTCTCGTTGCCGGCATCGAGGTGCTCACGGCGAAGTCCAATCTGAAGGCTGTTGAACGGGGAACAGTCATTGCCCGCGGCACCTGCGGTGCCCGTGATTTTGTCAATCAGCCTCCCCTGGACCTCTACCCCGAAACATTCGCCGCGGAGGTCGTGAAACAGGCAAAGGCCGAAAAGATCAAGGCGACCGTGTGGGACCCCGCAAAGCTTGAGGCCGAGGGCTTCGGCGGGCTCATCGGTGTCGGCCGCGGATCCAAGCGCGGCCCCCGCCTTGTCAAGCTCGAGTACCTACCGCGCCGTGCGTCGAAGCACCTCGCGCTCGTCGGGAAGGGAATCACCTTCGATTCCGGCGGCATTTCACTCAAGCCGGCCGCGAGTATGGAAGACATGAAGTCAGACATGGGCGGAGCCGCCGCGGCAGCGCAGGCGATCATCACGATTGCGCGTCTGCAGCTGCCGGTCAAAGTCACCGCGTGGCTTGCAATGGCCGAGAACATGCCGGGCTCGCAAGCACAGCGCCCCAGCGACGTCATCACCATCTACGGCGGCAAGACCGTTGAAGTGACCAACACCGACGCGGAAGGCCGCCTGGTCCTGGCTGACGCTCTCGTAGCCGCAGGCAATGAAAACCCCGACCTCATCATCGACATCGCAACCCTCACCGGCGCACAGATCGTCGCTCTGGGCAACCGCACCTCCGGCGTCATGGGCCGGGCACAGGCCCGCAACGCCGTTGTCCTGGCATCTGAGAAGACCGGCGAAGCCATGTGGCCCATGCCGTTCCCGGAAGAGCTCCTGAGCTATTTCGATTCCGAGACCGCCGACATCAAAAACGCCGGCAAGCGCCCCGGCGGGATGCTCAGCGCCGGGGTGTTCCTTCAGGAGTTCATCGCGGAAGAACAAGACTGGGCGCACATCGACATCGCAGGCCCGTCGTTCAACTCGGAATCCCCGTGGGGCTACACCCCGGCCGAAGGCACCGGCGTACCCGTGCGCACCCTGGTCCAGGTAGCTGAAAACCTCACCTGAACACAGCGGTCCCCGGTTTGACGGTGATCACACTGTCTGAGCGCTGCGGGACTTTATGGGAATTAAGTGAAAAGATAGGACCAGCCGCCACAGCGGTCCTCAACCGACCATTTTGCTAGGAGCACATTTCGTGAGCGATTCGCAAAACAACTACGACCTCATCGTTCTCGGCGGTGGCACAGCCGGCTACGCCGCGGCTCTCCGCGCGACGCAGCTTGACATGAAGGTCGCTCTCATTGAGCGCGACAAGGTCGGAGGCACCTGCCTTCACCGCGGCTGCGTCCCCACCAAGGCCCTCCTCCACGTTGCCGAAGTCGCAGACGCCACGCGCGAAGCAAGCGTGTTCGGCATCGATGCCACTCTCAACAACATCAACGTCGACGACGTTCTGAAGTTCAAGAGCGGCATCACCGACAAAAACCACAAGGGCCTTCAGGGCCTGATCAAAATGGCCGGAATCGACACCGTCATCGGCGAAGGCAAGCTGACCGGCAAGGACACGGTCACCGTCTCAACCGACGACGGCGACGTCGAACTCAAGGGCAAGAACATCGTTCTGGCCACCGGTTCGACATCGCGCACGCTTGGCATCGAAATCGGCGGAAATGTCCTCACCAGCACCGAAGCTCTCAACCTTGACCGCGTTCCCAAGTCCGCAATCGTGCTCGGCGGCGGCGTGATCGGCGTTGAGTTCGCAAGCATCTGGAACTCTTTCGGGTCCGACGTCACGATCGTCGAAGGACTTCCGAACCTCGTCGCCAACGAAGACGCCTCCGTGTCGAAGGGTCTTGAACGCGCATTCAAGAAGCGCAAGATCAAGCAGAAGCTCGGTGTCTTCTTCAAGGAGGTCGAACAGACCGCCGACGGTGTCAAGGTCTCTCTCGAAGACGGCACTGAGCTGGAAGCCGAAGTGCTTCTGGTGGCTGTTGGCCGCGGCCCCGTGACCGAAGGCTTCGGCTTTGAAGATCAGGGTGTCAAGCTCGACAGGGGCTTCGTCATCACCGACGACCGCCTGCACACCGGTGTCGGCAACATCTACGCCGCCGGCGACATCGTTCCCGGCCTGCAGCTTGCCCACCGCTCCTTTGCACACGGCATCTTCATCGCCGAAGAGATCGCCGGCAAGAGCCCAGCACCGCTGGATGAAACCGGCGTTCCGCGCATCACCTACTGCGACCCCGAAATCTTCTCTGTCGGGCTGACCGAAAAGAAGGCCGCTGAAAAGTACGGAGAAGACCAGATCGAAAAGGTCGAGTTCCCGCTTGCGGGCAACGCGAAGTCGGCCATCCTCAACACGCAGGGATTCATCAAGATCATCCGCGAAAAGGACGGCCCCATCGTCGGCGTTCACGGACTTGGCGCTCGCCTGTCCGAGCAGGCCGGCGAAGCCCAGCTCATTGTGAACTGGGAGGCCTTCCCCGAAGAGGTCGCATCACTCATCCACGGACACCCAACCCAGAACGAAGCCATCGGCGAAGCAGCGCTGGCACTCGCCGGCAAACCGCTGCACTTCCGCTGATCGAGCCATAGGGAGACTGACACAATGGCCAACACCGTAAAGATGCCGGCTCTCGGCGAATCGGTGACGGAAGGCACCGTCACCCGCTGGCTGAAGGAAGTCGGCGACACCGTCGAGGTCGACGAACCGCTTCTCGAGGTGTCGACTGACAAGGTTGACACTGAAATCCCCAGCCCGATTGCGGGAACTGTGCTGGAGCTTCTTGCAGAAGAGGATGAAGACGTTGAAGTTGGCGCGCCCCTGGCACGCATCGGCGACGGCGACGCCCCGGCTCCTGCTGAGAAGAAGGACGACTCTGAGGACGCCGACCAGGCTGCCGAAGCTGAAGCCGATGTTGAAGAAGAAGCCATCGAAGAATCCGAAAAGGACCTTTCGAAGGAAGAGCCCAAGAAGGATTCCGCCGCTGCAGAATCATCTTCTTCCGACGAAGAGGCTCAGGCTGCCGCAGCCAAGCAGGCCGCTGGAGAGTCCAGCAGCGCACCAAGCCGCTCGGGTGAGTCCGCTTCTTCGGCCGCACAGACTGTGACGTCGGGCCAGGCGCCCTACGTCACCCCGCTTGTGCGCAAGCTCGCACGCGAAAACGCCGTTGACCTGTCCGCCGTGCGCGGTTCGGGAGTCGGCGGCCGCATCCGCAAGCAGGACGTCCTCGCTGCGCAGAGCACCAGCAGTGCGCCTGCTCCCGCTTCGAGCGCTCCTGCCGACCGCGAGCCGTTTGTCATCGAGGTTTCCGAAGAAGCCAAGAAGCTGCGCGGAACCACGCAGAAGGCATCGCGCATTCGCCGTACGATTGCACAGCGCATGCGCGAATCGCTGCAGAACTCCGCTCAGCTCACGCAGGTGACGGAAGTCGATATGACTGCCGTGGCTGCCCTCCGCAAGGCCAAGAAGGACGAATTCCAGCAGAAGCACGGCGTTAAGCTCACCTTCCTGCCGTTCTTCGCCAAGGCTGTCGCAGAGGCCCTGCAGGCATACCCGCGCGTCAATGCCACGTTCGATGTCGAAGCAGGAGAAATCTCGTACCCCGACTCAGAGAACCTCGGCATCGCGGTCGACACTGAACGAGGCCTGCTGGTTCCTGTCGTCAAGAACGCCGGTGACCTGTCGATTGCCGGTCTGGCTAAGGCTATCGACGATGTCGCATCGAAGACTCGGGACGGTAAGATCAGCCCCGAGCTGCTGTCCGGCGGCACGTTTACGATCACGAACATCGGTTCGTTCGGTGCGCTGTTCGACACGCCGATCATCAACCACCCCGAGGTCGGCATTCTCGGCACCGGTGCCATCAAGCGCCGTCCGGAAGTCATCACGACCGAAGACGGTGCCGAGGCAGTTGCAATCCGCGACATGGTGTACCTGCCGCTGACCTACAACCACGAACTGGTTGACGGCGCAGATGCCGGTCGTTTCCTCAAGGCGATTAAGAACCGCCTTGAGCAGGGTTCGTTTGAGGCTGATCTCGACCTCTGATCGACTCTGATCAAACAGCGCCCGCGGATTCGTCCGCGGGCGCTGTTTGCTTTGGCCGTCGACGACAAAGGGTGGAGGCTGCAGATCAGTCGTGCCCGTCCGACGCTTCTTCTGTGCGGCTGACTTTCCACTTACCATCGTGCTTTTCCAGGCTCACGCGGATGCGGGCTTCGGGGACCGCGGAGCCGTCGGCTTCTGCAGTGACGACTGCGCGAACTGTTGCAGCTTCGGTGCTGCCGTGCTCAACTTCACACTCGGTGACGTTCATTGTCACCTCCATGGGCTGTGTTGGCTGCTGTGCGGATGCCGCATCTGCTTTCGCAGCCTTCGAGCCGGGAACTGTCAGGCCTGTCAGGTCGGATGGTTTTCCTGCAGCAAACGCAGCCGCTCGTGCCTGGGTCAACGCTTCGAAGCCTTCGCAAGGACCGTCTGCC
The DNA here is from genome assembly GCF_902500275.1 of Brevibacterium sp. Marseille-P9724. Taxonomy (NCBI): domain Bacteria; kingdom Bacillati; phylum Actinomycetota; class Actinomycetes; order Micrococcales; family Brevibacteriaceae; genus Brevibacterium; species Brevibacterium sp. Marseille-P9724. The sequence continues at coordinate 279,295 of NZ_LR722990.1, read as the reverse complement.
TGAGCTTCGGGGGTCTTATTCGCGTTCTCTTCGTGTGCGGCTGGCTCTTCTGGTGCGTTTTCCGCAGCATTGGGACTGCGGGGTTCGTCACCTTCTGCTTTGTGCTCACCCACGGCTGTCGGCTGCGTCGTCTCAGGCTGGGAGCCGCCGACGATGAACACGATGCCGGTGCCAAGCGCCACGACTGCAGCCGCGCCGACAGCGGCAACCCGCAGTTGTCGGCTGGTCATCGTGGCAAACACAGCCATGGGTCGGTCCCTGTGTCTGCTGCCGCTCTTGCGCTTTCCCCTGTCGACTTCTCGGCCACGGCGCTCAGCACCAGCACCTCTGCTTCTTTCGCGCGTGTTCGCCTTGCTCCCACGGAGAGTCGCTATTGCACTGTCTCCGAGGGCTTGTCCAGACTTCGCCCCTTTTCCTGCTCCGGGCGGATTGTGCTGATTGGGCGCAGCCGCTGTGATGGGCCGCAGGCCAGCAGTTGGCGCGTCGTTGAGGGGCACACCCGGTTCGCCCGGATAGAAAGGCAGCCTGTCAGAGGCAGTGTGGTCATTGACCGCCGCCAGCATGTGGGCACGGGAGGGGTTTCTGGAATCGCTGTCCAACAACAGCAGATCAATGAGTTCAACAAGGTCGGCGGGAAGACCGCTTTCGCGATTCTTCAACGGCACCGCGGTCTCTTCGAATTCCGCACCCTGCGCAGCCGCATAGAGCAGTTCGCCCAGTTCTCGCGCTTCTGATTCACCTTCGGCAATGTCGATGCCCGGCAGCACGGCGACCGTTCCGTCGTCGTCAAGTGCCAGGTTCGACCTCGAGATGGGCACATTGCCCAGCTGCCCGCCGGCGGCCTCGATCGCACCGCGCAGCAGACAGACCAGTTCCTCAGCCTTCAGGGGTGCCAGGCCGAGCACTGCGTCTTCGAGCATCCCGCCGCGGTATCTGGGGATCAGCAGGCCGTCAACGCTGTGCATATCCGGGCCAAGGACCGACACCGGCAGTCCGTCACCGTTGGATGTCTTTGCTGACGGAACAAACCATTTGACTTCCCGCGCATTGAACACGCGCCACAGTCCGGGACGAACCTCAGCATCGTAGATCCACTCGCAGTCCTGCATATCAGCCTCCTTAGCCAAGAATTCGACCATGTGGGCAGGCTTAGCGGAACCCCCAAACCACAATCTGTGGATAACTCTTGAAGCGCTTTTGCCGCTTCGCCCTCACTGGGCTTATGGTCATAGGATGGCTTGGAAAATCGAACATCTGGGTTTCGCACCCAACTTCGTCGACTACACCGAAGCGCTGGAAATCCAACGCCGGACTCACGCTGATGTTGTCGACGGCAAGAAGAGCTCGACTTTCCTCGTGCTGGAACACTCCCCCGTCTACACCGCGGGCAAGCGCACGCAAGACCACGAACGTCCCCGCGATGGCACTGAAGTCATCGACATCGACCGAGGTGGAAAGATCACCTGGCACGGTCCCGGTCAGCTTGTCGTCTACCCCATCTACCGACTCAATGACCAGAAGGAAGTACGGCTGTTCGTCGATCAGATCGAAAGAGCCGGCATTGAACTGCTCGCAGAATACGGAATCAACGCACGGCAGGTAGAGGGGCGTTCCGGTGTGTGGATCACCGACGGTTCGGGACCGGACAGGAAGATCCTCGCCATCGGCATCCGCATCCACAACGGTGTGGCGATGCACGGGCTGGCCCTGAACTGCTCAAACGAGCTTGCGGGCTTCGAAAACATCGTCCCCTGCGGCATTCCGGATGCTGCAGCCACTAGCATTTCCATCGAAACCGGCAGCCAGACGACTCCTGAGCAAGCGGCCCCGCGCCTGCTGGAGCTGCTGGATAAGCACATCACTGCCTGATCCCCACGAAAGGCCAGGACATGACAATCGCCCCGGAAGGACGCAAGCTGCTGCGAGTGGAAGCTCGCAACTCGCAGACTCCCATTGAAGACAAGCCGAAGTGGATCAAGGCGAAGGCCAAGATCGGTCCCGAGTTCTCACAGCTGAAGTCGCTCGTCCGCACTGCCGGACTGAACACCGTGTGCGAAGAAGCGGGCTGCCCCAACATCTTCGAGTGTTGGGAGGACCGCGAAGCCACGTTCCTCATCGGGGGCGAGCAGTGTACGCGCCGCTGCGACTTCTGCCAGATCGACACCGGCAAACCGGCAGACTTCGACGCCGACGAGCCGCGCCGCGTTGCCGACTCCGTTGCGACCATGGGCTTGCGCTATTCGACGATCACCGGTGTTGCGCGCGATGACCTGGATGACGGCGGTGCTTGGCTGTACGCTGAGACGGTTCGGCTCATCCACGAAATCGACCACGGTGACGGAAACGGCACCGGTGTTGAACTGCTCATCCCGGACTTCAACTCCGATGATGATCAGCTGGCGGAGGTCTTCTCGTCCCGTCCGGAAGTACTTGCCCACAACATTGAGACCGTTCCGCGCATCTTCAAGCGCATTCGCCCCGGTTTCCGCTACGAACGCTCACTGTCGGTCATCACAAAGGCCCGCGAAGCCGGTCTGGTGACGAAGTCAAACCTCATCCTCGGAATGGGCGAAACAAACGACGAGGTTGTCGAAGCCATGAAGGACCTGCACGAAGCCGGGTGTGACCTGCTGACTATCACTCAGTACCTGCGCCCCAGCGCCCTGCATCACCCCATCGACCGGTGGGTCAAGCCGCAGGACTTTGTCGAACTGCGCGATATCGGCGAAGAAATCGGCTTCGCCGGTGTGATGTCCGGGCCCCTCGTCCGTTCGTCCTACCGCGCGGGTCGCCTGTGGGCCCAGGCAATGCGTCGCCGAGGTGATGAAATCCCCGCGCATCTTGCCCACCTGGACAGCGAAGCTCCCGCCAGGCAGGAGGCACAGGCGGTGGTGGATACTTTTGGTCCAGGCGACGAGGTAAAATTCTCCTGACCCGCCATTGAGCGATCACTGACCGAAAACAAGCAGAAAAGCAGAATGTCTCAGACTGAAGAACCCCGCCGCCGCGGACTGTTCCGTCGGCGTCCCAAGGACCCCTCGAAGCCCGGCCGCATCGGCCAGATGCGTCAGGTCTTCAAACTTGCCCGCAAACACTTCCCCGCTGTGCCGTGGCTCATGCTCGCCGCGATTCTGGGGTTGGGCGGCGTTGGCTTCCTGGTGGGCTTCTTCCTGTTGCCGCCGGTGTGGCTGTGGACCATCATCGGTCTGCTGGGCGGTTTGACTCTCGCAATCTTCATTCTCGGCCGTTACGCCGAAACTGCGGCTTTTGCCGAAATGAAAGACCAGCCCGGCGCCTATGGCGCGGTGCTCAATACCGTACGACGCAGCTGGCTGGCTGACGACCAGCCGGTCGCCGGAGACCCGCGCACCAAGGACCTGGTATTCCGCGCCACCGGCCGAGGCGGAGTCGTCTTGGTATCTGAAGGGCCGACTGGCCGTGTTGCCAAGCTGCTTGCCAAGGAGCAGAAGCGACACGAGCGCATTCTGCCTTCCGTTCCCGTCCATGTCATCCAGGGCGGCGAGGGCAAGAATCAGGTTCCCATGAACCGGCTGGTTTCGAGCGTGTACAAGCTGCCGAAGACCTTGACGAAGGCCGAAGTGCTGCAGGTGCGCAAGCGTCTGGCAGCGCTGGGCACCATGACGACGAACCAGCCGATTCCCAAGGGCATGGACCCCAACCGGGCACGGCCGAACCGCCGAGCGCTGCGGGGACGCTGATTCTGAACACATTGAAAGCGCCGACCGGAAGGTCGGCGCTTTTGTATGCCCGCACGTTTCGCAGCGGTCGCAGCCGACCGAATGCATTGCTCGTCCGAGAAGCGGACGGGTGGGCATGCGACCACGACCGACGCAGCAGGGCTCTGTGTTTTCTGTTGGTCAGATGCGCACGACCGCTGTGTCCGCTGCAAGGTCATGCAGTCCCCGATTGTCAGGGTTGTACAGAAGACCGGGAATGATGAGCAGCTGCAGTGCGATCCGGACGAGCAGACGCAGCGGGTTCGGGCGCCGTCCTGTGCGGTTGATGATGCGCACACCGCAGATCCGCTGGCCGACCGTGTATCCCAGCAGAGACTGCAGCAGCAGCGATTCGATCACGAAGATCAAGTGCGGTGCAAACATGAAATCAGGCGCAAGCCACTGCGCGATGAGAACACACAGGGCCCAGTCGATGAGGAGACTTCCCACCCTGCGAATCAAAGATGCGGTTGATCCCGGCCCGGTTTTGGGAAGCCCGAGACGCTGCCCGGCGTATGTCCCCTCTTCGAGCTTCGGGCCCTGAAGCCAAGAACCTAAACTGTCTCTGTCGAACACGGAAACGAGTGTAGCCGCTAAAATGAAGACACCGGCGGCCAGCACCGCACCGTCGCGACGACTCAATACAGGAGAAAAGTTGTTTTCCACCGCAAGCGAGCTCGTTTCGTATATCCGCGACAACGAGATCGATTTCGTCGACATCCGATTCTGCGATCTTCCCGGCGTAGTACAGCACTTCAATCTTCCCGGCAAGGCGTACACGGAAGATGTGATTGAGGAGGGTCTGCTCTTCGACGGTTCTTCTATCCGCGGCTTCCAGTCGATTCACGAATCCGACATGAAGCTCATTCCGGACGTGACGAGCGCCTACATCGATCCGTTTCGCAAAGCCAAAACCCTCGTGGTCATCCACTCGATCGTCGACCCGTTCACGAACGAGCCCTATTCGCGCGATCCCCGCCAGGTTGCTGCAAAGGCCGAGGCCTACCTGAAGTCGACGGGCATTGCCGACACGGCTTTCATTGGGGCCGAAGCGGAGTTCTACCTCTTTGACTCGATCCGATACGAAAACTCGACGCGCACCAGCTTCTACGAAATCGACTCGCTCGAAGCCGCTTGGAACACCGGAGCTAAGGAAGACGGCCACAACCTCGGCTACAAAACCCCGCACACCAGCGGCTACTTCCCCGTTCCCCCGCGCGATAAGTTCGCAGACATCCGCGACGAAATGTCGTTGACGCTGGAGCAGATCGGTTTCGAAATGGAGCGGGCTCACCACGAAACCGCGACAGCGGGTCAGCAGGAGATCAACTACAAGTTCGACACGCTGAAGAAGGCCGGGGATCAGCTGCTGGACTTCAAGTACGTCATCAAGAACGTTGCCGCGGCAAACAACAAAACCGCCACGTTCATGCCCCGTCCGCTGCTGGGCGACGCCGGTGCTGGTATGCACTGCCACCAGTCGCTGTGGAAGGACGGCAAGCCGCTGTTCTACGACGAAACCGGCTACGCTGGGCTGTCGGATCTTGCCCGCTGGTACATCGGCGGACTCATTGAGCACGCCGGCGCTGTTCTCGCGTTCACCAACCCGACCATGAACTCCTACCGCCGTCTGGTCCGCGGTTTCGAGGCGCCGATCAACCTGGTGTACTCTGCCCGCAACCGCTCTGCGGCCATCCGCATTCCGATCACCGGTTCCTCGCCGAAGGCCAAGCGCCTCGAGTTCCGAGCTCCCGACCCATCGGCGAACCCGTACCTGTCATTCTCCGCTCAGTTGATGGCAGGGCTCGACGGGATCAAGAACCGGATCGAACCGCCGGAGCCGATTGACAAGGATCTCTACGAGCTTCCTCCGGAGGAAACCGAGAACATCAAGATGGTGCCGAACTCGCTCGAAAGCGCCCTCGAAGCTCTCGCAGAAGACCACGAGTTCCTCATGGAAGGCGATGTCTTCACCCAGGACCTCATCGAGACCTGGATCGACTACAAGTATGAAAACGAAATCGAGGTTGCGCGTCTTCGTCCGACGCCGACGGAATTCGAACTCTACTTTGATCTCTGATCTTCATCGCTGAACGTCAAGGGCCCGGCAGAAACCGGGCCCTTGACGTTCTGCTGGTCGATCCGACTGCTAGTCTGCCGGATCGTCTCCGTAGAAGATGACTTCCATCGTCGAGCGCGCCCAACGCGTCACCCGCAGATAGTCATCGACGAGCTGCTGTGCGCTGCCCTGCGGATATCCCATGAGCCTGGCCGCAGCTTCGAGTTCGCGAATGTCGCTGGGCAGACTGTCGCTGGGTTTGCCGCGGTGCAGCGTGATGGCGTTGCGCACTTCCGTTGCCATAAGCCAAGCGGTTCTCAGTATTTCGTGCTCGGAAGCGCCGATGAGACCTTCATCTCGGGCAGTGCGCAGAGCCGGCAGGGTCGAAGTCGTGCGCAGTCCTGAGAACTCAGCCCCGTGCTGCAGCTGCAGGAGCTGCACGGTCCATTCGACGTCGCTCAGTCCCCCGGTTCCCAGTTTGACGTGCTGACGCCGGTCAGCTCCCCGCGGCAGTCGTTCGTCTTCCATGCGCGCTTTGAGCCGACGCACCTGCATAACAGATCGCTGCGGCAGACTCTCCGGATAGCGCAGGGGGTTGATCATGTCGACATAGTCGTTCATGAGCTCTTCGTCGCCGGCAATCGGGCGGGCTCGCAGCAGAGCCTGGGCCTCCCACGGTTCACTCCACGCACTGTAGTAGCGCCGGTAGGACTCGAGGGTTCGCACATAGGGGCCGCTGCGCCCCTCGGGCCGCAAGTCGGCATCGAGTTCGATGGCGGGGTCCTGCTGTGGGCTTTTGAGAGCGGAGGTCAGTCCGAGTGCCACCCGCCGGGCGTGCTTGGCCAGTGCCTCGCGGTCGTCATCGCCCATTGTGTTTGCCGGGCGGTAGACAAAGCACACGTCGGCATCGGAGAACACGCCGATCTCCCTGCCTCCCAGTCGACCCATTGCGATTATCGCGAAATCATAGTCGTACAGCCGGTGTTCAGTGTCGAGCTCACGCCGCACCGACAGCAGGGCAGCTTCTACAGCTGCACTCATCACATCAGACAGAGCCTGCGGAACTGAACTGCGGGGGATCACCTCGAGAATGTCCGCGAGGATGATTCTGAGCTTTTCTCGCCCGTGGACGGCGCGCACGCCCGGCACTCCCCTGCCCCGGCCGACGAGTTCCGACATCTCCTGGCGCAGCGATTCAAGCGGAGTCGGCTGAAGCATGTCCTGGTCGGCAAGCCACCGCACGGAGCCGTGGTAGTGCATGATGTGTGATGTGGCGTACTGCGACAGCGACAGCACCCGGGCAAGAGCTTCTGCGCCCTGACCGGAATCGCGCAGCAGCTTGAGGTACCACGTAGATGTGCCGAGCTGTTCTGACAGCCTGCGGTAGGCGAGCAGACCCGAATCCGGATCCACACCTTCTGACAGCCAGCTGAGCATGGCCGGCAGAACCTGCCGGTGCACGCGGGAGGCCCGGCTGACTCCGGCGGAGAGGTCGTGAATGTGGCGCATAGCCGACCGCGGATCGACAAAGCCGAAAGCGCGCAGGCGGCTTTCAGCAGCCTTCTCCGGCAGCAATCTCACGGCGCCGCTGCCAACCGCCGCATCGAGAATCGGGCGGTAGAAGACCTGTTCGTGCAGAGCCCGCACTCGTCTGGAGTAGTCGTCGCGCTCGCGTTTGAGCCGAAGCTCGGAACGGTCTCCCGTCGGGTAGACCATGCGAGCCAGTTCCCGCAGATCCTCTGGACTATCTGGAAGAACAGCGGCCCGTCGCATGCGCGGAATCTGCAGACGATGTTCAACCACCCGCATGAACGAGTACGCCTCTTCCAGCACAGCGGCGTCTTCTCCTGATAGGTAGCCGCCGCGCTCTAGGCTGCGCAGCGCTTCGAGCGTGTTCGGTTCTCGAATGTCGCGGTCTTCTGTGCCGTGCACCAACTGGAGCAGCTGGGCGGAGAACTCAACATCGCGCAGGCCGCCGGGCCCCAGCTTGAGCTGCCGGTCAGCTTCGGACCGATCAATGAGGTCGACAACTCTGCGGCGCATAGCGCGAACTTCCGGGATGAAGTCGTCGCGATGGGCAGCACTCCACACCTGCGGCAGACACGCCTCGGCCCACTGCTGGCCCAGCTGTTCCGAACCGGCGACCGGGCGGGCTTTGAACAGCGCCTGAAACTCCCAGTTTTCGGCAATTTCGCTGTAGTAGTTCTCGAACTCGTCAACGGTGCGCACAAGGGCCCCCGCTTTGCCCTCCGGGCGCAGCGCTGCGTCGACTTCCCATAGGGCCGGCTCTGCGGCGGCGGCTGATATGAGGTCAATGATCCGCAGGGCCGCTGACGAGGCGCAGCTGCGGGCGCGTTCGGCCTCTTCGCCTGCCGCTGTGGGCCCGGGGCTGAAGGCGAAGACTACGTCGACGTCGGACACGTAGTTGAGTTCACGGGCACCGCATTTGCCCATGGCGATGACGGACAGTTCAGCGCATCCGTCGGGCATTGACTCCGCCGCGGCGATGTCGTGGGCGGCTATGAGCGCTCCTTCGGCCATTTCCGTAAGCGTCCTGCTGACGGCGTCGTAGACCGCGGTCGGCTCCGGATTGCCGAGGTCAGCGGCTGTCAGCTGAATCAGTTCGTCCCGGTAGGCCCGGCGCAGCGCTGTTCTGCCGTCTTCGCCTAAGAGCAGTTGGCCATCGGCGTCATACACCGAACGGGCAATGCGTCCGCGCACCTCGCGTCGGCGCTGAGAAAGCAGGAAGTCTTCGTCACGGGCCAGCAGGCGCAGCGAGTCGGGCCACCGGACAATGTGGTCAATACAGGCTTCAGAACTCCCCGCAAGGCGAACAAGCCTGTCAAGAAGGTGTTGAGACTCTCGCAGGAGCGCACCGAGATCGACCTCATTGTCAGCTGCCGCTTCGGCAACCCGCACCAAACCCAGTGAAACCGAACCGGGGTCACCCGTGAACCGGGCGAACTCCCGCACCGCGGATTCGCGCCCTTCGAGCCCGGTCAGTTCACAGAACTGGGAGAGAAAGCGCTCAAAGCGAGCGTCGAACTTTCCGCGCCGCGTACGAGTGGGATCCTGCCGCCTGCCCAGATCGAACCGCCGGATCATGTTCTCGTGTAGAGCTCATCGAGTTCGTAGGCCGTCACCTGAGCGCGGTACTCCGTCCATTCCCGTGCTTTGTCGCGCAGGTAGAAGTCGAACACCTCTTCGCCGAGGGTGTCGGCGACAAGTTCGCTGTTCTCCATGGTCTGGAGGGCTTCCGACAGACTCGCCGGAAGAGGCTCAATGCCCATAGCGCTGCGTTCGCGCCCGCTGAGATCCCACACGTCGTATTCAACTTCCGGTGGCAGCTCCATGCCCTCTTCAATGCCCTTGAGCCCCGCTGCCAACAGCACCGAATAGGCCAGATAGGGGTTGGCGCAGGAATCCATGCCGCGGTATTCGATGCGCGCAGACGATTCCTTGCCGGACTTGTACTGCGGAACCCTCACAAGGGCTGTCCCGGTTTTGCCCCAGCTGATGTAGGAGGGGGCTTCGTGCCCGGTCCACAGCCGTTTGTAGGAGTTGACGTACTGGTTGGTCACCGCCGCGATATCACGGGCGTAGTGCAGCAGGCCGGCCGCAAACTGGCGGCCGGTGGCCGACAGCTGATATTCAGCGCCGGCTTCGAAGAATGCATTGTCTTCGCCTTCGAACAGCGACAAATGCGTGTGCATCCCATTGCCGGGCTGATCAGCCAGCGGCTTGGGCATGAACGTCGCGTGCACGCCCTGGGAGATCGCGACCTCTTTCACAACAGCCTTAAACGTCATGACGTTGTCGGCCATGGTCATCGCATCCGCGTAGCGCAGGTCGATCTCGTTCTGCCCGGGGCCGGCTTCGTGATGTGAGAACTCCACAGAAATGCCCATGGATTCGAGCATCTGCACTGCACTGCGCCGGAAGTCGTTGGCGGTGCCTCCGTTGACGTGGTCAAAATATCCGGCGCTGTCGACCGGCACGGGGGCCTTGCCGCTCAGTTCAGCCGAACGGAAGAGGTAGAACTCCATTTCGGGATGCACAACAAAGGTGAAGCCGCGCTCGCGAGCTTTCTCCAGAGTGCGGGCCAGCACATTGCGCGGATAGGAAGCAGCCGGTTCTCCGTCGGGAGTGAGCACATCACAGAACATCCGGCCCGTCGGCTCCGCTTCGCCGCGCCACGGCAGCAGCGAATAGGTTGACGGGTCGGGGCGAAGAACCATGTCGTCTTCAATGACCCGCGAAAAGCCCTCGAGTGCCGAACCGTCAAAGCCTATGCCTTCGGTGAACGCCCCCTCGAGTTCGTCGGGAACGATCGCAACGGACTTCAAACCGCCCAGAATGTCCGGAAACCACAAGCGCACAAACCGGACATCACGGTCGTCGACATCGCGAAGAACCGCTTCCTGCTGCTTTGTTAGGCCCATCAGCGCCAGGCCTCGTCGTCTTCTTCCCATTTGCGGTTGCGCTCGCTGGCAGTGGCAAGGGCAGCCTGGGCCTCGGCTTCGCTGTCATAGGGTCCCAGGCGGTTCCAAAAGGGGCTCTTGCGTCCCTTTTCAACCTGGCCGGTCTTGGTGTTGAACCAGTACTTATCTTCTTCGTACGACATAGCGCACCTCCCTGGGTACAACTCTAGCTGTCTACAATGATGTCATCATGACGAATTCTGCGCCCCTTGGAACTCTCACAAAAGGAACAGTAGCGCCCATGCGCGCCGTTCCGCCTCACATTGAACGTCCCGAATACGTTGGAAAAGCCGAACCGAATGAGGGCAACGGCAGCAACTTCTATACGGCCGAAGAAATCGAGCTCGTACGCGAATCCGGTCGCATCGCGGCCAATGCCATGGCCGAGGGCGGCAAACTCGTTGAGCCCGGCCGCACAACTGACGAAATCGACGTCGTGGTTCACGAATACCTTCTGGACCACGGCGCCTACCCGTCGACTCTTGACTACAGGGGCTTCACCAAGTCGGTGTGCACCTCGATCAATGAGGTCATCTGCCACGGCATCCCCGACACCACCGTGATTCAAGACGGTGACATTGTGAACCTCGATGTCACCGCGTACAAGAACGGCATGCACGGCGACACGAATTTCACTTTTGTGGCCGGCAACGTCGACGAAGAATCTCGCCTGCTGGTCGAAAGAACCCACGAATCGCTCATGCGCGGCATAAAAACCGTCAAACCCGGACGGTCGCTCAACATCATCGGCCGCGTCATTGAGAAATACGCCAAGCGATTCGGCTACGGAGTTGTCCGGGACTACACCGGCCACGGCGTCGGACGCGAATTCCACTCCGGGCTCATCATCCCCCACTACGACGCCGCGCCGAACTACGCGGACGAAATCCAGCCGGGCATGATCTTCACGATCGAGCCGATGCTCAACCTGGGCACCATCAATTGGGAACAGTGGGATGACGGCTGGACGATCGTGACAGCCGATCGTCGCCGCTCCGCACAGTTCGAACACACTCTCGTGGTCACCGAAGACGGCGCGGAAATCCTCACGCTCCCCGATGTCGAACTCGTGGCCGGCCGTGACTGACCGCGGCGAGCTGCACGATTCGGCTGGAGCACGCTCCTGTGCTTTGGGCATTGACATCGGCGGATCGTCCATCAAGGCCGGACTGGTCGACCTCGAACGCGGGCGAGTCATCGGCGAACGTGTCGTCGTGCCGACGCCACAGCCCGCCACCCCAGAAACCCTCACGAATGCAGTCTGCGGTGCGGCAGCCGAAGTGCTGGCAGAGAGTCCCGTCGGCGCCTCGGCAGCCGAATCTGCGGACGAGGCGTCGACGACGCTCCCTGTCCCGGTCGGCATCGCGTTCCCCGGGGTAGTCAAGAGGGGTCTTGTCACGTTCGCTTTCAACCTCGACGATTCGTGGTTGGGCACGAACATCGAGCAGACCATGGGCGCTGCTCTCGGTCGGCCGTGTGTGTTTCTCAACGACGCGGACGCAGCCGGCATTGCCGAAATGACCTTCGGCGCTGGCCGAGGCTGGCACGACCGGACCGTCATGATGCTGACCCTGGGCACTGGCATTGGAACCGCGCTGTTCACGCGCGGCAGGCTGGTGCCGTTTACCGAACTGGGCCACGTTGAGATAGGCGGCGAAGATGCGGAGCTGAGCGCCTCTGCCAGTGCCAAAGTGCGGCTCGGCCTGGACTATCCCACGTGGGCGGCCAAGCTCAGCCGCTACTGCAGGGAAATCGAAAAGCTCATCAACCCGGATGCATTTGTCTTCGGCGGAGGCATTTCGCAGGATCATGCCGACTGGCTGCACCTGCTCGATATCAGCACGCCCGCTGCCCCGGCGAAGATGCAAAATGATGCCGGAATCATCGGCGCGGCAGTGCACGGTGCTTCTGTCCCCACCGGCGCGCAGCGCTGACAGCAGGCGAAAACCGTGGTGGGGACAGGCCACCGATAAGCCGGGTTCTGTTCTCAGGCCGAAGCCTGAGCGACGGTCATCTGTCTAGGACCTGCATTGCTGCAGGCCTCAAGCAATCCACCCGACGGCACGACGAGCAGCCGTGTGGCCGTCTGCACGATCTTGCTCCCGGTGGGGTTTACCCAGCGGCCCGCGTCACCGCGGGCCCTGGTGGTCTCTTACACCACCTTTTCACCCTTACCAGCAGGCTGGCGGTTTAGCTTTCTGCGGCACTTTCCCGCGGGTTTCCCCGGGTGGCTGTTAGCCACCACCGTGCTCTGCGGAGCCCGGACTTTCCTCGGCCGGACACGCGGTCCGAACGCGACCGTCTGGTGGCCTGTCCTCGGCCAAGTGTATATGTGCGGGCTTTTAGAATGAGCATCATGTTCATTCTTCTGCCGCCGTCCGAAGGCAAAACACCGGCGCAAGACGGAGCGCCTCTCGACCTGTCGTCTCTGTCGCTGCCGGAACTCAATGAAACGAGGCGTGAGGTGCTTGCCGAGCTTCAGAAGGTCAGCGCCGCGCCGGATGCACTGGAGCAGTTGGGCGTCGGTGAACGGATTGCCGGTGAAGTCGCCCGCAATATCGACCTCGATACTGAGCCTGCCGCGCACGCGCTGACGGTCTACACCGGCGTCCTGTTCGAAGCCCTCGATGTTCCTTCTGTTCTGCAGGCTCCGCGCGAAAAGGTCGAGCGAGTGTTCATTGCGTCGGCTCTCTTCGGCATTGTCGGCGCGCTCGATCGGATCCCCGCTTACCGTCTGTCGATGAAGACCTCACTGGGCGATCTGGGTCCGCTGGCGAAACTGTGGAAGCAGGCTCTGCAGGAACCTCTCGCCGAGCACTTCGGCGATGCGCCGGTCCTCGACTGTCGTTCGGGCGACTATCGCAGGCCCTGGCCCGGCATCCCGGAGAACACGGTTGCTGTCAATGTCGTCAAGGAGACAGCCGGACAGCGCAAAGTCGTGTCGCACTGGGCTAAGCACACGCGCGGCCTGGTGGCGGCGCACCTTCTGCAGCGCCGCGGCCCGCTGCCGACGTCGCCCGAAGCCATTGCGGAAGCTGTTGCAGAACGGTTCGAAGTCGAGTTTGGGCCCTCAAGCGGAAAGCAGTCTGCGGTCCTCACTGTTGTTCTGCCTGACGCCTGACCGCAGCAACGGGACAGCGCACCGGCCTACCGCTGGTAGCCCGTTCGATCAGGCCTGAACGACGAGGCTCTCGCAGTCTTCGCACTGAAACGCCCAGGTGCGCTTCGCGTTGCGGACTGCATCCGCCTGCACACCGGAAAGCGCGGCCCCGCACGCTCCGCAGGCGCCCGCCGCCAGCACTCCGATGCCGGAAGAGCGGATAATCGAGGCTGCTCCGGCGGGAAGCTCAGAAAGTTTCGCCTGAATCTGTTCGACCAGCTGGGCGTGTTCACCGTCCAGACGGGCAGCTTCTTCTTGTCGGCGCTGCCCCTCGGCTTTTCCCTCCGATGCGATTTCCTCAGCACGCCTGCGCAGCTGTTCCAGCTGGGCCTCGGCCGATTCAGCACTCTCGAGAGCTTGCAGTTCCCTGTCTTCCGCCTGGCCGACAGCAGCGCGCACAGATTCGATGTCTGCCTGCAGCGCCACGAGATCCCGGCTTGTGAGTCCTACCCCGGCATTGAGCTTGCTCTCCATGCTCTCAGCCTTCGTCCGACCGTCTGCGGCTTGTGCTCCGGCCGCGCGGGCTTCCTTCTGGTGACTTTCAATTTCGGCGCGCACGTCTTTGGCTTGTGCGGCAAGGGTGCGGTGGTCCTCTGCCAGTTCCTGCAGACGTGCCACGCGCTCTTTCTGCTGCGCCGCGGCGCGATTGCGGCGAATCTGCGCGCTCAGCGACGCATACTCCAGCGCGGCCGCGTGCTGCTGTTCAGTCAGTTCCACTGCCACTCCTCTGAATCAGGAAGAACGACCGCGCTCCACGGGTCCGAACAGACATCTGACACTGTCACCGTGACGCTGTGGCCGCCGGAGCGCAGGGCTTCGTCGAGCTGTTCGGCAGCGCGTGGAATCCACGCCGACTCCGCTGAGTAGTGGGAAATGTCGATGAGGTGTTCGAGAGGGCCGCCGCGAGCACCCGTATCGAGGGCTTCCGATGCGGGGTGATGACGCAGATCCGATGTGACGTAGAGCTGAGCCCCCGCCTTTCGCGCAGCACCGAACATCGAGTCGCCGGCCCCTCCGAGAACGGCAATGCGGGTGACATCAGCACTGGGGTCACCGCCGATGGCGATACCCCGAACAGACAGATCAACTCCCTGAGCTAAGCGCACGGCGATGTCTTCAACGCTGGTCGGCTCAACGGTCCCGACCCGGCCCAGGCCTACCCCCTCGTCGGCTTCCGGGTGCTGGACAAGCGGTTGGACTTCCTGCAGCTGGAGGATGTCGGCCAGAACGTCGGATACGCCACCGAGCACGGAGTCTGCGTTCGTGTGCGCGTTGAACTGTGCGATGCCAGACCGGATCAGAGTATGAACAGCACCTCCTTTTAAGGTGTCGGCGGCAACTGAGGTCACGCCGCGAAGCAGCAGCGGATGGTGCGTGAAGAGGAAGTCCGCGCCGAGTTCAACCGCTTCTGCGATGACGTCGTCAGATGGATCCAGGGCGCAGTTAACGTGGGTCACGGCAGATTCAGGATCACCTACTGCCAAGCCAACGGAATCCCAGTCCTCGGCGAGGTTTTTCGGCCACAGCTGTTCACAGACGCCCATTACGTCGCGCACATTCGTCATGTCTTCAAACTAACGCATCAACGGGGAATATAAGACAGCGCCCGAAAATTGAATGATCGTTTGAACTGTGCCACGATTCTGCTATGACACAACTCACAGAAGAGAATCGCTCCACCATCGGAGATATCGTCAAGCGCAGCGCTGCGCGCACTCCCGGAGCCACCGCCATCGTCTTCCAGGACCGGACTTGGACCTACAGTCAGCTCGACCAGGCAGTGACGAATATCGCCCGACTGTTCACCGAACGGGGCCTGGAAAAGGGCGACCGCGTTGCCGCCTACAGCAAAAACTCTGACATTTTCGCCATTGTGTTCTTAGCCTGTGCTCGCGCAGGACTCATCCACGTGCCCGTCAACTATCAGCTGACGAAGGACGAACTCGACTACATCCTGTCAGACTCGGACCCCAAGCTGGTTTTGGCCGAAGAAGCCCTGATGCCGTTCATTGAGGAAACTGAAGCCGGCCAGAAGCGTGAGCGCATGCTCATGGAAAGCCTCGTGGAACCGGCCCTCAAAGTCGACGGCCCGGCCCGCGACGGCGAATTCTCTCCCGTCGACACCGATCGTGTGCAGCTGCTCTACACCTCGGGAACCACCTCGTCGCCCAAGGGTGCCGTGATGACGCACCGCAGCCTCATGCACCAGTACCTGTCCGCACTGACGTCTCTGGATTTCACAAGCTCGGACCGCTTTGTCCACGCCCTGCCGCTGTACCACTCGGCTCAGATGCACGTGCTGCTCATTCCCGCCCTCATGCGCGGCGCATACAGCATCATCGTGCCCACCCCGGTTCCGCAGGAGCTTCTCGAACTCATCGAAAAGGAGCGCATCACCGCGTTCTTCGCTGCTCCGACCGTGTGGGTTGCGCTGACCAACAACCCGAGCTTCACCACGCGCGACCTTTCGTCGCTCAAGAAGGCCTACTACGGGGCATCCATCATGCCCGGCCCGATTGTTGAGCGCCTGCAGAAGCAGCTGCCGGAACTCGGCCTCTACAACTGCTTCGGACAGTCCGAAATGGGACCGCTGTGCACCGTGCTGCGCCCCGAAGAGCACGCAGACCGTCCGGCATCGGCCGGCCGCCCAGCGCTGTTCGTCGAAACCAGGATTGTCGACCTCGACGGCAACGACGTCGAGGTCGGACAGCGCGGAGAAATCCTCTACCGCTCCCCACAGCTGGCCGAAGGCTACTGGAACAAGCCGGAGAAGACCGCCGAAGCGTTCGTTGACGGCTGGTTCCATTCCGGAGACCTTGTGGTCGCCGACGAAGAGGGCTACATCACGGTTGTTGACCGCGTGAAGGACGTCATCAACACCGGCGGTGTTCTTGTGGCAAGCCGCGAAGTTGAAGACGCCATCTTCGCCATGGACGGTGTGGAAGAAGTCTCGGTGGTCGGCATGCCCGACGAAAAGTGGATCGAGGCCATCACCGCCTACGTCGTGCTCACCGACGCCGGCCGCGAAAGTCTGACCGAAGACGCTGTCATCGAGCACGTCAAGGGCAAGCTCGCAGGGTTCAAAGTCCCCAAGGCTGTGCACTTCGTAGACGCCCTGCCGAAGAACTCGGCGGGCAAGATTCTCAAGCGCTCACTGCGCGAAGGCTCGCAGGCCTGATCTGAGGCGACAAGCGGGGGTGCCCCTGATTGGGTCACCCCCGCTTTCTGTATGCGGCTTTCTGTCTGCCGCCGCGCTTTCGGATTCCGGATCAGCGCGCCGAAGACGGCAGACTACGCGTGGCGGACGCGCTCGATGAACGCGCGGACCCGGTCGCTGTCGGCATTGTCCAAGAGCGCTTCCGGCGCTCCTTTTTCAACGACGACTCCCTGGTCGAAGAACGCCAACGTGTCGCCGACCTCTCGAGCAAAGCCGAGCTCATGCGTGACCACGACCATAGTCATACCCTCCAGTGCGAGCCGCTGCATGGTCGAGAGCACCTCGTCAACGAGCTCCGGGTCCAGTGCACTGGTCGGTTCGTCAAAGAGCATGAGCGCGGGATCCATCGCGAGGCTGCGCGCAATCGCAACCCGCTGCTGCTGACCACCCGAGAGCTGGTGTGGCTTCTTGTGGCGATGCTGCGCAAGTCCAACACGTTCAAGTTCCTCAATTGCCCGCTTTTCGGCCTTCGACTTAGAAAGCCCCTTGACGTGGCGCATGCTGAGCATGACGTTTTCTTCTGCATCAAGGTGTCCGTACAGGTTGAATCGCTGAAACACCATGCCGATGTGCTGTCGGAACTGCGCGTAGCGCCTGTCGGACCAGCGCAGGTAGTCTTCGCCGCGCCGGCTGAAGCCCACCTGCTCCCCCATCACTGTAAGACTGCCGGAATCAACCGACTCCAAACCGTTGAGGGTGCGCAGAAACGTCGACTTTCCAGAACCAGAAGGTCCGATGATGCAGGCGACTTCGCCCGATCGAACCTGGAAATCCACGCCCCGCAGAACCTCGTGTTCGCCGTAGGACTTCTTGACACCCTCCGCATGGACGATGACGTCTTCAGCTGGCACGGTCGGCTCCTTCCGCTGTGCGGCGCACTGCCTGCGAACTGGGGCTGCTCTCGGAAGAAGAGCGGCTCATCCGCCCGACAAGATTCTGCGCCCACGTAGCACCCCGGGTGCTGCGCACGCGATCCTTGCCGAACCGCTTCTCCAGCAGACTCTGGAGGAAGGTGGCTATCGCGGTCATAATCATGTACCAGATGCTCACCACAATGAGCAGTTCGATGATGAGGTTGTTCTGCTTGTAGATGATTGCCGCATTTGTCATGAGGTCGTGTCCGGCGACGATCATCACCAGTGAAGTGGTTTTGAGCATCGAGATGAACTCATTGGCCGTCGGCGGAATGATGATCCGCAGGGCTTGGGGCAGGACCACTAAGCGCATGGTCTGACGGCGTGTAAGTCCGCCGGCAAGTGCTGCCTCGGTCTGCCCGACATCCACTGCCTGAATGCCCGCCCGCACGGTTTCAGCGAAATACGCCGCCATATTGAGGCCAAGCCCGAGGATTGCGGCTTCGGTTGGGCCTATAAGCGCATTGGTTTCCCAGAACACGCCGATCATGGTGAACGGGATCTTGACAATCAGGTACGGCAGCAGAAAAGCCAGATTGAACCAGAAGACCAGCTGCACAAGAACCGGCGTTCCGCGGAAGATCCACAGATAGACCTCGGAAATGGCCCGCAGCACCGGGTTGTGGGACAGCTTCATAATGGCCAGCAGCACGCCCAGGACGAGGCCCACCAGCGTAGCGATGACAGAAATCCAGAGCGTATTGGCAATCCCGCTGAGGATTGTCGAATAGAAGAAGTAGTGGGCAACTTCAGACCAGAGGATTCTTTCGTTGAAGACGAACAGCGACAGCACCCACACCACGAACAGGATGGCGAGAGCCCCCACAGAAATCCTGCCCCACGGGACAGGCGCAATGATTCTGCACTGTGTGCCGTCCGCGTCGACAAATGGCTCTGTGCGCATCAGTCGTCACCGCCGATCGTGTGCTCCTCCAAGTTGACTGTGACCTTATCCACAGCCATGCGCTCGACGTCCCACGCCTTGAGGATCTCCCCGTAGGTGCCGTCTTCTATCAGCTCGCTCAGCGCCCCGTAGATGGGGTCAACCAGCTCTGTGCGGGAATTGTCGATGCCGATGCCCCACACGGCTTCGTCGCCGTCGATCGGCACGACTGCCATCTTGTTCTTCTTATCGGCTGCCCGGTATGCAGCGACTGGAAAATCAGTAACCGTGGCAGTGGCCCGTCGGCTTTGAACAGCGAGGTTGGCGTTGTTGTCGTCTTCGAAGCTGAGGATCTTATAGGGCTGTTCCCCGTCGTCTTCGCACTTCTTGGAGAACTCTTTGGCCTTTTCGAACGATGATCCGTTGGCGACCAGGGCCACCGATTTGCCGCAGAGGTCATCGGGACGGGCAATCCCTTCGGGGTTTCCTTCGTAGACGAGGAAAGCGTTTCCGGCTTGGACGTAGTCGACGAAGGTTGTGGTCTTGCGGCGCTCTTCGTTGTCTGTTGTCGAACTGATCATCACGTCATAGCGCTTGGAGATCAAGCCGGGGATGAGCGATGCGAACTCCTGGTTCTCCAAAGACATCGGCACACCGAGCTTCTTTGATACTGCGTGCGCTATCGCCGGATCGACCCCGATGATTTCAGAGTTATCGGATGTCCACAGTTCCATGGGCGGATAGCCGACGGACGTAGCCCATTTCAGACCGCGCTGGCGAACATCGTCAGGAAGCAGGGCTTTGAGCTCAGCGTCTTCTTGGATCGAATCGAGGGCGTCTTTTGCTTTTTCTTCTTCCGGCACCGATGTTTCAGAGACTGTGCCCTGCACATCTTCAAGTTCAGACAGGGGGCGGGCACCGCATGCGGTGAGCGTCAAGACAGCGGCGGCAGCGAGTACTGCGGTCCACTTCATTGTGGTTGCCTTCCTCTAAAGCAAAAGTCCTCGGATGGACCCGAGGACTCGTCGGGATAGCGGGATTTGAACCCACGACCTCCTCGTCCCGAACGAGGCGCGCTACCAAACTGCGCCATATCCCGTGAATGGCAACGGGGACAACTATAGCCCACCGCGGACTGATTGCGAAATCCGGCTTCCGACCTGCCATGATTGACTCCATGAGCCTGTCTGTTCACCGCATTGCCGATGCTGCGGTAGCCATCCTCACCGACTACGGCATGGGTGACCTTTCTATGCGCAGATTGGCTCGCGACCTGGGTGTCGGCCCATCCGCATTGTACTGGCACGTGAAGAACAAGCAGGAGATCTTCGTCCTTGTAGCCCGGCGCATCGCCGCTGAAGTGGATGAGGCTATTGGATACGGCGAAGGCATGACTGGGGCTGACATTCTGCTGCGTATGCACGATGTCCTGCTGCGCTACCGCGACGGTGCGGACATCTTTTCGCTCGCCTACGCTCATTCGGGTGGCCCTGTCCTGCCCGCTGCGGTGCGCGCCCAGATTTCCGACGAGGCGGAGCGTCACTGCTCGGTGGTGCTCACCTGCGCGGCAGTCGCGTTTGAACAGAATCGAGCCCTGTTTGACTCCACTGCTGGACCAGCTGACAGCAGAGCCGCTCTTGCCAGCACGCTGAGCCGAATTGGCAGGATCGCCGACTGACTGTATTCTTATCACGGTTAGGGCCTATAGCTCAGTTGGCTAGAGCATCTCGTTTACACCGAGAGGGTCGGGGGTTCGAGTCCCTCTGGGCCCACCAAGTCCCGGGACATCGTTCACTCGATGTCCCGGGATTTTTGCGTTCGGGCTCCGGGCCGGAGAGCCCGTCCGTCATATGCTGCGAGCTCGTTCATTCCCGCTAAGGCACTCAGGCGATACACAGGAAAACATCCCCGCGACTGTCGTTTCACTCACTATCGTTGTGCTGACGGTCACATAATCGGGGAAACTCCCCGGCCTAGAGGAGCTCGCGTGAACCCCTCTTCACCAAACACAGCAGAAAAGAAGCGCCAGGGATCACTGTTTGGTCCCGGACTTATCATTGCGGCCTCGTTCATCGGCCCCGGCACGATCACGACCGCTATCGTAACCGGCGCAGACTACGGCTTCACACTGGCATGGTCTGTTGTCTTCTCGATCATCGCCACTCTCGTCCTGCAGGAAATGGCGGTCAGACTCGGCATCGGCGCGGGCCTCGGCCTCGGTGAGGCCATACGCCGCGCGCTTGACAATCCCATTCTGCGCACGCTCATGATCATCCTCGTGGTAGCCGCGATCGGCATCGGCGGTGCGGCCTACGCCGGGGGCGACACGACGGGAACATCGTTAGCCGTATCGGCGGTCGCACCCATCGACATGAGAATCATCGTCGCGCTCATAGTCGTCGCGATCTTCAGTCTGCTCATCACCGGCAGCTACAAAACCATCGAGCGTGTGCTCATGGTCATGGTCGGCATCCTCACAATCCTGTTCGTCATCACCGCCTTCGTTGTGCAGCCTCCAGTCGGCGAGATCTTCAAAGGGATCTTCGCACCATCGATGCCGCCGGGATCTGCGCTGACAGCAATCGCGCTGATCGGCACGACAGTCGTCCCATACAATGTCTTCCTCCACGCAAGCCTCGTGCAGGAAAACTGGGAGGGTGTGCCGAAGACGCAGGCTATGAAGGAAGCTCGTCTCGACACCGCCGCCTCGATCTCACTTGGCGGACTCATCACACTGGCGGTCATGGCGACGTCTTTCGGCGCACTTTTCCTGCACGGTATGAGCGCCGAAACTGCGGAAGACCTCTCCACATCGCTTCAACCGCTGCTGGGAGATGCCTCGACATGGGTGTTCGCACTCGGACTGTTCGCGGCGGGCTTCACCTCCGCTCTTGCCGGCCCACTCGGCGCGGCCTATGCAATCACCGGAATACTCGGCAAAAGCACCGACATGAAGAGCCCGCTGTTTCGCGGGATATGGATTTCAGTCCTCGCCGTCGGGGCGATCATTGCCCTGACCGGCATCGAGCCGATTCAGCTCATCGTCATAGCTCAGGCTGCCAACGGCCTGCTTCTGCCGATCATTGCGATCTTCCTGCTCGTTACGATGAACAGCAAAAAGGTAGTAGGTGATAACGCCAACGGCCTCTGGGCCAATGTCTTCGGCGGTGCCATCACTCTGGTCGTCATAGGGCTCGGCTGCTACCAATTGGCCGACCTCCTCGGTCTCCTGCCGTCATAGACAGCCTGCGGCGTGAGGCGGAGGCGAGCCCAGCATATGCCGGACTCGCCTTCGTCACTTCTGGCATTCGGGGCACCAGTACAGTTTGCGCCCTTCCATTTCCGTCATCGCCACAGGATTTCTGCACACGCGACACGGCAGGCCCGTGCGCCCATACACAAAATGGCGGAACTCACTGTCTTCTGCTGCCCGCTGACGGCTTGCGCCCCGCAGACGCGTGCGGGTGAGCATAACTCCTGTTTCGACTCCCACGGGCAGCAGCCGCACCCAATCGCGCCACAGCGCGGAAACTTCGCCATCGGTCAACTCGGTTCCCGGTTTGAACGGACTGAGCCCGGCACGGAACAGCATTTCGGCTCTGTACACATTGCCGATGCCTGCGACAACAGACTGATCCATGAGCAGACTGCCGATCGGACGGCGCCTGCGCACATTCTCAGCAAATCTGCGACCGCCGCGAGCATTTCCGTCGACCAGCGGATCAGGACCGAGTGCCGCCAGCTGAGCTTCCACCTCGTGAGGGGTGAGGACCTCACACACCATAGGGCCGCGCAGGTCAGCGCACACGCCCTCGGTCAGCAGGCGCAGACGCACCTGCCCCACCGGTTCCGGCGGCCAAACCGATTCGAGTTCCTCTGCCTTCTCGACCTCACCGGCGCGCACCCGACGAGGCGCCCCAAGCGATCCGGCATACTCCCCCGTCTGCCCAGCGCGTTCGGGCATTCCGGCAGCGTAGAGAAAATCCCAGGCGCCGTAGATGCCCAGGTGGACCCGCACCGTGCGCTCGCCCTCGAACGGAAGGAACAGGTGCTTGCCGACGGCATAGCACTCCCCCAGCTCACTGCCGCTGATGAGCGCGGCACCGTCAGAAAAGCGCTCCTGGGGTGATGAGGCGGTCACCGCGCGCCCGGCGAAATCAGCGTTGAACCGGCGGGCAATGCGGTGAATCGAATGGCCTTCAGGCAAGCTCGGCCTTGATCTTCTCCGCAGCTGCTGCGATGTCTTCGGCCTCAGTCGATCCGCGGGTGTTTTCCAGACGGAAGTCCTCAACCGAGTTCGTGGGCCACACGTGGATATGCACGTGGGGCACTTCATATCCCTGAATCAAGACCCCAATGCGCTCACAGGAGAACGCCTTCTTCTGTGCCCGCCCGATCTTCTGAGCGACCGACATGAGATGAGCTGTGAGGTCTTCAGGCAGGTCGAGCCAGTGGTCAATCTCTTCACGCGGGATGACGAGCACGTGCCCATCGGTCAGCGGACTGATGTCCATAAAAGCTGCGCAGCGGTCGTCTTGATAGACGAACGCGCCGGGAATCTCTCCGTCGAGGATCTTAGTGAAGATGGACGCCATAACCCCTCCTTGGGAAGAACGACAGGTCACTCCCACCCTAACTGCTCACACGGCAGCGAAGGAGGCTCAGAAGCTCCCAGAGCGATTAAGGAAGCGAGTGAAGTCGCGCTTGCTTCCAGCCAAGGAGTGCTCCGTGTCGACCACAACACCCGACCCGTCCAGAAGGAAGGTCAGGCGCTGCGCAAAGCCGCGCCGCTCATCGAAAGCGCCAAAGGCCTTTGAGGCAGCACCGTGGGGCCAGAAGTCAGACAGAAGGACAAACGGCAGCCGGAGGTCCTGCGCCCACGCGGCCAGAGTGTACTTCGGATCGCATGACACCGCGGCTACCTCTGTGCCGCCGGCCAGCAGATCATCGTACAGCTGCGCAAGCTGCTCCATTTCGGCAGTGCAGACGGGTGAATACGCAAAGGGAAAGAACACCGCAAGGATCTGCTCGGCACCGGCACGCAGCCTGCATTCGCCAAAAGACAGTGCTTCACCGAAGTGGGAAGGCAGACAAAGTGAAGGTGCCGCCGCACCCACCTGGGGTCCGACGGCACCGGTTTCCAAAGTCATCAGTCGAAGTTCTTTTTGCTCATCAGGCACACGGCCGACCAATCAGCCGCCGCACGAACCGTCTTCGTCACGTGCATACCGGCAACGGGCGCGGCATCGTTGATGTCGACCGGATCAATGTGCCCGGGGCGGCCGGCCTTCGGGGTCAGAAGCCACACAACACCGCCGTCCTTCAAAGTTGTCTGAGCGTCGACGATGCCGTCGGTCAGGTCGTCGTCATCGCTGCGCCACCACATGACGATCACGTCGAAAACATCGTCGACGTCGCCGTCAATCATCTCTTCGCCGGTTACTGCCGCGATGTCATCGCGCAGCTGGAAATCGACGTCGTCGTCAAAGCCGATCTCCTGAACATACTGGCCGCTCGACAGAGACAGGGGGTTTGCCGCCTGCGCTGCCTGCGCGGAATCGAGCGTCCTTCCTGAGGGAGTTGTACTCATGGCTTTATTCTCACCAGAAAAGCCGCGTTTCGCCAATCACAGGGCCGATACTCCGGGAAATACATAGAATTTGGCCGGTTCGGACAATCAGCGGCCGACAGGGTGGACCATTTCACACCCAGTTCGGCGACACCCAGGCCCGAAGTGCAATAGCCTAGACACATATCCGAAGTCCCTTAAACGCGAGAGGAATTGCTTTGGACAACAAGAACAAGGGCCCCATCCTCAATGGTCTCCCCGCGAATGTCCCCGACATCGACCCGCAGGAGACCCAGGACTGGATCGACTCCCTTGACGCGCTGGTCGAAGAGGCCGGCACCGCCCGCGCACGCTACATCATGCTCAACCTCATCCAGCGTGCGCGCCAGCAGCGAATCGGCGTCCCCAGCCTCACAGCCACCGACTACGTCAACACCATCGGCGCTGAAGACGAACCGTGGTTCCCGGGTGACGAAGAAGTAGAACGCCGCTATCGCAGGTGGATCCGCTGGAACGCCGCCGTGCAGGTCCAGCGTGCACAGCGCGAGGGCATTGGAGTCGGCGGCCACATTTCGACCTACGCTTCGGCCGCAACTCTCTACGAGGTCGGGCTCAACCACTTCTTCCGCGGCAAGGATCACCCCGGCGGCGGCGACCACATCTTCTACCAGGGCCACGCGTCACCGGGCATGTATGCACGCGCCTTCCTCGAGGGCCGCCTCAACGCTGAACAGATGGACGGCTTCCGCCAGCAGTCCTCCCACTACGTCAACGGCAAACCCTTCGGGCTGCCCTCCTACCCGCACCCGCGCCAGATGCCCGACTTCTGGGAGCACCCGACGGTGTCCATGGGCATCGGCCCCCAGGCCGCCATCTCTCAGGCACAGTTTGACCGTTACCTGCACAACCGCGGCATCAAGGACACCAGCCAGCAGCACACCTGGGCCTTCCTCGGCGACGGTGAAATGGACGAACCGGAAGCACGCGGCATGCTCCAGTACGCCGCCTACGAAGAGCTCGACAACCTGACTTTCGTCATCAACTGCAACCTGCAGCGCCTCGACGGTCCGGTCCGCGGCAACGGCAAGATCATCCAGGAACTCGAATCCTGGTTCCGAGGTGCCGGCTGGAACGTCATCAAGGTCATCTGGGGCCGCGAGTGGGACCCGCTGCTGGCCAAAGACCGCGACGGCGCTCTCGTCAACCTGATGAACGCCACTCCCGACGGCGACTACCAGACGTACAAGGGCGAGTCCGGCGGCTTCGTCCGCGACAACTTCTTCGGACGAGACCCGCGCACGAAGGCCATGGTCGAGCACTACACCGACCAGCAGATCTGGAACCTCAAGCGCGGCGGCCACGACTACCGTAAGGTGTACGCGGCCTACAAGGCTGCACTTGAGCACACCGGTCAGCCGACCGTCATCCTCGTCAAGACCGTCAAGGGCTATTCGCTCGGGCCGCACTTCGAGGCCCGCAACGCAACCCACCAGATGAAGACGATGGCGCTGGAAGACCTCAAAGCAGCCCGCGACCACTTCTCCATCCCGATCTCCGACAAGCAGCTCGAAGAGAATCCAGAGCTCCCGCCGTACTACCACCCCGGCGACGACGCTCCGGAAATCAAATACCTGCTCGACCGACGTCATGAACTCGGCGGCTTCACTCCCGAACGCCGCTCGAAGTACGTCGACATCAAACTTCCCGACGACAAGGCCTTCGAACCGGGCATGCGCGGTTCAGGCAAGCAGGAGATCGCCACAACCATGGCGTTCGTCCGCATTCTCAAGGACCTCATGCGGGACAAGGAGTTCGGCAAGCGGGTTGTGCCCATCATCCCGGACGAAGCCCGCACCTTCGGCATGGACTCCTTCTTCCCAACGAAGAAGATCTACAACCCGCACGGCCAGAACTATATTTCTGTCGACCGTGACCTGTTCCTGTCCTACAAGGAAGCAAGCGACGGTCAGCTGCTGCACATGGGCATCAACGAGTCCGGTTCGACAACCGCGCTGACCGCTGCGGGCACCAGCTACGCCACGCACGGCGAGCCGATGATTCCGTTCTACATCTTCTACTCGATGTTCGGCTTCCAGCGTTCGGGAGACCAGTTCTGGGCGGCCAGCGACCAGATGACGCGCGGATTCATTCTGGGGGCCACGGCCGGACGCACCACCCTGACCGGCGAGGGTCTGCAGCACGGGGACGGCCACTCCCACGTTCTGTCCTCGACCTTCCCTTCGATCGTGTCCTACGACCCGGCCTACGCCTACGAAATCGCAACCATCGTTCGCGACGGCCTGCACCGGATGTACGATCCCGAAGATCCGCGCCAGGACCCGGACGTCATGTACTACATCACCATGTACAACGAGCCGATGGTCCAGCCGAAGGCACCGGAGAACCTCGACACTGACGGCATCATCAAGGGCCTCTACAAGCTCAAAGACGGCAATAAGACGGACGGCCCGAAGGTTCAGCTCATGGCCTCCGGTGTTGGTGTTCCGTGGATCCTCGAAGCCCAGGAAATCCTCGAGAAAGACTGGGGCGTCAGTGCTGATGTGTGGTCTGTCACCTCGTGGCAGGAACTGCGCCGCGACGGTCTGACCGCTGACGATGCCCGTCTGCTCGACCCGCAGGCAGAGCCCCGGGTCCCCTACGTCACGCAGAGGCTGCTGGACTCCCAGGGACCGGTCATCGCCACGAGCGACTTCACCCGGACTGTTCCGGACATGATCCGCCAGTACGTGCCGAACCACTTCACGAGCCTCGGCGCGGACGGCTACGCCATCTCCGACACTCGTCCAGCCGCTCGCCGCTACTTCCTCATCGACGCTCATTCCGTTGTCGTTCAGGCTCTCATCAGCCTGGCCGACACCGGCGAGATCGACATGTCGAAGGCGGCGGAGGCTGCGAAGAAGTACGGTCTTGACGATCCCCGGAAGGGCCTATCCGGCACTGCCGGCGGAGACGCATGACGAATACAGTCGCCCGGCGGTGATTCGGCCGCACATAGAAGGGGGTCGGGGTGCTCACCCTGGCCCCCTTTTGTTTTCCCGATACAAGGTTTTTGTTATTCAACCGCTATGGTTGGTCTCATGCCCGACCATGACAAGCCCAGCGCGAAGAACGCTGCTCGCGCTGACACCATCCGCCGCCTCGAGGCTGGTCAGCGCACACTGTCGAACCTGACCCTCAAGCGCATTGAAGGGCGCCTGCGCTGGTTCTCACAGCTGTCCTCTGCCGACAAGGGCTGGGTGGTTGTGCTGGCGAACTCGGGAATTTCGTCGTTTATCGAGTGGTACCGAAACCCCACCCGCCACCTTCGGGTGATCAACGACATCTTCAAATCTGCACCTAAGGAGCTTGTCCGTTCTGTTTCACTGCAGCAGACGCTGCAGCTTCTGCGCGTTGTCGTCGAAGTAGTCGAGGAGCGGGTGAGCGACCTTGCCCGCGCCGGCGAACAGGCTGAGCTTCGCGAGGCGGTGCTCATCTATTCACGCGAGATCGCCTTCGCTGCCGCCGATATCTATGCACGAGCAGCTGAGGCCAGGGGCAGCTGGGACGCCCGACTCGAGGCGATGGTCATCGACGCGCTTGTGCGGGGCGACTCCGTAGACGAACTTGCCAGTCGAACAGCTGCCTACGGCTGGGACTCGGAGGGCTCAATTCGCGTGATCATGGGGCGGGCACCCCGTCGCAAAGACCGCGCATCTATAGAGCAAGTGCGCTCAACAGCTAAGAAGTGGGCAGAAGACGCGCTTGTCGGCATCCACTCCGACCGCCTTCTCATTGTGCTCGGCGGAGTATCTGACGTCGAAGCAGCCGCTGAGGACCTTTCGCCGTTCTTCGGTCCGTCCGACATTGTCATCGGCCCGGAGGTCAGTTCCTTCGCACAGGCTGGGATAAGCGCTTCCGCCGCCGTGTGGGGTCTGCGCACCGCGCGCGCCCGACCCGACACCCCGCGCCCGGTCTTTGCTGACGATCTTCTTCCCGAACGGGCCATAGCCGGTGACCGCAGCGCAGTCGATGCCCTCGTGTCCTCCTACTACGAACCCCTGGCCACCGGCTCTGGTCAGCTTCTGGCCACTGCCGCCGCCTACCTCGAATACGGCGGCGCGCTGGAAACGACCGCACGCGCCCTCGACGTCCATCCGAACACCGTGCGCTATCGACTCAAGAAACTTACCGAGGCCCTTGGGATAGATCCGACCGAGGCGCGCTCAGGGTTCGTCATTCGGATCGCTTTGGTATACGGCCACCTGCACAGCGCAGGACAGTTGTACACCTACGACAATTCACGCTGAGGTTTCAGCCAAATACACTATCGTCGTTGCGCAGTCGAGAAAGTTGGAGAGCTTTGCTAGTAGTTGCCTGCCCGGGTCAGGGCGCCCAGAAGTCCGGATTCCTCACGCCTTTTATTGAGATCGACAGCTTCAAGCAGACGATCGCCAGCGCGTCCGAAGCGGTGGGCCTTGACCTCATCGCCCACGGCACCACATCGGATGACGAAACCATCAAGGACACCGCCATTGCGCAGCCTCTGCTTGTCGCGTCCGCAATCGCGTCGGCCCGAGAGGTGCTCGGCGAAACCGCCCCCAGCTACTACGCCGGCCACTCGGTGGGCGAAGTCGGGGCTGCCGCGCTCGCTGGGGTCCTCACCGACGCTGATGCCATGAACTTCGTCGGCGTTCGCTCCCGTGGCATGGCCCAGGCTTCAAAGGCCGTGCCCACCGGCATGGCCGCCGTCATCGGCGGAGTACAGGACGATGTTCTCAACGCCATTGAAGCTGCCGGCCTGCAGCCGGCCAACGTCAACGGCGGTGGGCAGATCGTCGCCGCCGGCGCTCTTGAGAACATCGGCAAGCTCAAAGACAACCCTCCGGAGCGCACGCGGGTCATCCCGCTGCAGGTGGCCGGGGCCTTCCATACGGACTTCATGGCCTCGGCACAGCCCGAACTGCAGGAACTGGCCGACTCGCTCAACCCGAACGATCCGACCGTGTCAATTCTGTCCAACCGCGACGGACTCCCCGTTGAGAACGGCCGTGACTACGTACAGTCACTGGTCAATCAGGTCACCTCGCCGGTCCGCTGGGACCTGTGTCAGTCGACTCTCGTGGAAGCCGGGGTCACCGGACTGCTCGAGCTGCTGCCCGGCGGCACGCTGGCCGGGATCGCCCGCCGCGGCATGAAGGGTGTGGAAACCTTCGCGCTCACATCGGCCGATCAGCTGGACGAAGCACGCGCTTTCGTCGCCTCCCACGCCTAAGAAAGGGATGAACGTGGCAACTCTCAAGACCGCGACCTCGCAGGGATTCTCCCGCATCGCCGGCATCGGCGCCGGGCGCTCAAACGTTGTTGTGCACAACAACGACATCGTCGGGCCCATCAATTCATCTGATGAATGGATCCAACAGCGCACTGGGATCATCACGCGACGCCGGGCAGACAAAGACACCAGCCTCATCGACATGTGCCTGGAGGCGTCCAAGGAGGCAATCGCGAACGCCGGGCTGAAGCCGGAGGAAATCGGCGCGATCATCATCGCAACAGTGACCTTCCCCTATCCGACGCCGTCAGCCGCGGCCAAACTGGCCGCCGAACTGGGCACCGGACCGATACCCGCCTGGGACATTTCGGCAGCCTGCGCCGGATACTGCTACGCCATCGCGCAGGCCGACGCTGTCGTGCGCTCGGGCATGGCCGACAATGTCCTCGTTGTCGGCGCCGAGAAGCTCTCCGACTGGATCGATCCGACAGACAGGTCGATTTCCTTCATCCTCGGAGACGGGGCGGGTGCCGCGGTCGTGCAGTCGTCCGACACGCCCGGCATTTCACAGTCTGTTATCGGGTCGAACCCCCAGAAGTGGGACACGATCAGAATGCACGCGTCGTTCTTCGACTACCGCGACAACCCCGAAGTCGGTTTCCCCACCCTGCGCCAGGACGGACCGTCGGTTTTCCGCTGGGCCGTCTACGACATGGTCGAGATCGCCAAGCAGGCGCTCGACGCAGCCGGCGTTAAGGCTTCCGACCTTGCCGCATTCGTCCCGCACCAGGCGAACATGCGGATCATCGACAACCTCGCACAGCAGCTGGGCGTTCCCGATTCCGTCGTGATCGGCCGAGACATCGCAGAAAACGGAAACACATCGGCGGCATCCATTCCGCTGGCAACCCACCGCCTGCTGAAGGAGAATCCGGAGCTGTCCGGCGGCCTATGCCTGCAGATCGGCTTCGGCGCCGGTCTGGTCTACGGCGCACAGGTCGTTCAGCTCCCCTGATTGACTTGGAGGACGCTGAGTCACACGACACGGCTCGCCTCCTGACGTAATATCGATTCGGGCATTCGTCGAATCAATGTCACACGACTGTAAGCAGTCAAAGAGAAAGAGGAAACTATGGCTAACACCGAAGCAGAAGTCCTTGCAGGACTCGCAGAAATCGTCAACGAAGAAACCGGCCTCGCTGTCGACGCTGTTGAACCGCAGAAGTCGTTCACCGATGACCTCGACATCGACTCGATTTCGATGATGACCATCGTCGTCAACGCAGAAAAGAAGTTCGACGTCAAGATCCCCGACGACGACGTCAAGGACCTCGAAACCGTCCAGAACGCTGTTGACTACATCGTGAAGGCTCAGCAGGCCTGATCTCCCTAAGCCGCCGGGCTTACACGAGCCCGGCGGCTTACCCCAAGATTCGACGAGGTAACCACATGACTTCCACAGTTGTCGTCACCGGCATCGGCGCTGTCTCCCCGTTGGGCGGCACCGCTGAAGAAACATGGGAATCAGCTCTCGCTGGCACCTCCGGTGTCAAAGCACTCGACAACGACTGGCAGGACAAGTACGACATCCCTGTCAACTTCGCAGCTGCCGTTGACCCGGCAGTTGTCGAAGACAAACTCACACGGGTGCAGGCCAAGCGCCTCGACCCTTCCAGCCAGTTCGCACTGATCTCCGCCAAAGAGGCAATGGATGACGCCGGCTTTAGCGAAGAAGGAGCCGAAGTCGATGCTGATCGGCTCGCCGTTTCGTGGGCCACGGGCATCGGAGGCGTCTGGAGCCTGCTCAACGGCTGGGACACCCTGCGCGAAGAAGGCTCCCGCCGCGTTATGCCTTTGACCGTCCCCATGCTCATGCCCAACGGCCCCGCGGCCGCCATCGGCATGGAGTACCACGCTCACGCGGGCGTGCAGACGGTCGTATCTGCCTGTGCTTCATCTACCGAGAGCATCGGCCACGCCTTTGACGTGCTCAGGTCCGGCCGTGCGGACGTTGTGATTGCGGGCGGTTCTGAAAGCGCTATTCACCCGTTCACGATGTCTGCCTTCTCATCGATGCGCGCCCTTTCACGTCGCACCGATTCGCCCGAAACCGCTTCGCGCCCCTATGACGTCGACCGTGACGGCTTCGTCATGGGCGAAGGCGCCGGTGCTCTGGTATTGGAAACCAAAGAACACGCCGAAGCTCGGGGAGCAAAGATCTATGCGGAGCTCGGCGGCTGGGGCGTCACCAACGACGCTCACCACATCACCGCTAACGAGCCCGAGGGCAAATACGCCCTGCGCGCCATGCGCCAGGCTCTTGAATGTGCAGGACTCCAGCCCGAGGCGGTCAAGCACATCAACGCCCACGCAACGTCGACCCCGGTCGGCGATGTGCCGGAATCGCTGGCAATCAACGCTCTGCTCGGCGAACACACGCACGATGCTCTCGTGACCGGCACGAAGTCCATGACGGGACACCTGCTGGGCGGCGCGGGCGCCGTAGAAGCGATCTTCACGGTTCTCGCCCTGCACAATCGCATGGCGCCGCCGACGATCAACATCGAGAACGTCGACCCGAAGATCGACCTCAACATCGTCCGCGACACGCCGGCCAAACTTCCTGACGGGCCGATTGCCGCACTGTCAAACTCGTTCGGCTTCGGCGGCCACAACGCCGTCGTCGTGTTCAAGAGCGTCTGACTTTCAGCTGCAGAAAGCTTCGGGGTGGGTATCGCTGCGATACCCACCCCGAAGCTTTTGGCCATCAGCCCTGCTGTTGAGCTGCACAGTGATGGGCCATGTGAATGAGAGTCCCCCCGGCCGGACTTGAACCGGCGACCAAGGGATTATGAGTCCCCTGCTCTAACCAGCTGAGCTACAGGGGGTCAGAACATGGTCAGCATAGCAGTGCGCGCACTGTGGCGGTATTTCTCTTCTGCGCGTTTTGCACTATTATGACTGAGAACCTCTTTGGTGTTTCGATTCGTGGGGAAGACGTTTTCGGAACGATCAAGGAGGCAAAGTGAATAACACCCAGGGCGTACTGTTCGTCCACTCCGCACCGCGTGCGCTGTGCCCTCATATTGAATGGGCTGCAGGCGGTGCGATTGGTGCCCAAGCCAAGTTCGATTGGTCGCCGCAGCCGGCGGCGCCTGGTTTGCTGCGCGCTGAGGTCTGCTGGGCTGCACCGGCAGGCTCCGGCGCGAAGATTGCGTCTGCCCTCAAGGGGTGGGCCAATGTTCGCTACGAAGTCACCGAGGAAGCATCCCCGGGCTTCGACGGCGCACGTTGGAGCCACACCCCTGATCTCGGCATTTTTCATGCCCTGACAGACGTCCACGGCAACATCGTCGTAGGCGAAGACATCATTCGCGCTGTCATGGCCCGTTCCGGAGGCGATTCCGAGCGCATGCAGGCAGAAATGTCTCTTGCGCTGGGCCAGGCGTGGGACGACGAACTCGAAGCCTTCCGGCTGGCCGGCGAAGGCGCCCCTGTGCGCTGGCTGTCGCGCGCCGTCTGAAGTCTGCGCTCACCCGAGCACTCTGCCGTCTGACTCCATCGGTTCTGCCTCTTGGCCGATGGGGTCAGGCGGCCGTGTGCTCTTCTAGCGTTTCTGCAGGCGAATGCGCGAAAGCACCGAGCGCGCAGCATCAACGCTGGCGTAGCGCTCTGTAGTGATGAACAGGTCGAATTCACGCCGACCGTCAGCACCGAGTTCATTGCGACGGTGTGCGCTGACCATACTCGACCAGTCGGGCCCGATGACGATCACCGCGTACTCGTCACGCAGAGCATCGGAATGATCCACCGGGCCGGACCGAACGGTTGGCATGGGCGCTTCATCGAAGCCACCCGACAGGACAGCGGCCAGCCCCGCTGTCCTGCCTACAGTGCGGTAGGCACTGTCAACCTTCTCGGGCAGCTGATCCTCTTCCCCGAAGACACCCACGACGATTGCAGACGAACCCACCGCCGAAGCGCGCTCCAGCAGCTGCACCATGTGTTCGATCATGAAGTCATAGTCGACAAGCAGCGGATCAGCCTGCAGGCCCAGCGCAATCGAGTACGGGGTGCCCTGAATCTGCTTATTGCGGGTGCTGTGGACCGACATGGCATCTTCGGGCGGAATGTTCACCGGGTTCGGCCGCTCAGTGGGAGACGCATACAGCTCCCCCGTAGCGAATCGTGCACCGAGCGCATTGACCATCATGAGGTCGTCGTCTGAATCAACGCCTTCTGCCACAACAACAGCTCCGGTGCGTTCGGCGTGCGCACGAAGGAGAACGTTGAGCTTCGCCAAGTGCTCTTTGTCTTCGATTCTGAGCACGTCTGGGTGGAGAGCGACAACAGCGGGATTGACCAAAGGCAGATACGCTGTCGTCGCCAAATCGAGGCCGACACCCGATATTCCGATTGACCAGCCCAGCTGGCGCGCAGATCGCACAGAGCGCAGCACCGTTCCGGGCTGAGCCGCAATGCTCGAAGGTCCAAGCTGCAGAATGATCCGCGCATCGCGGTCACTGCGGTCCTCAAGAGTGACGAGCGATTCGGGCTCGGAATTGACGAACAGCCGTGTGTGAGAAGCAAGCCCCGCGGTTTCTGCGTCTCGGAGAGTCTGCTCGCGAATTGAGGAATCGATGTCACCGACCATGTGCGAGGCACGAACCGCTCGGCGCAGTTCCTGGGAGCTGATCGGCTTGCCATCTGTCTGTGCGCAGTGGCTTACGCGGTACCCGGCATCGGTGCCTGTGATGACATCAACGACGGGTGAAAAGAGCGAGCGCACTCCCCCGGAGCGCACAAGCTCCTCAAGATCCGGTCGTTCGCCGGCGCTGACGTCGTTTGACACTGAGGTTACTCCCCTTTTCCTTTTGCGGGCGCTGCAAGTGTCTCATATTCACGCTGCCGCAATCAGACAAATCTTATGCGGGCGGAGTCCTCATGCAGGGTTCAGCTGGAGGGCACCGTCTGCCGACCGGGGGTCTGATTGCCGCCGTTTCGGCCAGACACGACCACGTCCCACACAGCCACTGCGGCAGCAGCACTCATGACGATTCCGATGACCGTGAAAGCAGTGATGAAGGCGGTATTCCAGCCCGAAGCTGCTTCGACCGTGAACAGTATTCCGGTGATAGCCGCAATGCCGACCGCCGTGCCCACCCGCTGACCGGTCTGCAGAACCCCGCCGGCGGCACCGGAATCCCGCACCGGCACCTCGAGCAGGGTCAGAGTCTGATTCGGGCTGACAATGCAGCCCTGTGCTGCACCCAGGACGGACAGAGGGAGCATGAGCCACCAGATGCTCAGCCCACCCGCATCGGCCAGCAGCACAACACCGATCGAACCGGCAATCGAGGCAATGGCGATCACCATGCCCCAAAGAACCAAGCTCCGGCCGTAGGCGAGAACCCTGCGGCCCGCCCAGGCGGAAGTCCAGATGGTTCCAAGCGCACCAGGCAGTCCGATGAGTCCAGCGTGGAGGGGCGAGAAGTCATGGCCGCCCTGGAGGAAGACGGCCGACACCACCCACACGCTGGTCGTCCCCATGAAGTACAGACCGATGAGCAGCGAGCCGTTGGCGAAGCTTGGGATTTTGAACAGGCTGAGATCAACCATCGGCTCGCGGCCCCTGGCCTTGTATCGCTTCTCCCAGAAAGCCCACACCACGATGAGCGCGACGCCGACGACCACAAGGGAGAAGACCCACGCTCCGAGCTCCCTTTCCATGAAGGGAAGCATGACCAGCAGGATCGCCAGAGCAAAGAGGACTGTGCCGACGGGGTCCATATCGGCTCGGGACTGTCTGCGATCAGCCGCCCGCCCAGTCTCCGGGGTGCCCTTCCACGCGCTGTCCGGAAACAGCCGGAGCGCCGCAGCAGCGGCGATGAGGGCAAAGGGCACATTGATGAGGAATGAGGCCCTCCAACCCCAGCTGTCTCCGAACCCGGCCATGAACACACCGCCGAGCACAGGGCCGATCGCCACTGAAATG
This sequence comes from Brevibacterium sp. Marseille-P9724, assembly GCF_902500275.1. NCBI lineage: Bacteria > Bacillati > Actinomycetota > Actinomycetes > Micrococcales > Brevibacteriaceae > Brevibacterium > Brevibacterium sp. Marseille-P9724. Next base: position 244,008 of record NZ_LR722990.1, on the reverse strand, counting down.
CCCACCGTCGAACCGAAATAGCCGAATGCGCGACCGCGCTCAGCACCGGAAAAGTACTGTTGGATAAGGCCAACGGTCTGCGGATTGAGCAGACCCGATCCGAAGCCCATAGACATGCGGGCGATGTTGAGTACGACTTCATTGGGCGCTAAACCCGCTAGGAGCGACGCCGCACCGAAGAGAATCGCGCCGATGACGAACAGCCTGCCGCGACCGTAGACGTCACCGGCACGCCCGGCCGCAACCAGAAGCACGCCGAAAGACAGCGTGTAGCCCGACAGCACCCACTGGAGTGCCGATGACGGGGCGTTAAGATCCCGGCCGATGGCCGGCAGAACGACGTTGACGATCGATACGCTCAGCAGAGACATGAAAACCGGAATGAGCACAACTGACAGAATCTGCTTCTGCTGCTGCGTCAGCTTTCCGGACTTCACGCTGTGTACTGCCTTTCTATCGTCTGCTTCAAAATCAATGGTCGTCAGCCGCCGAGGTGGAACTCAGTTTCGGAGGAGACCGAAGTAGATCTCTTCAAAGCTGTCGAGGGTCGCTGAAATGTCGTGACGAGCTGCAATCGCCTGGGCCGCTTCGCTCATTCTTTGTCGCGCTTGAGCTGATGCCGTTGCAATCTCCGTGAAGGCCTGAGCGTAGCCGTCGGTATCCCGCGGAGGAATAAGCCTGCCGTTGACACCGTCCTCGCACAGGTGCGGAAGTGCCACTGCGTCGGCAAGAACGACGGGAACACCCGTCGCCAAGGCCTCCAGCGTCGCAATCGACTGCAGTTCAGCGGTTGAGGGCATACAGAAGACATCAGCCCTCTGATAAGCGGCCACAAGCTGGGCATCGCTCACTTTTCCCCGCAGAACCACGCGGTCGGCTATTCCGAGCTCATCAGACAGGTCCGCGAGAACCTTTTCCTGTTCGCCAGAACCGATGATCTCGGCGCACAGGCCGAGTTTCGGATCAGTTTTGGCGATTGCCTCGAGAATGTCCTCGATGTGCTTCTCAGCCGACAGCCGACCGACGAAGAGAACGGTCGGCGATGTGCTGCTGCCATCGTCTGCCGGCTGGCCAGGATGAAAATGAGACAAATCGATTCCGCATGAAACGGCGCGAATAGGGGCGTCAAAGCCGTGTTCGTGGAGAAGGTCCGCGGCCAGCTGAGTGGGAACCGTGATGTAGTCGGCAGACTGATACTGCTTTTTCAGATCCCACCACGCCGCTTTCTCTGCCGCGGCAACGACTGCGGAGGGAGCGGTGACATACGGCGCAACGTTCTGCGGCATGAAGTGGTTGGTTCCGACAATGGGAATCCGGCGCCGGCGGGCAGCAGTGAACGCTCGCCGACCGATGACGAAATGCGCCTGAGTGTGGATGATGTCAGGCTGGATCTGATCGATGAGCCGGTCAAAAGCAGGAGCGACGTTCCACGGCATGCAGATCATCCACGTGGGGTGAAGCGGCCAGCGCCGAGATTTGATGTAGTGAACTTCCACCCCGCGTTCATCCGCCTGATGGTAGGCCATGCCGCTTGGTGAGGGGCAGATGACGTGGACGCTGTGACCGCGCCCGGCCAGCCCTTGAGCCAGCTGCTGGGCAAATGTTGCAGCGCCGTTGACTTCCGGAGCGTACGTTTCGGCGGGGATGACGATTGTGAGGGGACGGTTCATGTTCACTGTGTGGTCGGGGACGGGATGTTGCCGTCGCGCGCTCGGCGCTCCAGCACATCAGGGTGGAACCGGGCTAGGACGATAACTCCCAAGCACGCTACCAGCCCCGCCGCAACCATGATCACAGGAACCCACGCAGGTGCAGCAGCGGCCTCATCGAGGACAGCAGCGCCGAGGATAACCGCAACGATCGGGTCAATCACCGTAAGCCCTGCAATGACTATTTCAGGCGGACCCGACGCATACGCTGCCTGGACGAACCATGCCCCTACTCCACCGCATGCGGCCACGCTTGCGAGGTTGACCCAGGTGATGGCAGGCAGTCCTCCGGCAAGAAACTGGGCCGCACAGACATGCGTGTTACTTGCCACACAGGCAAACAGCACGGCTGCGCTGACCACATTGAAAAGCTGCTGTGGTCGGCGCAGGACAAGACGACCAATCACAGTGATCACAAGAAGCGCAGCTGACACCCACGCCATCGGAAGAGCCTCCGTGCCGTACCTGACCCGAGACACTGCAAAAAGCGACGATACGCCGACAAAACCGGCAACGCCGACAAAGCAGAGGAGAACAGCGGTGTAGACCCGTCGCTTGAATATAAGGCCACGAGCAAAGCGGGCTATGAGAACGGAGACGGCGAGAGAGATCGCGCCAACCGGCTGAACGACCATCACAGGAGCAAGAGCAAGCGACAGCACCCCGGCGGTGACGGCGATCCCCATGACTGCAGTGCCCAGCAGCCACCTGGGCGATGTGAACAGCCGAAAAAAAGAGCGAACGCCGAAGCGCTCCGACTCATGCGAAGTGGTTACTCCGGAGTGCTGCACAGCCGCTCCGATCGCAAGTCCTACCGCAGATACCAGCGCAAACCCCAAGGCTGCCCAAATGTTCACTCCAGCACTGTACAGCGTCAAGCCGTTCGCCAGCACAAAGAACCGCAGGACGGCACGGAAAAGATAAGACGAGAAAGCCCCGATCAGATGATCGGGGCTGATGTGCTCCTCCGGCTGGGCTCGAACCAGCGACCCTTCGATTAACAGTCGAATGCTCTGCCAACTGAGCTACGGAGGAATAGTGCTCATCACGAGCACGAGTCATAACTCTAGAGCACCCTGTGCGCGTATGCAAATCGCTCCAGCGGGGCCAGCGCAGACCGCCCAACCCAGCAGGGTCCACACACCCGCCAGCAGCATGTTCACAAAAAGATTACGAAGAGGTTTCACCGCAAACCCCAACACGATCAAACCCGCCACGACCAGCGAAAACTTCCAGACCCTCAGCACAGTTCAAGTCGACACGCCGACAGTTTCATAAAGTCATTGTGACAATGTTGCAGTTTTGTCATATTATGGTTTTTCGAACTGAACAGCCTAGGCTTCGACCTTCTTCCTCCTTCGAGTCGGGCCGTTAGTTTTATACGGGGAAACATGTCTCTTTTGAATAAAGTGACGGTCGCCGCAACAGCGGCCGTCATGCTATTCGGCACGGGCATCGCATCCGCTCCCGCGGTCAGCGCTGCCCCCGCTACTTCCCAGGGAGACACTGGCAAGGCCAGCAGCCTGGGTGGTACGCAGATAGAAACTGAATCAGAAGAAGCCGGACCGGCGCAGATGAGTGCCGCAGCCAAGCAGCACGCTCGGCTGCTCGGCAAGCCAACCAGCGAAGTCAAGTGCACTATCAAGCACAACGGCTGCTATCAGGCCTTTGCAAAAGGTGCACTGTTCTTCTCGCCGGTGACGGGTGCCCAGCCGGTTGTTGACGAGATGTGGAAGCAGTACCGCGCCAACGGCTTCGAGGACAGCTCCTGGGGCTACCCGGTCGACGCTCCCGTCGTTCACGAAGACGGCTCCGTCACCCAAGACTTCCAGGGCGGCCGCAAGGAGACCGCAGCGCCCGCACCGAAGCCCGCTCCCGGCGGCACCGCCGAAAGCGCGCCGGAACAGAGCTCTGAACCCTCACCGAAGCCCAGCACTTCACAGGCACCTTCGGAATCACCATCAAAGCAAGCTCCGCGGCCGAAACCGTCAACACAGGCTCCCTCGCCGTCGACGCAGGCGCCCTCACCAGCACCTAAGCCCAAGACCAAGAAGAAATCGGCCCCCAAACCGAAGCCGAAGGCCAAGAAGAAGGCTCCGAAGGCCAAGAAGTCGACAAACCTTTCCGAAGCCCAACTGCGCAAGAACATCATCAAACATGCGCGCAATGGCATCGGAACCCGCTACGTGTGGGGCGGCACCAGCCCCACAAAGGGCTGGGACTGCTCAGGGTTCACCCAGCACGTGTACCGCCAGAACGGAATCAACATCCCACGCGTGTCTGGTGCTCAGCGCAGTGCGGGCAAGGTGGTCAAGGCGTCCGAAGCCAAGCCTGGCGACATCATCTGGACACCCGGCCACGTCGGCATCGTGTCTGACAAGAAGGGCAAGATGATCGACGCCGGTTCACGCCGCACCGGCACATCCGAGCGCAGCTACAACTGGATGGTCAAACGCGGAGCGAAGTTCATCCGCTACATCTGATGCGCACGCGCCAGCTCAGCTGACGACATCACAGCCACAGGTGAGGGCCGCAGACACCCAGTCTGCGGCCCTCACCTATGGCTGTTTTCAGGGCACCGCACCGGAAAGTGGGACTCCCAGCCTGCGGCGCGGCGATCAACCTGCAGAGACGATCTCCGCTCCTTCCGCGCGCAGCTCGACCTTGCGGATCTTGCCGGAAACGGTCATCGGGAACGACTCCCTGACCTCGACGTAGCGCGGGATCTTGTAGTGGGCCAATTTGCCCTGGGCGAATTCGCGAACGTCATCAGCTGTCAGCGTCTCTTCTCCTTCGCGGAGAATCACCCAGGCCATAAGCTCTTCGCCGTACTTGGGGTCGGGAACGCCGACCACCTGCACATCGCGAATAGACGGGTGGGTGTACAGGAACTCTTCGATCTCACGCGGGTAGACGTTTTCGCCGCCGCGAATAACCATGTCCTTGATCCGACCGGATATGTCGAGATAGCCGGCTTCGCTCATGATCCCAAGGTCTCCGGTGTGCATCCAGCCATCGGGATCGAGCACCTCGGCAGTTTTGTCCGGCTGGTTCCAGTAGCCCTTCATAACGCAGTAGCCGCGAGTGCATACCTCCCCCTTCTGGCCTCTAGGCAGAGTCTCCCCCGTCACCGGGTCGACGACCTTGACTTCCGTGTGCGGCATAACGGTGCCCACGGTTTCGGTACGAGCTTCAAGCGAGTCGTCGACCCGCGTCATGGTGGACACGGGTGCGGTCTCCGTCATCCCGTAGCAGATCGCCACTTCAGACATATTCATTCGGCCGATGACGGCCCGCATGACTTCAACGGGGCACGTGGATCCTGCCATGACGCCGGTGCGCAGCGTCGACAGATCATAGTCTTCAAAGTTCGGCAGTTCGAGTTCGGCGATGAACATTGTCGGCACACCGTAGAGCGAGGTCGCCTTCGTCTTCTCAACTGCGCTCAGGGCTGCGCTCGGATCGAATCCTGCGCTGGGAATCACCGCCGTGCTTCCATGGCTGAAGGCTGCGAGAATGCCGATGACCATCCCGAAGCAGTGGAAGAACGGCACGGGAAGAACAACCGTGTCCTTTTCGGTGTAGGCCAGGTTCTCCCCAATGAGAAAGCCGTTGTTGAGAATGTTGTGATGTGTCAGAGTCACACCCTTCGGAAAACCGGTTGTTCCCGAGGTGTACTGCAGGTTGATCGGCTCATCACAGTTGAGGGTGTCTGTGATCTGGCGGATGCGAGTGCGGATCTTGGCCCCGTCGTCAGCCAACAGCCTCTCCCCTGTTTCGAGGAGGGCGGAGAAGCGGCTTTCCGCGTTGATGTCCTGCTGCTGCATAGGGGTGGCAGTCTGCTCCTGCGATGTGTCAACGTAGACCACCGACAGGTTCTCGAGCTTCGCAGCGACCGCGCTTGTCACTTCGACGAAGTCGATGTGAGGCGGTGCAGCCACCTGACTGATGAGCATCGAGGCTCCGGAGTGTTCGAGGATGAACTCCAGTTCGTGCTCCCGGTAGGCGGGGTTGATGTTGACGATGATGACGCCGAGCTTGGCGGCCGCGTACATTGTCAAAACCCATTCGGGAATATTCTGGGCGAAGATGCCAAGCCGGTCGCCCTTCTTGAGCCCTCGGTCCATAAGAGCGGCGGCCAAGCGGTCTGTGTCACGCTCAAGTTCCGCGTAGGTCCACGAACGGCCTGTGGGAAGGTCGAGAAGTGCTTGTGCATCCGGGGCCTGTGCTGTCTGCACGGCAAAATGGCCGGCGATGGTGTCGCCGATAAGCCCTGCCGAAGCAGGGCCGGATGAATACGATAGGGTCACGGCTCTGTGCTCCTTGCTGTTGTTTTCACACGCCTGTGTGCGATGAAAATCACTTTGCCATAAACGAGCTTTGGTTTCTACAAACACAGCAGCTTCTGCAGACACCAACTACCACCAGGACTTTCACGCCTATTATGGAGGCATGGGCAAAGTCATAGTCCTCGGATCGATCAACATCGACACGGTCATCCGCACACCCCGCTACCCTCGCTTGGGCGAAACGCTCATGGCAAACAGCGTGCGCACCATGCCGGGAGGAAAGGGGGCCAACCAAGCAGTTGCGGCCAACCGCGCCGGTGCTGAAACACTGTTTCTCTCGTGCGTGGGATCAGACGCCCAGGGCGCCTTCTACCGCAAGCACCTCGAGGCTTCGGGACTGGACACGAATTTTGTGCGGACAACCGCGGGGCCGACGGGCTCAGCGACGATCATCGTCGAAGATGCGGGCAACAATGCGATCCTCTTCGATCCCGGTGCCAATGCAGCTGTCGGCGAACCGGAAATCGAGACCATCCTCAACCTGGCACAGCCGGGTGATGTTCTGTCAATCGTTTTGGAAATCCAGGACCAGACGGCCCTGCGCGCTCTTGCTGTGGCTCAAGAGCGCGGTGTCACTACCCTGCTCAACCCCTCCCCCTGGACGCCTGCCGCTCAGAGCCTCGCCGATTCAGCCGACATCGTGATCGTCAACGAACAGGAATCTGCCCGGCTCAACCGAGTCGACGAAAGGGTGTGCATAACATTCGGCGCTCAGGGCGCCCTGTGGCGCGGCGTCCACGCTCCCGCACGCCGTATTGAGGCGGTCGACACCACCGGCGCAGGCGACACTTTCGCCGGAACACTGGCCGCGGCGGTTGCGCGAGAGCTTTCAACGGAAGAGGCCCTGCAGACAGCGACAGCAGCGGCGACACGAGTCTGCGAACACGACGGCGCGCAGGACTGGAAAACGCTGGATTCCTGAGATTTTCCCCTGCGTTCATTTCGCGTTAACGTAAGCCTTGTCATCTTTCGGTTCCACACCGACCCTCGTCCGGCCGAGCGCGCTCTGCGGGAACGGGTCCCTCGCCAAGCGGAGCCGACCTCGCACATAAGCGGAAGCAGACAGTGGATTTCGTCCTACTCATCGTCGTTCTCGTCATCGCCTTGGCGCTGTTCTTCGATTTCACCAACGGCTTTCACGACACGGCAAACGCCATGGCCACCCCGATTGCGACAGGTGCTCTCAAGCCGAAAACGGCGGTGGGACTCGCCGCAATTCTCAACCTCATCGGAGCTCTCCTGTCGACGGAGGTGGCAAAGACTGTTTCCGGCGGCATCATCAACGAAGAGCAGATAGGCGGGCAGCTGTTCCCCTCCCTCATATTTGCAGGGCTCATCGGCGCTATCTGCTGGAACATGCTGACCTGGCTTTTGGGACTGCCTTCGAGCTCATCTCACGCTCTTTTCGGGGGCCTGATCGGAGCGACGATAGTCGGCATCGGATTCACCGCCGTCAACGTAGGGGGCGTTCTCTCCAAAATCGTTCTGCCCGCAATCCTGTCGCCCCTGACGGCTGCCATCATCGCTTTTGTCGCAACCAAAGTTGCCTACGGCGTGACTCGCCGCTATGACAAAAAGCCATCGGGCCGCGATGGGTTCCGGTGGGGCCAGATCCTCACCTCCAGTCTTGTTGCTCTGGCACACGGCACGAACGATGCGCAGAAGACGATGGGCGTCATCACCCTTGTTCTCATTGCAGTCGGGTGGCAGTCGGCTGAGGACCACGACCCTCAAATCTGGGTAGTGCTGGCCTGTGCTTTCACGATTGCGCTCGGCACCTACATGGGCGGTTGGCGAATCATCCACACGCTCGGCAAGGGGCTCACCCAGGTGCGCCCTGCGCAGGGATTTGCTGCTGAGTCCTCCACCGCGGCGACGATTCTCGCGTCGTCTGCTCTCGGCTTTGCGCTGTCGACGACTCAGGTGGCATCCGGTTCTGTGATCGGCTCCGGAATGGGCAGACGCGGTTCGACCGTGAAATGGTCGATGGCGGGCAAAATTGTGCTCGGCTGGCTCGTCACGCTTCCGGCAGCGGGGCTCATCGGAGCGGCCGCAGCGCTGTTCGTTGTACTTCTGGGCAATTTGGGCCTGGTGCTTGACTTCATTGCCGCCACTGCGACGGTGCTCGGGCTCTATCTCTACTCAAAGCGCGGCAGCAGCGGCCCAGACCAAGCGCTTTCCCACGATGTCGCCGATGCTGGCTACGCTGTGGATGTTGAGCGCGATCTCCCGCCAACCCCACGGCAAGCACGCGCTCAGGAGCGCCGCCGCGTCGAACAGGCGAACAGCGATGATGACAACGGAAAGGCACAGCTGTGATCACAATTGACTGGGGCGCGTTCCTTCTGGTGTTCATCTCGGCTTTGGCTGCGGCGGTATTTCTCGTGGGCTTCTACGCCCTCGGTCTGCGCCTGCTGGTCGCGGGCGGCAAACCGCCGGTGGTTCATCCCGCAGAGTTCCCGGACGCCATCACTGTGATGTCGCCCAAGCAGATCCGCAAGGCTGAAAAGAAGGCCGCAAAAGCCGCCAAGAAGGTCCCTCTGTCACCCGAGGCCCAGAGACTGGTGCTTCTGGGCGCCTATTCATGTTTCGCCCTGTGCGCGGCAGTCATCGTCTTCGGCGTTCTTCTTCTGCTGGTGTTCCGCTGATCTTCGAGCCTAGTCAAGAATCTGCACTGTTCAGACGCTAGGGTGAGGCCATGGTCGATCACTCCTCTCACCGCAGCGAGAAGGCCCGCAGCCGCACGGTGTACATCATCATCGCCATTGTCGCGGTCGTCGCTTTCACTGCAGTTGTCGCAATTGCCCAGCTCACATCGAACAACACCAAGTCTTCCGGGGAGGATTCCGCACAGCACGGTTCGTCCTCAGCTGGGTCATCCGCCGACGACAGCGCGAGCAAGGACTCGTCGACACCCGGCGAGGAGGGCGAATGGGTCCGCCGGGACGCAGATGACTCCGCGGCCATCGGAAATGTCGACGCCCCGGTCGTCATCACTGAGTGGACGGACCCCCGCTGCCCGTTCTGCGCTCATTTCCACACCGAAATCCTTCCAGAGCTGCAGAAGAAGTACGTTGACTCCGGAAAAGTGCGCTTCGAATTCATAACCGTCGCGTTCTTCGGCGAGCAGTCCGCGGCAGCTGGTGCAGCCATGGAAGCCGCGGGCAAACAGGGCAAGTACCGCGAATACGCCGACGCCCTCTATGCGGCAGCACCTGAAAAAGGCCACCCCGATCTTCCCGAAGAGACCCTCGTGAAGTTCGCCGAAACCGCCGGCGTGAGCGACATCGAGCGGTTTCGCACAGACATGAACGATTCCGTGCTTATCGACGCAGTCAGCAGCGCAACTGCCGAAGCACAGCAGCAGTACGGAATTCCGGCTGTGCCGTTCTTCGCATCTTCCGACGGTGAAAGCGCACTGCGGGGCGCTCAGCCAGTCGAAAACTTCTCTGAGTTCATAGACGAACAGCTGGAGAAGGCCGGGGTCGAATGAGTCTGGGCCTGCTTGGAGCTTTTGCAGGCGGGGTCCTTACGCTTCTGAGTCCCTGCTCTGCGATGCTCCTGCCTGCATTCTTCTCTTACGCCTTCACCTCACCCAAGGAACTGCTGGGTCGGACATTCATCTTCTACCTGGGTCTGGTCACTACGCTCGTTCCCCTGGGTATTCTGGCTGGGTCGGTCGGCGCGTTCGTCACCGTGCATCGGGACGCTGTCGTAGCCATCGCCGCAGTCGTCATCAGCATCATGGGCGTTCTCACAGCACTCAACATCAACCTGCCGTTTATGCCCTCCGGGGTGCAGAGCGCGGGACGGTCATCCGCTTCGGTCTACCTGCTCGGTGCAGTCTACGGGGTCGCCGGTGTGTGCGCCGGTCCCATTCTCGGCGCCGTTCTGACTGTCGCTGCAGCGAGTGCCTCGGCACTGTGGGGCGGTCTGATTCTGGTGTTCTTCGCAGCCGGCATGGCTTTTCCGCTCGTGCTCCTTTCAGTGCTGTGGACGCGTCTGCCCGTCGTGCAGAGGATCGTGCGCCCTCGACCGGTTTCTTTCGGGCCGATCACAACCACGTGGACGAATCTGATCGGCGGCCTGCTCATGGTCGCACTGGCAGCACTCCTGTTCTTCACCAGCGGTACGGCCGAATTGTCCGGCTTTCTCGGGGCAGGTGCTCAGGCACGCATTGAAGGGTGGGTTCTGCAGAACTCGTCTGCTGGCGTCGAACTCGTGATTCTCGGCGTCATCGCCGCTGTGGGCGGTCTCATTGCACTGTTTGCGCTGAAGAACCGCGGAAAGCGCGATGAGTGAGCTCAGGCCTCAGCAACACTGATTTTGCATTGGCAGGGCACATGGTCTAAGATAGTTCCTGTTGCCCAGACGGGTTCTGGGGGATTGGCGCAGTTGGTAGCGCGTCTCCATGGCATGGAGAAGGTCAGGGGTTCGAATCCCCTATCCTCCACTCGAGAAGCTTTGAGACAGCACTCGTAACAGGCCTCCGGTTGTCCCGGAGGCTTTTTCATTCCCGCTTTTGCCGATCCTGCACCGGCTAAGCGGCAGTCCCCTCTATACCGGCTTCCGTCGCACCATCGCGCAATGCGCATCACTCCCCATGCAGTTCACTGCGATGACAACATCCTGATTCTTCTCTCAAACCCCTAGGCATATGCGCATTCATCTATAAGACTGGTGCCTGCGGCTAGATCCGCCTGACCCGAAGTAAACAATGACGTTCACCATCGGATGAGTTAGGAAGTTTCCATGTCAACGATGAAAGCAGCTGTTGCCGAACAGTTCGGCCACAACCTCAATGTTACCGATTCCAATCTGCCCGAACCCGGCGAGCACCAGGCGCTGGTGAAGCTCATAGCCTCCGGTGTCTGCCACACGGACCTTCACGCTATGGAAGGTGACTGGCCGGTCAAGCCCAGCCCGCCCTTCATTCCCGGTCACGAGGGCGTCGGCATCGTCGAGAAGCTCGGTCCCGGCGAACACACCGTGAATGTCGGCGACACGGTCGGCAACGCCTGGCTGTGGAGCGCATGCGGCCACTGCGAGCACTGCCGTCAGGGTTGGGAAACGCTGTGCGAGCAGCAGGAAAACGGCGGCTATTCCGTCAACGGCTCCTTTGGTCAGTACATGCTCGTCGACACCCGCTACGCCCCGGTCATTCCCGAAGGATCGGACCCCCAAGAGGTCGCACCCGTGCTCTGTGCAGGTGTGACCGTCTACAAGGGCCTCAAGATGACCGAGGCTCGCCCCGGCCAGTGGATTGTCATCTCCGGCATCGGCGGTCTGGGACACATCGCTGTCCAGTACGCGGTCGCCATGGGCCTGCGCGTGGTCGCAGTAGACATTGCCGAAGACAAGCTGGCCCTGGCTCAGAAGCATGGTGCTGAAATCATCGTCAATGCTTTGACAGAAGATCCCGCACAGGCCATTCAGGACAAGATCGGCGGTGCCCACGGAGTGCTTGTCACCGCCGTCCACGAGCAGGCCTTCAGTCAGGCGATCGGCATGTCCCGCCGCGGCGGAACCATTGTCTTCAACGGTCTGCCGCCGGGCGAGTTCTCCGTGTCGATCTTCAACGTCGTCCTGGCTGGTCTGACCATCCGCGGTTCGATCGTCGGCACGCGTCAGGACATGGTCGAAGCTCTCGACTTCTATGCCGCGGGCAAGATCAAGCCGACGTACTCCACACGCCGCCTTGAGGAGATCAACGACGTCTTCCAGGAGATGCGCGACGGCAAGATCGAAGGTCGCGTGGTCATCGAATACTGATGACTCCCCTGCCGCCGTCAGCGGCAGCCGACGTTCACGAGGCGGAGCTTGGCTCCGCCTCGTGAACCCAATTGAAAGGAGGTGCACCATGACTACTAAAGCCAATATCGGCTTCTGGCTATCGTTGGCAGCCTTCATCGTACTGTTCGGCGCATTCATTGCATCGGGGACCATTTCAGGAATGGAACGCGATGCGAATATCTACGGCGGGCCGTCCGAGCTGATCTTTCCCATCTCCGGAATCGGAGCACTCATTGCCGCCGCAATCGCCGCAATCTTTGCAGTGAAGGGCCGCTCCTCCAAAAACTGAGGATAACAACAGCCAACCCTCACGAGGCGGAACTCACGTTCCGCCTCGTGTTCTGTTTAGAGACTGCCGCAGAAAAGGAGACCGGAAAACTCGACTCTCTGCTCAACGCCCGGAAAGCTTAGAGCCAGCACTCATGGAAACCGCGGCTCGTCCGGAGCTTCGTACCTTTGCCCTTGCTCTCGAGCGGATCTTCACAAACGCCACGGCGCTGACAAGCAGCACACCGCTGACAGCCGCCATGAGCGGAGCTGTGGGCAGGTCGAACACATAGGCCGTCCAGAAGCCCGCCACCGCGCTGATGACAGCAATGACGAGGCTCAGTGCGATGACGACCGGCAGACGATTGCCGAACAGGACCGCAACCGCCGGCGGCACCACAACGAGCGCGACGACGAGAATAGCGCCCGCGGCATTGAACGCCACCACGACAGTTACGGCCACGAGAGCCATGAGCGTGTAGTCAACCGTCCTAACAGGCAGACCCATGGTGCGAGCCAGAACCGGATCGAAAGTCGCCAGGGACAGCACCCTGTAGGTGCAGGCGATGAAAATCGCCGTGACAGCGAAGACACCAAGAAGCATGAGCGCCGTCTGCGGACCGAGGTTCACTCCCCTGACAAGCACGTGTTCACTCGGCAGAGCCATAAGGTTCAGATCACCCGTCAGCACGGTGTCCTCGCAGATGTGCACCGACTTCAGGCTCGTGGACAGAAGAATCACACCACCGGCGAAAAGAGCGGGAAAAATGAGCCCCTGATCGGCGCCTCGTGCTATCAGTCCGGTCCGGCGCAGCCATTCAGATCCGAGCACCACGGTCATGCCCATGGCCGAAGCGGCTGCAATCATCCACGGCGAATGGGTTGTGCCCGACACAATCGCCCCGATGACAACACCGGGCAGAACAGCGTGAGACATCGCGTCAACGAGCATTGACTGGCGCCGAAGCACCAAGAACACCCCCGGCAGAGCACATGTCACCGCGGTGGTAACAGCCAAAAACACGGTCGCCGCTGCAATGCTCATCTGCCCTCACCTCCCACAGCAGCCAACCGGACTGCATTCCGCCGGGCACGCACGGCCCTGCCGATAACCGAGCGCCGCGGGGCAAAAAGAACCGACACGAGGAAAACTGTGAAGAGCACCAACACCACAATCGGGCCTGTCGGCACTCGCCCGAAGCTGACAGCGGCATAGGACCCGACGGCGCCGGCAGCGCCGCCGATCGAACCTGCGAGCATCACCATAGATCTGAGGCTTCCCGTCCACTGGCGGGCAGATGCTGCCGGCATAATCGCAAACGCCACCATGAGGATGAGCCCCACTGACTTCACGCCGATGACGACGGCAACTGTTGTCGCCACCCCCAGTATTGGCCCGAGCACAGCTGACCGATAGCCCAGGGTGTGGGCAAAGACCGGATCGAAGGTGAACAGCCCAAAAGCACGCCAGCCGATGATGACCGTCAGCAGCGACGCACCGCCGCACACCGCGATCACAAGCAGGTCTTCGTGCGTTGTGGTTGCGGCATTGCCGAAGATATACGTTTCAATGCCCCCACGGCCAGGCAGCGACGACAGCGACGCCGAGCGCAGCAGCACGATACCGCTGCCGTAGAACAAAGCGAGAACTCCGGCCATGGCTGCATCTGAGCCCAGGCGGGTGCCGCTGATCCAATTCACGGCAAACGCCGCAAGAGACGAGGAAATCACCGCGCCGATCGTCAGAGTCACCATCGACCTGCCTGGCACGCCAAGTACGGCAACCGCGATCACAAAGGCCGCAGCAACGCCGAAGACCGCCGAGTGCCCGATGACATCGGCGATGAGAGCCTGCCGGCGGAGATACAGAAAACAGCCCATCGCACCCGAGAAGGACCCCACGAGAACAGTTCCGATGAGCATGGTGCGGAACGTGTAGTTCAGCAGAAGCTCACTCGGTGCGACGAAACCCGCGGCCAGCAGATCAGCGGTCTCCACTGGCGCCGCCCTCCGCTGTGATGATGGTCCCGAAACCGTAGACCGAGCTGAATTCCCGACTTACGAGCACCTCGTCAACAGGCCCGCTGAGCACACAGCGGCCCTTGTTCAAAACGGCGGCGCGAGTGCAGAAATCGCGGACTGTGGTCAGGTCGTGGTGGACAACAACGACTGTCTTGCCGGATGCGCGCAGCTGGCGAATGACCTCGAGGACGACTTTTTCGCTCGACGCGTCGATGCCCGCCAGAGGTTCGTCGAGGAGAAACAGGCCGGGGTCCTGTGCGAGGATGCGGGCCATAAAGGTTCGCTGCTTCTGCCCGCCGGAGAGTTCAGAAATCTGCTGTCGTTCGAGATCCGCAATCCCCATGGTGTTCAGAGCTTCATCAACCCGCTGACGCCGGCTGGCGTTGATGCGGCCGAACAGCCCGACTTCGCCATACAGGCCCATCGTGACGACATCGCGCACTGTTGCCGGGAAACCCCAGTCGATATCCGCAGATTGGGGCATGTAACCCACGTGCCTGCGCATCTGCGAAAGCGGCCCACCGAAGAACTGCACCGTACCCGCCAGGGGTTTGAGCAGTCCCAGTGCTGCTTTCAGAAAAGTCGACTTGCCTGCACCGTTGGGGCCCATGATGGCAAGCACTTCCCCAACGGGAGCCGCGAGATCAACGCCGTCAAGTGCGAGCTTGTCGTGATATGCGGCTGTCAGTCCGCGCGCTTCCAACGCTGGGGCTCCCGCAATGGGTTTAGCTTCCCGAGCTCTGTTTGCCATCGATGCTCCGTTCAGCTCAGGGCTTCTGCAATTGCATTTGCGTTGTGTTCAAAAACACCGAGATACGTGTCAAGCGGGGCGGATTCGCCCAGTGAGTCTGCGTAGAGCTCCTTATCGGAGATCTCGACCTCCCACCCCTTCGCTTTGACCGCCTGCTTGAGGTGTTTGATCGCCTCTGGGCTCTTCAGGTTGTCCTGGAAGATGACCGGCACCTTGTGGTCGGCAATCGTCTTTGCAAGTTCATCAATCTCGGCAGCCGACATTTCGGATTCGGATGACACGAAGTCTGTTGCGTAGATTTCCATGTCGTAGGTCTTGCCCAGGTAGTTGAACGCGTCGTGTCCGGTCACAAGGACGCGATTCTCTTTGGGAATCCGCTCGAGCTTTTCTTTCGCATCCGCCGCAACTGCATCGATTTTCTTGTTGTACTCTTCCGCGTTAGTCGTGTACTGATCCGCGTTTTCGGGGTCGATCTCACCGATCTTCTCTGCCGAGGCCTGCACAACCTGCTTCCACAGGTCGGGTGAGTTCCACACGTGCGGGTCATGGCCTTCGATCTTGCCGTCCTCTTCCCACGGCAGCAGCTCAGATTCGTCAAGCTGTCCAGCCGCGGCAAGCTGCTTGTCGCCGAGCTTGTCCAGCTGATCCATCATCTGGTGCTCCATGTCGCGGCTGGTCCACAGCACGACGTCGGCTGAATCGAGCTTCTCGGTGTCGCGAGTGGTCAGAGGCTGAGTGTGTGGGTCTCCCCCGGGCTTGACGAGCACGGTGACATCGGCGTCGGGGGCGATGTTCCTTGCCGCGTCCCCCAAGTAGCCGGTGGTGGCAACGATGCTGAGCTGCCCCTCTTCACCGTTGCCCGTCGTGGAGGGGGCACAACCTACCGCACTCATTGCCAGTACCGCACCTGCGATGCCCGCCATTGCGCGCTTGAACCCGAGTCGCTTCATTTTCTGCCTTTCGTTGCCGCGAATCACGCATATATTAAGTTAGCTTAACACACATTAGGATAACCTAATGCCACGAACAAATAAGTGTCTGTTTATGCAGATCCGACCTGAGTCGAGCGCTCCCAAAACTCACGAGGCGGAGCCTGAGCTCCGCCTGGTGATCTGTTTCCGGGGACTACAGTTGGCATATGGCACTCGAGCACACACAGGTCGCCCTCCAACTGCCCTCGGGGCAGGCACAAGCACACATCTGGACTACCGGCACGCCGTCACAGCGACAGCCGCTGCTGTTCATCCACGGCTTTAGAGGTGACCACCACGGCCTGCAGTTCATTGCCGAAAACATCAAAGGTCGGCAGTCTTTCATTCCCGATCTGCCTGGCTTTGGTCAGACTCCTCCCCTGCCTGGCAAGCAGACGCTTGAGACCTACACGTCGTTTGTGCGTGGTCTTGCCGACTGGATTGAAGATCAGACAGGCGAGCAGCCCATTTTGGTGGGCCATTCCTTTGGTTCGATCGTGGCGGCGAATGCTGCGGCTGACGCGGGAGCGTCCACACCCCTCGTGCTCATCAATCCGATCGTCAGCCTGCCCGACCGAGGACCGGGCCGTCTGCTCACAGTGACGGTCGACAATTACTACCGCATTGCCGAAGCCGCTCCAGAGAAAGTCGGCAATTTCCTGCTGAAGAACCGACCGACGGTGCGGCTCATGAGCGAAGCCATGGCCACCAGCCGCGACCGTGACACACGTCGTTTCATCCACGATCAACACCAGCAGCACTTCAGCAGCTTCAGCGACCGAAAATCCCTGGCTGATGCCTACCGAGTATCGACCCACCACACGGTCCGCGAGGTGGAGAAGCAGCTGACCATGCCCGTGTTGGTCATCAGCGGCAGGGCGGACGCGATCGCTTCACCTCGGGCCACTCATGAGTTCGTCAAACGCCTGCCGAACATCGAACACCATGAGTTTCCTCGCGTAGGGCATTTGGTGCACTACGAAAGACCGGCCGAGACGGCTCATCACATTGAAGACTGGCTAGACTGAAACCACACGTCCAGACATCAGGAGGAACCATGTCGGTTGTGAAAATCAATGTTCTGTCAGTGCCTGAAGCACAGGGCGAAGAGCTCGAAGCTCGGTTCGCAAAACGCGCACACAGCGTCGACCAGGCCCCGGGCTTTGAAGGCTTCCAGATGCTTCGGCCCACAGCGGGCACCGAGTCCTACTACATCGTTACCCAGTGGGACTCAGAAGAGTCTTTCCAGGCGTGGGCAGCACAGCGCACGCACCGCAGCCCCAATGAAGCCCTGTCCAAACAAGAGGGCCTGCTGGAATTCGAAGTCGTCGAATTCGACTGACCTTCGATCAGGTCGAAACCAGGCAAAGCCGGTGACCGCAGTGTGCGGTCACCGGCTTTGTCATATGCGTCCCGCCAAAAAGCTGGCAGATCGAGGCGAGGCTGCCAGCTTCGGCGGGGTTGCCATCTTCAAGGAGAAACGAACTCAGTCGTAGGGGTTGAATTCATCAACATCGGCCGCGTCACGCAGACGCCCGGGCTCAGCGAGCCGGTTGACCACAGTCTTGCGGCTGACCGGCGAACCTGACACGTATACCGCACGCGACAGCACATTCGACGCAACACTCGACACAATGATCAGCGAAAGAAAAGCGAGGATCGCCATGAACAGGTGCAGGAACCTAAAGCCCTCCGTGCTGAGCGTAAACACGTAGGCTGCCGCCAGAATCATCGGCATGGCAAGTCCCGTGCCCGGCGAGAAAACATTGATGCGGCTGAGGGCATCGCGCGCCCGGAACATGGCGATGACGGTGCCCAACAGGATGAGGCTTCCCCCGATCCCGAAGATGCCCACGAGAACGACAGCGAGCGTTTCCATCAGCGATGCCCCCTGGTGAGAATACGCGACAGAGCAATCGTCGACAGAATGCCCAACAGCGAAGCCAAGAAGATGACGTCCAGCAGAATGGACAGGTTCACCAGCATCGCTATGAACACCAGAATGCCGATTGCACAGAAGTACACGAGGTCGCCGATGATCGCCCGGGAACCGCTTTCCTTAGCGGTGAGAACGCGAATCAGACCCAGAACGATCGTGCAGGCGAGAATCGCAATGCATACCCAAATGATGACAGTCACTGCTGGTCACTCCTTCGCGGAGGAACTTCGCCGCGCAGGGCCTTGAGCAGCCTGTCCTCCATGTCATAGAGGCCTTCGAGCACATCCTGTTCGGACTCACCGAAAAGAGAGTGGACGAACAGAGTCGGCGGAGTCTTGGAAGTGCCGTACGCGGTCGCGACCACAAGTGTGCCGGGTGTGATCGTGATCGACTGAGCCATCGACGTGATTTCGAAGTCGGTAACACAGCGCAACGGCAGCTGCACGATCATGGGGTTTCCATACGGTGTGCGCCACAGATTCGATATGACATCCCACGTGCCCGACAGGATCTCCTTGAAAATCCACAGAGCGTAGGCGAACAGGCGCAGAGGCTTCATCATCGTCCCAGCACCGCCTCGATATAGGGAGTGTAGTCAAGCATGGATTCGGCGGCCGAGTTCGTAACCTCCGCAAGAGCACCCGCACCGACGAACAGGGCAACGGACACAGCGATGAGCGAAGCGCCCGGGGCCAACAGCTTAGAGGGGATGCGCACATCGGCGGGCAGATCTGTCAGGGCGGCCCTGCCGGTGCTCGAAGAGTCCGGACGGTAGCTGCTCATTGCTCCACCCCAGAAAGTGTTGCGCCACATGCGCTGCAGAGCCAGCACCGTAATGCAGGCGCCGAGCACAATGACCCCGATGAAGACGAATCCCAACGGTGCGGGATTCTCCGCGGCAGAGCGCACAATGCCGAGCTTGCCCCACAGTCCCGATGTCGGAGGCAGGCCGACAAGGGAAAGCAGACCCAGAACATAGAACACGGCGGTCCAGCGGTCGCGAAAAGCAAGGCCCGATAGGCGCCGGAATGCCCCGGTTCCGTAGGTCTGCTCAATAGCCCCGGTCAACAGCAGCAGACCGGCCATCGTAATGATGTGGTGAACCATGTAGAACATACCCGCCGACAGCGATGCGACAGTCAGCAGAGAAGCACCGATGAGAATATGGCCAACGCCGTCGGTCATCATAAAGGCCAGCACATTGCGCATGCGGTTGATGCCCCACGCCGACAGCGTTGCTGTCAGAATCGTGACAACGGCGACAATCGCCAAAGGGATCTGCCAGGAGTTCGCAGACCCATAGGCCACGGTGTAGATGCGGTAGATGCCGTAGAGGCCTACCTTCGTATGCAGGGCCGAGAACAGGGCCATCATGCCTGCCGAGGTGTCGGGATAGGACCGAACCAGCCAGCCGTGCACGGGAACAAAGCCGGACTTAATGCCGAGTGCCGTAACGACGATGGCCAAGCCCAGTCCACCCTGGGCTGTGATGTCGCCGTTCATTCCCATCTGAGCGAGCACAGCGATGTTGACAGTCCCCAGAGCGGCGTAGACAAAGCCGACGCCCATCACCAACAGCGTGGAGGTCAGCAGGTTGACCATGACGAACATGCGACCGATGCCCAGACGCTTCCACGTGCCGGTCACAGCGATGAGTGCGTAGCTGGGAAGCACCATCACTTCGACCATCACGAAGAAGTTGAAGAGGTCCCCGGTGAGAAACGCGCCGGTGACACCGGCCATCATCATGAGCACGAGCGACGGCAGGAAGCGGTACTGGTCTTCGCCGGTCACAACGAGGAACCAGCAGCACACCACCGCGGCAAGCGAAGTGACGAGCACCATGAGCGCTGCGAACGCGTCGACCACAAATGGGATTGCCAATCCGCCTTCGTAAGCGCCGACGTTTTCGGCGTAGACGCTGCCGTCGATCGTGGCTATGAGCATGTAAACAGCCGCTGCCGCATTGATCAGCGGAATGCCGAGCAGCGCGACCACATTGAGCACACGATGACGGATAAGAACCGTCAGCGCGGTGCCGAACAGCGGCAGGCCGACAAGAACGGTGAGAAGAGCAGCGCTCATGATTCGCCCTCCCGCAGTCCCTGTTTGACCTCGGCGAGAGCTGAGTCGCTCAGCAGTTCGTCCTCAGAAACATCGCCCTCGCGGATTTCACCGGTTTCGGGAAACACCTTCTGGTCATCATCGTGTCCAAGAACTGCCAGGGCGAGCATAAAGATAGTAACGGCCAGGGTGATGACAATGGCTGTGAGCACAAACGCCTGCGGCAGAGGGTCGGCCGCATCAGCCGGAAGGGAGCGACCGCCCAGTGGTTCGTGACGCCAAGCCGATACACCGGAGGCAAGCAGTGCGAAGTTCGCGGCGTGGGAGACCATCGCCAAACCGAAGACGGCCCGCACCATCGACCGCTGCAGCATGA
Organism: Brevibacterium sp. Marseille-P9724; assembly: GCF_902500275.1. NCBI lineage: Bacteria > Bacillati > Actinomycetota > Actinomycetes > Micrococcales > Brevibacteriaceae > Brevibacterium > Brevibacterium sp. Marseille-P9724. The sequence continues at coordinate 223,767 of NZ_LR722990.1, read as the reverse complement.
GATAGACTCCGCCGGCGGTCAGGATTCCGATGGTGATCGAAAGAATCACTGTCGGCCTCCGTTCTTCTGGTCTGTTTTCTTCTGTTCGGCGATTCCCAGGCGCCTTCCGCCCCGCAGACGCTGCGCGGCTGTCGGCCTCTGTGCGCGAACTGCCTCAAGCGGACCGGAAAGCTCACCGTGGACCATTTCATCGGTGCGTTCGCGGGTGCGCTCGAAGTCGACATCGCGGTGCATGCGCCCACCGGCGAGGATGTCCGAGCCAGCAGGCGTAAAGGCCGAATCGGAGGTTCCGAGCAGGTTGAACGACACGAGAATCAGTCCGACCACGGCCAGGTAGACGCCCACGTCGAAGATGATCGATGTGGTCCAGTGCTGCCCGGCGAAGTATCCGTGGGCCGGCTCGAGGAACGAACCGGTCATGCCCAGGTTGAGGAAGCCGGTCAGCACAGCAGTCATGATGCCGCCGCCGATGAGGTACAGCGGCAGACGCGGCGGTCCGATTGCGCGGTCGCCCGAGGTCGCCATGTAGGCAAGCCCGATGATGGCCGAACCGACCAGCGCGGCAATGAAGCCTCCGCCGGGCTCGTTGTGGCCGCGCATGAAGATGATGAACGAAGTGATAGCGAGAATCGGTGCTGCAAACTTGAACGTCAAACGCAGCGCAACGAGATTGGGCCAGGCTTCGAATACTGCACGGTGGGCGACGGTTCCCTTGGGCCGGACGGCGACCCACGGTTTGCGCGGAACTTCTGCGATTTCAGACGCCGGCGGGTCAATGTAGCGGTCGCGAACCGATGACATGACGGCGACAATCGCAATGCCCGCCATGCCGAGCACCGTGAGTTCGCCCAGCGTGTCCAGCGCGCGGAACTCCACGAGGATGGTATTGACGATGTTGTCCCCGCCGGAGATCTCAGGAGCTTCGTGCAGATACTTCATGGCGATCTCGGAGCGTTCGCGCCGGCCTGACACAAGGAACGTCACGAGCCCCATAGCGCCGCCGATGATCACTGCGAATACCGCACGACTGAACTGCTTGCGCTTAGGGTAGCGCCAAAAAGTCTTGGGCAGCTTCTGCAGAACAAGCATGAACACGATGATCGTCATCGCTTCAACGAGCAGCTGCGTCAGCGTGACATCGGGAGCTCCAAGGGCCATGAGCTGCACTGTGGCAAGAATGCCGACTGCTGAAAGCGAGATGGTGGCCGTCAGACGCGAACGGGCCATGCAGACCGACAGAACCGCGAACCCGATGACGAGCATGAGGACGACGTCCATCGTGCGGTTGAGGTTCTTCTGCAGGGGCGGCACTCCCCCGGTGGCATACACGGCGATCGCGCCGCCGTAGACGATGACGGCAACGAGCGTAAACGAAGCGGTGATGTGCGGCAGGGCTCGTTCAGAGCCGACAAGTCGGTTCAGAGCAACACCGCAGCGACGGAAGACTCCCTGAATGCCGCGCAGAACCTGGGCTGTCGTAATGGGCGGACCCGATTTGGCGAAAGCAGCGAACACTCTGCTGCGGAACGCTATGACAACAAGGCCCGCGATGATGATGACGATGCTGGCTGCGAGTTCAAGGTTGAAACCGTGCCACATGGACAGGTGAACATCCGCGGGAGCGCCCAGGGCAGAGGCCACACCGGGAGTGAGGAGCGTTTCGAGACTGCCCAGCGAGAACACGAGCGGCACCGATACGAGAATCGGCAAGGCCGCAAAAGTGAACATGATGGGATCAGACGAGCTGAGCTCGGACTTGTCAGCTTCCGGCCCGTCAATGAACGCGCCGAAGACAACCCGCACGCAGTAGGCGATAGTGAAAATCGATGCGAGAGCCGCCGCGACAAGTGCCGCCACACCCGCGGCAGACCCCGCGGAGAGAAGACCGGTGAAGATCGCTTCTTTAGACACAAAGCCCATCAGCGGCGGAATGCCGGCCATGGAAGCCGCACCGACAGCGGTGACGGCGAAGCTGAAAGGAGCGATGCGCACAAGCTTCGGGATTGAGCCGAAGACCCTGGTGTGTCCGATGTGGTCGATGACGCCGACCATCATGAACAGGCCGGACTTGAACAGCGCATGGGCAACAACGTGCAGCAGGCCGGCGGTCAGTGCAAGCGGGGTGCCAACACCCACTGCCGCCACAATGAGTCCCAACTGGCTGACTGTGGAAAACGCCATGAGCTTCTTGACATCGTCCTGCGTCAGCGCCAGCCAGCCGCCTACCGCCACCGTGACAAGGCCCACCGTGGTGAGCAGAACATTCCACACGAGAACATCGTGGAACGCGGGTGAAAAGCGAAACAGCAGGAAGATACCGGCCTTCACCACGGCGGCGGCATGCAGATAGGCGCTCACCGGTGTGGCGGCCGCCATCGCATCGGGCAGCCAGGCGTGGAACGGGAACTGAGCGGACTTGGTGAACGCTGCGACCGCCACCAAAACAGCCGCCGTCGGGGCAAGCCACGGAACATTGATCCACGCGCTGGAGGTCAAAGCCTCAGACACCGAGGTGGTGCCGGTTGCCATAGCGATGAGCGCGACCGCAGCCAGCAGCAGCACCCCACCGAAGAAAGTCATGAACATGGTGCGCAGAGACGGCGCCCACGCAGCGGGACCCGAACGGGCAATCAGCATGAACGAGGCCAACGACGTGACTTCCCAGCACACGAACAGCAGGAAGAGGTCATCTGCCAGGACGAGGCCCACCATGGCGAAAGTGAATGTCGCCATCAGCCAGTAGAAGCTTGTAGTGCGCCCCGGCGGGAAGTAGCGAGTTGAATAGAACAGCACGACCGCGCCGATGATAAGCGCGATATAGGTGAAGATGACGCCGAGCCCATCAGCCTGCAGCGCGGCACGAGCGCCCAACGACGGAACCCAGGCAACGGACCACGACGGGGTCTTCCCGGCCAAGACCGCGGCTGCGGCCGGAGTGAAGACAACCGCGGCGGCTATGTACGCCGCGCCGATGAACCAGCCGGAATTGCGTCCTAAGATCCGCGTGATCAGCGGTACGAGAACAACAACCGCACCCAACAGGCCAAGTGTCGATGCGAGTTCCACGTGGGCGCCTTTCATCATCGGCGAATCGGTAAAGGTCAGAGACATCCTAGCGGCGGGGGAACTCCATCACCAACCCGGCCAGGACAAACACCGGTCTTCGGGAAGGGTTTCACCGTCGCTGACCCCCTTCATTCGAGACCGTGTTCAAGCGCCCAGGCGAGACTGCCTCTTGCGTTCGGCGGTGACGATCGCGGCGAGCTTCCGCGCATGGGCTGTGGGGGCCGATTCTGCCGCCCGCTCCCCCGCCGCGCACGAAGCGGCCGTGACTGCCGCCCAGTCAGCGGTCAGAGCTTCGAGAGTGGCAGCCAGTCCCGCGGCATCCGTCGAAGAGGCGAGGACCGCCGCGTCTGCAAATTCCTCCGCAAGAACAGGATCACTCACAACAATTCCGCGAGATGCGGCACAGGCTTCGACCATGACCATCGGCTGGTTGTCAAAGCCCAGTGAAGTCTGCACAGCCAGGTGACTGCGCAGCAGAAGCTGCTCGACCTGTTCTTGAGGGATCGAGCCGATGCACCGAACGTTTACCGGGTGCCGAGCCAGGTCACCACCGGCGATTTCCAACAGAACCGGCACCTGCCGATCCAAAAGAATCTGCATGGCTTCCAGCGCAACTTCCAACCGCTTTTCGGGGGCAAAGCGACCAATCCATGCCAGACGCAGCGGAACTGAACGAGGCAGCGGCTGCGGTTGAGCTGTTCGCTTGGACGCATTTGACAGGACCACAACGTTCTGCGCGCCCGCGGCACGCAGCTTCTGAGCCTGATGTCCTGACGGCGAGAGCACAACATCAGCACGTCGAGCCATGGCCAGCGTCATCGACCGCAGCGCTGAATCAGCTGGACGGTCGGAAAGTTTCGCACGTGGGGCCTTCTGCCGAGTGAAGAGTCTGTAGAGACCGCGCAGGGCAGGTGCGGCCGGACCAGCGGCTTTCGGTGCACGCCAAAAAAAGGTGTGCACCGTGTGCAGGGTGACTATCCCCATCGCCGAGGCAGTTGTGACCGCTGCCGCGGCAAGACCGAATTCCGAATGCACAACAACCGCGTCCGGTGCGGCTGCTGCCAGTGTGCGCCGCATCCAGCGCTCCAACCCCCGGCCGAAGCGAAAGACCGGCAGTCCCGCGCCGGGAACGCGAACAGTGCCCGGCGGGTTTATGACTTCAACGGAGGGCAGATCTGCCACCAGCCGTGCACGCGGTGCCATAACAGCCACGCTGTGCCCGGCGTCGTGCAGGGCTTTGGCCTGCGCAACAAAGGCTGTCTGCGCGCCGCCCACATAATCCAGGTCGTAGTCACACACCAACAGGAATTTCATGAAACCGCCGATCTCAAAGCATCAGAGGCTGCCGAAGGTGCGTCGCACACGGCACTGCCCTGTAAGGCCGGGCCCGCGTGCGCACACGCGCAGCGGATCACTGTGAAGGCTGGGCTTCGAATTCGGGGAGTTCAATAGCTTCGCAGTCGCCCCACAGTTTGTCGAGACCGTAGTATTCCCTGTCGTCTTCGTGGAAGACATGCACAGTGATGTCACCGTAGTCGACAAGCACCCAACGATTCTCTCCCGTGCCCTCGCGCCGAATCGGCTTGACCTGGTGCTTGCGCAACAGCTGCTCTTCGATGTTGTCAACGACAGCGTGGACCTGCCGCTCGTTCGATGCTGATGCGATGACAAAGGCATCTGTGAGCACCAGATTGTCTGCGACGTCGATTGCGGTGATATCGGCTGCGAGTCGGTCGGATGCTGCTTGAGCTGCCGTGCGGGCCAGCTCTTTTGCCGTGTCAGTTGCGGGCACTGTGACCTTTCTGTTCAGAAGAGCATGATGAGGGCGACGATGATCAGGACGATGGCCACAAGGCCGCCGACCCCGAGGACAATATAGGGAAGCACAGAGGGGCGGTCGCCGACGAGGATTTCTCCGTCTCCGTATGTGACATCGCGGGCTTTCATGGGTCCAACCGGCGGGTTGTCGACCTCTTCGCCTTCGTCTGCCTGCAGAGTTTGGCTTTCTTCCGGCGAGATCTTCACCGATTCAAGCGGCATTGTCGCAGGACCCGAAGCCTCGTTGCGGAAGTCAGGGCTCGGCTGCTGTTTTTCAGTCGACGGCTGGTAGTTGACCCGTGTGCTGGTGCCGAGTGTGCTGGTGCCGAGATTCGCGATGTCCTTGGTCGCGGAGCCAGCAGTCGGAGCCGACGCGGCCGATACGACGGTGATTCCCGGATTGGTGGGCTTGACTACCGGTGCGCGGCGTTCGCGCGGCTTGCTCGCTGCCTGCCTGCGCGCCACCCAGTCGTCGGCCTTCGGGCTTTCGTTGGCCCTGTCAACAGCTCCGGAAATCTTCGGAGCTGTTTCGCCAAGCCGGTGAGCTTCTGCACTGGAGCTCGGCGCGTAGGCCCGAGTGACCGCTGGACTAGACGGTGCGACCGACGCGGGGGTCGTCCTCACCACGGGAGCCGAACCTTTGTCAGAGTATGCGCCCGGCTGCGGCTGTGCCGCCGGTTCTGCAAATGATGAGGTGTTAGTCCGCAGGCCCTGATCAGCATCGTCCTGATCTGCATAGACCGGTGTGGGGTTCAGCCCGTGATCGATCATGTACTGGCGGCGCTCGGCGCGCGTTTGGAAGTGCTGATCTTCGTGCTGGCCGAAGCGAGCCTCTGGAAGAGACGGAGCCTCGCTGCGTGCGGGCGCCGTGCCGGTGGTGGGCGTGCTGCCGCCCGCCCGCCAATTCGATTCACGTTCGGAGTAGGGAGTCTCTGAGGCAGCGGACGCCTGCGGTTTGACGGTCAGCTTGGCAGGAGCCTGATAATCGCTACTATAGTCGTCATCTGGGACTTCCGCAGAGTGCTGTGCAGCAGCTTCAGCTTCCGCGGCACGACGTTCGGCTTCTCGCCGTTCGCGTCGGGTTAGGTACTGCTCAGCCAATTTCGCTCCTGTAGAGGTTGTGTTTTGCAATGTACTGCACGACGCCATCGGGAACGAGGTACCACACCGGGAAATCGTCACGAACCCGGTCGCGACAGTCAGTTGACGAGATTGCCAGAGCGGGAATCTGCAAGAGGCTCACGCCGTCCTTGGGCAGACCCTCTGACGACAGTTCGTGGCCCGGCCGACTGACGCCGACGAAATGGGCAAGTTCGAAAAGCTCGTCGACTTCTTTCCATGACAGGATCTGTGCAAGTGCATCGGCTCCCGTAATGAAGAACATCTCGGTGCCTTCACCGAGCTTCTCAGCGAGATCGCGCAGCGTGTCGATGGTGTAGGTGTTTCCTGGACGATCAACGTCAACACGGGAAACGGTGAAGCGCGGGTTGGACGCCGTGGCAATCACGGTCATGAGGTAGCGGTGCTCGGCATCGCTGACGTTTCGGCCGGTCTTCTGCCACGGGCGGCCAGTGGGGACGAAGATCACTTCGTCCAACCCGAACCGTGCCGCCACTTCGCTGGCGGCGACCAGGTGGCCGTTGTGGATGGGGTCAAATGTACCGCCCATCACCCCGACCCTGCGCGCTTCGTGGTTCATCATCAGTGGCGGTAGGAGATGCCCTTCCAACTGAGGGCGATGATGCCCGTGAACAACAGGATGCTCAGAGCGGTCACTCCGTACCAGATGGGCTCCATGGGAAGTTCGGCCCCTTCGTGCGCGTGTTCTGCAGCGGTAATGAGAATCTCGTTCACTTTTTCTCCTATAGGTAGGTGTACAGGGTCTGTTTGGGCACCACTTTACCCGTTGGCACGCGGTGCCGCTCGGCGTGTCGGGGTCAGCTGCGAATCTGCCCCGAACCGCGCATGACCCACTTAGAGGTGGTGAGCTCCGCAATGCCCATGGGCCCACGGGCATGGAGCTTCTGCGTAGAGATTCCGACCTCTGCTCCCAAACCGAACTCACCGCCGTCAGTGAATCTGGTAGACACATTGACTCCGACGACAGCGGAGTCGATTGCGTCAACGAAGACATCGGCATTGGCGATCGTGTTTGTGACGATGACGTCGGTGTGACCGGTTGAATAGGCCCGGATGTGCTCGATCGCCTCGTCGACGTCGGCCACAATGCGCACGGCGATCTCGAGGTCGTGATATTCCTTTGCCCAGTCGCGCCGGGTGACGCGGCGGATCCGGACGCCCTCTGGCGCGCATTCGGCGACATCAGAGCCGCCGTGGATGGCAACCCCCGCCTCGTTCAGGCGATACAGGATCTTCGGAAGCACACGACGGGCGGCCTTTTCGTGCACCAACAGCGTCTCCAGGGCATTGCACACGCTCGGTCGGTGGGTTTTCGCGTTGAGGACCAGGTCAGAGGCCATGCGCACACCCGCCGACGAGTCAATGAACATGTGAGTGTTCCCGGCGCCGGTTTCGATGACTGGCACGATCGAGTCGTGCACGACCCGCTGGATGAGATCGGGACCACCCCGCGGAATGAGCAGGTCGACGTAGTCGCGTGCTTTCATCAGCACCGCGGCGCCGTCACGGCCCCACGAGTCAATACTCGAGACTGTGTCTTTCGGCAGCCCCGCCGAAGCCACCGCTCTGCCCAGCAGTTCCACGAGGAGGGTATTGGCAGAAATCGCGGCCGAACCTCCGCGCAGGACCACCGCATTGCCCGCTTTGATTGCCAGAGCCGCAATGTCGACCGTGACATTGGGCCGAGCTTCGTAGATCGCGCCGATCACGCCCATGGGAACGCGCTTCTGCATGAGCTCAATGCCGTTCGGCAGAGTTCGACCGCTGATCAAGCTGCCGACCGGGTCCGACAGACCGATCACGTGCCGAACAGCTGCGGCAATGCTGCGCACCCGCTGCTCGTTCAGTTCAAGCCGGTCAAGCAGCGAATCGGACAAGCCGCGCTTCTTCCCCGTTTCGATGTCTTCCGCACTTGCCGCGACGATATCGTCGATGTTGTCTTCCAAGATCCGGGCTATCGCTTCGAGGGCCGCGTTCTTGTCTGCTGTAGACGCGGTCGACACAACAGCCGAGGCATTCTTGGCGGCCGCGGCGACGCGGGTGACTGCCCGCTCAGTTTTGCGGTCGATCTCAGGGGTTTCCGTCATGTCACACTGTCCCGTTCTTTGTCAACATCATGTCGTTTCGGTGAACGACTTCTCTTTGGAACGATACGCCGAAGCGGCGACCGAGTTCACTTTTGCTCAGGCCGAACATCTGAGGGAGTTCGTCCGCACTGAAGTTTGGAAGACCGCGGGCCAGTCGAGTGCCGCGCGGGTCGACGATGTCCACTGGCTCCCCCGCTTCAAAGCGGCCGGACACATCCACAACACCCGCGGCAAGCAGAGAGCTTCCGCCCTCGGTGAGGGCTTTCGCTGCACCAGCGTCAACGCGAATGGATCCGGCGGGCTCAGCAAGGTGTGCAAGCCACAGCAGCCGTGTCTGCCGTCTGGAATGGGTGGGACCAAAGTACGTTCCGACGTCCTGACCGCGAACCGCGGAGACGGCAAGGTCGAAGGACGTGAGGACGCTGGGGATGCCTGAATCTGCTGCGATCACTGCCGCCTGGACTTTTGTCGCCATGCCTCCTGTGCCGACAGCACTGCCGCTGCCACCTATTGTGAGCGAGGAGAGGTCGTCAGGACCGGCGACGAACGGTATCCGCACCGCCGACGGGTCTTCCGGGGGTGCCGACAGCAGGGACGGCACATCGGACAGCAGAACGAGCGCTTCGGCGTGAGCCATCTGCGCGACGAGAGCGGCAAGCCTGTCGTTGTCTCCGAAGCGAAGTTCGTCCGTTGCCACAGCGTCGTTTTCGTTCACAATCGGCAGAATGTTCATCGCCAGAAGACGGTTGATGGTGTTCTGGGCATTGCGATACGTGGAGCGGCGCACCATGTCATCGACTGTCAGGAGAACCTGTGCCGTCACCACTGCGTGCGCTGCGAGCTCTTCCGTATAGGCGGTCATGAGCAGACTCTGGCCGACAGCGGCCGCTGCCTGCAGGGTCGGGAGGTCCGAAGGGCGCTGATCGATTGGCATGGGACCAAGTCCTGTTGCGACCGCCCCGGAGGTTACGAGAATGACGTTCTTGCCGTCGTCGTGCAGCTTGCCGATGATCTCCGTCAGTTCGACGAGCCGATCGCGATTGAGTCCCCGTTCATCAGTAATCGACGATGAACCGACCTTGACGACGATTGTTTCGGCACGACGGACGGAGTCGCGCACTGCGGCTGCATCAGTCACCGGCTATTCAGCCTCCCGCTGGCTTTTCTCCGCCAGCCGCTCTGCTTCCAGTTCTGCACGTGCGGCGGCTTTCGCGTCCATACGCTCATGGAACGCGGCTTTGCGCTCAGCACGCGAAGCTCGGCGGTTCTCTTCCAGGCGCGAATCGCTGCCGCGCTTGCCCAGGGGCTCTCCCCCGCCGAGCAGCGTGGGGTCCCAGTCGAACACGACGGCGTTTTCGGCTGGGCCGATAACAATCGTGTCGCCGGGGTGTGCGCCCTGTTTGACAAGTTCGTCTTCGACCCCGAGCCGCTGCAGGCGGTCGCCCAGGTAGCCGATGGCTTCGTCGTTGGTGAAGTCAGTCTGCAGAATCCAGCGTTCGGGCTTATCGCCGCGGACCCGGTAGACAGGCCCTTCGGGGCCGTTTTCAGGCGTGATGGTGAACGACCCCGCGCGGTCGACCGCCGCGGGTCGGATGATCTGCCGGGCGGGCTCTTCGTCAAGCTCTGCTCGCCTGGCGCGTTCTTCAAGCACGATCTCGGCCATAGCAAAGGACAGCTCTTTCAGCCCTTCGTGGGAAACAGCGGAAATGTCGAAAGTGCGGTAGCCCGCTTCGTTCAGCTCTGCGCGCACAATGTCAGCGAGGTCTTTGCCGTCGGGAATGTCGGTTTTGTTCAGTGCAACCAGCGTCGGCCGCTGAGTCAGCGGCAGCAGCTCGCCGCTGGAGTCGACATCGACTTCATAGGCGGCCAGTTCGGCTTCGATTGTCTTAAGGTCGGTGACGGGATCGCGCTCCGCTTCCCACGTTGCCATGTCGATGACGTGCACGATAGCGGCGCATCGTTCAATGTGCCGCAGGAAGTCCAAGCCGAGCCCCTTGCCCTGAGCCGCGCCGGGGATGAGCCCGGGCACGTCCGCAACGGTAAAGCGCGTGCTGCCGGCCTGCACCACGCCCAGGTTGGGCACCAACGTGGTGAACGGGTAGTCGGCGATCTTGGGCTTCGCAGCAGAAAGTGCAGCAATGAGACTGGACTTCCCGGCAGAGGGATAGCCGACAAGCGCGATGTCTGCGACAGTTTTGAGTTCGAGGACGACGTCGGCTTCTTCGCCGGGCGTGCCCAGCAGGTGAAAGCCGGGAGCTTTGCGCTTAGTCGAAGCCAGAGCCGCATTGCCCAGACCCCCGCGACCGCCCGAGGCGGCGACAAAGCGAGCACCCGAACCAACGAGGTCAGCCAGGATTTCGCCATCGCGGTTCTTCACAACCGTGCCATTGGGAACCGGGACGATGCGATCACCGGCCTTTGCTCCGTGCCGCAGATCCCCAGAACCGGCGGCACCGTTGTCCGCCTTGATGTGCGGCGATCGGTGGTAGCTCAGAAGTGTCGTGGTCTGCGGGTCGACTTGGAAGACGATGTCCCCGCCGTCTCCCCCGTTGCCGCCGTCAGGCCCGCCCAGCGGCTTGAATTTCTCGCGGCGCACAGAGGTGCAGCCGTCACCGCCGTTTCCGGCGGCGAGGAAAAGAGTCACGCGATCGACGAACTCGACAGCCACGGCCTTCCCTTTCTAATGATTGTGGGGCGAGCCGCGTCGCGACTCGCCCCACAATTCTAAACTCTGTTATTCAGCAATGACGCTGACCGTCTTGCGGCCGCGCTTCTGGCCGAATTCCACCGTTCCCGCAGCAAGCGCGAACAGTGTGTCGTCGCCGCCGCGTCCGACGTTGACGCCGGGGTGGAACTTGGTTCCGCGCTGGCGGACGAGGATTTCGCCGTTGTTCACCAGCTGACCGCCGAAGCGCTTGACACCCAGGCGCTTGGCGTTGGAATCACGACCGTTGCGAGTGGAGCTCGCACCCTTCTTTGTTGCCATAGTTCAGTACTCCTGGGTTCTGCTTACTTGATACCGGTGATCTTCAGGCGCGTGAGCTCCTGACGGTGGCCCTGACGACGCTTGTAGCCGGTCTTGTTCTTGTACTTCTGGATGACGATCTTGGGGCCGCGGAGCTCGTCGACGACTTCAGCGCTGACCTTGAGCTTGGCCACGTCTTCCGGGGCGTGGGTCACGGTGTCGCCGTCCACGTGGAGAACGACGTCAAGATCGACAGAGTCTCCGGCTTCGGCTTTGATCCGGTTGACGGTGATGACATCGCCGACAGACACCTTTTCCTGGTGACCACCGACGCGGACAATGGCGTAGACCATAGACAGTCCCCTTCTGCTTTGCTGCAAGCGGCTTTGCGCTCCACTCACATACGTATCGGCAACCTTCCCTTGGCACGGAGCCCATTAGGAGGAAAAGTCAGCCGTGATGCGATTGCACCGACCTGCAATCATAATCTCCGCGGCACCCAAAAGTCAAAGTCAGTGGTGTGCTTCCTGCTCGGCAATCCGCTGGTGTCGGCGAATGACGTGGGCGACGGTGAAGGCGAGAAGCTCTTCTGCGAATTCTGGGTCCAGTCCGCTGGCCTCAGCAAGTGCGCGCAAGCGCTCCAGCTGCCCGCGTTCGCGTTCGGGGTCGGCCGGCGGAAGGTCGGCGGCGGCTTTGAGATGGCCGACTTTCTCAGTGAGTTTGAAGCGCTCGGCCATGATGTGGATGAGCACGGCATCGAGGTTGTCAATGCTGGCTCGCAGCTGCCGCAGTTCGTCAGGAATCTCCGTCATGGGAGCCAATGCTACCGGCGGGCGCGCCCCACCGTTTGAGATGTTCAGCCAGCGAACGCGAAGTGATGGGCTTTCTGCCGTTTTCACACACGGGAACTCGCCAGGGAAGTTCACTTCGCGGTCTGCTGTCGCCCATGATCGCAGCGAACTCGCCCAGCGGTCTGTCGAGCACGCGGCGCCCGCCGTATCTGTTGGCAAGCGCACCCATTATTGCGGGCACAGCCGGTTCGGTGATCGGGATGTCGGCATCGCCACCCGGAACGCACTCGCAGTCATCCCCCGCTGAGAGATCAGCCCCGGCCAGCAGGAATACGGTGTCAGCAAGGGCGTCAATCGCCGAGCCCGCAGCGACTGCATCGGCGAATACTCCTCGCATCCAGGGGCGCTGGCCTTCGTCCAGACTGATGACTGTCTGGGGCAGAGCCCAGGCGTCCACGTGTCCGGCTTGCGGCACCTGCACCGCGACGCGCAGTCCATAACCGAGCCGTGTCGGAGCTGAGACGGCCGCAGTGAACTGTTCGCGGGCTATGAACTGCACCCACAGCCAGAAGTCGATGAGGTCTTCGCGCTCTTCCTTGAATATGTGGACTTCGCGCGAACCTGATGACGCGGGTACCGAGGCATCCATCAGCATCGCCCGATAGACGGCCCAACCGCGCAGGCCGGGACCGGCTTGAGCGCAGAAGCGGGCGAATTCAGCCTGTCTGCTGGTTCGCACGGGAACTTCGTACAGCGCCAAGAGCGACCGGAGTTTGCGATCGCGCACCAGCTGCGGGTTCATCGGCTCGTTGCGCGATGAGCTTTCCAGCAGATCGATGCCGAGCGCCCGCACTGCCTGACGGGTCGCGCTCTGCGCGGTTGCGTACTCCGGGGTGTCGGTGATGCTGATGTACAGCGGATCAAGGGCGCATCGACTCTCCACGTCAAAGGGGCTGTGCCCAGAAGAGGCGGTCACCGGGGCAGTCACAATGGATTCGGCGCCGACCTCGGCGGCCTGTACCGCGATGTCCCTGAGATCAGCGAAATCGCCCACGCCCCACGAACGGCTCATACGGGCTGAGGCCAGGTGGAGACGGAAACCGCGCGCGCTGGGCTGCACAGCCGGTTCACTCACAATGAGAGGTGCTCGGCTGACGGTCCCGGCTGCTTCGCATCGGACTTCGGCAATACCCGGTTCCTGCGCTGGTGCGGTCGCAATGTACTCGTGCCTGACCTCCGAGGCGCCGCCGACCGTCACGGTGTGAGTTCCGGTAATCGTCGGAGCCAGCCTCGCGGCTGCGTGCAGGTCCGAGGCGCCAACGATCGAAACCCGCGCTGATGCTGGATCCGATGTGCGCACTGGTATTGTCACGGGCTGGCCGGCTTGCGCGAGCACTGCCGCCGGCAGGGCGGAAAGCCACTGCCGGCGGGATTCGCGATCTATGAGAATCTGCAGTTCGCCGCTGTCCTCAGCGGTGAAGCCCAGAGTCTGCAGAGCAGCGACCAGCTGATCGTCGGACAGCGGCCGACCCGCGACATCGCTTTCGCCGTCGATGCCGAGCAGGGCGGCCAGTCGGCGCATCCCGCCGGTCATATCCGACTGCAGGATCCCCGTCACGGGTCAGTCCTGGCCGATGATGAGGATCGGCGGCTTCGGCTCTGTCAGCGCCTCTGGCTCGGCCGGGGTCGGTTTCTTGGCAGCGGGCTCGACTTTGGGTTCGGGCTTCTGGACGGCCTTTTGGATGCGCGTCTGGGAGCCGCCTCCGATCATGAGCAGACCCTCCGATTCCGGTGTCGGCATGCTGATGTCCTCAGCCTGCCCGCCCGCCGCAGCGCCTGCCTTTGCTTCGCTGCCCCGGTCTTTTCCGGAGCTGCTGTCCGAACCCGTCTGCCCATCGGCACCGAATTCAGCGCTTTCGGACGCTTCTGCGGATTTGATGCGCCGGCCGCCTCCGCGGGTGCCGCGACGACGCCGCGTACGGCGCTCACCCGGCTCAGCTGCCTCAGCGCTGTCGCCGTGTGTCTTCGCGGATTCCGCGTTCCCATTGTCCGGGTTGTCATGCGCTGCCTCAGCCGTTTCGCTGTGCGCGACTGCGGTTTCGTCTGCTTCTGCGGGGACTTCGGATTCGTCGTGGTCCCTGATGGTCGCCTTGGCGATGGCAGCCATGGCCTTCTGGGATTCCCGGCTGCGCTTTTCGTCTTCTTCTGACTGCTGTTTGCCACCTGAGCTGCCGTTGGAGCTGTGCGCGGTGTCCTTGTTGTCCCGGCCCTTCCGGCGCGACTTGTACTGACGTCCGGAGTGGTCCGGTTCGGTGCCGGGCAGCATGAGGCCACGGCCGGAGAGGTCTTCTCCGGCTGCGGCAAGCCCCTCAGCCAAGCCTGTGCCGATGCGCTTGCGAGTCATCTGCACCAGCCCCAGTGATGTCACTTCGGCAACCTGGTGCTTGGTACGGTCGCGGCCCAAGCACTCGACGAGGCGGCGAACCACGAGGTCGCGGTTGGACTCCAGAACCATATCGATGAAGTCGACGACGATGATGCCGCCGATGTCGCGCAGGCGCAGCTGGCGGATGACTTCTTCGGCCGCTTCGAGGTTGTTCTTGGTGACGGTCTCTTCGAGGGATCCGCCGGAGCCGGTGAACTTTCCTGTGTTGACGTCGATGACGGTCATCGCTTCCGTGCGGTCAATCACGAGAGAACCGCCGGAGGGCAGATTGACCTTGCGGTTGAGCGCTTTGTCGATCTGCTCGGAGACGCGGTAGTGCTCGAAGATGTCATCGTCACCCTCGTAGCGCGACACACGGTCCCGCAGGTCAGGTGCGACCGATTCGACGTATTCGGTGATGACGTCCCACATGCGGTTGCCGTCGATCACGAGCTCGGTGAAGTCTTCGTTGAAGACATCGCGGATGATGCGCACCATCATGTCCGGTTCGCTGTAGAGGAGTTCGGGGGCGCGCACCTTGTTCGAACTCGATTTGCCCTCGATCGTCTCCCAGCGCTTGTGCAGGCGCTCAATGTCCTGCCGCAGGTCATCTTCCGAGGCGCCTTCGGCGGCTGTGCGCACAATGACGCCAGAGCCGTCGGGGACGGCTTCTTTCAGGATCGTCTTCAGACGGCTGCGCTCGCTGTCGGGAAGTTTGCGCGAAATGCCGGTCATCTGGTTGCCGGGAACGTACACGAGGAACCGCCCGGGCAGAGAGATCTGCGCTGTTAAGCGTGCACCCTTGTGCCCGACAGGGTCCTTTGTCACCTGGACGAGCACTGGGTCGCCGGGGTTGAGGGCGACTTCAATGCGACGGGGTTTGCCGTCCATGCCGAGGGCATCCCAGTTGACTTCGCCAGCGTACAGAACGGCGTTGCGGCCCTTCCCGATGTCGACGAACGCAGCCTCCATGCTGGGCAGCACGTTCTGCACGCGCCCGAGGTAGACATTGCCGATCAGCGAACTCTGCTGCCGCTTCTCCGAAAGATAGTGCTCAACGGCAATGCCGTCTTCAGTCACAACCAGCTGGGTTCGGCCGTCTTTTTCGCGCACGATCATCGCGCGCTCAACCGATTCTCGGCGGGCGAGGAATTCGGCTTCCGTGATGACAGGGCGGCGGCGTCCGGCGGCACGACCTTCCCGACGGCGCTGGCGCTTGGCTTCTACGCGAGAGGATCCGCGGATGCCGGTCACTTCGCTTTCCAGCGACGAGGCGCGACGGCTGCTGCGCTCGCGGCGTCGCGTGCGGCGCCGCGAGCGCCTGCTGTCGCCATCATTGTCATCATCGCTGTCATCGGATGACGATTCGCGCCCGTCGTGTTCGCTGTCGTCACTGTGTTTACGGTCGTCTCGGCTGCGGCGAGTGCCGCGGCCTTCAGAACCGGAGCCACCAGAACCTGCGGAGTCGTCGTGGGAATCGTCGTTGTCATCGCTGTCATCGCGCGACTTCGAACGACGGCCGCGACCACCGCGCCGACGTCGGCGCCGTCCGCCTTCGCGTCCGCCGTCATGACTGTCATCGTGGGAACTGTCATCAGAGTCAGAGCCCTCGGAGTCCTGTGCGTCTTCCGAATCGTCGTAGTCTTCAGGCTCCCAATCGGGATCCACCTGGACGCCCAGTTCGGCCTTCGGCTGCTGGAACAGCAGCGCCCCACCTGAGGGAGCGCTGACCGGCACCGCCTCGGCGCCATCGCCATTGTCAGACGTCTGCGCTGAGAAAGACGGCGCGGCCTGCACTTCCGCGGAATCGGCGCTCACCGGCAGACCGGCGACCTCCGGTTTGGCGGCGTTGGAGAACAGTCCGCGAGCGAATGCGGTTTCGCCAGCACCGTCCTCCGCGTCTTCATCATTGTGCGCGGTGTCCTCGTCACCGTGCACCTGCGCGTGATCAGAGTCGCCCTCGTCTTCATCGACGTCCCCGTGGACACTGCCCGGGGCTGCTGCCGCTTCCGGCTGACTGTCGGCACGATTCTCCGCACCGCGCTTCTGTCCCGCTTTGTCGGCTATTGATTCCAAAAGCTGTGCGCGGCGACTGTCGTCATCGTCCGCATCGGCTTGGCGGCCCTGAGACTGCTGACGCAGCTGTTCGAGATCGGAAAGGATTCCCTCTGTGGGATCCACTGTGTCACTCATTGAAAACTCCCGTCCCGATCAAGCGGTGCAACAGCCGCGACCGGGATCATGTCCTGTGTCTGAAACGCAAAAGTCTGTGAGCTGTCGTGGGCTCGCGCGAATGCTCAGCGCGGTGGCCCGGGCTTCATCTTGAACCTGGCCGAAGTCCTTCGGAGAGGTGGAAGCACATCCGGCGCGGTTGCTCTGCCGGAGCTCTGCAGATCATTATGTCACAGTGCGCCCGGGACAGTGCTGAATCCGACGCGTGAACCCTGCTGGGCCGTCCTCGATTCGACCGGTCGGCTCATGCGGTGGATGATGTTTCTATGACATCAGGAACCAGTGTGCAGACAGAAGAGCTCTCCGTACCGTCCCCGTGGTTCAGCCGCGGGAGGCCCTTTGGAATCTTCCTCGTGGTGACAGCCGTCATCGGGCTGATCGCATCGTTGGACCTGTCGATTGAGAAAATCAAAAAGCTCGAAAATCCCGGGCATGTCCTTTCCTGTGACTTCAACCCGTTTTTCTCCTGCGGCTCCGTGATGAACTTCTGGCAGGCGCAGCTGTTCGGCTTTCCCAATCAGCTCATCGGCATCGCCGCGTTCATCTTCCCGCTCCTGCTGGGCGTGCTGCTCATCAGCCGCACCGATATCCCCCGCTGGGTCATGGTCGGTCTGCTCACCGGCCTCACCGGCGGTGTCGCACTCGTCATCTTCCTCTTCGTCAGCTCGATCTTCGTCATCGGGATCGGCTGCCCGTGGTGCATCGTCGTGTGGACGGTTGTCATTCCGATGTGGTTCATCACCGCCGGACACCTAGCACTCACGGGAGGCTTTGGAACGGCTGTCCAGAACTCCCCCGCGGTGCAGGTCTTTGCCTCCCACGCTGTTCTCCTGTCCGCCGCGGCACTTACGCTGATCTACCTGAGCATCGTCGCGAAGTTCTGGACGTTCTTCTCCAGCCTCGTCTGAACAGAGGGGTTCGTCTGGTCCGTCGGGTCTGCAGACAATCCCGAACGGACCGCGGCCCAACAGAAGAAGCCGACCTCCGCCTCGTATGACGAGGCCCTCGCATCACGAGGTGGAGGTCGGCTTCTTCTGGTCTGGAAAGTCAGCCGAGCTCGGGGAACCAGATCTTGATTTCGCGTTCTGCCGACAAGGTCGAATCCGATCCGTGGACAATGTTCTTAACAACACCCTCGCCCCAGGAACGGCCGAAGTCACCGCGAATTGAACCGGGCGCCGCGGTTGTCGGGTTGGTGGTTCCGGCCATCACCCGGAAGGCTTCGATCACCTCTTCGCCGGTGACGACGATCGCAACCGCAGATCCGCTGCCCATGTACTCCAGCAGCGGTTCGTAGAACGGCTTGCCCTCGTGTTCTTCGTAATGACGGCTGAGCATGGAGTGGTCAGCGCGAACCATCTTCATGGCGCTGATCTCGTAGCCCTTCTTCTCCAGCCGAGCGATGACTTCACCGACGAGGCCGCGTTCAACGCCATCGGGCTTGACAAGTACGAGTGTGCGTTCCTTCATCATTCCTCTTTCTCCTGATCTCCGGGTGCAGCGGGCGTACCCGCGCTATAGGCCTGTTTGACGTAGGCGGTGGCTTCGCGGTCAATCCGCCGGCCCCAGTACACGCCGACGGCCCACATGGTGCCGAAGACGGCTGCGACGACGGCAAGACCGCCCAAAACAATACCGCTTGCCAGTATGAGCAGCTGAATCATCCACCCCAGCGCAATCCCGAGGCCTTTCTGGCCGGCCTTCTTCGGCAAGGTCACCGTCGCGGTGATGCACAGAGCGCCGAGCACCACGGCCCCTGCAACAAGCCAGCCGAACGGCAGCGGCTGAAGCCCGTAGCCGACCAGCAGGGCGAAGTAGACGATGATCGCCTCGGAAATGAGAACGGTCCCACCGAGAATCGGCAGCTTCGACTTCAGCGGAAGCTGTGGAAGTTCAGCAGGGGTCTCCTGCGTCATTGAGCATCCTTTCGGCCCAGCAGGGTGCGGGCCTCGGCAACGGTTGACAGCGAACCGGTCACAACAATTCCCGTGCTGCGCTCAGGGTCATCAAGCGCAAGGTCAACGGCACGCATGAGCGCGTCGTTGAGGTTGTCGGTTCGGATGACATCGTCCGGGTCCCACCATTCTTCAGCGGCCTGCGCGAGCTTGTGGGAGCTCAGCGCGCGGGGGCTCTGGGCCTGCGACACGACGATCCTGCCCGCGGTGCGGTAGATGTGCTCCAAAAGCCCGTGCACGTCTTTGTCTTCGTACACTGCGACGACGGCTACGACGTCCGAGAAATCGAAGGAGTCTGCCAGCGCTTCCCTCAGAGCTTCTGCAGCGTCTGGGTTGTGGGCGCCGTCGACGACGATCGTCGGATCGGAGCGCATAACCTCCATGCGACCCGGCGATGTGACGGTGCTCAGCCCGGTGCCGATCGTGTCCGTGTTCAGAGGTTTGTCCTCCGTGCCGAGGAACTGTTCGACGATTGCGACTGCAGCGGCGGCGTTGTCGACCTGGTGGCGGCCCAGCAGCGGTAGGAACAGATCGCTGTAGACGTCATAGGCCCCGCGCATGGTGAAAAGCTGTCCGTCAACGGCCTGTTTGGCTTCGAGGACTTCGAACTCGCGGCCGAACCAGCGCCCGGTGAGCCCGCGGTCGGCCAGCTGACGTTCGAGCTCGGCTGCCGCCTCGTCGTCCTGGCTGCCGATGACAACCGAGGGCGTCGGCGCTGGGCTGTCGTCCTGCGTCCTGTCGAGGATCCCGGCCTTTGCGGCGGCGATTTCGGTCAGGGTGTCTCCGAGGAACGCCTGGTGATCCAGGCTGATGTGGGTGAAGCCGCAGACGTCGGCGTCAGCCACATTGGTTGAGTCCCATTGACCGCCCATCCCGACCTCGAGCACGAAGACGTCGACGGGGGCGTCAGCGAATACGGCGAACGCGAGCACGGTCAGCGCTTCAAAATATGTGAGCGTCGGTCGCCCGTCTCCTGTCAGTTCGGCGTCGACGATGTCGAGAAACGGGCGGATTTCGCCGAATACTCGCACGAATTCGTCGTCGGCAACCGGGGCGCCGTCGACTGCGATCCGCTCTGTGACGGAGTGCAGGTGGGGGCTGGAGAACCGGCCGACGCGCAGATCGTGTGCGCTCAGCAGCGCATCGACCATGCGGACCGTTGAGGTTTTGCCGTTTGTTCCGGCGACCATGATGACCGGGGCTGCCCGGTGGATGTCGCCGAGCAGCTGGCACGCCCGCAGGGTGGCGTCCAGGCGCAGTTCGATCTCGGTTTCGCCCGCCCGGGCCTGCAGCGCGGCTTCGGCCAGCTGCAGGCCCGTCGGTTCGGGATTCGTCATGCGTGCTTCTCCACGCGAACGGCGGCACCTTCGGCGAGCTCAGCGGCTTGAAACACCTGTCCTTCGCCGAGCGGCTCCTGGGTGATCCGCAGGGTTTCGGCCAGGGTTTCCTTCGCAATGAGGTCGCTGTAGCCGCTGAGCGCTTCCGCGGCTTCGGCTGGAACGCTGACTGTCACATCGATGCGGTCTGAGACGTGCAGGTCGAGTTCCTTGCGGGCGCTCTGGATGGCGCGGATGGTGTCGCGCGCCTGGCCTTCTTCCCGCAGTTCGTCAGTCACAACCGTGTCGAGTGCCACGAAGCCCGATTCCGTGGGCGCCAGAACAATGCCGTCGTGACCGGATTCAGCGACGTCCTCGAGGGTGTATTCGCCTTCCTGCAGCTCAATGCCCCCGGCGGTGACGATGCCGTCGCTGACCGACCAGTCGCCGGACTTGGAGCCCTTGATGGCGGCCTGGACGTTCTTGCCCAGGCGCGGGCCGGCCGCACGGGCGTTGACGGTGAGCTTCTGTTCGAGTTTGAAGCCTGCCTCTTCTGCCTTTTCAACAGGCATGACGACGACTTCGCGAACATTGAGTTCGTCGGCGATGATCGACGTGAATTCTTCGCCCAGCTCAACATCTGTGGCGACGGTCAGGCGGGCCAGGGGCAGGCGCACGCGCAGCTTTTCCGCCTTGCGCAGGCTCGAACCGACCGAGCAGATCGACCGGGTGAGGTCCATTGCCCTGACCAGTTCAGGATTGGCTTCGAACAGCGAGCTGTCCGGGTAGTCAGCCAGGTGGACCGAGCGTTCGCCCGTCAGACCGCGATAGATCTCTTCGATCGTGAACGGCAGCAGCGGAGCGGCAACCTTGAGGAACGCCTCGAAGCAGGTGTAGAAGACATCGAAGGTTTCGTGTGTCTGCTCCGTTCCTTCCCAGAAGCGGCGCCGGGAGCGGCGGACGTACCAGTTGGTGAGCATGTCCAGGTGTTCGCGGAACAGCCCGCAGGCACTCCACAGATCGTACTCGTCCATGTGCTTGGCGAAGCTGTCGATGAAGTCGCGTGTCTTCGCCAGCAGGTACTGGTCGAGCACTTGCGAGGACTGATAGCGGTGGCCTGCCCGGTAGCCGGAACCGGATTTCCCTTCGGCGGGTGTTTCACCTGGAGCATCTGCCGTGTTGGAGTACGTGGCGAAGAAGTGCCAGGCATTCCACGCCGGCAGGATGATCTGGCGTACGGAGTCGCGGATGCCCTGCTCGGTGACGATGAGGTTACCGCCGCGCAGCACGGGGCTGGACATGAGGAACCAGCGCATGGCGTCGGATCCATCGCGCTCGAACACTTCGTTGACGTCCGGGTAGTTGCGCAGCGACTTCGACATCTTGTTGCCGTCGGAACCCAGGACGATGCCGTGGCAGATGACATCGCGGAATGCGGGCTTGTCGAACAGCGCAGACGCCAGAATGTGCAGCGTGTAGAACCACCCGCGGGTCTGCCCGATGTACTCGACGATGAAGTCCGCCGGGTAGTGGTTGTCGAACCATTCCTTGTTGTCAAACGGGTAGTGCACCTGTCCGTAGGGCATGGAACCGGAGTCGAACCACACGTCGAGGATGTCCTCCACGCGGCGCATGGTGGACTTGCCGGTCGGATCGTCCGGGTTGGGCCGGGTCAGCTCGTCGATGAAGGGTCGGTGCAGGTCCGGTTGGCCGTCGTGGTTCAGCGGCAGACGGCCGAAGTCGCGTTCAATCTCCTCGAAGCTGCCGTAGACGTCAATGCGGGGGTAGTCGGGGTTGTCCGACTTCCACACCGGCACGGGGCTGCCCCAGAAGCGGTTGCGCGTGATCGACCAGTCGCGAGCGTTTTCCAGCCATTTTCCGAACTGACCGTGCTTGACGTTGTCAGGCACCCAGTTGATCAGCTCGTTGTTGGCAAGCATCCGGTCTTTGAACTCGGTGACGCTGACAAACCACGAGGACACGCCCTTATAGATGAGCGGATTGCGGCATCGCCAGCAGTGCGGATACGAGTGGTTGTAGGTTTCGTGGCGCACCAGGACGGTGCCGTCGGTGACGGAGCCGGTGTCGCCTTCACCGGCCGTGGCCTTTTTGAGGTGGCGGATGATCTTGGGGTTGGCGTCGAAGACAAGATCGCCGACGTAGTCGACTGCCGGGGCGGTGAAGCGTCCGTCGGGGCCCACGGGCATGACAGCTTCGATTCCCGCGGCTTGCGTGACAACGTAGTCGTCCTCACCGAAGGCGCCTGCGGTGTGCACGAGTCCCGTACCGTCACTCGTGGTGACGAAGTCGCCGTCGAGGATGCGGAAAGCGTTGTCGTGGTCGGCAAAGTAGCCAAACGGCGGAGCGTAGGTGTGACCCAGCAGGTCAGAGCCTTTGAGTTCGGCAACAACCGTCGGCTCTTCGCCGAGTTCGCGGGCGTATGCGGCCAGGCGCTCCTTGGCGATGACGTAGCGCTGCGTGCTGCCGGTGGGCCCGTCGGATTCGACGACGAAGTAGTCGATGTCCGCTCCGACGACGACCGCGAGGTTAGACGGAAGCGTCCACGGAGTGGTCGTCCAGATGAGGAAGCGGGCGTCTTTCAGCGTCGAGTCGGCCAGTGGGCCGGACGTGCAGCGAAGACCGACGGTGACAGCCGGGTCCTGCCGGTCTTTGTAAACGTCGTCGTCCATGCGCAGTTCGTGGTTCGACAGCGGGGTTTCGTCTGACCAGCAGTAGGGCAGAACTCGGAAGCCCTCGTAGATCAGTCCCTTGTCGTAGAGCGTCTTGAAGACCCACAGGACGGACTCCATAAACGTGGGGTTGAGCGTCTTGTAGTCGTTTTCAAAGTCCACCCAGCGGCCCATGCGACCGACGTACTCTTCCCATTCGTCGGTGTATTTGAGCACCGATTCCCGGGCTGCGGCATTGAACTTGTCAATGCCCATGTCAAGGATTTCGTCTTTGGTCTTCAGCCCCAGCTGGCGCATGGCCTCAAGCTCAGCGGGCAGCCCGTGGGTGTCCCAGCCGAAGCGGCGCTCCACGCGCTTGCCCCGCATGGTCTGGTAGCGCGGTACGACGTCTTTGACGTAGCTGGTCAGCAAGTGCCCGTAGTGCGGCAGACCGTTGGCGAAGGGAGGGCCGTCGTAGAAGACGAATTCGTTTTCGCCGTTTTTGCCGGCATCGCGGTTGTCAATGGATTCCTGGAAGATGCTGTTGTCGTTCCAGAACTTCAGAACGTCCTTTTCCAGGGCCGGGAAGTCCGGGCTGGAGGACATGCCGAAAGCAGAGGTCGTCTGCTTGGGATAGATGTTCTCAGTCATGAGCGTCCTTTATTCGCGGGTCCGGCGGCACCGAACCCGTTTACGGTTTCATCCGTGCGAGGACGACTGCCCGAAGGCTGCCGCGGTACCACCCCGCTTATCCGCTGACGCGGATCGCTCAAAGGCTGTGACGGGCCCACCCGTCCGGTTCTACTGGGCCTGAAGCTCACGAGGCGAAGCTCGCCTGAGCTGTGCAGGCTTTTCTTCCGGATGCTCCCCGGTGATAGCCGGATCAACGCAGGTCTGATCTTACCCCACTGCGAATGTTGCCGAAGTCGCTCACAGCCCTGCGTTGCGCGCCACCTTGTGCTGAGCTGCCTGGGCGATCGGCCGCAGCACCATGAGGTCGACATTGACGTGATGCGGTCGGGTCAGGCTCCACACGACGGCATCGGCGATGTCGTCTTCCGTCAGCGGGTTCTCTACGCCTTCGTAGACGGTGTCGGCGGCTTCCTGCGAACCCATTCGCTTCAGTGAGAACTCCGGTGTTGCGACCATGCCCGGCGCGATCTCCATCACCCGAACCGGACGACCGGCCAGCTCGAGTCGCAGAGTGCCTGCCACCGCATGAACGCCGTGCTTAGATGCTACGTAGCCTCCACCGCCTTCGTACTGGATGAGCCCGGCGGTCGAGCCCATGAGCAGGATGTCCCCGCGCCCGCTTGCTTCCAGGGCCGGCAGGAACGCACGCACGCTGCGCAGAATGCCGAGCACGTTGATGTTGTACTCCTGCGCCCAGCTGTCCGGTGAGGCGTTTTCGACCCAGTCGTTGCCGATAGCCAGACCGGCATTGGCCACCAGGGCGTGCACTGGGCCTTCGGCAGTGATTCTCTCAGCCGCGGCAACAACCGAAGCGCCGTCGGCTACATCGCAGACCTGATAGTCACACCCGGTCTTCGCAGCCAGCTCTCGCAGGCGATCTTCGCGACGGGCCAGGGCGACAACGCTCCAGCCGAGTTCTGTGAGCTTCTCCACGGTCGAAGCTCCGATTCCCGAACTCGCTCCTGTCACAACCGCGCGCAGTTGACTCATAGCTTCCCCTCTCAGCTTCCGGCCCGCTCAGCGGGCCCCGTCCGATTACTGTAGTTGAGAAATGGCGCCGAGCACCCGCCAAGCTCAGCGGCACCTCGCGCCCGGGGACCGCACAGAACAGCCCCGGGCCCAATCCCCGCCGCGGTCTGGGACAATGACGCTATGGATTTTGGTTCTCGCACACATGACTCGGTGCATTTGCCTGACAAGCCCGCCCTCGAAGGTCTCCAAGAAAAATGGGACGCACGCTGGGCGGAAGAGCAAACATACGCCTTCGACCGCGACACGACGCGCGAGGAGGTCTACTCGATCGACACTCCCCCGCCGACGGCGTCGGGATCACTGCACGTCGGCCACGTGTTCTCCTACACCCAGACCGATGTTCTGGCCCGCTACAAGCGGATGACCGGCAGAAACGTCTTCTACCCGCTGGGATGGGACGACAACGGACTGCCCACAGAACGCCGCGTGCAGAACTACTACGGCGTCACCTGCGACCCGTCCCTGCCCTACGAGGGCGACGACTTCGAACTGCCGACCAAGGTCCCGCGCAATCCGCGCGACTTCAAACACGTATCGCGCCAAAAGTTCATCGAGCTGTGCCTCGAACTGTCCGGCGAAGACGAAAAGATATTCGAAGACCTGTTCCGCAAGGTCGGCCTGTCAGTCGACTGGAAGCACTCCTACCGGACGATTGACGCTCACTCCCGCGAAGTCTCGCAGCGGGCATTCCTCGACGAACTCGCCCGCGGCCAGGCATATTCACAAGACGCACCCACCATGTGGGACGTCACATTCGGCACCGCGGTCGCCCAGGCTGAACTGGAAGACCGCGAACGCGAAGGCGCGTATCACAAGGTCACCTTCTTCCCCGCCGGACCCGACGGTCTTGCCGACACCTCGGAAGAGCCCATCGTGATCGTCACATCACGCCCCGAGCTCATTCCCGCCGTGGTCGCCCTCGTAGCCCACCCGGATGACGAACGCTACAAAGACAAGTTCGGCACGAAGTACACATCACCCATCTTCGGTGTGGAAGTTGAAGTCCGCGCCCACGAACTCGCCCAGTCTGACAAGGGCACCGGCATTGCCATGGTGTGTACGTTCGGCGATCTCACCGACGTCACATGGTGGCGCGAGCTCGAACTGCCTCTGCGCGCAGTAGTCAACCGCGCCGGCCGTCTCGAACTTGAAACCCCCGAATGGATTGCAGACTCCGCCAAGGCCGACGCCGCCGAGCAGTACCAGAAGCTGGCCGGCATGACGACCTTCACGGCACGCAAGACGATTGTCGAACTGCTCGAAGAGTCCGGCGACCTCATTGAGGCTCCGCAGCCGATCACCCACCCCGTGCCGTTCTACGAGCGCGGCGAGAAGCCGCTCGAGGTCGTCACCAGCCGCCAGTGGTACATCCGCAACGGCGGCCGCTCTGCCGAGCTTCGCGATGACCTCATTGCCCGCGGCCGCGAACTTAGGTGGCTGCCCGGCTTCATGCGCGCCCGCTACGAAAACTGGGTCGAAGGCCTCAACGGCGACTGGCTGGTCTCCCGTCAGCGCTATTTCGGTGTGCCCATCCCGCTGTGGTACCGCTTGGACGCCGAGGGCAATCCCGACTACGACAACCCGATTGTTCCGGACTCGGAGTCCCTGCCGGTCGACCCGCTGCAGGAGACGCCCGAGGGCTTCAGTCCAGAACAGCGCGACCAGCCCGGCGGCTTCATGGGCGAACCGGATGTTCTCGACACCTGGGCCACATCCTCACTCACCCCGCAGATCGTCGGCGGATGGAGCACTGACGACGACCTCTTCAGCAAGGTCTTCCCGTTCGATCTGCGACCGCAGGGGCACGACATCATCCGCACGTGGCTGTTCTCCACGGTCGTGCGGGCCAATGCGCTCAACGACTCCGTTCCGTGGTCGCACACTGCCCTGTCGGGCTGGATCCTCGACCCGGACCGCAAGAAGATGTCGAAGTCTAAGGGCAATGTCGTTGTGCCCTCGGACATTCTGGCGGAAAACAAGCCCGGCTTCGGTCCGGATGCCGTCCGCTACTGGGCATCCTCGGCGCGCTTGGGGGTCGACACCGCCTACGACGTATCCCAAATGCAGATTGGCCGCCGCTTGGCCATGAAGATCCTCAACGCGTCGAAGTTCGCTCTGGCCCAGGGCGTCCACTCCGGTCATGTGGGCCAGCTTGAGGATGTCATCAATCCGCTGGACAAGGCCCTGCTGACGGCATTGTCGAAGACAGTCAACAGGGCCGGCAAGTTCTTTGAGGACTACGACTACGCGCACGCCCTCATGGAAGCTGAGTCCTTCTTCTGGGAGTTCACCGACGACTACGTTGAGCTCATCAAGGACCGTTCCTACGGTGCGGCAGGGCAAGAACAGCAGCGCTCAGCACATGTCACCCTGGCCACCGCACTGGAGACTTCCCTGCGCCTGTTCGCACCTTTCATGCCGTTCGTAACGGAGGAAGTGTGGAGCTGGTGGCAGGAAGGCTCGGTGCACGCTCAGGCATGGCCGGCACCTGGCAGCGTCCCGGAACAGGACGTCGCAGGCGAATTCTTGGAGACAGTCTCACAGGCGCTCTCGGAAATTCGCCGGACCAAGACAGAGGCCAAGGTGTCTCAGCGCACCGAGATCGTCAAGGCCACTCTGCGCGCACCCCAGGCTGACATCGACACGATTGCCGCAGCCCAGAGCGACCTGCAGGCCGCCGGCCGTGTAGCCGATCTCGTCCTCGAAGTCGCCGCAGATGCAGAAGGCCCACGCGTTGCCGATGTCGAATTCGCACCGGCTGCAGACAAGAAGTAGCGACTTCTGAATGCGCAGAGCGCGCCGCTTGAAGCGGCGCGCTCTTGTGTTTTCTGCTGTTCGGGTTCTTCTGCTTTGTGTCAGCAGCTTTACGTCAGGCGGTCTTCCTTCGCTGCTGGCCAGACTGTTTGTGTGGGACGAGGGTGGGAGCAGCGTTCTCTTCGACTGTTTCGCGGGTGACGAGCACCTTGGCGATGTCATCGCGGCTGGGCAGATCGAACATGACCGGCTGCAGGACTTCTTCCATGATCGAACGCAGTCCTCGCGCACCGGTCCCCCGCAGCAGCGCGAGGTCTGCAATGGACTCAAGCGCTTCAGATGAGAACTCCAGTTCCACACCGTCGTAGGAGAACATCGCCTGGTACTGCTTGACGAGCGCGTTCTTCGGTTCCGAAAGGATGGTGACGAGCGATTCGCGGTCGAGATCTCCCACCGCGGTCAGAACGGGCAGACGACCGATGAATTCGGGAATGAGCCCGAACTTGAGGAGATCCTCGGGCTGCATTTCTGCGTAGAGGTCGATTTCGTCGTCTTTTGAGTGGATCGGCGCCCCAAAGCCAACGCCGTGGCGGCCCTTGCGCGCAGCTACGATCTCTTCCATTCCGGCAAATGCGCCGGCGACGATGAACAGGACATTCGTCGTGTCGATCTGAATGAAGTCCTGCTGCGGGTGCTTGCGTCCGCCCTGCGGTGGCACGGAGGCGACGGTGCCTTCGAGAATCTTCAGAAGTGCCTGCTGAACGCCCTCACCGGAAACGTCGCGTGTGATCGACGGGTTTTCAGACTTCCGCGAGATTTTGTCGATTTCGTCGATGTAGATGATGCCCTTCTGGGCACGTTCGACGTCGAAGTCCGCCGCCTGAATGAGCTTGAGCAGAATGTTCTCGACGTCTTCGCCGACATAGCCGGCTTCAGTCAGCGCCGTGGCGTCGGCTACCGCGAAGGGAACGTTGAGCATCCGTGCGAGCGTCTGCGCCAAATAGGTTTTGCCAGAGCCGGTAGGACCGACAAGGAGGATGTTCGACTTTGCGATTTCCACGCCGCCGTCGTTGCCCTTGCCGTCTTCCAAGGCGTTGATTCGCTTGTAGTGGTTGTACACGGCCACGGCCAATGACCGCTTGGCGGCATCCTGGCCGACAACGTACTCGTCGAGGTGGCTGTAGATTTCGTGTGGTTTGGGCAGTTCGAGCTTCTCAGCAGGCGCGTCTGGCTGGCCGAGTTCTTCTTCGATGATTTCGTTGCACAGGCCAATGCACTCGTCGCAGATGTAGACGCCTGGCCCGGCGATGAGTTTGCGGACCTGCTTCTGCGATTTGCCGCAGAAGTTGCACTTGAGGAGCTCTGCTCCCTCACTGCTGCGAGCCATTCACACTGCCTTTCGCGCCCGGCCGTACCGGGAAGATCAGATTGCTGTACTAGTCGAGTCTTTCACACTGTGCGAGTATGCGCCGCGACCTCTGTCGCGTGTCGATGCCAGACCGGGTGCTGTCAGCCACAGGAGTTCGCGCTGCTTGCCTCACCGCATCTGCTGGCACAGCCGTCAGTACATCACAGACGCAAGAGGCCGTCGGGATTTCCCCGACGGCCCCGTGCTGCAAGCAGCGCCTGTGCGCTCACATCCAGGGGTCAGTCAGCGCCCTTGCGCGAGCTGAGCACCTGGTCGACAAGACCGTATTCCTTGGCTTCTTCGGCTGTCAGGAACAGGTCGCGCTCGATGTCGGTGTTGACCTTCGCGGCATCCTGCCCGGTGTGTTTGGCCAAGGTGTTCTCCAGCCATAGGCGCATGCGCAGAACCTCGTTTGCCTGGATTTCGATGTCCGAGGCCTGCCCTTGGCCGCCGCCCTGCATGGCCGGCTGGTGGATGAGCACCCGCGCGTTCGGCAGCGCGAGACGCTTTCCGGGCGTACCGGCCGCTAGCAGCACGGCAGCGGCCGATGCCGCCTGGCCCAGGCAGACGGTCTGGATCTGCGGCTTGATGTACTGCATCGTGTCGTAGATGGCCGTCAGCGCTGTGAACGACCCTCCGGGCGAGTTGATGTACAGGGTGATGTCGCGGTCGGGGTCCTGGGCTTCGAGCACAAGAAGCTGCGCCATGACATCGTCTGCGGAGGTGTCATCCACCTGGACCCCCAGGAAGATCACCCGATCTTCGAACAGCTTGGTGTACGGGTCCTGCCGCTTGAAGCCGTAGGGGGTGCGCTCTTCGAACTGGGGCATGACGTACCGCGAGTTCGGCATGTTGCCGGCGGTTCCGCCGTAGTATCCGGCACCGCCGGAATAGAGGTCAGCCATTTCTTCTCCTTGGGAATGCGGTTCAGCGGCCATCCGGCACGTCAGCGGCGTGGGTGACGACCTTGTCGATGAAGCCGTAGTCCAGGGCTTCATCTGCAGTGAACCAGTGGTCGCGGTCGTTGTCCTTGAGAATCTGCTCGAGCGACTTGCCCGTCTGCTCTGCTGTCAGTTCGGCCATCTGCTTCTTCATGTGCAGGATGAGCTCTGCCTGGATCTTGATGTCCGTGGCAGTGCCGCCGATGCCGCCGAGGGGCTGGTGCATGAGGATTCGCGCGTGCGGAG
The DNA here is from genome assembly GCF_902500275.1 of Brevibacterium sp. Marseille-P9724. Classification (NCBI taxonomy): domain Bacteria; kingdom Bacillati; phylum Actinomycetota; class Actinomycetes; order Micrococcales; family Brevibacteriaceae; genus Brevibacterium; species Brevibacterium sp. Marseille-P9724. The sequence continues at coordinate 194,229 of NZ_LR722990.1, read as the reverse complement.
TGGCGAAGCGCTTGCCCTTAGCACCCGAGGACAGCAGGAACTGGCCCATAGAAGCCGCCATGCCCATTGCGACGGTGCCCACGTCGGGCTTGATGTACTGCATGGTGTCGTAGATTGCCATGCCTGCCGTAACGGAGCCGCCGGGCGAATTGATGTACAGCCAGATGTCGCGATCGGGATCTTCTGCCGCCAGCAGCATCATCTGGGCGCAGATGCGATTCGCATTGGAGTCGCGGACTTCCGAGCCGAGCCAGATGATCCGCTCTTTCAGCAGACGGTTGAAGATGTGGTCATCCAAACCCATGCCCGCCGTGCCCTCCGAGGCGACCGGCGCGGTCAGTTCGTGTTTGCTCACAAGTTTCTCCTGTGGGTTGATTTCTCTTGACCCTAACCGCCCGCGCGCAACTTTTAGTCCAGCCGGTCCGGATGTTCGCCATGAGCGTGAAAACCCGTGCGCCACAGCGAGCTGAGCGCAAGGTGCGTGCGAACGGCCAGGCCCCGCACGACCCGCTTTTCGAGCAGTCGAAAACAAAAGCAGACGAGGCGGAGCTGGGCTCCGCCTCGTCTGGTCAACCTGCCTAAACAGGGGGTGGGTCAGTCTTCCGAAGCTTCTTCTTCGGCTTCCTCAGCTTCTTCCGAACCCTTGGTGAATTCGGTCATGTCGATGACTTCGCCCTTGGTGTCCTTCACGACAGCCTTTGCGAGAACCGCGGCCAGCGCCTTGCGACGGCCGACTTCGCCTGCGACGGCGCCAACCTGACCGGACTGGTCAAGGGCCTGAGCGAAGTCGTTGGGGTTCATGCCGTACTGCTGAGCGGAGGTGATGATGTACTCAATGAGTTCGGGCTGGGTGACCTCGATCTCTTCGGCATCCTGCACCTTGTCGAGGATGAACTGAGCGCGCAGCTGCTTTTCAGTCTGCTCGCGGACCTCTGCTGCGTGCTCGTCGTCTTCTTCGCGGCCTTCGCCTTCGAGGTGGCGCTTGACTTCGTCTTCGACAATGCGCGAAGGCACCGGAAGGTCGAGCTTTTCGATGAGCAGTTCGAGGACCTTGTCGCGGGCCTCAACACCCTGCTGCAGTTCCTTGTTGGACTTCGCCTGCGCCTTGAGGTCTTCTTTGAGTTCGTCGATGGTGTCGAATTCGGAGGCAAGCTGGGCGAAGTCGTCATCTGCTTCGGGCAGTTCGCGTTCCTTGACCGCGGTGAGCTTGATGGTCACCTGCGCTTCTTCGCCTTCGTGCTCGCCGCCGGCAAGCTTCGTTTCGAACGTGGTCTCTTCGTCAGCCGACAGGCCTTCGAGTGCTTCGTCCATGCCGTCGAGCATGGTGCCAGCACCGACCTGGTAGGAAACCTCGGAGGCCGAGTCGATCTCTTCGTCGTCAATCTTGGCCGTCAGGTCGAGGGTGACGAAGTCGTCTTTCTCAGCAGGACGGTCAACTGCCTTGAGCGAACCAAAGCGGCCGCGCAGGGCTTCGAGTTCCTGCTCGACATCTTCTTCGGTGACTTCGAGCGGCTCAACTTCAACTTCGAGGCTCGAGTAGTCGGGCAGTTCGAACTCCGGCACGGCGTCGACTTCGACGGTGAAGGTCAGGTCGCCCTCTTCTTTGCCGTCCAGGCCCGGCATTTCGAGGTCTTCGATTTCCGGGGTGCCCAGCGGCTGGATGTCGTTTTCGGCAATAGCCTTGCGGAAGAAGCCGTCAAGGCTGTTGTTGACAGCCTCCTGGATGACAGCTGCACGGCCGACGCGCTGGTCGATGATGCGCGCGGGAACTTTGCCGCGGCGGAAGCCGGGAATTGAGACCTGCTTGGCGATCTCCTTGTATGCCTCGTCGACGCTCGGCTTGAGATCGGCGTAGGGCGCTTCGATGCTGAGCTTCACCCGAGTGGGTTCAATGCGTTCGACGGAGCTCTTCACTGTCTACCTCTTCAAATTTGACTAACGGGAACGTCGCCGTCACCGCAGGCCGACCGAGGAGCCACTCCCCCGGGCACGTGCGGCTGTGCGTGCGACACACAGCGCTCTATCCTAGTGTGTCCGCCTATCAGAATGCACACCGGGGCGCACCCGCGCTGCGCGAGGGACAGGTTTCTGTGTGAACCCGCAAAGACAAAGAAGTGAACATCAGGCTATGATTGAATGTCCAACTGCGCTCGCTTTCTATTTCCGCGGGCACTCCCCAGGCATACCTTGCGAAACCAACTGACTCAGAGGCGAAGACGTGAAGGGACCGAAAACCACCGCTAAGCACCGGATCCTCAGAACCATCGGTGCCGCTACCTTGTGGACGCTCATCTTCTTAAGCGTTGCACTGCTCCTCACCGGAATCTTCATCCGCAAGCAGTGGGGACAGATCACCGTCGACCAGATGCTGACCAACATAGCCGGCGCCGGTCAGGGCGGCGGCTACGTCTGGATCACCGTCTTCTGGGTTATCGTCGCGCCTCTTGCCATCACCGCTCTGCTGTTCGCGGGTCGCCGACTCTGGATCCGATACCGCGTGTCGGCTCGCCTGCGCTTGTCTGCTGCGCGCCGCCGTATTCGACACGCGGCGGTGCGAGGTGTGGCCTCCGCCCTTGTCGTCCTGCTCATCGGGGGAACCGTCATCACCGGTTCGACCTCGTTCTCTTCGGCAGTTCAGCTTCCCACCTACATCAAATCCGTCAGCAGCTCGATGAACATTGGCGACTATTACCGTGAGCCGACGGTCGTGGGCAATAAGAACGCACGCAACATCGTGGTGGTCTACGTGGAGTCTGCCGAAAACCACCTTGCTGACGATTCACTGTTCCCGGTGAACATGCTGGAGCCCATGGAGGATGCCACGAAGGGCTGGGGCGAAATTCCAGACCTCAAGCAGTACAACGGAGGCGGCTGGACCATGGCCGGCATCACATCCACCCAGTGCGGCATCCCACTCAAGGGGAAGGGATCTGCCACCGGTGACAAGGTCATGAACAACCTCGCTGTTGCCGACTTCATGCCGGGCATCGACTGCTTCGGCGATGTCCTGAAGGAAAACGGCTACAAGAACGTGTTCCTCGGCGGCGCAAGTGCCGAATTCGCATCAAAGGGCTCGTTCCTGCGTACGCACGGCTACGACGAAATCAAAGACCTCGCCCACTGGAGGGAAATCGGCGAAAAGGAAAAGGACATGCGTCCCGACTGGGGTCTGAGCGACCGCCGTCTCATGGAGCACGCCAAGGACGAAGTCTCGACGCTGCACCGCGAATCGGCCGAGACGGGCCAGCCGTTCAACCTTTCGGTTCTTACGCTCGATTCCCACGAGCCCATCCACCGCTACCACGACTGCCCGCAGCGCACCGGAGACGATGAACTCGCATCGGTTTGGCTGTGCTCGTCGGAAGCTGTCGGCGGCTTTGTCAAGCACATGGAAGATGAGGGGATCCTCGAGGACACCTCGGTTGTCCTGATGGGCGACCACCTCAAGCACATGGCCGACTGGAACGTCTACCACGAAGAGCTGGACGACAAGACCGACCGTTCGGTATTCAGCCGCATCTGGATGCCCGGCACCAAGGACGGCAAGCTTCCCCTCGGCGAGCCTCGTTCCGGTGCCGATCAGCTGAACATGCTGCCTACCCTGCTGGAGGTGGCCGGTCTCGAAGTCAAGGACCGTCAGGCTGGCATTGGCGTATCGGTCTTCTCTCAGGCCGTTCCACACGACTCTGCTCAAGCACTCAATGATGATGCCTATGCCGAGCTGACACTGGCTCGTTCGGCTGACTTCTATAAGAAGGTGTGGGGCATGGAAGAACCGCAAGAAGCTCCGAGTACGCAGCCCGGCGACAGCGCCGAATGATTCAAAGCTCGGGGGCCGTCAGTCTGACTGACGGCCCCCGAGTGTTTCTGCTGCGGCAGCGCCGTGGGTTCTACAGCAGGAGCACCGCGATCCCGGCGAACAGCAGCATGCCGATATTGCAGTGCAGGAACGTTGGGATCACGGTGTCTCGGATGTGATCGTGGTGCCCATCGGCAGCCAGGCCGGAGGTCACGCCGAGAGAAATGGTCGATGCTGGAGAGCCAGCGTCTCCGAGGCCCGCCGCCGCACCGAGCAGGCAGACTGCGGCAAGAGGATCAAGTCCCTTTTCCAATGCGAGAGGAATGTAGATCGGAGCAAGGATCGGCACACTGGCAAAGGAATCTCCGAAGCCGATCGTGATGAACAGGCCGGCAAAGCCGGAGGCGACGGTGATGATGATGGCAATGTGGCTCATCATGAGCACGCCGTGGGTGAAGACATCGTCCTGTTCCCTCCACCGGAATACGCCGGCCAGGGTCAGGATGAGAAATCTGATCATTGCGCCGACAAGCAGAGAATCGAAGGCAATCTGGAATATGAGTGCCGCGGTTACCGCGATGAGTGTCATGATCAGCTGGAACGGGTGCAGCGACACAGCTTTCTCAGATCCCGCACTCCCCTGCGCGTCAGCCTGACGGTCTGCCTGCGGCAGCTGAGGGTAGTCGCGAGGTTTGCGGTAACTGAAGAAAACGGCCGTGAGCATCCCGGCTGCCAGACCCATAACGGGCCAGAACATCGCTTTCCACGCCATATCAGGGGTTGCAGTGAGCCCCCGCGCATTGCCGAACCCATTGACGTTGGTCATCAGAATTTCGTTGAGGTAGATGGCGCCGAAGCCCGTGGGCAGCAGCAGGCAGCTGGCACTCATGGAGCAGGCGAGTACGACGGCAACGGCGCGGCGGTCGATGCGCAGTCGGTTGAGGACTTCCAAGAGCGGCGGGAGCATGATGGGGATGAAGGCGATGTGCACGGGAACGAGATTCTGGCTGAGCACGGCAGCGCCCGCAAACAGACCGAACAGCCCCCACTTGGCGCCCAGGTTTACCGTGTCTTGTTCTGCGTTTGTCTTCTTTGTGACCCTCTGAGCAAACAGTTCAAGAAGACAGGATCAGCAGCCATACGGCTGCAAGACCACCCAGTGCTGTCAACACTGAAGGCGGAAGAATTGGGGTTACCCGCAAATCGTGGACACGTAGTGGAGCTACCTAGTGGTTAGGCAGCTATTTCTTTTCTACTAGTGATTAGACCAATTTGGTTCTCAAAGTCGACGGGGCTGACCATACCGAGTGCGGAATGTCGGCGTCGATGGTTGTAGACGACTTCAATCCAGTAGGCAACGGCCTTGCGTGCAGCATCATGAAGTGTCCTGGGTTTAGTTCCTACCTCAGCTAAGGAAGGATTGAACTATGCCTAGAAAGTATTCCGTCGAGTTCAAGGAGAAGGCGGTCCATCAGATCATCGAAATGGTCCGCCTGGAGTCTTGCTCACTGCAACGCGCCTACACGGAGGTCGGCGAGCTCCTTGGAGTATCTCACCACACGTTGCGGGCTAGGTACCGTGACAGTGCTTCAGTACGTGATGACTCCGACGCGTCAGGCGGCGAAGCAATGGAAGAAGAGCTCAAGCGTCTGCGCCGCGAAAACCGCGAACTGAAACGAGCAAACGGGATTCTTAAGACTGCTTCGGCTTTTTTCGCAGCGGAACTCGACCGACCCACGACCAAATGATCTCTTACATCGACGCATATAAAGATCAGTTTGGGGTCGAGGCCATCTGCCGAGTCCTTAAACAAGCAGATCGTGGATTCATTACTTCACGCGGCTACCGCAAAGTCACCACACGTGTTCCCAGCGCAAGAGCCTTAAGCGATAGCCTTCTCATTCCAGAGATACAGCGTGTGCATGCGGAGAATTTCTCGGTCTACGGCATCCGCAAAATGTGGCACGCGATGAACCGTGAAGGCTTTCATATCGGCCGCGACAAGACTGCCCGGTTGATGAAGCTAGCAGGTGTTTCCGGCCGCCGACGTGGACGAACCCCTGTGACAACGATTAGCCCGAAGGCACCGGATCATCGCCCAGACCTTGTACAGCGAGACTTTCGTGCACAAGCGCCAGGCAGGCTTTGGGTTGCCGACATTACCTACGTTCGTACCCTGTCAGGATTCGCCTACACCGCGTTTGTCGTGGATGTCTTCAGCCGAAAAATTGTTGGTGTTGCTACACGCTCGACGATGCGTACCGATGCGCTGCCCATGGAGGCTTTGGAGCATGCGTTAACGACTGCAGGGCGAATTCATGGAAACCAGTTAATTCACCATAGCGATCGGGGCAGCCAGTACGTGTCACTGAAGTATTCCACCGCGCTAGCGGAATTCGGAATCCGTCCGAGTGTGGGAACAGTCGGCGATTCTTATGACAATGCTCTAGCCGAAACAGTCAACGGTCTCTACAAGGCGGAACTGATTCATGCCCAAGGTCCGTGGACGTCGGTCGGAGAAGTCGAATTGGCCACCTTGCGGTGGGTGCATTGGTGGAACACCAAGCGACTTCACGAAGCATTGAACTACGCCACCCCACAAGATGTAGAAACCGAGTACTATCTCACCCAGCCCATCAACACAGGGGCGTAATAGAAGCGGAACTAAACCCAGGCCGCTTCAGTTGCCACGCAGCCTTTCGCAAAACGTCCACCCTCGAAGACTGGATGCCAGGGAGACATCGACTACCCTCATATTTCCAGGAGCAAGGGAGTGACTTACACCATCAATACGCATGTAATCGGAAGGTGCAAAGTCACTCCATCCGCGCATAGCGTCGAAGGAAAGCTCTACCGCCTCCGGTGGTTTGGCCAAGAGCATCTCAAGAGCGGAAAGCGATCGGGAGCAAAGAAGTACCACCAGGTTAATCTCAACAAAAAGTGCAAGAAAAACTCGAAGTATGTCTACCGCGCGACTGGCCGATTCTTCTCGAAGGTCGGCAAGAAGACGCTCGCAGTCAGCTACTATAATCAGACGCCCAAGAAAGAGACATGCGTCAAGGGTGGAAAATAGACTCCGCTTAATAGTTCTTTCATCGATAGTCGCCCTCTTGGCCGGCTGTTCCAGCAACTCTGCGGGCAATGTTGAGAATCAAGACAGTGACGGCTACGAGGTCGTCGAACGATCACGTGCCGCCCAGTCTCCTTACCAGCTATCGCTCCCGGGCAGTTCAATTCAACCTGCTCTGATTTCTACTTCATGGCCTGACACTTCTGACTACCCTGAATCGTCACCGTTGCCAAAGAAGGCGACCTGGCCTGACCTCAGCCAAGCGAAGAACCAAAATTCTTCAGTGGTTGATTTGTTGCTACAGGGGCCCTCTGCGCCGATGGAAGCAACAATCGCACGGTATGCGCAGGTGGACAGTTCCGGAATCCCCCTGGGCGACCCTACAGTTGAAACATGCACGGTCGGGTCGACGGATCCCCTTTCGTCATGCTCAATCGATCAGACGTTAGGGCAGTCGGAAACCTCGTCCGTCCACATAGCTGCAGCGAATCCGGAAGATCGCTATTTTGCGTTTCAGGCGACCTGGGTTGTTGATACCCACGATGGCCCGGAGGACCTTATGCTTGCTTGGGGTTTTCAGGTAATTCAGTGATTGCAAGAACTGGCCAGTGGACGCAGTCCCTATTGGCCACATAGTCATTTACAGTAGATTCACTGTATCTAATTTTAGTTTTTGCTGGATTTGCGCTAGACGAGACGAACTTACCGTAAACGACACGGTAGAGTTTCCCGTCGTCGAGCACAAAATGCACGGTACTGCCTTGATTTAAGGAGTCCAAGTCGTCGGAGCGCTTCCATTCGACACGTATCCTCGTTGCGTTCACGCCCGCTAGTATGAAGGCTTGCTGAATCCTGCCAGGAGGGAGTGCCAGTATGGTCGGACAGTCCGAGGGGGCTCCAGCAGACGCCACAACCACGGATTCTGGGGGCAGACTGAACTCCGGTAGAGATGTGCTAAGCCCGTCGACCTGGGATCCGGGTCCGGCGCCAGGAAATGCATGAACACTCGTGCCATCGGGGCTATGGAGAACAGCCGCTACCCAGGCGATTTCTCCTTCTGCTGTAATGACCACATCGGAATCAGAGAGCTCCGCAAGTGGTGTCGTTGCGGCGTCTGGTGGAACGGTGTGGGTCACTTTGAGTCCTCACAAATAGGCGCGCCGACATTAATCCATTCTACCCAGTTTACGGAGGATGCGTACTTCATTGGGCTCGGGCTTTCGTGCAGGGGCGGGTTCAGAGACGGTCCATGACTGATACTGGCACAGGGAGGGATTCGTGAAGCGCAGTACACGTCGCCGTTCGATCCTTCGTGTCATTATCGCTGCGGGAGCGGCGTGTGCTGTTCTCGCAGTGTTAGGCATCGCGGCGGTTGCCTTCGTTCCCTCGTTCTTCGTCCAGGATGCTGTCTACGACAACGTTCCGTCGAGAGCATCCTGTGCGGACGCCCCGTCAACTGAGACCGTAGAGCGAGTCATCGGCGACTTCCCTGAAATCGGCGATGCAGACCCGAATCTGGTTGATCGATGTGATGGCGCGATCATTGAAATACAGGTTGCCGACCATGGCACCCGCGAGGATGTCGAAGACTATCTGAAGACGAATGGGAAGTATGGGACGACAACCGGTTGGTGGTGGCGATCGGTCCCCATCGCGATCCGCAATGTATGAGTTCCTGGCAATCCGCCGCCTTGTGGCCGTCAGCGTACTTGCAGGAGTGGGGGCGGTGGCGTATCTCGTCCGATCCGGACGCTTCGACTATGCAGCGCACTTCCTCGCTGGGGCCGGTGGCACACTGATCCTGATCGCTGCGACGAATGCACTCTGGCCAATGCTGAGCGGCCGAAGGCCGTCAGCATTCACCGACGCCGCACCGGCCATCGCGGCCGCCACCCTCATCTCTATCGGTTTCGGCCTGGTTGCCGAGTTCACGGTCTTCGCAGCACCGGTCGCTGACATCGTCGACATCGTGCACCAGTCGCTCGGGGCGATCCTTGTCGGCATGGCCTGCATGCTCCTGGCCTGCAACCGCAGATCGTGGATCGCTGCCTTGGTCAGCGACGGAATCACGGCTGGGCTGGGCCTGGTGATGATCGTGATAGGAGCAGTACTTGTCGGAATCATCTGAGAGCGAAGGCAAGGAACGGCGCATGCGAATGCTGAACCTGACAGTGCTGGGGCTGGTCGGCGCTGTCCTCATCGTCGTCGGGGTTGCCGTATCGTGGCAGCGCACGCTGATTCCCGCCGCCCTTGACGGCACGGTCCGGAACATCGTGACCTTTGAGGGTAACCTCAGAATCTCGAAGAATGTGAGTCGGAAAGAAGCGCGCGAGGCCACGCTTCTGTTTTCCACGGGCGGTCCCTGCCGTTTGTTCTTAAGGGGGGCATGGTCGGCAGCGTACTGAACAGCACAAGTGGTGATTAACACCACCTCGGGCGACTGCCTGCCGGGGTTAAACGACAAAAAGTGTGTCCGGAATTGCTGATTTCCGGGGCGTAACCTCGCGGTTTCAGGAAAATATATGCTCCGGGAGCATATATCCGGGCCTCGGACGTGAGGTCCGCGCAGGGGCTAGCACTGTGTGCTATGAGCGGCGTGGTGTGGTGGCGCAATGCCAAAGAATCAACGCCGCTGCTACTGCGGCGGTGAAATGAAACGCAACGGCACTACCAGCATCGGCATCCAAAAAGGCCAAATCTAACCCCCACGACACGCCGAGCCAGACACACTTTTGACCCTTAACCCCCACTAGGCTCGTAGCCCATGAGGATAGGCATCATCGGCGCTGGCATCTCCGGTCTCACGCTGGGGGCGGCGCTGCACCGCAGCGGCATAGACGTGCAGGTTTACGAAGAGCATGCGCAGATCCGCAGCGGCGGCGCCGGCATCACGCTTGCGCCGAACGGGCTCGCCGTCCTCGACGCCCTAGGTATAGGCGCAGACTTCCGCGCGCTGCAGCTGCAACAAGCACCGCTACAAGGCGGGATCCGGAATCCGCAGGGAGACTGGCTTACGCGCATCTCCCCGGAAATCACGCACGCCTCGCTCGCGCTCGACCGCACCACGCTCCACTCGCTCCTCCTCGTCGGCCTCCCAAGCTCGCGCGTCCACACGTCCGCTGCGGCTGTGGGCGTCGACGCCAGCACCGGCGCGGTCACCTTTGCCGACGGCCGCGAAGAGTGCTTCGACGTTGTGGTGGGCGCGGACGGGATCCGCAGCGCGGTACGCGCCACCTGCTTCGACGATCCCGGCATGACCTACGCAGGCTACAACACGTGGCGCGCAATCACCGAAGGGGTACCGCTTGATGCCGGGTTCGAGACCTGGGGTACTCGTGCCCGCTTCGGGGCTGTCCCGCTTCACGACGGCCGCACCTACTGGTTCGCCGTCACCTCCGCACCAGAAGCCCAGCCTGGAACCCAAGCGCTCCACCAGCTACACGCGACCTTCGCGCAGTGGCACGACCCCATCCCCAAACTGCTGCGCGCCACCCCGGAGCACTCAGTGCAGTACCTTCCCATCCACGAGTTGGCGAAACCGCTCGCGAGCTACCACAGCGACAAGGTCGTGCTGGTTGGGGATGCGGCGCACGCCATGACGCCAAACCTCGGGCAGGGCGCGTGTCAGGGTCTGGAAGACGCTGCAGTCCTCGCCCGGCTGCTGCGCGCAGGCAGTACGGACTTTTCTGCCTACGACACACACCGGCGCCGCCGCAGCCAACAGGTTGCTCGCCAATCCCGGCTGATCGGACGGGCATTACATACCGGCGGCGACCGGGTGACGGCCGCGCGAAACTGGATCCTCAAGCACGTGCCCGATGCGGTAATCAACAGGCAGGTACAAGCGGTGACTGCGTGGGAAGTGCCGGAGATGTGACCGGGGCGCCTCCAAACGGAACGGCACCGCGCGAGCAGCGAGGCCCTCGTGTTGCCGCGGGCCGTGAAAATGTACGCATCGAAGAAGGGGCGTTTCCCCGTTCCCCCCCCCCAGGTCGCCAAATGGTCATATGTGGAATTTTTCACGGGTTAAGGGTCAAAAAGTGTGTCCGGAATTGCTGATTTCCGGGGCGCAACCTCGCGGTTTCAGGAAAATATATGCTCAGGGAGCATATATCTGGCTTCCAGCCGCGAAATCCACGGAGTGGCTACCGCGATGTGCTATGTACCGCGTGGTGTGGTGGCGCATTGCCAAAGAATCAACCACGCTGCTACTGCGGCGGTGAAATGAAACGCAACGGCACCACCAGCAAAGGCACCACGAGATGACGATGCAAACAATGCGGCGCATCCAGCGTGAAGCACCGCGGCGACATCACCAGCACTGCGGTGTTTGCTCAGTTCATCGAGCATTGCACCACCGCAACCTCACTGGAAGTCCTCGCAAAACGCAACGGCGTCAGCCACGCCACTATGAAGCGACGCTTCAAGTGGTGCTGGCTCGTTGACGTGCCTGACCCCACCGTTGGCCATGACAAGCGAGTCTATGACCAGGTGTTTCTAGATGGCTCCTACACCGCCGGGGGCTGTTTAATCATCGCTGCCACCATCGACCACGTCATCGCGTGGCACCGATGCAGACATGAAACCACCCACGACTACCAACGCCTGCTCGAACGAATCGAAGCGCCACTCATCGCCGTGATCGACGGCAGCCAAGGAGCTTTTAGCGCGATCAAGAAGTGCTGGCCGACCACGAGAATCCAACGCTGCCTCGTCCACGCCCAACGAGTCGTGCGGCGCTACACCACCTCACGCCCGCGCACAGATGCCGGGCGCACGATCTACCAGCTTGCGCTGAAACTGACCCGGATCACCACCCTGGATGAAGCAGCACAGTGGGGCGCGCAACTACATGAATTCTTCACCATCTACCAAGCCTGGATGAACGAGAAAACCACGGTCAAAGACCCCAAAACTGGTGCATGGACTCACATGTGGACACACCACAACGTGCGCAAGGCCTACAACAGCCTCAACCACCTCTGGCGGTCTAACCTGCTGTTTGTCTACCTCAAGCAGTCCTTGACCCTAACCGGATCAAATCCACCACCAACAGCCTTGAAGGCGGCATCAACGCCCAACTCAAACTACTCGCCCGCACACACCGCGGAAGATCCGGAGAGCGCCAACGCCGCATGCTGGATTGGTGGCTCTACTTACAAACAGAACTGCCTGACGACCCAATACGAATCACCAGGCAGTCCAACTGGGGCCAGGACCAACTCGCCAAAGTAACAACCCTGACCCACAACGAGAACCAAGCCGAACACCAAACAGGACGACCAGCCCTCTACGACAACGCTATCGACACCAACTACACCCACTCAATCGGCATCCAAAAAGGCCAAATCTAACCCCCACGACACGCCGAGCCAGACACACTTTTTGACCCTTAACCCGCCTGCCGCGTGACCCACCCAAGGCAAAAATTTCGGGGCACCGAATGAGTGGTGCCCCGAAGTTACGAATGGAGGGGATGACGGGAATCGAACCCGCACCATCAGTTTGGAAGACTGAGGCTCTACCATTGAGCTACATCCCCGCGTCGAGCGCTCCTCTACTTTAAAGCACAGAGGTCGGATCTGCAAAATCGACAAGACATTTCGACATGCGCAAGGACCGAAGTGCCTTTCGGGCGGCGAAGGGCTAGTATGAAGCAGTCCGGGATGTGGCGCAGCTTGGTAGCGCATCTGTTTTGGGAGCAGAGGGTCGCAGGTTCAAATCCTGTCATCCCGACAGCGGACAGGGCCCGAACCGACTCAAGTCGGTTCGGGCCCTCGGCGCTTCTGCGGCGCAGAGCCGGTTTTCGCAGTCTCAGCGGCGGCTGTCATAGTCGGAGATGATGCCGATCCGGCGCACGTGCCGTTCGTCCTCAGAGAAGGGTTCGTCGATGAACGCGTCGACAATGGCGAGCGCCTGGTCTTCCAAGTGCTGGCGAGCGCCGATCGAGACGAGCCATGCATCGTTGTGCTGGCGGGCCAGACGCGCGATCTCTTCGTTCCACGCCAAAGCGCAGCGAGCACCTGGCACCTTGTTTGCTGCGATCTGCTCACCGTTGCCGGAACCGCCGATGACAACGCCGAGGGAATCTGCTCCGTCGCGGCGGTCATCGACCACGCCAGTGGCTGCGTCAATGCAGAACTGGGGGTAGTCATCCTGTGCGTCGTAATCCAGGGCTCCGTGGTCGATAACGTCATGACCTCGGGCCTGCAGGTGTGTTTTCAGGGTTTCTTTGAACTCGTAGCCGGCGTGGTCGGTTCCCAAATGAATTCGCATGGGCCCAGCCTACCGATTTCAGGCCTGTTTTTTCAGGGCCTGGCAGGTTTCAGCGGCTGTCACCACCGCGTGGAAGAATGAGCTCTGCTCAACTAAGTATGGACTCAGTTCGACTTTTGGAAGAGGACGTGGAGTGGCACAGTACAACCTGACCGAGGCTGAAACCGCTGAACGCGCTGAGATCGTGAGCGTAAGTTCCTACGAGGTTCTTCTGGGCCTTGCTGGCAGTGGCCGCACGTTCCGGTCGGTGACGACGGCGCGCTTCTCAGCTCGGGCGGGTGCGCGCACGTTCATTGACGCGGTTGTCGAGTCTGTCCACTCAATCACCCTCAACGGCCGTACCGTCGATCCTGACGAAGTGTGCCGTCCCGGTCGCATTCTTCTGGAAGATCTGGCCGAAGACAATGTGCTTACAGTCGATGCTGAGTTCTTCTATATGAACACCGGCGAAGGTCTGCACAGATTCATTGACCCGGTTGATGACGAGGTGTATCTCTACACCCAGTTCGAGGTTCCGGATGCGCGCCGCGTCTTCGCGGTTTTCGAACAGCCGGACCTTAAAGCAGAGTTCTCGTTCACGGTGGTTGCCCCCGAGCACTGGCAGGTGGTGTCGAACTCCCCTGCTCCTGTGCCCGCTGACTGCGGTGACGATGCCGAGGCTCTCGGCCTTGACCCGCAGGGGCTGCGGTCATGGCGGTTTGCAGCGACCCCGCGCATTTCCAGCTACATCACCGCCATCATTGCCGGCCCCTACCGCAGCGTCCACGATGAGCTTGTAAGCTCCGACGGTTCGACGGTGCCGCTGGGTGTGTACGCTCGCGCTTCGCTTTTTGAGTTTCTCGACCCGGAGAACATCTTCGACATCACCAAGCGGGGCTTTGCCTTTTTCGAGGAGCTTTTCGGCACTCCGTACCCCTTTGCGAAGTACGACCAGCTTTTTGTTCCGGAGTTCAATGCCGGTGCCATGGAGAATGCCGGTGCGGTCACGATCGTTGAAGACTATGTTTTCCGCTCCCGGCCCACCGAGGCTTACGTGGAGCGCCGTGCGGTCACGATTCTGCACGAACTGGCCCACATGTGGTTCGGCGATCTGGTCACCATGAAGTGGTGGGACGACCTGTGGCTCAATGAGTCCTTTGCTGAGTTCATGTCGACGCTGGCCACGGCTGAGGTCACTGATTTTTCGGAGGCGTGGGCGACGTTCGCGGCTTCTGAGAAGTCGTGGGCCTACGCTCAGGATCAGCTGCCGAGCACTCACCCGATTGCCGCCGGCATGGGCGATCTTGTGGACATTGAGACGAACTTCGATGGCATCACCTACGCCAAGGGCGCGTCGGTTCTCAAACAGCTGGTGGCCTATGTCGGCCGTGAGAATTTCTTTCGCGGTGTGAAGTCCTATTTTGATAAGCACGCCTGGGCGAACACGCGCCTGGCCGATCTTCTGGCAGAACTCGAAGCTGCTTCGGGCAGGGATCTGGAGCGTTGGACTCGGCTGTGGATCCAGGAAAGCGGCGTCAATATCCTCCGCCCCCAGTCCGAGGTGGAAAGCGGGGTGCTGACCGAGCTCACCGTGGTTCAGCAGCCGTGTGTGCTGCCCGGTCACGAGGTGCCGAGCCTCCGTCCGCACCGGCTTGGGGTTGGTCTGTACTCGATTGTCGAGGGCCGGCTGCGGCGAACTGCGCTTCACGAAATCGACCTGGAAGGCGAGGCGGCCCCGGTGCCGATCGACCCCGATACCACGGTGCCCGACCTCATCGTCGTCAATGACGGGGACCTGACCTACGCAAAGGTTCGCCTCGACGAACGGGGCCTTAAGACTGTTCGGGCACACTTCGGGGATCTGGATGACTCTCTCACGCAGCTTGTCGTGCTGGGCTCCGTGTGGGACATGGCCCGCGATGCTGAAATCCCGGTAGCCGACTACATTTCGCTGGTCAGTGACAATCTTGAGCATCTTGTGCATTCAACGGGTCTGCAGACCCATCTGCGCCAGCTGGCAACAGCCGTGTTTGTGTACATTCCCCCAGCGCAGAGGGACGCTGTTGCCGCACGCACCGCCCAGGCGCTGTGGCATGCTGCCGGTTCGGCGCCGGAGGGAAGCGATCAGCAGTTCCAGTTTCTCCGCGGCTTCGTCACTTTTGCCCAGTCAGCTGAGCAGCTGCAGCTTCTGTCGCAGATGTTCAGGGGTTCACACCAGCTGCCGGAAGGCCAGAAGCTCGATGACGATCTGCGCTGGGAAATGCTCACAGCGCTTGCCCGTCACAACTGTGTCAGCGAGGCCGACATCGAGGACACGCTGCAGCTGGACAACACCGCACGCGGCCGGTGCAGTGCCGCCCGAGCACGAGCAGCGGTGCCGACACCGGCTGCGAAGTCTGCGGCCTTCACTGCGCTGATGGATGACAGCAGCCTGCCCAACGCCGTCATCTCAGCCACCGCTCGCGGTTTTGCTGCCGGGCTGCAGCAGTCTGACGGTTCGCTTGTCAGTGCCGAAGCACCGCTTGAAGACTTCGCCGCCGAGTACTTCTCCCGTGCTGAGGCCTGGTGGGACACCCATACCCTGGAGATTGCGCAGACACTCACGCTGTGGCTTTTCCCACCTGCTTCAGAAGCTGTTGTCACCACAGCAGAACAGTGGCTTGAACAACACCCGGACGCCAACCGCGGACTGCGCCGGACCATGGTGGAAAACCTCGACCGTGCTCGCCGCGCGCTGGCTGTGCAGCGTCGCAGCGAGCAGCCATAGCCCACGTCAAGGCTGCGGCCAGCATTCGTTGTGCTCCCTCTGAGGTTGACTCTCTACACTGAGCCGTGTATGACTCTATTGACATCTGCTCGTCCAACGCCGTCGCCGGCCCCGACCGACAAGATCGGCGAAATCGCTGAAACTGCTTCAGACCCCGCATGGTGGACGGCCCTTCTGGGCACTCCCCTGCACATTGCGATCATCGTGGTTTTTGCGGTTATCACGGCCCTGATTCTGCGCCGCATGATCAGCAAGTTTGCCGGCAAGATCGCCGACGGCACCACGGCGGCAAACAAACGCCGACTGTATGACGAGGGAGAAAGGTCCGATGCCGTTACGCGGGCACGGCGGGCACAGCGGGCCAGCACCGTCGGCTCTTTGCTGTCATCATTCGCAACGATCATCGTGGTCGCAATTGCGGGTCTTATGATCCTGCAGGAGGTCGGCATCAACCCCGCACCCATCCTGGCTTCAGCAGGTGTTGCCGGCATCGCACTGGGCTTCGGGGCCCAGTCACTCGTGCGCGACTATCTGTCGGGCTTCTTCATCGTGGTTGAAGACCAGTACGGCATCGGCGACACGGTGGACCTCGGCGAGGCAATCGGCACGGTCGAAGAAGTCGGACTGCGCACCACCCGCATTCGCGACGTCGAAGGCACCCTGTGGCACGTGCCCAACGGAGAAATCATGAGGGTGGGCAATCAGTCGCAGGGATGGTCGAGGGCTGTTGTCGACGTGCCCGTACCCGTCGACATCGACCAGGCCACCGCCACCGATATCATCGCAGCGGCCATTGCCGAGCTCATGACCGACCCGAACCGCGCTGCCGTCATCATGGAAGACCCCGAGATCATCGGCATTCAGGAGCTGACCGGCTCATCCACGACAATCCGCGTGTTCATCAAAACCAACCCCAACGAACAGTGGGCCATTGCGCGGGCATTCCGCTCCTGCCTCAAGGCGGAGTTCGACAAAGCGGGGGTTGCGATCGCCCTGCCCGATCAGATGGTCATCCAGCAGACCGCGAGCCAGGCCCCGCCCGCCACGACCGGAGCAGACGCCGACGACGGATCGCACGCATCGTCGAACTGAAGTCGACAGTCCGCCCGGCCGCCTGAGCGCATAGGAGACAATGACGGCATGACAAACGGCTATGAACGTCCCGCAAGTGTTTTCGACATGGTGGGCGGACACGCGGCTTTCACCACCCTGGTCGACGCCTTCTACGAGGGCGTTGCGCAGGATGAATACCTGATCGCCATGTATCCGGAGGGCCGCGAGCTCGAAGGTGCCAAACACCGGCTGCAGACTTTCCTCGAACAGTATTTCGGCGGCCCCGCCACCTACCAGAAAGAACGCGGCCACCCGCGCCTGCGGATGCGCCACGCACCTTTTCCGGTCACACCCAAATCACGCGACCACTGGCTGGGCCACATGCGCCGCGCCCTCGATCAGCTGAACCTGCCGCCCATGTACGACAGCCTCATGTGGGACTACTTCCAGCGAGCCGCGACCGCTATGCTCAACACGCCGGACGAAGACTCAGACGAACACCGGATCGATCCCAGCCGCCGGCTGCTCTGACACTACCGGCTGCGCGGAAGAAGCTCACACAGCCGGACCGAACTTTGCCGAGACAGGCTCAGCAGACCTCAGTTGAGCGAGTGATGATGAACCCGGCAGGCGTAGCGAAACGCAGCCACGCACCTGTGCGATAGACCGTCGCGGTCTCCCCCACGTCAAACCCCGCCGCGTCCATGCCGAAGGCCGCCCCCAGCGGCGCAATCTCACAGTCAGGCAGGGGCCGCGACCACACCGTGCGGCGCACTTTGTCCACCGCCAGCGCTCCCGCACCTGACGGAGAGGCTTCGGCAACAGCGGCAATCCCCCAAGCGGCAGCTTCTCGCAGCTTCTCCACCGACAGCTGTGCAACCTCCCTCCACCCCGCACGAGGCGGAGTCACGGCTGCCCACGGCATCCTCACCTCGGCAGGGGGAACACCGAGATCCAACCCCCCGGTGCGCTCCATGCGCGCAAAGCGGTCGGTCAGTCCGGAAGCCGGAACAACCGCATCGATCCCGTCGGCTGAGCCAGAGCGCAGCCGCAGAGCACGCATCGCAATCACCAGCGGAAGTTCATCACCGAGGCCCTTGGGATAGAGAGGAGCGCCCGATACGACAAGAACGTCACCCACGCCCGTCAGCCGCAGTGCAGCTCCGGAATCAACGCGCTGCATCCGCGCCGTGAACTGCCGCAGGTCAGCGGCATCGGCTTTCGACTGCAGTTCAAACGCCGGCTGGTCCACGGTCACCTCCGCTTGAGCGGAAGCGGGCCTGTGGCACAGTCGGCAAATGCCGCCTGCTCGTCATCACGCAGGCGGCGTGCACGCCCGGTTTCCGCGTCGACGAAGACAAGATCGGATTCGGCGACGGAATAGACCTTCGAACCATCCGGCTCGAGGATCACATAGCCGACCTTGATGATCACCGGGGTGATTCTGACAATGCACACGTCGATCGCGATCGGACCGTCGCGGTACGGGATCGGATCGCGGTACTCAATCGCGTGGCCGGACACCAGAATCTGCACGTCAGCGGAAGCTTCGCGAAAAACCGGGGGCATGACAAGGCCGAAAGCGTCCGTGCGCTCACCGCCGGGCAGCAGACCGGGCGAGACGTCACGCGCCGCGGTCGGAGAGCCGAAGGCCTTGACGCGCGCCTCTTCGAGCAGCTTCAGCTGGGTCACGTTGTTGACGTGGCCATAGGCGTCCATATCGCCCCAGCGCAGCTCAATGAGAGTTCGAGTGAAGGGCCCGTCGATCAGCGGATTGCGAAGTTCGGTCATGGTGCCATCTTCCCATGAGCACACTCGCTTCGCGTCAGCTGCAAGCCAGAACGGGCCTGCTCGGCGTATCCTGACCCAAGACACGTACAAAGGAGCAGCATGGCCGACACCAGCGAAAAGAACGTCCTCGAGAAGGTCCTCGGGCTTGAAAAGCTCAGCGAGCCTCCCTCCGGCGGCGAAGAATTCGGATTCCGCGTGTGGAATCAGCCCAAACCGGACGGCAGGCTCTTCGGCGGACAGGTCCTCGCCCAGTGTGTTGTCGCCGCGGCGGCCACGGTGGATGAGGACCGCCCCATTCACTCCTTCCACGGGTACTTTCTGCGGGCCGGAGCCGTTGGTGAAGAGACGACGATCGGCGTTGAAGATCTGCGCGACGGCGGGTCCTTCTCCGCTCGACGCGTACAGGCATACCAGAAGGGCATGCCGATTCTGTCGGGCCTGGCGTCATTCCAGAAAGTTCAGCCCGGCCTTGAACACCGCGAACCAATGCCCCAGGCACTCCCCCACCCCGAAGCTCTCCCAAGCCTGGAGGACATCCTCGGAAAGCTCGACATCAGCCGCTTCACCCGCGCTGAGCGGATGCGGGAATGGCTCATGCAGCGCCCGTTCGACATTCGGCCCATTTCGCCGGACATTCATGCGGGATTCCTCGGTTCGCCCGAACCTATCAACCGCTTCTGGGCCCGCCTGAAAGAGCCCTTCGCGGGTGTACAGGGCCGTGCGGCAACAGCCGCGATCCTGGCCTACGCAAGCGACTTTGCCATGCTTGAACCGGCTCTGCGCGTGCACGGCCTGACGTGGGCTGATCCCCGCCTTCGCGTTGCCAGCCTCGATCACGCCATGTGGTGGCACTCGCACGTAGATGTCACCGGCTGGCTGCTGTTCGACATGTCCTCGCCGTCCTCGGACGGCGGCCGTGGTCTGGGCATCGGCCGTATCTACAACCAGCACGGCGAACTCGCCGCATCCGTTGCCCAGCAGGGCATGGTGCGGCTGAAAGAGGATTGACGCGCTGAAAGCATGTGGGGTGCCCGCCGAAGACACGGCGGGCACCCCACATGCTTGTTGACTGAGCCGAAGGCTGCAGTCGCGCGTCAGTCGCGTGTGAGCCTGCGGTGCGTGGTGCGGTGCGGGCGAGCCGCTTCTGCGCCGAGTCGTTCGACCTTGTTCTTTTCGTAGCCCTCGAAGTTGCCTTCGAACCAGTACCAGTTGGCCGGGTTCTCTTCTGTTCCCTCCCACGCCAGGATGTGCGTGGCGACACGGTCAAGGAACCAGCGGTCGTGGGTGACGACCACTGCGCAGCCGGGGAACTCGAGAAGCGCATTTTCCAAAGAAGCGAGGGTTTCGACGTCGAGGTCGTTCGTCGGTTCGTCAAGCAGCAGCAGATTTCCGCCCTGTTTGAGCGTCAGTGCCAGGTTGAGGCGGTTGCGCTCACCACCGGAGAGCACACCGGCTTTCTTCTGCTGGTCTGCGCCCTTGAAGCCGAATGCCGAAACATAGGCGCGCGACGGCATTTCAACCTGACCGACCTGGATGTAGTCGAGCCCGTCCGAAACGACTTCCCACAGGCTCTTGTCCGGGTCGATGCCCTGGCGGGACTGGTCTACATACGAGATCTTGACGGTTTCACCGATCTTGAGGGTGCCGCCGTCGAGTTCTTCCAGGCCCACGATTGTCTTGAACAGTGTGGACTTGCCGACGCCGTTGGGGCCGATCACACCGACAATGCCGTTGGGCGGAAGCGAGAAAGACAGTCCGTCGATCAGCTTGCGACCGTCGAAGCCCTTCTGCAGATTCTCCGCTTCGATCACGACTGTTCCCAGACGCGGGCCCGGCGGAATCTGGATCTCTTCGAAATCCAGCTTGCGCGTCTTTTCGGCTTCTGCCGCCATTTCTTCATAGCGGGCAAGGCGTGCCTTCGACTTGGACTGACGGCCCTTGGCATTCGAGCGCACCCACTCGAGTTCGTCGGCCAGCCGCTTAGCCAGTTTGGCGTCCTTTTTGCCCTGAACCTGCAGGCGCTCTTTCTTCTTCTCCAAGTACGTCGAGTAGTTGCCCTCATAGGGGTAGAGGTGTCCGCGGTCGACTTCGGCAATCCATTCCGCAACGTGATCCAGGAAGTAGCGGTCGTGGGTGATTGCAATGACGGCGCCCGGATATGTGCTCAGGTGCTGCTCAAGCCACAGCACCGATTCCGCGTCGAGGTGGTTGGTCGGCTCGTCAAGCAGCAGAAGATCCGGTTTTTCCAGCAGGAGCTTGCACAGCGCGACACGGCGACGCTCACCGCCGGACAGGTGTGTGACAGGTTCGTCACCGGGTGGGCAGCGCAGCGCATCCATAGCCTGATCCAGCTGCGAGTCGAGATCCCAGGCGTCTGCGTTGTCGATCTCTTCTTGCAGTTTGCCCATTTCTTCCATGAGCGCATCGAAATCTGCGTCGGGCTGAGCCATTTCCTCGGAAATGGCGTTGAAGCGAGCCACTTTGCCCATGATTTCGCCGACTGCTTCTTCGACGTTTTCGCGGACGGTCTTGTCTTCGTTCAACGGCGGTTCCTGCTGCAGAATGCCGACCGTGTAGCCGGGCGACAGACGAGCTTCGCCGTTCGAGGGCTGGTCAAGGCCAGCCATGATCTTGAGGATGGTTGATTTTCCGGCGCCGTTGGGGCCGACCATGCCGATCTTCGCTCCGGGAAAGAAAGACATGGAAACGTCGTCAAGAATAACCTTGTCACCGTGCGCCTTGCGCGCTTTGTGCATGGTGTAAATGAACTCTGCCATAGAACATAAGGGTATCGGCAGGGCCCTCGATCAGCTAATCCGAGGTATCGCAGTCAGTTGTCTTTGCGCTTGTGCATATCTTCACCGGGCAGGTGGCCAGCACCGTTGTCGTCGCTTCCTTCTTCCCGCTTTTCGCCCGCGGGCATCTTGACGCCCTTTGGACGGACGACTTCGCCGAGCAGGCAGTCCTTATTGGACTTCAAGGGCGGGTACAGTGCGGCTGTTGCGCCGCCGTTGCGGATTTCTCCGATGACGCAGCCCTTCTTCACCTTGACGGCGAACACCTTCGACGGGACGTCATGGCCCAAAGGGGATTCGTCTAGGGTCGCGGCGATGTTCTCGGGCTTGTATCCCCCGTCTTGGAGAACCGCGAGGGTTTCTTCACTCGTGGGGATCCCGTCTTTTTGGGTCAGCGGCTCAATGACTTTGAGAACCTTTTCAACTTCCGCCGTCTGCTTGCCGGCAGGGCCGCCCTCAGGCTCTGATGCCGAACCGAAAAGCCCACACCCGGACAGCACAAGAGCAGCCAGACTGCTGGATGAGATCACCACTGCCCCGCGGGCGCCGAAGAGTTTCACAGAAGACAACTGTAGTACCTTTCCGACGCCCGCACCGGCAGACCAGCCCGAAAAACGGAAACGAAGATCAGAATGGCGGGCCATCGTCCCCTGGAGAACCAGTGCCGACAACAGCCATTTCGGATTCGTCGGCAGGCCCTTCCACAGCGTCGGAATTCCCGGCATCCATCGGGTGGTCTGTGTTTTCGGAGCTTCCCGCAACAGGAGCGTCAACTCTGCTCCAGGGGCTGTCTCTGCGCTGCTGTTCAAGTTCGTCCATTCTCTCGCGTTCCTTGGCGGTCAGAGAAGTAGAGCGGAACACCGCCATGCCGAAAGCCAAGTCCGGGCCGACGGCGTGCGCGTTGACCGTCAGGCGCTCCCCACTTCCGCTCTCGTTTTCCCACTGCTCCATGGAGACTCTGCCGATCACAATGACCCGCTGGCCCTTCTGCAGAGAACCCGCCACATTGAGAGCCCACGAGCGCCAGACCTTGACGTCGTACCAAGTAGTTGGGCGATTGACATAGGAGCCGTCGTCCGTGCGGTAGGCGTCGTTGACTGCCAGGCGGAAGCTCGCCCACGAACTTCCGTTCGACGCAGTTCCCGAACGAATATCGCTGCCGACATTGCCGACAAGATAGGTGTAGTGCTGCATTGCCGTTCCTTTCAATCAGATGAGGTACAGCAATAGTCATCGGCGACGAGACTTCACCGGAAGATCGAAAGCGGCCCTGTGGACAGCCCGAAAGCCTTCCACAGGGCCGCTAGCGCAAGTCAGCGCAAAGCACTCAAAAACACAGCGGGTCAGCTCAGTCCGTCATAGGTTTCCTTGTGTTTGCGCAGAAGCCGCGTCACAGGTTCGAACACATTGTCCTTGGCAGCCGACTGAACAGCCCGGTCGATGTCACTTTCCACCTGAGCTCGGGCTTCGTCCGCACCCTTGCGCCGGGCACCGGCCGACAGAATAGAGGTAATGAGCGAGCCGACGATGCCGATCACCAGCGGGGCCGCAGCAACAAGACCCAAAACCTTCAGGTCCATATTCGGAACAGTGCTGGACAGGATTTCCGGGAAGAAGAAGGCCAGCACCGCAACCGCGGCCGTCGTAATGACTCCGAAGATCGTCAGAATGAAGAACAGCCACTGGAAGAAGCCTGCGACACCCCACCAACCTGGCTGACGATGCGCAATCTCAACCTCTGAGACAGCAGACTCGAGGTCTGCGGAGATGCGTGCGGCGCTTTGGTCTTCGGCAGCCGCCGCTGCGCGTTTCCACGCGGTCGGCAGCCTGCGAGTGGCGCCGCTGATGACCTCGTGGGCGGCCAGGTTGATCCGCGCCGTCTGCGGCTGGGTCAGCTCGGGCTGTGCGGCGCGCAGAAGAACCTCCCGGTCTCCCCCGTGCCGAGCACCCAGTGGGTCGGCCTTACCGCGGGAGGCCTTAGCCAAAGGCGGATAGGCGGTCTTGGCGTATGCGCGTCGAATGTAGTCATCGTGCACCGTCTGCGCAATTGCGGACGTGCCGATGGCCTCGTTCATAGCGCCGATGAGCATGTCCGACTGAGGAATCTTCTCGGGATCGTCAACCGGTCGGCCCAGTTCAGCGCGGATGCGGCCGGCGATATCTGCCAGTTCCTGCTCAATGCGCAGCTGGCCGGCCTCGCGACTTTTGATCATCTTCACAAGCTCGCGGCGAATCTCCGGTACGCCTTCGCGTGTGACAGCGCTGGCGGCTGCAACTCCGGCCTTCTCCATGCCGTCGGCTTCCAAAAGGCTGCGCAGGTGGCCCATGGTCGTCTTCTTCTGCTCGGCGTCCAGACGGTCAACCTGATTGAGCACCACAACAGTGCTTTCGGCAGCTGCCGACATCTTCGCCAGGTAGCGGTTGTGCAGCGTGAAGTCGGCGTACTTCTGCGGATCGACCACCCAGAAGACAACATCGACCATTTCGATGAGCCGATCGGAGACTTCCCGGTGGGCGTAGGCGGTCGAATCATGGTCGGGCAGATCAATGAGAATCAGTCCGCGCAGGGGCTCTTCGTCATCACCGTCGAGGGCAGATTCACGCCAGGTGCGCCGGGATTCGGGGACTTCCAGCCAGTCGAGGAGATCGTCGCCTCCCTCACCCCACACACAGGCGATCGGCTCGGAAGTTGTCGGCCTGCGCACTGCCACCTCGGCGATTTCCAGACCGGAGACCGCGTTGAACAGCGAGGACTTGCCAGACCCTGTGGATCCCGCGAAGGCAACCACGGTGTGCTCGCTGCCGAGCCCACGGCGTCCGTCTGCCCTGCGGAGCACCTCGGCAGCAGCCTGTGCGGTCGAAGCAGACAGCGCACCGCCCTCGAGGTCGAGTGCAGTGCGAATGCCCTTGGACAGTTCGTCAGAGCGGTTCACGTCAGGCCTTCCAGTCGGCGAACAGTAGCGAGCAGGTCTTCAGCTTGGCTTCCGCTGACTGCAACGGATGCAAGCGCGTCTTCAAAGGGCTCGCGAGCCCGCGACAGCAGGCTGATGCCTGTATCGAGCAGGCGACGGCGCGAGGCAGCGGCGAGCTCTTCAGTGGCTTCCGGGCCGAAGATCGTATTGAGCAGCCGGTGCACGGCGAGGCGATCCTCGGACTCACCGGTGCCGGCGTGGGCTGGTCCCGTTCCTCCTGCACCGGCACAGACGGCGTACATCAACACGGCGGAAACACCTGCCACGCCAAAGGACATAATGCGAGCCTTTGCCACTTTTGACTGGCCGACGCTGCGCACGGTGTCCTCGACACTCGACGCCCACTCGGCCACGCGCTGCTGGCACAGCTGATCAAAGCCCGCGGGCAATGAGCCCAGCTGCGGGTGACGCTCAACAACCGGGCGGCCATGTGGGAGCTCCTGCCACATTTCGACAATCGAACCGGACGCGCGAACAGCCTGTTCGCGCACCAGAACGACAATCGACGACAGAATGGCCTGAATAAGCAGATCGGCGCTGTCGCGCTGGCCGGTGACAGCCGATGTGATGCGATCACGCAGGCGGCTGACCGTGGGCTCAAGGCCGCGGAAGAACTGCCCGGTGCCGACGAAGTCCTGCCACCGGGCCTGCACTTCACCGCGCAGCACCTTGTCATTGACGAGAGCCTCACCCAGGTTTCTGCCTGCCGCAGCGAAACTGTCTTCGGCCGACCCCTGCAGTTCGCGGAAAGCACCCACCTGTTCTTCCGCAAAGTCAGCCAGGGCTTCTGTCTGCGGGCGCACGGAGGCCAGCGCGCCGCGGAGGGTGCGCTCGAGCACCGCGGTGCGCGCACGGGATGACCGTCCCAAGTTCTCTACCCACGACTTCAGCGGGTACACGGCTGTCTCGGGGATCAGGTCGTCTTCCAGCTGGAGTTCTGGAACAGTGAAGATCGGAGCGGAACCGTGCCCCGCCTCGGCGAGCAGCCGGGACAGATGATGGCGAACTTCGCGGTTGGCCTGAGGCGGAACCCGGTTCAAAACGACAGCAACAGATGTGCCGCGCTCGTCAGCCTGGTGCAGCAGATCCCACGGGACCGCGTCGGAATAGCGAACAGCAGTTGTGACAAACAGCCACAGGTCGGCAGCCGCCAGCAGCTGGCGGGACAGTCGGCGGTTGGAATCGCGCACGGAGTCGATGTCGGGAGAATCGACAATCGCCAGTCCCCGCGGTACGGCGGTACTGGCGACAAGGCGAAGCTTCTGCTGACTCTTGGATCCTTCATCATTGCCCCGGGTGCGCTGAAGGTGCGGAAGGATTCTGTCTGAAGCGAAATAGGACCGGTCCTCCGGGTGGTGAACGAGCACCGGCCAAACGGTTGTGGGCCTGACGACACCGGATTCGGTAAGCTCTTCGCCGACAATCGAATTGACGAGCGTCGACTTGCCAGAGCCGGTGGATCCGCCGACGACGACCAGCAGGGGCGCGTCAGGGTCACGAAGACGAGGCAGAAGATACTCGGAGATCTGCGTGCTGAGAGCACGTTGAAGTCGGGCGCCCTCCTCTGCCCTCTGCGTATGCAGGGGAAAATCGGCAGCTCGCACTCGCGCCGCAGCGTCCGATAGGATCGGCACTGCCTTAGCACGCAGGTTCGTTCGCTGTGAAATCACATATTCACTTTGACGAAATTTTCAGCTTGTCTCCACTCGCCGCGCCGACAGAACGGGACAGCTTTGGTAAGTCTGCTCACCAAAACCCCTGTTTTCTAGGGCTTTGCGGCGCTGGAGGCAGCCATTGCGCTTGGCAGGACCGCGAATCTCACACGGCAGAAACGTTCACACTGGCCCGCTGCAGCAGGCGCGTCGCACAGTCAAAAGAGCGGGGCGGTCAGGCGACCGCCCCGCTCACATCTGCCCCATCGACCTTGGAGCAGCTGTCAGCCGCCGAACACGGCGCGAAGACCCAAGACTCCGATCGCACCAATCACCGCGGCCGCCGGCACCGTGATGACCCACGCCAGCGCAATCGGCTTCATGAGGTTCCAGTTGGCGGCCTTGTTCACGATGCCGACACCGAGAACAGCGCCGATCAGGATGTGCGTCGACGACACCGGCAGACCGAGAACCGAGGCCAACATAACGACACCGGCGGCCGAAAGCTCCGCGGCGAAGCCGGACGCCGGGTGCATCTCAGTCAGACCCGAGCCCACTGTCTGGATGACGAACCGGCCGATGAACCACAGACCGGCGATCAGGGCGACACCGGCAGTGAGCATAACTGCCGGGTGGACCCCCGCCTCGTCATTGATCTGATTGGTCTTGAGCACGTCGAGAATCGCCGCGAACGGTCCGACGGCGTTGGCGATGTCGTTCGAGCCGTGGCTGAAGGCGAACGCGGCGGCCGTGAAAACCTGCATCCAGCTGAACAGCAGGAACGTTGAGCGCGACAGGTCGCGCTTCTTCAGCGAGCGCGCGAAGATGAAGACGGCCATCCACACGGTTGCCGCGATCATGCCGAGGATGAGGAAGTTGCCGACCGAGCTCAGTTCGAAGTTGAGGTTCTTCAGCCCCTTGAACAGCATCATCGAGCCGATGACCACGGCACCGAAGGCTGCCAGCAGAGGCACCCATGTTTCCAATGCGCGGTGCGCGTTGATTTCCTTCGCCCGGGTTTCCACGCGGTGCAGGTCACGGTAGTACTCCGATTCGAACTCTTCCGGATCGTAGTCGTCGCGCTGGTAGACCGAGGCGTCGCGCGCCATGGCATTCGTGTACGAGATCTGCTGCAGTTCGTCGAGACGTTCGAACGCCTGCTTGTGCTTAGTGCGCAGTTCAGCACGTTCGCGCTTGAGCTCGCGCAGCTTCACATCCATTTCCTCGTTGTAGACGAGGATGTGCTTTTTGATCTGCCCGAACAGCACCCAGGCCACGATTCCGCCAAGCAGCGGCGAGAGCACCCAGGACATGACGATCTTGCCGATTTCGCCCCACTGCACCATTTCGAAACCGCCGGTGCCCGTGGTGAAGCCCAGGGTCAAGGCTGCACCGACGATGCCGCCGACGATCGAGTGGCTTGTCGATACGGGCCAGCCCATGCGGGTTGCCACCAACAGCCAGATGGCAGCACCCAGCAGCGCCGACATCATGATGAACACGAAGTCCATGGGCTCAAGGTCAATCGCATTGAGGTCGACGATGCCCGACCGCACGGTCTCAGTCACTTCCCCACCGGCCAGCACAGCACCGCTGACTTCGAAGATGGCGGCGATGACAAGCGCCTGCTTCATCGACAGGGTGCCGGCGCCGACGCTCGTTCCGAAGGAGTTGGCGACGTCGTTGCCGCCGATGTTGAAGGCCATGAACAGTCCGAAGAGGACCGTCAGCACCAAAACCACCTTGTTCGCTCCGACATCGACGTAGCCGAATGACCACACCATGAACACGACGAGCGCGATCGTCATGAGGCCGCCGAAGGAAATATGCCACCAGCGGTCCGGTCCTAAGAAGCCGTGGCCGCCGGGTTTCACCGAGATGTTCTGCTGGGGTTTCATCGTCTGCGACATACAAAGCCTTTCCGTAGTGGCAACATCGTGGCGCAGACGGTTGACACACAGAACAAAGCTGTGTGAATTCTGTGTGACGATTGTGCGGCATGCAAAAGGCCCGGAGTCTCTGATGCTTGTTCAGAGACTCCGGGCCCAAGAAGCGCCCCCAGCAGGACTCGAACCTGCAACCTACGGATTAGAAGGCCGTTGCTCTATCCATTGAGCTATGGAGGCTTCAGCTCGTCATTCTAGCGCCCGCCGAGACGGTGAGAACGGCGGCCTGCATGCACCCGCACCCGTACAGACAGCTGGGCTCGGCATCGGAACTCCCCGAGGCCGAACCCAGCAGTCACTAGGACGGGATCAGGCCTGCGGCACCTGGATGATGAGGGCGTCACCCTGACCACCGCCGCCGCAGAGGGCGGCAACACCTTGGCCTCCGCCTCGACGCTTCAGTTCCAGGGCGAGGTGGAGGACAATGCGCGCTCCCGAGGCACCGATCGGGTGCCCCAGGGACACGGCACCGCCGTTGACGTTCACACGCTCAGCGTCAATGCCGAGGTCCTTCATCGACGCCAACGACACTGCAGCGAAGGCCTCGTTGATCTCGTACAGATCAAAGGAGTCCGCCGCCACGCCTTCGCGCTCGGCGGCAGCCTTGATGGCCTGCGAGGGCTGGTGCTGCAGAGTCGAGTCCGGGCCGGCCGTCCACGCGTGGGACTTGATTTCTGCGAGGATCGGCAGGCCCTGTTCGAGTGCCTTGTCCTTGTTCATGACGACGACGGCCGCAGCACCGTCGGAAATCTGCGAAGCGTTGCCGGCGGTGATGGTGCCGTCCTTGCGGAACGCCGGACGCAGACCGGCCATGGATTCAGCGGTCGTGTCCGCGCGCACACCCTCGTCGCTGTCGACGACGACTTCGCCCTTGCGGGTCTTGATCGTGACCGGGACGACCTCGTCGGCGAACTTGCCGTCAGCCCAGGCCTTCGCAGCACGCTGGTGCGACTGAGCAGCGAAAGCGTCCTGCTCTTCACGCGAGAAGTGCACACCGTCTTCGTCGTTCATCGATTCGGTCAGACCGCCCATAGCCTTATCAGTGAAGGCATCCCACAGACCGTCGTAGTCCATGTGGTCGCGCATCTGGATGGTGCCGTACTTGAAGCCGGCACGCGAGTTCTCCAGCAGGTGCGGAGCATTCGTCATCGATTCCTGACCGCCGGCGACGACCACATCGTATTCACCGGAGCGAACCAACATCGCGGCGTGAGTGATGGTGTTGATGCCCGACAGACACAGCTTGTTGAGGGTGACAGCCGGAACGCTCATGGGAATGCCTGCCTTGGCTGCGGCCTGACGGCCAGCGCCCTGACCGACGCCGGCCTGCAGGACTTGGCCCATGAGGACGTATTCAACGGCGTCGGGAGCAACTCCGGCCTTGTCGAGTGCACCCTTGATAGCGTGCGCACCAAGATCGACTGCGGAAAGACTTGCCAGACCACCGGACATTTTGCCCAGCGGCGTGCGGGCACCGGCAACGATGACGGCTTCTGCCATGAGAACTCCTTTGCTGAGGTTTCAGTGAGTCACGCCTCACTTTGGCAACAATCCTAGAGCACCGCACAGTGACCCACGACACTGCGGGCATCGGAAACTCCCTCTTTGAGGAAATGTGAAGCTGACTACGTAGAATTGTCCTAGGCGTTCAACACCGACGCGAACCGAACAACCGCAGCGCCGGACGCGCCGAGCAATTGGATTAAGGAGAATCGGAACCGTGACACAGCCGGAAGAATTCCGCACAGCTATGCGGGGGTACGAAAAAAACGAAGTCGATTCGCGTTTGAGCCAGCTCAAGCAGGAAATCGAATCCCTCCGCAAGGCTCTCTCCGATGCCCGCAGCCAAGTCATCGCGGCCGACCGCGCCAAGTTGCAGATCGCAGGAGAGCTCTCCGAAGTCAAACAGCAGCTCAAAAAGGCAGCCGATGACAGCGAAGCACAGGCCGGCCCTCCCGGCAGCCGCATCGACCAGCTGATCAAAATCGCAGAATCCCAGGCTCGCGAAACCCTCGCCCAGGCGACTGCGGACGCGGAGACAATTCGCAACAAGGCCCGGGCTGACGCTGCATCGTCCCGTGCTCGAATGCACACCGAAAGCAACGACACCCTCAGCAGCGCCCGCGCAGAAGCAGAAGCCACCGCCAAAGCAGCCGACCTGCGCGCCAAAGAAACCATTGAGTCCGCAGAAAAGCGCGCTGCCGAACTCAAGCAGACCGCAGAGCGCGAAGCACAGCAGATCCGCGACGACTCCGCTGCCGAAAAGTCCGATTCTCACGAGGCACTCAAACGCGAACTAAGCGAAAAGCGGGCCACAGCAGAGAAAGAAGCGGCAGATACAATCGCCGCGGCTAAGAAGGAAGCGGACACGCTCCTGGAAAAGGCGAAGGTCGAAGCGCAGGCTCTTCGAACAGAAGCAGAAAAACTGTCGACCGAAACTAAGAAAGCCGCCGATGCTCAGACTGCGAGCCTGGCCAAAATCCGCGCCGACCACGAAAAGGCAGAAAACGAGCGCTTCACCAAGGCCCAAGAAGAAAATCAGAAGCTGCAGAAAGCAGCCGCTGATCGCGCCGCAAAGGCCGATGCCGACGCCAAGGAAGCTGCCGAACGCGCTGAGAAGACCCGCCGAGAAGCCCTCGAAAAGGCCGACAAGATCATTGCCGACGGCAAAGCGCGAGCACAGGAGATCATCGACGAGGCGCGCGACACCGCCGAAGCGACACTGGAAGAATCAGCGGCCGAAGCCAAGCGGTCGGTTTCCTCGGCGCAGTCGCAGGTTGACCTGCTGACCAAACAGCGCCGCACCATCACTGCCCAGCTGGAACAGCTGCGCTCTATGTTCAGCGCACCGGGGCTGTTCGACGACGTTGACCTCGAGGATGACCGATCCGACCAGATCAAAGCAGCTTCCTTCCCCACCGAAAAGATCGGGTCTAAGGAAGAACTCGAAAAGCTCAAGAAAGCCGAAGGACCGGCACAGAAGACCGGCCCGGCAGCCGCCCCCGGCAAGAACAGCAAGCCCTCCATCCGGCCGACTTCGAAACAGCCTGCCGAAAACAAGAGCCCCGCAGCGGCGTCTGGCAATAAGCAGACGGGCCAGGCAGCCGGTCCGGCCAATGGCAAGAACGCAGGCAAGTGATCTGAGCAAACAGCCAAAACCGGCGCCGCAGGTGCGGCGCCGGTTTTCTGTGTCTGTTCAGCTGCGCTGATCCGACAGCGGCTGCCTCAGCGCCGACTGCGGGCATTGAAACACGAAGTGTGCCAGTGGCGCCGCTCACCCACGCCGGTCCCCCATCCGAACTCATCGTCTGAGCGCCATGCGACTGTATGCGGTGTCGACGCCGGTAGGTCCTGATTGCAGCCGGGGCAGATGTACACCTTGCCCGAAGTGCCGCTGCGAATCTGCTGCACAACCCACGTGCCGTCCGGTTCTGTGATCGACCGGCGCACAGAGTTCATCGACGACAGCGGTCGATGCGGCTGCTGCCACTTATTGCGGCGGCGGTTCGACGGGGAGCGTGGCATAGAAGTCATTGTGTCACGTAGAGTGTGCGACGTGCGTTTGGTGATTGCTCAGTGCAGTGTTGACTACGTCGGTCGTCTGACCGCCCACCTGCCCATGGCCACCCGGCTTATCATGCTCAAGGCCGACGGTTCGGTACTCGTTCACTCCGACGGCGGTTCCTACAAACCGCTTAACTGGATGACCGCTCCGGCTCAGCTTAGAGTCGATGATCCCTCCGACGATCAGGTCGCGGCCGGCATTCGAGAAGTCTGGACCGTCAGCGCTGAAAAGACCGAGGATCGGCTCATCATCTCGATTGCCGAAGTTCTCCAGGACACAACACACGAGTTCGGCGTCGACCCCGGCCTCATCAAGGACGGTGTTGAGGCGCACCTGCAAGAGCTTCTAGCCGACCAGATCGACACACTCGGCGAGGGCTACACAACCGTTCGCCGGGAGTACATGACGGCCATCGGTCCGGTCGATATCCTCGCCCGCAGCGCAGAAGGAACCTCGGTTGCGGTGGAAATCAAAAGACGAGGTGGAATCGACGGGGTCGAACAGCTCACCAGGTACCTTGAGCTGCTCAACCGCGACCCGCTCCTGGCTCCCGTCACCGGGATCTTCGCCGCCCAGGAAATCAAACCGCAGGCGCGCACCCTCGCAGAAGACCGGGGAATCCGGTGCGTCATCCTGGACTACGACGCCATGCGCGGAGTCGATGACTCTGAGTCCCGCCTTTTCTGACCACCACATGCCGGCGACGCCAAACTGACGACGGCTTTGATCCCCGAATGTTAGGGTCAACGCGGTGGGCGCGGAAGGTGCCTGTCGAAGTCTGTCGACCCAAGCTGATTACCCTCGCAAGGAGCGAGACGACCAATGAGCAATCTGGAAAAACGGCCCCGTGTCCACGTATGCACAGCAGCGGATGTCGCTGAGCTGACCGTGGTCGAACCGCGTGACATTCGCAGTGTGGACACTCACGGCATCCCCCTGCGTCGGGCGCTGCCCCACGCCGAGCTCGGGATGATCGGCCCGTGGTGCTATCTTGACCACTTCGGCCCACAGGGCATTGACGATGAAACCGGCAGACTCTCAGTGCCCACGCACCCCCACGCGGGCATCGCTTCGATTCCCATGCTCTTCAGCGGCAGCCTCACACAGACCGACTCGACTGGGTCCACTGTCACGGTTGAGCCCGGTCAAGCGTCTCTGTTCATTTCCGGCCGAGGGGCTTCGCACTCCGAGTTCACGACGGAAGACACAAAGATTCTCCACGGTGTAGAACTGTGGTATGCGCTGCCGGACAAACACCGTTTCGCTCCGGCGTCGGCCCAGCTTCATCAGGCTGAGTGCTTCTACGCCGGTGACTGCAAAGTGACTGTCTATCTGGGCTCACTCGGCGAGGTGCGCTCCCCCATCGACCCTGTGGTCAGTGTTGTCGCAGCGCAGCTGGACATCTACGGCAACACGCAGATCACGCTCAGCGAACATTTTGAGCACGGTCTGCTCGTTGACTCAGGCGAAGCCCACCTGGGGCTCGAAGACGGCACCACGACTGTCATCGAAGCTGAACAGCTGGCTTTTCTACCTCGCGGCAACACCACGGTCACACTGTCAGCGGATATCCCGACGCGACTGGTGCTCATTGGCGGTCGGCCATTCGACGAAGAAGTCGTCATGTGGTGGAATTTTGCGGGCCGTTCTTACGAAGAGATCGAGCAGTGGTACGCCCAGTACAAGAGCGAAGTCGACGGCGACGAGCAGCAGCAAGCCGACGAGCAGATCTCTGTGTTCGGCCCGCTGCCGCACAATCCGGCTGACACACTTGCTCTGCCGACCCTGCCGGAAGCCGAGTGAGCTTAGGCTCTCAGCTGAAGTCGAGAACCTCGGGAACAGCAGCGCGCTCAACGTCAGCCCCCAGGGCGCGCAGCTTCTCAGCGAAGTGCTCGTATCCGCGATCAATGTGATCGACACCGGCGACTTCGGTCGTGCCGCTGGCAGCTAGACCGGCGAGAACCAAACCCGCGCCTGCGCGAATATCGGAGGCTTCCACCTCGGCACCCGTCAGGTCCGCTTGGCCGGTGATAAGCGCATGATTGCCGTCAATCGCGATGTTCGCACCGAGGCGGGCAAGTTCATGCACAAACCGCCAGCGAGCCTCGAACAGGTTCTCGGTCACAACGCCAACACCGTCGGCGACCGCGTTCAG
The DNA here is from genome assembly GCF_902500275.1 of Brevibacterium sp. Marseille-P9724. Classification (NCBI taxonomy): domain Bacteria; kingdom Bacillati; phylum Actinomycetota; class Actinomycetes; order Micrococcales; family Brevibacteriaceae; genus Brevibacterium; species Brevibacterium sp. Marseille-P9724. The sequence goes on along the minus strand of NZ_LR722990.1, from coordinate 160,409 downwards.
GGCAATGGCAAACGGCTGCAGATCAGTGGGGAAACCGGGGAACGGAAGAGTAGAGATGTTCACCGAACGCGGCCGCTCAGGTCCAATAACACGCAGACCGCGCTCAGTGTCAGAAATCGTGGCGCCGGCTGCATCGAGCTTGTCAAGAACGTTCGGGAAGAGATCACGCGTCACTCCCACGACTTCAACATCGCCGGCCGTGATCGCCGCAGCGTAGGCCCACGTGCCGCCCACAATCCGGTCCGGTACACAGCTGTACTCAACCGGATGCAGCTTGTCTACGCCGTCAATTACAAGACGAGCGGTGCCGATGCCGTCAATGTGCGCGCCCATGCGCACCAGCATGGCGCAGATGTCGATGATCTCCGGTTCCTTAGCCGCGTTGTCAATGACGGTGCGCCCATCTGCCAGAACCGCGGCCATCACCAGATTCTCTGTCGCGCCGACGGAAGGAAACGCCAAGGCGATCTCAGCGCCGTGAAGGCCAGCCGGTGCCTCTGCAACGAAATAGCCGTGGTCCAGATGAACATCGGCACCTAGAGAGCGAAGGCCGGCAGCGTGCAGGTCAAGGCCGCGCGAACCGATCGCGTCCCCGCCGGGGAGGGCAACCTTTGCACTGTGCATACGCCCGATGAGCGGGCCCAGAACCGAAATGGAGGCGCGCATAGCGCGCACGAGCTGATAGTCGGCCTGAATGTCTGTGCGCTCAGGCACGTCGATCGATACGATGCCGGCCGGCGCATCGTATTCAACAGAACAACCCAGCCGCTCCAGCAGACGGGCCATGATAGACACGTCGAGAATCGCCGGCACGTTCGTGATGACTGAACGGCCGGGCGCAAGAAGGGCGGCGGCCATGAGTTTGAGGACGCTGTTCTTAGCACCTCGAACTTCTACTGAGCCTTCGAGACGAACAGGGCCGCGTACGCGCAGAACTTCCATCAGTTGAACCTTCCGACGGCTATGTTGTCGCCGGGAGGAGACGATTCGATCCAGGCGGACAGAGCAGACAGCGAATCCGCATCGAGTGCGAGCCTGCAGATCTGCGGATCCGGATTGCCAGTGGTGATCGCCAGTGTAGCGATGTAGGCGTCCGACATAACGGCGAAGCGTTCATCGCCTTCCGGTTTCGTCCGCTCCGCGATTTCCATAGTCGAACGCGGCAGACGCACTGCCGGGCGGGACGAAAAGCCGAAGATCGGATACCAGTCAAGAGTGCGGACGCTGAAAACCGCAACGCCTAAACGCCAACGTGGGCGGTGACCAGAGCCACCGCCCACGCAGTATGAGCAGTCAAAGGCGCCCTTGAGGCGACCGATGGCGCGGCGGCGAAAAGAGACTGCTGCAACTGCAATAACAGCCAATCCCACCAACGAGAGCAGAATAATCAGCAGGACGGATGCGTTCACAGTAACAGTCTAAATTCGCGGGCGTCGAAAGCGGTCAGACCAGTTTTGCCGTGTCGGCAACGATGTGCACACGGTCGTTTTCGACCGAAATGAACCCACCGGCCGCGTGTGCGGTAACCAGCTGATCTTCAGAGTCAATGATCCTCACGTCGCCGCCGGCGATCACGGCAAGCACCGGTTCGTGACCGGTGAGGATGCCGATTTCGCCTTCAACGGACTTAGCGACAACGCGCTTGGCCTCGCCGGACCACACTTCGCGGTCAGCGGCGACGACGGTGACGTCGAGTGCCATGGATCAGTTCTCCTTCTGGAGCTGCTCGTAGTTGCGCAGCACATCGTCGATTGGGCCGACGTTGAAGAAGGCCTGTTCGGGGATGTGGTCGAAGTCGCCGTCGCAGATTCCCTTGAAGCCTTCGATCGTGTCCTTGATCGGAACCGTCGAGCCTTCAACACCGGTGAACTGCAGAGCGGTGTAGGTGTTCTGCGACAGGAACTGTTCGATGCGACGAGCGCGGTGAACCGTGAGCTTGTCTTCTTCGGACAGTTCGTCAACACCGAGGATGGCGATGATGTCCTGCAGTTCCTTGTTCTTCTGCAGAATCTGCTTGACGCGCACAGCGGTGTCGTAGTGATCCTGACCAACGTAGAGCGGGTCGAGGATTCGCGACGACGAGGTCAGCGGGTCAACAGCCGGGTACAGACCGCGCGAAGCGATGTCACGCGAGAGCTCCGTGGTGGCGTCCAGGTGGGCGAACGTCGTAGCCGGAGCTGGGTCGGTGTAGTCATCTGCGGGCACGTAGATGGCCTGCATCGACGTAATCGAGTGACCGCGGGTCGAAGTAATGCGCTCCTGGAGCACACCCATCTCATCGGCCAGGGTCGGCTGGTAGCCCACTGCGGAAGGCATACGGCCCAGCAGAGTCGAAACTTCCGAACCCGCCTGCGTAAAGCGGAAGATGTTGTCGATGAACAGAAGCACGTCTTGCTTCTGGACGTCGCGGAAGTACTCAGCCATTGTCAGACCGGTCAGGGCGATGCGCAGACGCGTGCCCGGCGGTTCGTCCATCTGGCCGAACACCAGGGCGGTGTTGGGCAGAACTCCCGATTCATCCATTTCGTGGATGAGGTCATTGCCTTCACGGGTGCGCTCACCGACGCCGGCGAACACGGACACACCGCCGTGGTCTTGGGCGACACGGGTGATCATTTCCTGAATGAGCACGGTCTTGCCGACGCCTGCACCGCCGAACAGACCAATCTTTCCACCCTGCACGTAGGGGGTGAGGAGGTCGATGACCTTGATGCCGGTTTCGAACATCTGGGTCTTCGATTCGAGCTGGTCGAAGTTGGGGGCCGTGCGGTGGATGGGCCAGCGTTCGGTGATCTCGTAAGGTTCGTCGATCATCGAGTCGTTGAGCACGTCACCGGTGACGTTGAAGACCTTGCCCTTGGTGACGTCACCGACGGGCACCGAAATCGGACCGCCGGTGTCGCGGACTTCCTGGCCGCGCACAAGGCCATCGGTCGGCTGCATTGACACGGCGCGAACGATGCCGTTGCCGAGCTGCAGCTCGACTTCGAACGTCAGTTCGCGGGTGCCCTCAGACAGTTCGACCTCGGTCTTGAGTGCGTTGTAGATTGCGGGAACCGAATCGAGCGGGAACTCAATATCGACAACGGGGCCGATAACTCGAGAGATCCGCCCGACCCCACCCTTGACCTGGGGTGTTTCAGTAACGGTTGCAGTCATGTTCTCTTTCTTTTCTGCTCTCTTAGGGCGTTAGACGCTTCAGTCAGCAGATCCCGCGCCGGCGAGTGCGTCTGCACCGCCGACGATCTCAGAGATCTCCTGGGTGATCTCAGCCTGACGTGCCGAGTTGGCAAGCCGCGTGTACGTCCGGATGAGGTCGTCTGCGTTGTCGGTTGCGGTCTTCATTGCCTGCTGGCGCGCTGCCTGCTCGGATGCTGCCGCATTCAGCAGTGCAGCGAGGATGCGCGACTCGATGTACTTCGGCAGCAGCGCGTCCAGCACGGTGTCTGCGTCAGGTTCGAATTCGTACAGCGGCAGAGGACCGTCGGCGGTCGTCGGCGCCGGATTTTCGTCATCGGCTTCGACGACCTCGAGCGGAAGCAGACGACGGTGTTCGGGCTCCTGGGTAACGGAGTTCACGAACCGTGTGTAGACGAAGTAGATTTCGTCGACACCGTCGTTGCCGAAGTCGCGGTCGAATGCTTCCAGAAGGGCATTGCCGATCTTCTGTGCGTCTTCAACCGAAGGGTTCTCAGAGAATCCCGTCCAGGCGCCGGCCAGCTGACGCTCGCGGAACGTGTAATACGTTTCGGGCTTGCGTCCGACCACGTAGAGCTGCTGTTCGACATCTCTTTCGTCAAGAAGCTGAACGAGCTCTTCTGCTCGCCGGATGACGTTCGATGAGTACGCACCGGCGAAGCCGCGGTCGGGGCCGATGACGACAACAGCCGCGCGGCGCACGTTCTCCGGTTCCGTTGTCAGCACGTGGTCGACATTCGACTGCGTTGCGACGGCGGAAACGGCTCGCGTGATCGCGTTGGCGTAGGGTGTTGCGTCCTTGACCCTGCGGATGGCCTTCTGAATACGGGAAGCCGCGATGAGCTCCATCGCCTTGAAGATCTTCCTCAAGGACGATGTCGAGTTGATCTTCGCTTTGAAGACCCTCTGTGAAGCTCCCATCAGTACTTCCTTTCCCTATACCGGATCAGCGCTGCTTGACGATCTGCTCCTGAACGACTTCTTCTTCGTCAGTTGCGTCGAAGTCTTCAGTGCCGACCGCCGAGCTTCCGTCCGAGGACTGGAACTCGCGCTTGAATTCGGTGATCGCGGTTTCAAGCTCTCCGAGGAGATCCTTGCCGAGCTTGTCGTTCAGGTTGGCGATCGTGGACAGAATCTCGGTCTTGCGCTCGAGGTAGTCGTGGAACTCCCGCTCAAAGCGCAGGACGTCTTCAACCGCAATGTCGTCGAGGTGGCCTTCGGAGCCTGCCCAGATGGAAACGGTCTGCTTTTCCGACGGCATCGGGTCGTACTGGCCCTGCTTCAGAAGTTCCATCAGACGCGCACCTCGGTCGAGCTGACGTTTGGTGGCCGCGTCGAGGTCTGAGGCGAACATCGCGAACGCTTCGAGCGAACGGTACTGCGCCAGGGAGATCTTCAGGGTTCCCGAAACACCGCGCAGCGGCTTGCGCTGAGCCGAACCGCCGACGCGCGAAACAGAAACACCGACGTCGACGGCCGGACGCTGGTTGGCGTTGAAGAGGTCCGACTGCAGGAAGATCTGACCGTCGGTAATCGAAATGACGTTCGTCGGAATGAACGCACCGACGTCGTTGGCTTTGGTTTCGATGATCGGCAGACCGGTCATCGAACCGCCGCCGAGTTCGTCGGAGAGCTTGGCGCAGCGTTCAAGGAGGCGCGAGTGCAGGTAGAAGACATCGCCCGGGTAGGCTTCACGGCCCGGCGGGCGGCGCAGCAGCAGCGAGATCGCACGGTATGCCTCAGCCTGCTTCGACAGGTCGTCGAAGACGATGAGCACGTGCTTGCCCTGGTACATCCAGTGCTGGCCGATAGCCGAACCGGCGTAGGGTGCCAGGTACTTGAAGCCTGCCGGGTCGGAGGCTGGCGAAGCCACGATCGTGGTGTATTCGAGAGCGCCGTTTTCTTCCAGAGAACGGCGGACCGAAGCGATAGTCGAGCCCTTCTGACCGCATGCCACGTAGATGCAGCGAACCTGTTTGTTCGGGTCACCGGATTCCCAGTTGGCCTTCTGGTTGATGATCGTGTCGATCGCGAGTGCGGTCTTGCCGGTCTTGCGGTCGCCGATGATGAGCTGACGCTGACCGCGGCCGACTGGAACCATGGCGTCGATGGCCTTAAGGCCGGTTTCCATGGGCTCCTTGACTTCCTTGCGGTCCATAACGCCGGCGGCCTGGAGTTCGAGTTCGCGGCGTCCTTCGGCTTCGATGTCGCCGAGCCCGTCGATGGGGTTGCCGAGCGGGTCAACAACACGGCCGAGGAACTTGTCGCCGACGGGAACCGAGAGGACCTCGCCCGTGCGGTACACCTTCTGCTCTTCGGCGATGTTGGCGAATTCACCGAGGATGACCACGCCAATCTCGCGTTCATCGAGGTTCTGGGCCAGGCCGAGCGTTCCGTCTTCGAAGCGCAGCAGTTCGTTGGCCATAACTCCGGGCAGCCCGGACACGTTGGCGATGCCGTCGCCAGCGGTCACAACGGTGCCCACTTCCGTTTTGTCAGCCGAGGTCGGCTTGTAGTTCTCTACAAACTTCCCCAGCGCGTCCCGGATCTCCTCCGGGCGAATTGTCAGATCCGCCATCGCGGTTTCCCTGCTTCCTTGGTTTCTGCGGCGCGGCCGCGTTTAGCTTGCGAGCCTGCGCTCGACTTCTGCGAGTCGGTCGGCAATCGTCGAGGTCATCACTTCGTCTCCCACCTGCACGCGCACGCCGCCGACAACGCCGGGGTCGATGCGGATGTTGAGGACGAGCTTGCGGCCGAAGCTGGCCGACAGAGCGGCCTCGAGACGGGATTTCTGCTGTTCGCTCAGCTCCCGTGCGACCGTGACGTCAGCAACTGCGCGCTGCTGGCGGAACGCCAAGACCTCCGAGAAGTTCTCGTAGGCTTCGGCGACTCGGCGGCGGCGCGGGTTGACTGCACCGTGGACGAGCAACATGAGCGTTTCTGCCGAAACGCGATTGCCGACGATCTGCTTCAGCAGCTGTTCCTTGGCTGCCGGCTCTGCGTCAGATTCGAGAGCGCGTTCGAGGTCGTGGTCGGAGAGAACCAGGCGCGTAAAGCGGAACAGCTCTTCTTCAACCTCCCCCAGGCGCTCCTGCGACTGAACGTGTGCAGCCAGAGACGCCACGCCCGCGGTTTCGACAGCGGTCACGTAGTCCTGAACGCGCGCCCACCGACGGCCAGCGGCGTTGACGAGCAGATCGACAGCGGGAGCCGAGAGCTTGCCTGCGAACAGTGAGTTCAGCAGGTTCCGCTTGGCTTCGATGTCGACTGCCGAGTCCGTCAGAACGCGTCGCAGCTGAACATCCGAAGCGAACACGCCGACAGCTGCCAGAAGATCGGCGGCGAAGCCGGTTCCGGGCGTGACTGCAGACGATGCCTCGTCAACGGTCTGCAGCAGTGAATTTCTGCTCGATGCCAGCATCACGCGTCCTTGCCGGCCGGAGCCTGTGCTTCGAGGTCAGCGATGAAGCGGTCGACAACACCGTTGGAGCGGGCGTCGTCCTGCAGCGATTCGCCGACGATGCGGGATGCGAGGTCTGTGGCCAGCGTGCCGACTTCGCTGCGCAGCGAAATCATTGCTGCCTGGCGCTCAGCTGCGATCTGCGCTTTGGCAGTCGAGATGATGCGCTCGGCTTCCTCGTTGGCCTGCTGCTTCATATCAGCGATGATCTGAGCTCCGTCTTCCTGAGCCTCGGCACGCAGACGGGCTGCCTCTGCGCGGCCCTCGGCGAGCTGCATCCGGTACTCTTCCAGCGCTGCATCGGCCTCAGCCTGTGCCTTTTCGGCCTTTTCGATGCCACCCTGGATAAGCCTGGATCGCTCGTCAAGGACTTCCTTGAACTTCGGAAGGATGAACTTCCAGAAAGCGAGCAGGATGATGACGAAGCAGACCATCGACCACACAATGTCGTAGACAGCCGGAATCATGGGGTTCTGGTCAGAAGCCCCAGCGGCGATAAAAGTAGTCGGGGTCAAGAGTCAGTCCTTATTCCAGATCAGACGAAGATGAAGTGGGCTGCAATGCCGAGGAAGGCCAGGAGCTCGACGAATGCAATACCCAGGAACATGGTGGTTCGCAGCTGGCCGGAGACCTCAGGCTGGCGAGCCATGCCCTCGACGGTCTTGCCGACGAGGATGCCGATACCGATACCGGGGCCGATAGCGGACAGACCGTAGCCGACCGTTGAGATGTTGCCCGAGACTTCAGCGAGAATGGTGGTATCCATGGGATGTTTTTCCTTCCAGTATCTTGGCCGACTCGCTTAAGCCGACCGTGGTCCCGTGTGTTACAGGAGTTTGTGGGATTGTGCCTCAGTGGTCCTGAGAGATGCTCAGCTGGATGTACACAGCGGTCAGCAGTGCGAAGACGTACGCCTGCAGCACGGCGACCAGGATTTCGAAGAGAGTGAACGCGAAGCCGCCGATCAGCGTCAGTCCGCCGAGCGCAAAGAGACCGCCCCCGACTTCGAAAAAGAAGAATTGGGTGGCAGCGAAGCACAGCACCAGCAGCAGGTGACCGACGATCATGTTGAAAGTCAGACGCAGTGTGAGCGAAACCGGGCGGGCGATGAAGGTCGAGACGAACTCAATCGGCGTCACGATGATGTACATGAGCGGCGGGACACCAGCCGGGAACAGCTGGCTCTTGAGATATGCGCCACCGCCCTGGGCCTTGATTCCCGCACCGATCATGACGAAGTAGGAAACGAGGGCCAACACCAGGGGCATGCCGATGTTGGAGTTGGGCGAAATGTTCAGGAACGGGATGATGCCCGTGATGTTCATGCAGAACACAGTCAGGAAGATGACGGCGATCAGCGGGAAGAAGCGGTCGCCATCCTTCTTGCCGAGGATGTCGTGGGCGATGCCCTTGCGGCAGAAATCAAGCGCCATTTCCGCGATCGACTGTGCACGGGTGGGAACCAGGCGTCCGCCGCGCAGCATCAGCCAGAATGCAAGCACCATGAGGAGGGCAACTGCAATCCGAATGATCATGATTCGATTGAGTTCGAAAGGGGTCCCAGCGAAGAGCACAGCGCTTGGGAAGAACTCTTCGAGCCCTGGTGCGTGGAAGCCTCCTCCCTCTGCGACGAGGGACATCGGTGAAGTCAGAGCTGACGCGTTAAACAGGGCGAACTCCCAAAGCTCAGGGCACACGCGTGCGGTGGCCATATGCGGATGGTCGATGTGTTTGCAGGGCTACGATTGACGGCCCCGGAAGAACACACACGATTCCCAGTGGAATCATCGCGGTTTCACTGAATCCTACCAAGCACGACTACTCTTTCAAAACTCAGTCCCGTTTCCCAGCAGTCGGATCAACAGTGGGAATCCGCGCGTTCTGAACAGCCCAGGTTTCGATTGCCAACGACGCGACGGCTCCCGCGACGAGCGTGATGAACAGGACCATCGGATGGTAGAAGTCCCGTCCCGACAGAACCGCAACCACCGCGAACATGAGTGCGATCTTGACGAGAAAACCGCCCATTGCGGCACCGGCTGTCACAGCCGGCCCCGAGTCTGCGGTGAAGAGCATGATGATCGCGGTTATGCCGAAGAACACAAACGCGACAGCCGCACCGATGAGCGCACTGTAGACACCGCTCACGCCCACGACCAGTCCCCCGATCACCGCGCCGATCAGCCCGATGGCGATACCGGCGATCGCACTGAGCAGGAGAATGCGCCGCATGAGCTGGCTGATGATTGCCGCGCTGGTGGACTGCTGGCTCATCTGGTTATTTCCCTTCGATACCGACGGCGGGCGATCACAGGGTAGAAGGTGACCGCGAGTGTTATGAGGAGGCTGATGCCCATGACGATGATGACGATGTCTGTTGGAAACAGCAGGAAGCCGATCGCACCGAAGGCGAAGTTCGCCGTCCACAAGTACATGATGAGCACTGCGCGTGCGTGTGAATGACCCAGGCGCAGCATGCGGTGATGAAGGTGCTTGGCATCCGCGCTGAACGGCGATTTGCCCGCAGCCATGCGCCGAACGACGGCCAAGAAAAGGTCGATCAGCGGCAGGGCCATGACGGCCAGGGGCAGAATGATCGGCATGTAGGCGGCGAACACGCGTTCGTTTGACAGCAGCGCGGGGTCGACCTGACCGGTGACTCGAATCGTCGAAGCCGCGAGCAGAAGGCCGATGAGCATTGATCCCGAATCGCCCATGAAGATGCGTGAGGGATTGAAATTGTGGGGCAGGAAGCCTATGCAGCCTCCCACCAGCAGGGCGACGATCAGCGAGGCCAGATTCGCGTAGCTGGCGGGGCTGGTGTCCACCGCGAGCTGATAGCTGTAGATGAAGAACGCCACGCCGCCGATTGTGACGACGCCGCTGGCCAGGCCGTCGAGCCCGTCGACGAAGTTGACGGCGTTGATTGTCACCAGAACGACGAACACCGTGAGGATGACCGACATGCGGGGCGACCCCACGATGATGTCAACCCACGGGATCGACAGCATAGCCACGCCGTTGAGTGCCATGAAGCCGGCAGCCAGCGCCTGCCCGGCAAGCTTCGCCGCCCAGTTGATGTCCCAGATGTCGTCGATGACCCCGATGAGCACCAGCAATCCGCCTGCCCCGGCTACGCCGATGATCGGGGCGGGGTTGTCGAACAGGTGCCGCAGAAACGGCGTTTGGGAAGCAAACAGCAGTCCCACGAGAACACCCGTGTAGATGGCCACTCCGCCGAGCCTGGGGGTGGGAACCGAATGGACGTCGCGATCGCGCAGCGGCGAGAAGATGAGCCCGCGTTCGGCGACGCGACGGACCATGGGCGTCACGAGATAGGACACGATGGCCGATATGACGACAATGAACAGGTAGACGCGCATCAGCCGTCCCTATCGGCCTTTCCGGAAGTCGGCTTTTCCACCGCGGCTGGCTCATCTTCGAAAGACTGTGCTTCTGCGGCAGTCGGCGCATTGGCCTCAGAGCCAGCCGGCTCCTGACCGACGTCGAGAAGGTTCGGCACGTGTTCGGCCAGGGCGGAGTACGGAATAGGACCGGAGCGCACAACCCGCGGCGGCTGCGCCGTCATGTCGATGATGGTCGACGCCCCCTGCCCCTCGGCAGGACCTGAATCGAGGTACAGTTCGATGTTCTGCCCCAGCATCGCCTCAGCGTCTTCAACGGTCTGCGCTGCCGGCTGTCCGTGTTCGTTGGCGGAGGAAACAGCCAGAGGACCCGTGCGGCGCAGCACGTCGAGAGCGGGCTCGTGATCGGGCATGCGCACAGCGACGGTCCCGTGAGTGTCGCCGAGGTCCCAGTCGAGCATGGGCTGGGCTCGACAGATGATGGTCAGCGCACCGGGCCAGAACTCTGCCGTGAGCGCCATTGTCACCGCATCGACACCCTCGGCAATGCCCATGAGAGTTTCCGGGCGGGCTATGAGCACAGGCGGCGGCATGGTTCGATCGCGGCCCTTGGCATCGAGCAGCCGTTCAACCGCTTCGGGAGAGAATGCGTCGGCTGCTACACCGTAGACGGTGTCAGTGGGCAGAACGATGAGCTTGCCGTCTTCGATGACCCGTGCGGCTTCGGCTATCACGAGGTCGTGGACCTCTGAGCTGCGAAGGTCATAGTGCCGCGACATGGGTCTCCTCGTGTGGTTTGAAGCCGGTTGTGAAACGTTCCCTGCCAGTGTAGTCGCGGTGGACCTCGACCTGTTCAAAGCCTGCGTCTGCAAAGGCGGCCCGCATCTGCTGGACTTGGTACTCTGCGTGTTCGACTGCCAACGCCCCGCCGCCGACCACGATTTCCGCTGCATGGGCGATGAGTGCACGGGGAAAGTCCATACCGTCCTCTCCCCCGCCGTACAGGGCGATTTCGGGGTCAGCATCGACTTCGGGAAGATTGGGCTGGCGGGCACGGTCAACGTACGGCGGGTTGGACACGACCAGGTCCACTGGACTTTCGGGAATGAACTGCAACGCGTCTGCCTGGATGACTGCGCACTGCGAACCGCAGCGGCTGAGCAACGGCACGTGGTTTTCGATGTTTGCCTTTGCCCACCGAGTGGCTGAGGGACTCAGCTCGACACCCGTTGCCGAAGTGGCGCCGACCTCACTGGCCACGGACAGTGCCAGGACCGAGGTGCCGGTGCACAGATCAAGAACCCGCCGACTGCCGCGGGGACGGCTGCGCAGAAAGTCAATGCCCCACTGGGCAAGAAGCTCAGTTTCGGGGCGGGGAATGAAGACTCCAGGGCCCACCGCAAGATCGAGATGCCGGAAAGCCGCCCTGCCGGTGATGTGCTGAACCGGAACCCGCTCGGCCCGCCGGGCAAGGCCCTCTTCAAGGCGCTGTGCAACGTCGTCGGGCACAGCGGGATCCGAAAGGAGCGTCAGAGAGAGGCTCTTAACGTCGAACTCCCAAGCCCACGCCAGCAGGAGGCGCGCCTCCGCATCGGCGGTTTCGATTTCCGCTTGGCGCAGCCGTGCGCAAGCGGCGGACAGCGCCTGCCGAGCGCGGATCGGCTCAGCAGACAATCAGCCGATCCCTTCGAGCCGTTCAGCCCGCTCAGCAGCACGCAGCGATTCGACGACCTCATCCAGTCTGCCGTCAAGCACCTGGTCGAGGTTGTAGGCCTTATACCCGGTCCGGTGATCGACAATCCGGTTTTCCGGGAAGTTGTAGGTGCGGATGCGCTCTGAACGGTCGACCGAGCGCACCTGCAGGCGGCGCGCGCTCTGGGCTTCTGCCGCAGCTTCTTCGGCCTGCTTTGCAAGCAGGCGTGCACGCAGAATCCGCATGGCGGCCTCACGGTTCTGCAGCTGCGATTTTTCGTTCTGACAGCTGGCGACGATCCCCGTGGGCAGGTGGGTGATGCGCACAGCGGAGTCCGTTGTGTTGACAGACTGGCCGCCGGGGCCAGAAGAACGGTAGACGTCGATCCGCAGATCATTGTCGTCAATGCGGATTTCATCGGGCTCATCGACTTCCGGGAAGACCATCACGCCCGCCGCGGATGTGTGGATGCGGCCCTGCGATTCCGTGACGGGAACCCGCTGTACGCGGTGAACACCGCCTTCGAACTTCATCCAGCCGTACACTCCGCCTTCGCGCGACTTGACAGCCAGAGTGATGTCTTTCCAACCGCCCAAAGCGGTTTCAGTGGAATCGAGAACCTCCACGCTCCACCCGCGGTTGGATGCCCAGTGGCGATACATGTTGACGAGGTCCGCGGCGAACAGGGCCGATTCGTCCCCGCCCTCGCCGGCTTTGACCTCCAGCAGGGCGTCGCGAACATCGTCGGGGTCTTTGGGAACCAGCAGTTCCCGCAGCCGCTCTTCGAGGTCGGCGATCACGCCGTCCAGACGATGCGCCTCGTCAGCAAAAGAACTGTCCTCTTCGGCAAGCTCAGCGGCAGCTTCACGGTCGCTGCGCGCAGTGTCGATTGCATCGACACAGGTCTTGACCTGACCGAGCTCGGAGTACCGCCTGGTCAGCTTCCGCGTCCGCCCGGCATCGGCGAGCACGTCCGGGTCGGCCAGTTCCGCCTCGATCCGGTCGTGCTCGTCAATGAGAGAGCGAACGCTGGCTTCCAGCTGCGAAGAGTCAAGCGCCATCAGTCGTCAGAGGCGGCTTTCGGCAACGGAGTGGTCTTCTGCACCTGCATGAGGAACTCGGCGTTGTTCTGCGTTTCCTTGAGCTTCGACAGCAGAAGCTCAAGTGCCTGCTGCTGTTCAAGGCCTGCGAGCACACGGCGCAGACGCCACATGATCTTGCGCTCTTCTGCGCCCATGAGGTTCTCTTCGCGGCGCGTGCCGGAGCCGTTGACGTCAACGGCCGGGAAGATGCGCTTGTCTGCAAGGCTGCGCGACAGGCGAAGCTCCATGTTGCCGGTGCCCTTGAACTCTTCGAAGATGACTTCGTCCATCTTCGAACCGGTCTCAACGAGAGCAGTTGCCAAGATGGTGAGCGAACCGCCGCCTTCGATGTTTCGCGCAGCGCCGAAGAAGCGCTTGGGCGGGTAGAGGGCGTTCGCGTCGACACCACCGGAGAGGATGCGGCCGGAGGCCGGCTGGGCCAGATTGTAGGCCCTGCCCAGGCGGGTGATGTTGTCCAACAGGACCACGACGTCTTGGCCCATTTCGACCAGCCGCTTAGCGCGCTCGATGGCGAGTTCCGCAATTGCCGTGTGGTCATCGGCCGGACGGTCGAATGTCGAGGCAATGACTTCGCCGTCGACGGCGCGCGTCATGTCCGTGACCTCTTCGGGGCGTTCGTCAACCAGGACGACCATGAGGTGAACATCGGGGTCGTTTGCTTTCACCGCGTTGGCGATCTGCTGCATGATCGTGGTCTTGCCTGCCTTGGGCGGGGCGACGATCAGACCGCGCTGGCCCTTGCCGATGGGGGCGACAAGATCGATGATCCGCTGTGTGACGTTGGACGAAGTCGTCTCCATCCGCAGGCGCTCCTGCGGGTAGAGCGGGGTGAGCTTCGAGAAGTTCACACGGCGCTTGGCATCTTCGACTGACAGGCCGTTGACGGAGTCCAGGCGGACGAGGGCGTCGAACTTTTCGCGGCGGTTGTTGCGTTCGCCTTCGCGCTGCTGGCGAATGGCGCCGACAACGGCGTCGCCTTTGCGAAGCCCGTTGCGCTTGACCATGTTGTTCGACACGTAGACGTCGTTCTGACCCGGCAGGTAACTGGACGTGCGCAGGAAAGCGTAGTTGTCGTGCACGTCGAGGATGCCGCTGACGGGGATGAGGACGTCGTCCGGACGCAGGTCATCGTCACCGCGACGGCGCTTGCGGTCGCGGCCGCGCCCGCGGCGACCGCGGTCGTTGTTGTCATCCCGACCCGAATCGTCGTGGCGGTTGCCGCGGTTGTCGCGATTGTCACCGCTGTTGCGATTGTCAGCGCCGTCATCGCCGTTGTTTTTGCGGCCTCGGCCGTTCTTGTTTTTCTTCTGGCCGTGTTTGTCGTCGCGGTCGTTCTTGTCGGCACGACCGTTTTTGTCGTCGTGGGCGCTATCATCGCGCTCATTGTTGTCGCGGTTCTTCTCGCCGCGTTTGCCATTACCGGACTTAGCAGCGTCCTCGGAGTTGTTATCTCCGCGCTTTCCACCGCGGCCGCGACGGCGTGAACGACCGCCGCCTTCACCGTTGTCCTCAGCGTCTGCGCCGCTTTCGGGCTTCGCCTCGGCACTCTGGCTGGCGCTGTCGTCGTCCTTCTGGCCAGCGCTTTCGCCGTCCGTCTTTTCGTCAGCGGTCTCGGTCTTCTCCGCGGGAGCGTCCGAGCGCTCCTTCTTGTCTGCGCCGGCATCAGAACCAGAAGGGGCGGCCCCGCCCTGAGCCTTAAGAATTGCGTCAATCAGATCACTCTTGCGAAGGCGGCGGTAGCCTTTGATGCCCAATCCTGCGGCCATTTCCTGCAGCTGCGGCAGGCGAAGGGCGGACAGGCTTCCGGAGTGGTTGAAGTCAGTGTTTTCTGACACGAAGGTTCCTTCTCCCTCGTTCGGCTGAAGCACACAGAGGCATTCAGCAGTGGTCTGCACATGAAAGTGGCTGTGAAAGCACCAACGTGGGTGCTGAGGTGATTGTTCTTCATCGGAGACAGAATCTGTCGATCCGAGCATCACAGCAATCGCTGCGGAAGAACAGCCTAAGCATAACGTGAAAAAACGGTGCAAGGCTAATCAGCACGCCGACAGAACAGCGTACTGATTGGCTTTATGCGCCTGTTCGAGTGATGGTTGCCCCAAAATCGGCAATCGAGGCGGCAATGACGTCGGCATCGTCTTCACCGATGACTGAGACGACCTCGTCGCGCAGATCTTCGCCGGTGCCCAGCACCAGCGCCGTCGGACCAGCTCCGGACACAACAGCGGCAAGGCCGTGTTCGCGCAGCGCATCGACCCGGGCCAGAGTTTCGGGCATGGCCGGCCTGCGATATTCCTGGTGCAGGTGGTCTTCTGTCGCCGCAAAGAGCAGCGAGGGATCACGCCCGATTGCGTGGATGAACAGCGCCGCGGCCGCCGAGTTCGCCACGGCATCAGCGTGCGGAACCTGTTCGGGGATGAATGATCGCGCGTAATCGGTGTCCAGCGTCGTGTCGGGAACCACGAGCACCGCCCTCACAGCAGGGTGGGCGGGAACTGAAACCGAGCGCGGACTGCCCTGTGCATCGGCCATGCTGATGGAAACGCCTCCGAACAGCGCCGGTGCAGCATTGTCCGCGTGCCCCTCAAAGTGAACAGCCCAGGCGAGTCGCTCGGCTTCGCACAGCTCGCCTCGGCCGACGCACGCGAGAAGGGCATCGGCAATCGAGATCCCCGCGACCACAGCGGCAGCCGATGAGCCCATCCCCCGCGAATGCGGAATCGTATTGGCGCATCGCAAAGTCAGCCGGTCTGCCAGTTCGGCGCTGCCGTGGTGGTCGAGCACTTCGCGCACGACCCTGTGGATCAGATGATCCGAGGAGGCGGGCACTTGGCCGGCACCCTGGCCCGTAACCTCGACACAGCTGCTGAGGTCGACGGGAGAGGAGTGCAGTTCGGCCACCACCTCGTCGGCAATGTCGAGGGCAAGGCCGAAGGTGTCGTAGCCGGGCCCCAGATTGGCCGAAGTCGCAGGAACCGAGACCTCGATGCTGCAGGGCACTCTCAGTCCTCCAGACCCAGTGCGCGCGCAGCGCTGACAGCGTCAACGGGCACGCTCCCCGCTTCGAACTGACCTTCTGCGGCCTTCAGCGCCCAGTCGGCGTCTTTCAGTCCATGACCGGTGACTGTGCACACTATGACAGCCCCCTGCGGCACTCGACCGGCCTCGTGCATCTTCAGCAGACCGGCAATAGACGCTGCCGAACCGGGTTCGATGAAAATGCCCTCTGTGGAAGACAGCAGGCGGTGAGCCCGGATGATCTGCTCGTCTTCAACCGAGTCGATGAGTCCGCCCGATTCTTCACGAGCGGCAATCGCCTTGTCCCACGACGCGGGGTTGCCGATCCTGATGGCCGTCGCGATAGTCTCCGGTTCGTCAATCGGATGGCCGGTGACAAGCGGAGCCGCACCGGCGGCCTGGAAGCCCCACATGCGCGGGGCTGAGTCCGCCAGACCCTTCTGTTCGTACTCGGTGTAGCCCTTCCAGTAGGCCGTGATGTTGCCCGCGTTGCCCACCGGCAGCGCGTGGATGTCCGGGGCTTTGCCGAGCGCGTCGACAATTTCAAAAGCGGCTGTCTTCTGACCTTCGATGCGATCGGGGTTGACCGAGTTGACCAGGTGAACCGGATACGATTCCGACAGCTTTCGGCAAAGCATCAGGCAGTCGTCGAAGTTTCCGTCGACTTCCAGCAGCTGAGCGCCGTGGGCTACCGCCTGGCTCATTTTTCCGGGGGCGATCTTGCCCTTGGGCACAAGAACCGCGCAGGTCATGCCCGCCTTGGTCGCATAGGCGGCAGCAGACGCCGAAGTGTTCCCGGTCGATGCGCAGATGACAGCTTTGGCACCGGCTGCTTTGGCTGCGGTGATGGCCGCGGTCATACCGCGGTCTTTGAACGAACCGGTGGGGTTCATCCCCTCGTATTTGACGTAGACCTCGGCTCCGGTGCGCTCGGAAAGCTTTTCGGCGAAGATGAGCGGCGTCCCGCCCTCACCGAGCGAAACCGGGTCTGCCTGCGGGTCGATTGCAAGGTGTTCGCGGTATTCGGTCACGACCCCGCGCCACTGGTGTGCCATGGTCTTTCTCACTGTCCTTCAATGCGCAGAATCGAGACGACCTCGTCGACCACGTCAAGCGCGCGCAGCCGCTCGACCGTCGATGCCAGCGCGGATTCGGTTCCGCCGTGGGTCGCAATGACGAGCTTGGCCCGCGGGTCAGCCGCATCATCGAGGCTCGTCTGCTCGACGAGCTTGATGGAGACCCCCTGGTCAAGGAACACCCCGGTTACTGCGTGAAGCACACCCGGGCGGTCCTGGACAGCCAGCGTGATGTGGTAGCGCGTGTTGATGTCGTCAATCGGAATGATCGGCAGCGATCCGCTTTCGAGCTTGCGGTACTGTCCTGCTCCGCCGAGCACCTTGCGGCGGGCCACGGAGACGAGGTCGCCAAGCACTGCGGACGATGTCGGGGCTCCCCCGGCTCCCTGGCCGTAGAACATGAGTTCGCCGGCGGATTCGGCTTCGACGAACACGGCGTTGAACGCTCCTCCAACGCTGGCAAGAGCGTGGTCCGCCGGAATGAGGGCCGGGTAGACGCGAGCTGAGACCCCCGCTGCCGGAATCTCTTCGCAGATGGCCAACAGCTTGATGGTGAAGCCCTGGCTGGCTGCGGTTGAAATCATGTCGGCGGTGATGTTCTCAATGCCCTCCACGTGAACATCGTCGATGCTCACTGAGGTGTGGAAGGCCAGCGAGGCGAGAATCGCAGCTTTGGCGGCAGCGTCGTGCCCGCCGACATCAGCTGTTGGATCAGCTTCGGCATAGCCGAGCTCCTGAGCGGTCTTCAAAGCGTGCTCGTAGTCCCAGCCCTTGGCTTCCATCGCATCCAGGATGAAATTGGTGGTGCCGTTGACGATACCGAGCACACGGGTGATGCGGTCACCGGCCAGGGAGTCTCCGACGGGGCGGATGATGGGGATCGCCCCGGCCACAGCGGCTTCGTACTCAAGGCGAACTTTGGCTTTGTCGGCGGCGGCGAAGAGTTCCCCGGAGTGCTTGGCCAGCAGCGCCTTGTTGGCGGTCACAACCGATGCACCGGAATTGAGGGCTTTGACCAGCAGTTCGCGAGCCGGTTCGAGTCCGCCCATGAGTTCTACGACGATGTCGGCGCCTTCGATTGCCGCTTCGAGGTCATCGGTGATGAGATCAGTCGGAATACCGGGGCGGGCCTTCGAAATGTCGCGCACACCGACGGACATGAGCTCGAGTTGGCTTCCGATGCGCTCGGTGAAGCTGTCGGCGCGGTTGAGGATCGCATCGGCAACTTCACTGCCGACGGTTCCCGCTCCGAGCAGGGCTACCTTGAGAGGCTGTGCGCTCATTTTTCTCCGTTCTCATTGGCCCGGGCGAAACCGGGATCCGATGCAAACATCTGTTCGTAGGTTTCAGGAAGCACCACCCACTCGGCCTGTCCGTTTTCAACGGCGACGACGCCGGGGCGCGGCACGTGGTTGTAATTCGACGACAGCGGCCTGCAGTAGGCGCCCGTGCCGGGGACCGCAATGAGATCACCGCGGCTGATGTCCGCCGGCAGATATTCATCGCGGACGACTATATCGCCGCTTTCGCAGTGTTTGCCGACTACGCGGACGACAGTCGCTTTGGCGTCAGACGACCTCGAGGCCAGTGTGCACGAATAGTCGGCATCGTACAGAGCGGTCCGTATGTTGTCGCTCATTCCGCCGTCAATTGACACATAGGTGCGGATTCCCGAATCGGTTTCGACTTCCTTTATGGTTCCAGCGGTGTAGAGGGAGAACACCGCCTGCCCGACAATCGCTCGCCCCGGCTCAAAGGACACCGCGGGACGGGGAAAGTCGGCGTCGTCGCACTCTTCGGCAACCGCGGCAGCCAGGAGAGCCGCCATCTGCTCAAACGCGACGGGTTTGTCCTGCGATGTGTAGCGGATGCCGAAGCCTCCGCCCAGGTCGATCTCCGGTATTGCGAATCCGGTGTCTGCGCGCAGGCGGGCGGAGAATTCAATGATCCTGCGGGCGGCGAGGGCAAAGCCGTCTTCTTCGAAGATCTGAGAGCCGATGTGGCTGTGCAGGCCCACCAGTTCAAGATTGGGGTCCGTGATGACAGCACGGGCGGCGCGGTCAGCCGCTCCCCCGCTGATGGACAGGCCGAACTTCTGGTCTTCGTGGGCTGTGGCGATGAAGCTGTGCGTGTGCGCTTCAACGCCGACTGTCAAACGCAGCATGACGGGCGCGGTAATGCCGCGAACCGCAGCGGCCTGGGAGACGCGCTCAATTTCGTCGAGTGAGTCGATGACGATCCGGCCGATTCCCCAGTCGAGGGTCATTGCTATTTCGTCATCGGACTTGTTGTTCCCGTGCAGGCCCACCGCTTCAGCGGGAACACCGGCGGCCTGGGCTGTGCGCATTTCACCGAGTGAGCACGTATCGACTCCCATGCCCTCCTCGTGAGCCCAACGGGCAACTGCGGTGCACAGAAAGGCCTTTCCTGCGTAGTAAGCGCGCGCCTGCATGCCGTGAGCTTCGAACGCGTCGCTGAATGCTCCGACGAAGCTGCGGGCACGGTGGCGGAAGTCGTCGACGTCGAGCACATACAGCGGGCTTCCGAAGCGCTCGGCAAGCGCTGTCGCCACAACGCCGGCGACTTCGAGTACGCCGTCAGCGTTTTTGGAGGTGTTGCGCGACCACAGGGAGGCCATGAGTTCGTTGACGTCGGTGGGCACGGGAAGCCAGACGGGCGACGGTCCGGCGTGCAGAACGCCCGAGGGGTGAGCCGGCATTACATCTTCTCCGGTGCAGAAACTCCGAGCATGCGCAGCCCGTTGGCCAGTACAGTCTTCGTTGCCCGATCGAGAACCAGGCGAGTGCCGTGAACAGCAGTCAGATCTTCGTCTGTCCGCGGCACAACACGGCACGCGTCGTACCACTTGTGGAAGCTGCCAGCGAGAGATTCAAGATAGCGGGCAACCCTGTGGGGTTCACGCAGCTTGGCGGAGTCGGTGACTACTCTCGGGAAGTCTGCCAGTGCCGAAAGCAGGACGGCCTCGGTGGGATCTGTCAGCGTCGCCGGGTCCACGGGGGCCTGGTCCACTCCCGCCTCGACCGCGCGGCGCTCAACACTGCAGGCTCTGGCGTGGGCGTACTGCACGTAGTAGACGGGGTTGTCATTCGATGCTGAGCGCAGCACCTCCGGATCGAGCGTGAGCGGCGAATCGGTGGGAATGCGCGCCAGCGAGTAGCGCAGGGCATCAGCTCCGAGCCATTCGATCAGGTCGCGCAGTTCGATGATGTTGCCCGCCCGCTTGGACAGCCGCGCGCCGTTGACGCTGATCAGCTGGCCGATGAGAATCTCGATGTTCTCATCGGGGTCGTCTCCGGCAGTTGCAGCCAGCGCTTTGAGTCGTCCCACGTAGCCGTGGTGGTCAGCGCCCAGCAGATAGATCTTCTTGACGAAGCCGCGGTCCTTCTTGGACAGGTAGTAGGCGGCATCAGCAGCAAAGTAGGTGGGGCTGCCATCGGCGCGGACGAGCACGCGGTTCTTGTCGTCGCCGAAGTCCGTGGTGCGCAGCCACACGGCTCCGTCTTCGTCGAAGATGTGGCCCTGTTCGCGCAGGCGCTCTACTGCCTCGGCGACTTTGCCTGCATCGTGGAGGGACTTCTCTGAGAAGAATACGTCGAAGTCCACTCCGAATGCGGCGAGCGTGTCTTTGATGTCCGCCATCTGCAGTTCGTAGGCTTCTGCGCGCAGTTGGTCGTAGATGTCAGCGTCGGCGCTGTCTGCCCATTCGGGGTGGCGCTGCCGAAGAGCGTCGGCGATTGCCTGCACGTACTGGCCGGGATAACCGCCCTCGGGAACGTCGTGACCGCGCAGACGCGCCAGGACGCTGCCGGCGAAAGTGTCCATCTGAGAGCCGAAGTCGTTGATGTAGTACTCGGCAGTGACATCGGCTCCGGCAGCCCGCAGAACGCGGATCAGAGCATCGCCGACGGCGGCCCAGCGCGTGTGTCCGAGGTGCAGCGGGCCAGTGGGGTTGGCTGACACAAACTCCATGTTGACCGGTGCGCCCGCCAAAGCTGTCGATTGCCCATAGGTTCCACCGGCCTCGACAATGTCGAGGGCAAGCTGACCTGCTGCCGCTTTGTTGAGGGTGATGTTGAGGAAGCCGGGTCCGGCGACGTCCACGGTGTCGACACCGGGGTTTTCACGCAGCTGTTCGGCAAGTCTTTCTGCCAGTTCCCGAGGTGGAACTCCCGCTTGTTTGGCAAGCTGAAGGGCCGCATTGGCCGCCCAGTCGCCGTGATCTCGGTTTTTGGGTCGTTCGACCGTGAGCTTGTCGGGGACTGCAAGGTTCAGGCCGCCATCGGCGAGAACCTGGATGGCCTGTGCAATTGCTGCTTTGAGATCTTCCGGAGTCACAGGGACAACGATATTACGCCCGCGCCCCCAGCGGGCAACCAGGTGCCGCGGCACAGACTCAGCCGCGTGCCGCCGGATCGCACATCAGCATCGAAGCACCCTGCGTGAAGCGGCTTTTCTGTGAACGGCCCGTTCGGCGACGCGCCACGCAGAACAGAAGAATCTCGGGGCATCGGCAGTCGAGGTCCCGAGATTCCCACGATTGTGCCCGCGACAGAATTCGAAGCCACGACCTTTTGCCCTCTGGGTCGCTAGGTGCGGCGGCGAGGAACTCGCGGGCCCGCGAGCGCGCCTCACTCTTGGTGCAGCCCGGAGCGAGCCTGCTTCTGGTGGGGCTTTGCGTTCGCCGCGCGTCTTGGAAACCCGGGGCGGGTCGGACAATTGACTTTTGTATCGACATGCATCAATATCTATGCATGTCGATACAAAAGTCAATGGTTGTCGGGTCTGACCCTGCCGTCTGTACCGATGGAGTCCCGGGCACGGAGATGATGGAGGCGACGCGTGCTCAGGCCGAACGGTTTGGTGCACGCATCATCTTTGATAACTCCATTTACCTCGATCTGCCTGGGGGAAGTCACGACCGCCGACACTGGCCTGGGTGAAGCAAAGTCGTCAAGATCGATGCCGATACCAATCCCGGAGCCGTTACAGCGGCCGGAGTGACATCCATTCCTACGCTCGGCTTTTACCGGGACGGCCAACGACGCGACGTCCCCATCAGAGCACACCCGCACCCAGACATCGTGAACAAAATCAAGGAACTCCCGGCATGACTGCAGACACCACCACACAGCAGGCAACACCCGCACGCCTGTCGACACTGGATAAGGGGTTACCGGCCTGGATCGGCCTGGCCATGATCGCGGGCCTCCTCCTCGGCCGGCTGGCCCCAGGGGTCTCTGAGCTTCTTTCCCATTTGGAAGTCGGCGGCATCTCAGTGCCCATCGCCCTTGGCTTGCTGGTCATGATGTACCCCGTCCTCGCTAAAGTCCGTTATGACAAGGTCGCCGATGTCACCGGCGATAAGAAGCTGCTGATCTCGTCATTGATCCTCAACTGGTTGGTCGGGCCCGCCGTAATGTTCGCTCTGGCCTGGACGTTCCTGCCAGACCTCCCCGAATACCGCACAGGATTGATCATCGTCGGCCTGGCCCGCTGTATTGCCATGGTCGTGATCTGGAACGACCTCGCCTGCGGTGACCGAGAGGCAACCGCTGTGCTGGTCGCGATCAACTCGATCTTCCAGGTGGTCATGTTCTCAGTCCTCGGCTGGTTCTACCTCACTGTCCTGCCCACGTGGTTGGGACTTGATACACAGGGCCTGGATGTGTCAATGGGCCAGATCGCTCTCAACGTGCTCGTCTTCCTCGGCGTCCCCCTGATCGCCGGATTCGCCTCACGGTGGATCGGCGAGAAACGTCGCGGCCGTCAGTGGTACGAAGAGAAGTTCATTCCCCGAGTGGGGCCGTGGGCGCTCTACGGTCTGTTGTTTACGATCGTGCTGCTCTTCGCGCTCCAGGGCGAGCAGATCACCAGTCAACCGTTGGACGTGGCTCGAATCGCACTGCCATTGCTGGTCTACTTCTCGCTGATGTGGTTCGCCGGCCTCCTGCTCGGCAAGAGCCTCGGTCTTGGCTACGCTCGATCCACAACACTGGCGTTTACGGCAGCGGGCAACAACTTCGAACTCGCGATTGCCGTCGCCATCGGCACCTTCGGCGCTACCAGCGGCCAGGCCCTGGCTGGAGTCGTCGGCCCCCTCATCGAGGTTCCTGTTCTGGTCGGCCTCGTCTATGTCTCACTCTGGGCCGCGAAGGCATGGTTCCGCACTGACCCCTACGCCACGGAGTCGAGATCGTCATGACTGAAACCACTGTGATCGCGACTGCCGATGAACCGTGCGCCCCCGACCCGTCCCACGCCATCGCTCTCGACGTCGCGACGACGCTTGCCGGCACACTCAAGGCACTCGCTGACCCTCTGCGGCTGCGGATGCTCTCAGCGATCAGCACCGATCCGCGTGGAGAGTCATGTGTCTGCGACCTTGCAGAGCTTGCCGATGTTTCCCAGCCAACTGTCTCTCATCACTTGAAAGTGCTGAAGACAGCGGGGCTGCTCGACTCTCAACGTCGCGGCACCTGGGTCTGGTATTCGATTGCTGCTGGTCGCCATGCCGCTGTGAGCGCTCTACTGGAAGGGTTCGCCCCCGCCGTCATCGCACCAAACCCGCCGCGCGAGGCAACAATGGTGGGCACTGCCTTCGACGTCGATGCCCACATCAGCCGTTTGGCCGCAGACCTGTCGGAAACGTCGGCTGGTGTGTCGCCAGAGACCGTCACCGGCATCGTGCGCGATTCCTACACAGCGCTGGCTCGATCGGCGAAAACCACTCGCTGCCTCGTCCCCTTGACCGAGCGCTTCGCGAAGCAGCGCTTGGCTGACATCACCCGGGACCGAGCCAGCGCGCCTCCGCAGGTCCTCTTCATCTGTGTCGCCAATGCAGGCCGATCCCAACTCGCCGCGGCCCTGACACGTCACTTATCCGGAGGTAAGGTCATCGCCCGCTCCGCAGGTTCGACTCCCGCGGCCGGAATCAACCCGAACGTCACCGAACTCATCAGCAACCTGGACGGGGAGAACGTCGGGGAACTGTTCCCAAAGCCGTTGACCGATGACGCGATTCGTGCGGCTGATGTTGCGATCACGATGGGTTGCGGCGACGTCTGTCCCATCGTGCCCGGGCTGCGCTACGAGGATTGGCCAGTCGCCGACCCAGCACTGGCCTCTCCTGAAACAGCGACACTCATCCGCGACGATCTTGCGGCCCGCGTCCAGGCCCTACTCGATTCCCTCACCAGCTGATCGAAAGAGAGACCGCCCCTATGACTGACCACAAACCATCTGTCTTATTCGTGTGCGTCCACAACGCTGGACGTTCCCAAATGGCCGCCGGCTACCTGCGCCATTATGCGGGCAACCGCATCGAAGTCCGCTCAGCAGGATCCGTCCCGGCCGAACACATCAACCCCATCGCGGTCGAGGCGATGAGCGAAGACAGCATCGACATCACCGCCGAGCAGCCGAAAGTTCTCACAGACGAGGCTGTGCAGGACTCAGACGTGGTCATCACAATGGGCTGTGGCGACGCATGCCCTTTCTTCCCGGGAAAGCGCTACGAAGACTGGGAACTCGATGACCCAACAGGCCAGGGCATCGAAGCGGTTCGCCTGATCCGCGACGACATCAAGATCCGCATCGAGGCGCTCGTGGCTGACTTACTCGGTCAAGATTAAGGGGGCACCGGATGACTGATGTCGTAGTCATCGGCGGTGGGCAGGCCGGCCTCGCCGCTGGATATTTTCTTCGCAGAGCAGGTCTCGAATTCGTGATTCTCGACGACCACGCCGGCCCCGGCGGAGCCTGGCAGCACGGGTGGCAGTCGTTGCGTCTGTTTTCACCCGCCGAATACAGTCCACTGCCAGGCTGGCCGATGCCTGCGCAGAAGGGTGAGTCATTTCCCACCGCCGATCATGTCGTTGACTACCTGACCCAGTACGAACACCGTTACGATCTGCCCGTTCAACGCCCGGTTCACGTCAGCAATGTCTACCAGGATCGGGGGCAGCTGTTCGTCGATACCGATACCGGCACCCTGGAGACCACGGCGGTCATCAGCGCCACCGGAACATGGCAACGCCCCTATGTCCCTCACTATCCGGGCTGTGAGGATTTCACGGGACGACAGCTGCACACCGTTGAGTACTATTCGCCCGAGGACTACACCGACCAACGGGTTGTCATCGTCGGCGGTGGGAACTCCGCCGCCCAGATCGTCTCGGAAGTCTCGACCGTGGCGCAGACACTGTGGGTGACGCAGCGCCGACCACGGTTCATGCCTGATGACGTCGATGGACGAGTGCTCTTCGATGTTGCCACCGCCCGCGAGGCGGCCCAGCGGGCCGGGCGCGACCACGATGGCGTGTCGGGGCTCGGCGATATCGTCATGGTCCCTCCCGTGCGGGCTGCACGCGATCGTGGCGACCTGAGCGCTTCGCCGATGTTCGAGCGATTGACCTCGGCTGGGGTTTCGTGGGCCGACGGCAGTGAGTACAGCTGTGATGCCATCATCTGGTGCACCGGCTTCAAACCACACCTCAAGCATCTCAAGGGGCTCGAATTGACCTGGGAGAACGGGCATCCAGTCACCGTGGGCACTCGAAGCATCGATGTTCCTGGTCTGCACCTGCTGGGGTATGGCGATTGGACGGGGTTTTCCTCCGCGACCATCATCGGTGCCGCCCGCACAGCGAAGTCTGCGGTCGCGGACGTGAGCGAATACGTGCCAAGCACTCAAGCACAGTAGCTACCGCGACACCAATGCGGATCGAGTACTGCTTCAGCTGGCGCTACAGTGGACGGGACAGCCCTGGAACCTGACATCAGTATCGAGTTGTCAGCCCACCGGCACCAATGAGCAATACTGCCATCACAATTGCCATAGCAGGATATCCGCTCAGCAGACCGGCTCAAGCGGGTCCGGCCACAGGGGCAAAGGCACCGACAAACGTCATCGGTGCGGTGGAGACTGCGCAGAAGACCAAGAAGCAGAGCATCTATGAAACCCGGAGCTTGGCAAGGCGCCCTGCTTCATGTCCAACGTCGGCCACACGAATGCATACCGTGAGAACGGCAGGCACCCGACGAACGCGTGCACCCGCTGACTGCGACCGCCGACGGGATCCGACAGACGCATCGTCTTGCCCGACCAGTCGACCTCGACGCTCTGACCTGCTTTGCGGCGGACTCGCGTTGAGAGTCCGGTGACGAGGCCATGCTGCTGACACGTCTTGCAGAACCTGTTGCACCCCATCGACGGAGCCCCCATCGCAGTGCACGCATCGCGGTGCTCACCATGCAGCAGTTTCAGCGCTGCTCCGACACCGGCGAGTTCGCGGTGGACGAAGTCCCAATCAGGCTGGGTGCATAGACGCTTTCGCGTTCCCCGCGCCCCGGCGACCAATCGCGTATACTTGCGTGCTATTCGACTTTCTCCTTCTGCCGTGTGATCGGCCACACGGCAGAAGGAGCCGAGATGTTGTGGGCATGACGCTGCAGTCGCCAACCGGGATGAAGGAACGGGCACCCGAACTGCACGATGGGTGGTGTCTGAGCAACCATCCAGCAGAACGAGCCCCGTTCCGATGACCCACGCTATTACCCCGCTGGCCCCGGAAAGAAGACACAGCTTCGTAACCCGCGTCCTCGACGACAGCCGGCTCCGTCCCGAACACAAACGGTCAGCTCGGCGCATCCATCTCGAACTGACACAGTTGGGCCACCACCGCGGCCTGCGCACCGGCATCACGCGCCTCATTCGCGTCGTGCCGGAGAAAGGGACCAAGTTATCGAGCGATACCAGCGACTGCTTTCCGAGGAATGCCTCTTTGCCCGCGTCAATGAGTCCAAGCAGGATCACCGGAAGGCAATAGAGGTGCGGGGCCATCACTACAACTGTCATCGGCCTCATACCCCCTGTGCATATCAGCCACCGGCCGCCCGCGTCCACGAACGTGTCGACCACGTCGTGACCCCATACACCTAAAGCGGCGGAAGATCGACACGACAGCCGATCGACGACCATGCGCCGTCTCAGTGCCGTAGGACTCGCAGCTCTGCGCGGACGAGTCTGGTGAGCGACAACGCTGCCTCCAGAGGATTCGGGTCTTGCGCAGTGCCCTGGACCTGTCAGGTCAGCAGCTCAGCGTTGAGCACGGTCTCATGTGAGCCCCAGGGGCTCCCAGTGACTGGCGACTCCTGGAAGAACTCGTCGATGCGCATGAGCTCATCATCCCTTGGGCGGCCCCCACGTGCAGCCGGCGGCCCGTTGAATATTGCGCACTTCAGTGCATACATGCCCCTAGAGACAGGCATGAAGAAGGCCCCTGATCGACGTTTCCGCTGACCAGGGGCCCGTTCTCGTGCCCGCGACAGGATTCGAACCTACGACCTTCTGCTCCGGAGGCAGACGCTCTATCCACTGAGCTACGCGGGCAAAAGCTCTCCAACTGTATCACGCATCAGAGAGCCGTGTCGGTCATTGGCCCTTGATCATTTTGCGAGCTGGTACGTATTCCCAGTGCCAGGGCTCGTACTTGCTCGACTTTGCCCAGTCCGGGTTTTCCCAGCCATATTCCCCGGCATTTGCGACAAGCCACTCGTACTGCTGTCCACTGGCGGTTTCCGTCCCGCCGCCGAAGTCGATGGCAATGCCCCAGCCGTGCATTGAGGTTCCAGGCTTTGCGGCAAGTCCCGGCTTGGAGGCCGCTACTGCCTGTTGGGAACCGATGGGCCGGTAGCTGTCGGTGACCTCAAGCTCTTTGCCGGTGTCCGCTTTGTACGCAGCGTTCATCTGAGCGAAGGCAACCGCAGCGTCAGCACGAAGCTGGTGTCCACCAACACCGATCTTGCACATCCATTCGTCCGGAAGCTGTCCGTTCTGGGCATCGCCCGAGGGAGCATCGCCGGAACAGCCGGGAAGAGCGGTGCGTTCAATGGTGCGCGAAGCAGCGTGGGCTTTGTCGCCCTCAGACTGCAGAACACCGCCCGAGAGGCTGCTCGTCTGGCCGAGAGTCGAATCGCCGCTCTGTGCGCCTGCACCGTCCACTGCTTCCAGCAGCAGGCCATCAGGTGAATCCCCGACTTCTTCGGCCTTGGCATAGGCCGAAGAGCCCAGACTTGAGCTCATAACGGCGAAACCGCCTCCGATCACGCCGATCGCGGCGACTGCAGCGACTGAGGAACCGGCAAGCTGGCGGCGCATGCGGTATGCGCGCAGGCGAGAACCGTCAGAGCCACGGCCGATCGCCGCCGGGACCGGCCCGTTATTGACCGGAGCCAAGGGGACAACAGAGGCGCGCCTACCCGCAGCCGACGACACGGCGTCCGCACGGCGCATAAAGCTGAACTTGCTCTTTTTCGCAGAGCGCTTTTCAGCCATGAGAGCATCGCGTCGGCTCATAGGCTGGCGATTGGGCACCGCCTCGACAGCACTTCCGCGCATGCCGCGCTTTTCAGCCAGGAGCGCTTCACGGCGGCTGATAGGCTGCGCATTCGGCATCGTGGCGGAGGCTTCCCCGCGGGCGGCGCGCTTTTCAGCCAGGAGCGCTTCACGGCGGCTCATAGGCTGGCCATTCGTTCCTGCGTCCACAATCCTCCCTCGGGTAACAACCTCACGGATGCGCCGTCATCGACAGCGTCCGATGTCACAACAGTGTAACGACCAATAGCCATCTTCACAATTCTGTTATCGCCTTGGCATGTTAATCACAGACAGATCACCTATGGAGTGCTCATTCAGCCCGTCAGCTGGCCGATCCGCGCTGCATCACGTCGCGGACCTCGCCGACAAGCTCTTCGAGAACGTCTTCCAGAAACAGAACGCCGACCGGCTTTCCTGCCGCGCTGATCACGCAGCCGACGTGATTTCCCGCCTCCTGCATCTTCTGCAGAGCATCTTCGATTTCAGCGTCCGCCGAAATCGTCACCAGCGAGCGAAAGCGCTTGGAGTGCACGGGGCTTTCATAGTCGACCTCGTCTTCGACGTACAGGACGTCCTTGACGTGGATATAGCCGTCGGGCGCACCGTCGGCATCGAGCACAATGAACCGCGAAAAGCCCTTCTGCCCAACAAGAGCTGAAATGCGCTCAGGCGTCACGTCCGGCGCAACAGTGACAACCTTCTGGATGGGAACCATGACATCGGAAGCTTTTTTGTCGGAGAACTCCAAGGCCCCTTTGAGCAGTCCGCCGTCGTCGGCCAAGAGACCTTCGCGCTTGGACTCAGCGACAATCGCCTGCACTTCTTCGACCGTGTAGGCGGCGTTGACGTCATCGCGCGGAGTGATCCCGCACAGCTTGAGCAGGCCATTGGCAAAGGCATTGAGCGGATGAATGACGAAGCCGAAGATCTTCGCCAGGAAGACCAGCGGCGGAGCCAGAATCAGCACAGAGTGCTTCGCTTCTGCCAGCGCAATGTTCTTCGGAATCATCTCGCCGACGACCACGTGCAGAAAGGTCACAGCCGAAAGCGCAATCGCAAAGCCGAGGGCACCGGCAGCCGCGGGAGGTATCTGCATCCACTCGAGCGGGCCGGCCAAAAGGTGGTGGATTGCAGGCTCGGCAATGCCGCCGAGCATAAGCGAACAGACCGTGACGCCCAACTGGCAGATGGCCAGCATGAGCGACACGTGCTCCATTGCATACAGCGCGGTTTTGGCTGAACGGCGCCCGGCGTCAGCCAAAGGCTCGATCTGCGAACGGCGAGCCGCCACAACACTGAATTCAGCGGCCACGAAGAAGGCATTGCCCAGAATGAGCACCACCAGCCAGAAAAGTCCCAACCAGTCGTTCACAGTGCCGTCCTCGAAAAGTCGGGGATCATGCGCAGCCGCTCGATCCGATGGCCCATCATCCTCTCGACAACGAGATCGGCGCCGTCAATGCTGATGCGCGCGCCGACCTTCGGGATCTCTCCCAAACGATAGAGAACCAGGCCGGCCATGGTTTCGTAATCGGAATTCGAGGGAATCGCCATGCCGGTAGCCTCCACCACCTCGTCCGGGCGCATCATGCCCGGCACAATCCACGAGCCGTCGCGGGCCGGCCGCACCATGACGCGCAGACGATCGTGCTCATCGGCGACCTCCCCAACGAGCTCTTCCACAACGTCCTCCAGCGTGACAAGACCCGCGGTGCCGCCGTACTCGTCGATGACGACAGCCACCTGGTTGCCCTCCTGGCGCAGGAGCAGGAGGAGAGGCTCCAGTTCCAAGGTGTCCGGCACCTCGCGCAGATCGGACATAAGACCCCCGGCGTAGGCGTCCTCACGTTTGCTGAACGGAACGGCAATCGCGTGCTTGACGTGCACAATGCCCACGATGTCATCGCGCGAGTCACCCGCCACCGGAAAGCGCGAAAAGCCAGTCGAACGTGCGTGCGCGATGATGTCCGCGGCAGTCGAGTCCTTGTTGACCGACACCATGCGCGTGCGCGGAGTCATAATGTCCTCCGCCGTGAGTTCAGAAAAGCTCAGAGTGCGGGTAACCAGGTCGGCCGTCTGTTCGTCAATCGCACCTTCATCGGCAGAATGGCGCACAAGTGCGGTGAGCTCATCTGCCGACCGCCCCGCCGTCGACTCTTCCTGCGGTTCAATTCCCATTGAACGCAGCGCCCTATTGGCCGAACCGTTGAGGAGCGCGATCACCGGCTTGAAGACAACAGAGAAGAAGTACTGAAACGGCACGGCGATCTTAGCCGCGGTCATGGGAGCGGAGATCGCCATGTTCTTCGGCATGAGCTCGCCGACCACCATCGACAGCACGGTCGAAATGATGAGCGCAATGACAATTGACAGGGTCTGCGCCGCAGCAGCGGGAACATCAAAGCCGGTGAACAGCTGCCTGAGCAGCACACCGACTGACGGCTCCATCAAGAAGCCCGTGAGAAGCGTGGTGAGCGTAATGCCCAGCTGTGCTGCAGACAGCTGCGTCGACAGGTGCTTCAGCCCCAAATCCAGGTACTTAGCTCCGCGCTTCCCTTCGGCAAGTGCCTTGTCGACATCGTGCCGATCGAGTGTCAGAAGAGAGAATTCGCCGGCCACGAAATAACCCGTGCCGACGATCATGAGGAGGGCCAAGCCCAGATACAGCCACTCCACTACGAAACCACCTCGAACGTCACCGAGGCGCACAAGAACCCGACGGTCAACGCCGGGCCGAAACTGGCATATTTCATGACGCCATCCTAGCGAACAGTCAGCGGGATTCGAGTCGCCAACCGCGCGGCAGATCGGCCGCGCTTCGACCGGGGTGACGGACGACACAGGAGAAATCTAAACCGTGCGGGATACTGCCGAATCAATTGGCTAGACTGGTTCGCGACGTCGTTGTACCCACCAAAGCTTAGGAAGAAGGCGATCAGCGCCGTGTCTGAATCGAACCCGACCATCACGGCCGATGACTTCGGCTCGAACGAATGGCTGGTTGAGGAACTCTACGAGCAGTACCGAAAAGACAAGAACTCAGTAGACAAGGCCTGGTGGCCCGTCTTTGAGAAGTACGAAGCTCAGAGCAGCGATTCGGCCCCTGCCGCACAGAAGGCGGCTCCGCAGAAGAAGGCCCCTGCCACATCTTCGCAGAGCACAAAGAAGAAGAGCTCGACGTCGTCCAAGGGCGTAACCCCTTCGTCGACGGAAGCGGAAACCCCTAAGGCCGAATCCAAGACCGCCGCCTCCAAGAAGACCGCAGCCGGCAGTGCGCAGAAGACCACCTCAGCGCCTCAGGATGCTGAAGACAAGGTCACCAAACTGCGCGGACCTGCCAAGGCCGTAGCCGTCAACATGGACGACTCCATCAACGTTCCCACCGCTACGTCCTACCGTCAGCTTCCGGCTAAGGCGATGATCGACAACCGGATCGTCATCAACTCGCACCTCAAGCGCACTCGCGGCGGCAAGGTCTCCTTCACCCACATCATCGGCTTTGCCGTGATCCGGGCACTCAAGGCGATGCCCACCCAGAACGTCTACTACGACGAACAGGACGGCAAACCTGCAATGGTACAGCCGGCCCACGTCAACTTCGGGCTGGCAATCGACGTGCCCCGCCCCGACGGCACGCGCATGCTGTTGGTGCCCAACGTCAAGGCAGCCGACACTCTGACCTTCCGCGAATTCATGGCGGCCTACGACGACCTCGTCGAACGCGGCCGGGGCGGCAAGCTCGGAGCCGAAGACTTCGCGGGCACCACCGTGTCGCTGACCAACCCCGGCGGCATCGGCACCATGATGTCCGTCCCCCGCCTCATGCGCGGTCAGGGCGCAATCGTCGGCGTCGGCGCCATGAACTACCCCGCAGAATTCCAGGGCGCAAGCCAGGAGACCATCAACCGTCTAGCCGTTTCCAAGGTCGTGACCCTGTCGTCGACCTACGACCACCGCGTCATCCAGGGTGCAGGCTCGGGCGAATTCCTCAAACTCGTCCACGAATACCTGCTGGGCGCCGACGGCTTCTACGACGAAATCTTCGAGTCCCTCCAGCTTCCCTACGAACCAGTGCGCTGGCTGCCCGACCTCGATGCATCCGATACCGACGATGTCAACAAGACCGCCCGCGTCATCGAGCTGATCGACTCGTACCGCACCCGCGGCCACCTCATGGCGAACATCGACCCGCTGGTGTACCGCCAGCGCACGCACCCGGACCTCGACATCAACAACCACGACCTCACCCTGTGGGATCTCGAGCGCTCCTTTGCAACCGGCGGCTTCGGTGACAAACCGGTCATGCCTCTGCGCGACATCCTCGGGCTGCTGCGCGACGCCTACTGCCGCACGACCGGCTACGAGTACATGCACATCGCCGACCCGGAGCAGCGCCGCTGGTTCCAGTCGAAGATCGAAGTTCCGCACGAAGAGCTCACCCGCGAAGAACAAGGCCACATCCTCGGCCGGCTCAACGCAGCAGAAGCCTTCGAAACCTTCCTGCAGACCAAATACATCGGCCAGAAGCGCTTCTCGCTCGAAGGCGGCGAATCGACCATCGTCCTGCTGGACGAAATCGCCAACGAAGCCGCCGACGCAGGCCTGGAAGAAGTGGCTATCGGCATGGCCCACCGCGGCCGCCTCAACGTTCTGACGAACATCGCCGGAAAGTCCTACGCACAGATCTTCCGCGAGTTCGACGGTGTGCAGTCGCCCGAATCCTTCCAGGGCTCCGGCGACGTCAAGTACCACCTGGGCATGGACGGCTCCTTCACCTCGCCGGCAGGCAACACCACCAAGGTGTCGGTCGCGGCAAACCCCAGCCACCTCGAAACCGTCAACCCCGTTCTCGGCGGAATTGTGCGCGCCAAGCAGGACGAACTCGACCACGGCGAAGAGGGCTTCGGCGTTCTTCCAATTCTGGTCCACGGCGATGCAGCCGTCGCCGGTCAGGGCGTGGCTTTCGAAACCGTTCAGCAGTCCGAACTGCGCGGCTACCGCACCGGCGGTACGATCCACGTGGTCATCAACAACCAGGTCGGCTTCACCACATCACCGGCATCGGCCCGCTCGTCGTTCTACTCCACCGATGTCGCCAAGTCGATCTCGGCTCCGGTCATCCACGTCAACGGCGATGACCCCGAAGCCGTCTTCCGTGCGGCCCGCCTGGCATTCGAATTCCGCCAGACGTTCCACCGCGACATCTTCATCGACCTCGTGTGCTACCGCCGCCGCGGGCACAACGAAGGCGACGACCCGTCGATGACCCAGCCGGTCATGTACTCGCTCATCGACAAGAAGGCCTCGGTGCGCAAGCTCTACACCGAATCCCTTGTCGGAAGGAAGTTCATCAGCGACGAACAGGTCTCCGAAGTCGTCAAGGACTACCAGAACAAGCTCGAAGCCGCCTTCGAAGAGACGAAGGAAGCCGAGAAGTCCGCAGGTGCCGACGCCGGATTCCCGCAGAAGATCGACATCGCGCCAACCGACTTCGGCACGGAGATCGAAACCGCTGTGTCCAGCGACGTCATCGAAAAGATCGGCGACGCCCACGTCGACGTCCCCGAAGACTTCGAAGTTCACAAGAAGCTGCGCAGCCTTCTGAAGAAGCGTCAGGAAATGTCGCGTTCGGGCGGCATCGACTGGGGCTTCGCTGAGCTGCTGGCCTTCGGTTCGGTGCTCATGGAGGGCATCCCGGTCCGCATTGCCGGTCAGGACTCCCGCCGCGGGACCTTCACCCAGCGCCACGCTGTGCTGATCGACCACGACAACGGCAACGAATGGACTCCGCTTGCCAACCTCACCGATGATCAGGCTCGCTTCTGGGTCTACAACTCGCTGCTGAGCGAATATGCCGCCATGGGCTTCGAGTACGGCTACGCCGTTGAGAACAAGAAGGCCCTCGTGCTGTGGGAAGCTCAGTTCGGCGACTTCGCTCAGGGCGCGCAGTCGATCATCGACGAATACATCGCGTCTTCTGAACAGAAGTGGGAACAGCTCTCCGGTCTCGTTCTTCTTCTGCCCCACGGCTACGAAGGCCAGGGCCCGGACCACTCCTCGGCCCGCATTGAGCGCTTCCTCCAGCTGTGTGCAGAGAACAACATGACGGTTGCAAACCCGTCGAACGGCGCCTCGCACTTCCACCTGCTGCGCCGCCACGCACACACCGAGAACAAGCGCCCCCTGGTGGTCTTCACGCCGAAGTCCATGCTGCGCCTCAAGGCTGCCGCAACAGATGTCGAGCAGTTCACCTCGGGCCGTTTCGAACCGGTCATTGCCGACACGACCGTCGATGCTTCGAAGGTCAACCGGGTGGTTCTTGTCTCCGGCAAGTTCTACTGGGACCTCGTGGCTGAGCGCTCCAAGCGCAACGACGAAACCACGGCTATTGTCCGCATGGAGCAGCTGTACCCGCTCGACACCGACGCGGTCAAGGAAGCACTCAGCGCCTACCCGGCCGATGCAGAAATCGTCTGGGCGCAGGAAGAGCCCGAAAACCAGGGCGCTTACCCGTTCATGGCCCTGCACTTGGACCCCGCGCTCGACGGTCGCACGCTGCGCCCCGTCGGCCGCGCATCGTCTGCAGCACCGGCTACCGGCCTGAAGAAGGTTCACGACTTCGAACAGGCCGAAGTCATCAAGCGGGTCTTCGATAAGTGACTCCGCACAGGAGCACATCGATCGTCGTGGCCGGTGACCATCTGGTTGCCGGCCACGGCGATGGTCGTGCCCTGGGATGGGTTGGCCGTGTGGCTGTCCGCACGCACCCAGTGCTCGAGGGGGCCAGATTCTATACTCTGGCTGCCCCGGGCGAAGATTCCGCGAAGTTTGCAGACCGCTGCATGGCCGAAGCCCCACTGCGCTTCGACGATGACGGTGACAATCGGCTGGTGCTCGCTCCAGGCTGCGGCGATATCGCCGCCGGAACTTCCACGGCGCGTTCCCGGCTGAATCTGGCTAATCTTCTCGACCAGGCTCTCAGCCGCGGGTACTCGGCTTTTGTCGTCGGCCCAACCCCCGCACGCGACCACGCCGACAACCGCAGGATTGAAGAACTCAACCGCGGATTTTCAGAAGTTGCCCTGCGCCGCAGCATCCCCTACGTGGATTGCTTCACTCCCCTGGCAGACCACGCTGTCTGGCAGCGGGAACTGGCGGCGTCAAACGACGGTCTGCCGCGCCAGGAGGGCTACGGACTGCTGTCGTGGCTCGTGCTCAACCGAGGATGGTTTGAATGGTTGGGCGTGGAGGACGCCGTCGTCTGATTCGAGGCGCTGCTCACTCTATTTGGCGTGGGAGCGGCAGTGTGAAAGAATACCGTAGTTGACCAGGAGGAGATCATTATGAGCAAGCGCGGACGTAAGCGCAAGGACCGCAGGAATAAGCCCGCTAACCACGGCAAGCGCCCCAACGCAGGTCGCTGATCCTCGGTCTCTACAGACGCAAGGGCGTGATGGTGTTCTTCACCATCACGCCCTTCTTTGTCTGCTTCAGGCTTTTATGAAACGCGAAGCCTGGTTCAGCTGTCTGATGCTCCGAGGTTCCCTGTCAAACCGCAGCATCACCCGGCACATCTCAGCTTTGCCAGCGTATCTGGGTGCTCTCGACTGTGATCCTGGCCCGGATTCGCTCGACGAGTCCTTCAGGTGCGACATCGCAGTTGCACGAACGGCGCACAAGCTTCTTCAGCATTGATTCGATCTGGTATTCATCCGAACATTCTTCACAGTCACGCAGATGAGCTTCGATTGCCCGACAGGCTTCGGGGCTGAGTTCACCGTCGAGGTACCCGTAGATGCGTTCCAGGCTTTCCATGCGACACGAACTCCATCGGTTTGTCTCAGTCATTTCTTGACCTCCGTCTTCGCAGTGCCGATGCCTCGCTCAGCTGCGTAGTCGGTGAGCTTTTCACGCAGCTGGCGGCGTCCGCGGTGCAGTCGTGACATCACCGTGCCGATGGGCGTATCCATGATTTCGGCGATTTCTTTGTACGGGAGTCCCTCGACGTCCGCGTAGTAGACCACCATGCGGAAGTCGTCCTGCAGGCTGGCCAGCGCCTCTTTGACGTCGGAGTCAGGCATCTGGTCGAGCGCTTCGAGTTCTGCAGAACGGCCCTGATCCGAGGTGTGGCTGGCCGCTCGGTGCAGCTGCCAGTCCTGTATGTCGTCATCACTGGATTCCAGCGGCTGACGCTGCTTTTTCCTGTAGTTGTTGATGAACGTGTTCGTCAGGATCCGGTAGAGCCATGCTTTGAGATTGGTTCCCGGCTTGTACTGGTGGAAGGCCGCGTATGCCTTCAGATACGCCTCCTGCACGAGGTCTTCGGCATCTGCCGGATTGCGCGTCATGCGCATGGCGGCTGCATACAGCTGGTTGACATACTGCAGGGCGTCGGCTTCAAAGCGCGCTGCGCGCTCTTCGTCCGTTTCGCGTTCAAGGTCAATCGGTTCACTCATCACGGTCAATGCTACGTCCCCGCGATGTGCGCGCTCTGGGAAACTATCCGCGGAAGCACCAGCGGAGCCTGTCGCTTCGGTTTGAGCTGGCGACCGTCGCTCCTGGCACAGCACCATGCGATCTCCTCTCGGTCTTTTCACTGGGCACAACGGCCGGTGCCGGGCAACTATTCCGCGGCAGCCCGACCGCAGGTTCGGCCGACTCTGCCGTTCGCGGTCGTGGGCGATATGCTTGAACTGCTCTCGAAAGAAAGGACGCAGCTTTGTCTCTCGTACGGCTTATTGCCCGCCCAATGCTTGCCACGTCGTTCATCGCCAACGGCGTCAGCCGGGCACGCCGCCCCCAGTCCGCTTCTATCGCCCCTCTGACCCGACTGCTGGACGAAAAGTTCGACGTCCAGGTCAGCCCCGAACTCGTTGCCCGCGGTGCCGGTGCTGCACAGATCGCAGCCGGCAGCCTGCTTGCCATCGGCAAAATGCCGCGCCTGTCGGCCGGTCTGCTGGTGAGCACCTACCTCATCGATGTCGTTGCCGAACAGCTCGACAGTGAGGCTGAGAAGAAGACCTCCCTGGTCACCAAGACTTCGCTGCTGGGCGGAGCCCTGCTGGCCGCTGTCGACACCGCCGGCCGCCCCAGCCTGGCATGGCGTGCCCGCCACGCTGCCGAGAGCGCGTGGGACAGCATTGAAAAGCAGTCCGCTAAGGCAATGGACGCAATTTCGCCGACATCCTGATGACTGACACCCGCACTACTTGGCCCGCACCCGCTGTTTCTCAGCCGGTGCGGGCTCGTGTTTCTGTCCCCGGTTCGAAATCTCTCACCAACCGTCTGCTTGTGCTGGCAGCCCTCGCCGAGGCACCCTCGATTCTGCGGGCACCGCTGATCTCGCGGGACACTCAGCTCATGCTCGATGCGGTCACCGCTCTCGGCGGCTCTGCTGAGCTCGACGGCGACTCCGTGCGTATCACACCCATCCCGGGCGTTTCCAGCAGTGCTCCTGTTGAGGTCGCGTGCGGTCTGGCCGGGACTGTCATGCGCTTTGTTCCTTTTACGTGTGCTGCCGCCGGTGTTTCCGCCCGCTTTGACGGAGACGAACAGGCCCGCGTTCGCCCCATGGGCACCGTGCTCACGGCACTGCGCGACCTCGGTGTTGCTGTCAGCTCCGAAAACGAGGCCCTGCCGTTCACCATGACGGTCGACTCTGTGCCCCGGGGCGGATCCATCGACATCGACGCCAGCCGATCCAGCCAGTTCGTCTCCGGCCTGCTGCTGGCCGCACCGCGTTTTGCCAATGGCCTCACCGTGCGCCATACGGGCGCGTCCCTGCCTTCTGTTCCGCACATCGACATGACGATCGAAACGCTTCGCTTAGCCGGTGTCGCGGTCGACACCCCAAAGCCCAATGTGTGGAGCGTTCGCCCCGGCCCCATTGCGCCGCTGGACGTTACGGTGGAACCCGATCTGTCGAACGCCGCGACATTCCTCGCTGCCGCGCTGGTCACCGGCGGCGAAGTGACAGTGCCCCACTGGCCGGATCGCACAACGCAGGCAGGCGATGAGTTCCGCCGCATTGCGCAGGCATTCGGCGGTGAATGTGAACTCACCGGCGGCGAACTCACAGTCCGCGGCCCCAGGCAGCTGACACCCGTGGACCTCGATCTGTCCTCCGTCGGCGAACTCACCCCGGTGACAGCAGCAGTGGCAGCTGCGGTCGGCGGCACCTCGCGAATCACCGGAATCGGGCATCTGCGCGGGCACGAAACCGACAGGCTCAGCGCACTGGCGACCGAACTTTCGAGCTTAGGCGTCAAAGTAGAGGAAAGTGAGGATTCCCTCACGATCACCGGCCAGCCCTCCCACTCCGTCAGCCCACGCACAGACCGGGGCTGGAACACCTACGCGGATCACCGCATGGTCATGGCCGGAGCGGTCCTCGGGCTGGTCACCCCGGGGCTTGTCATCAACGACCCCGACACCGTCGGCAAAACACTGCCCGCATTCACCCGAATGTGGGACGAGGCTTTCGGCTGATGGCGGGCCGCTACGCGCACTTCACAGAAGAGGACTATCGTCCTCGCCCCAACCGCAAGGGCAAGCGTCGGCGGACAAAAGAGCTGCCAAGCTATGACGGAGCGATAGGCGGGATGATCACATCGGTCGACCGGGGCCGCTACAGGGTTCAGCTCGACACGGGTGTTGACGTTACGGGCGTGCGCGCCTCGCACCTGCGGCGCACTCCCCTGGTCCCGGGCGACCGTGTACGGCTGGTGGGCGATACTTCGGGAACCGAGGGAACTTTGGCCCGCATTGTCGTGCTCGACGACCGCAAGACGATTCTGCGGCGCAGCGCAGACGACAATGACGACTCCGAACGGGTGATCGTCGCCAACGCCGACCAACTGGTCATTGTCACGGCGGCAGCTGACCCAGCTCCCTCGGAAGGGCTGATCGACCGGGCGATTGCTGCGGCCTTCAATGCGTCCATCGAACCGATCCTCGCGGTCACCAAGCTCGACCTTGCGCCGATTGACTCTCTGTGTGAACGATTCGCGGACACGGGCGTCCCCATCATCGCGTGCGGTTTCGATTCTTCTGGCAAGCCGAAGACGACTGAGCTGGCTGCCCGTCTGCACGGCAGAATCAGCGTTCTGCTGGGACATTCCGGGGTGGGCAAATCAACACTCATGAATGCGCTCGTCCCCGAGGCCGACCGTGCTGTCGGGCACGTCAACCAGGTGACCGGACGCGGCCGGCACACCAGCTCATCGGCCCTCGCCCTTCCGCTGCCCGACGGCGGATGGGTCATCGACACTCCCGGAGTGCGCTCCTTCGGCCTTGCCCACGTTGATGTTGACACTGTGATCACAGCATTTTCCGACCTCGCACCGGCGACCGCACACTGTCCGCGCGGGTGCGAACACCGGGCGGACTCCCCCGGCTGTGCGCTGGACAGGTGGGTCGCCGATGGCCGCGCCGGCCAAGGAGGGGCCGCGCGGCTGGACTCGCTTCGCCGCCTTCTGGACAGTCTCGGCACTGCTTAGGCCATTCGACTAGCCTGGTGGGCATGGACGACCTCGAACTTGCCCACTATTTGGCAGACAAGGCTGACGCGCTTTCGCTGCCGGCGTTCCGCGCTCAGGATTTCAGCGTCGCACAGAAACCGGACATGACCCCCGTAACTGATGTCGACCGCGCTGTTGAACACGCCCTGCGCGAAATCATCGTCGACAACCGCCCCGACGATTCGCTGTACGGGGAGGAATTCGGCGCATCTGGAGAAAGCTCGCGTCGTTGGATCATCGACCCCATCGACGGAACCAAGAACTTTGTCCGCGGAGTTCCCGTCTACGCAACACTCATCGGCCTGTACGAAGGTGCCACTCCCCTTCTGGGCATGGTGAGCGCTCCGGCACTCGGCCGCCGCTGGTGGGGTACTCCCGAAGGTGGGGCATTCTTGAGGTTCGACGGTGATGACCGCAGGATTTCGGTCTCCGAAGTCAGTGAACTGGCCGATGCGTCGCTGGCGTTCTCATCGCTGTCCGGTTGGCGCAACCTGGGCCGCCGCGACGCATTTATTTCATTGACGGACCAGGTGTGGCGCCTGCGCGGCTATGGTGACTTTTGGTCGTACATGCTCGTAGCAGAAGGGGCCGTCGACATTGCAGCGGAACCTGAGCTCGAACTGTACGATATGGCCGCCCTTGTTCCCATTGTGCAGGCTGCCGGCGGCGTCTTCACTGACGTCGA
Source organism: Brevibacterium sp. Marseille-P9724 (assembly GCF_902500275.1). Taxonomy (NCBI): domain Bacteria; kingdom Bacillati; phylum Actinomycetota; class Actinomycetes; order Micrococcales; family Brevibacteriaceae; genus Brevibacterium; species Brevibacterium sp. Marseille-P9724. Next base: position 119,894 of record NZ_LR722990.1, on the reverse strand, counting down.
CGGTCGTCCCGGGCCGTTTGGGCCCAACGCGGTCGCATCAAACGGACACCTGCACCGAGCCGCCTTGGAGAAACTCGCATGACACCTGAGCTCAGCCCGCTGCCCGAAGAGGTCAACCGCGCTGCCGGACTGCTGGATGCTAACGGCAATCCCACCGAAACGATCTTCGGCGTCATGACGAAGTTCGCGGCCGAACACGGTGCCGTCAACCTCGGGCAGGGAGCCCCTGGAATCCCCGCGCCGGAACGGCTGCTCGACGCGGTCGACCGCGCTATGCGCGGCGGCGACAACCAGTACCCGCCCGGGCAGGGCCGCCCTGATCTCATTGAAGCGGTGTGCGCGCAGCGGCAACGCGAATACGATCACAGGATTGAGCCCGATCAGGTGCTCATCACTGTGGGTGCCACTCAGGGACTGACGAGCGCCATCATGGCGCTGCTGCCCCGCGGTGGCAAACTTGTCACCTTTGAACCGTTCTTCGACTCCTACCCTGCGGCTGTTGCAATGGCCGGGGGCGCATTCGCCACAGTGCCGCTCCTGCCCGCTGAAGGCAGCTGGCAGCCGGACTGGGATGCTTTCGAACGCGAGGTCGAGGGTGCCTCGATCATTCTGGTCAATTCGCCCCACAACCCCACCGGCACCGTGTTCTCCGCTGAGGCTCTCGATCGCATCTATGACGCGGCGGAGCGCGCGGGCGCGTGGATCCTCACAGACGAGGTCTACGAGCACCTGGTGTTCGACGAGCACCTGGTGTTCGACGAACACGAATATCAGCCGTTTGCCGCCCGCTTCCCGGATTCTGAACGCATCGTCTCAGTGTCCTCTGCCGGAAAGGCGTTCAACATCACCGGCTGGAAGATCGGCTGGCTCATTGCAGCACCTCGCGTGCGTGCCGCTTGCCAGGCAATTCAGCAGTACATGACGTTCGCCGCGGGCAATCCGCTGCAGGCAGCACTTGCGCAGGCAATCGGCGAAGGCTGGTCCTTCCCACAGGAGAACCGCGACACTCTGCAGCACAACCGCGAAATCATCGTCAGAGCACTCGAAGATGTTCCCGGTCTGCGTGTCCACGCACCGCAGGCCGGCTACTTCCTGCTGGCTGACTTCTCGCAGCTGACGGACAAGGATGCGACGGAGGTCAATGACACACTCACCCGAAAGGTGGGCGTGACGGGCATTCCCGCACCCGCGCTGTGCCGCAAGGGCTCGGAAACCGCGAAGCGCTTCCGCAGCTTCATTCGCTTCAGCTTCTGCAAGTCAACCGAAGAGGTCGAAGACGCCGCCCAGCGCATTCGCAGCAACCTCGATGTGTTCCAAAATCTCTGAGGTTTGAAGTGGGCGCGGGTACGAGCTGCGCGGGCTTCTCCCCTCACCGCAGATGTACGCCTAAGCCGCGTACGTCCCGGCTCGTAGACCAGACTCACGCTGTAATGCAGATTTGCGCGCTAATCCAGCGCATTAACGCGCGAACCTGCATTACAGCGTGAGAACAGCTCGCCATGGCGATGACCAGGAACGTCTAGGGCCCCGGCACTTCTGTGCCGGGGCCCGGTCTGCTCACCCCTGCCGAGGTGCCACGCTCCCCTGCCTTCCACCTCGGGCGTTTTCCGGTGGCTGTGGGGGCAGGACGCGGTGTCGGTCAGACTGCGTCTGTTCCCCGCTCGCCTGTGCGCACGCGGATCACATCTTCAACTGGTGTGACCCAGACTTTTCCGTCCCCGATTTCTCCGGTGTGGGCCGTAGAGACGATTGCTTCGACAGCAGAATCCAGTAGTGGATCATCAACCAGCACTTCGATGCGGACCTTGTCTACGAAGTCGACTTCGTACTCAGCGCCGCGATACATCTCGGTGTGTCCCTGTTGCTGTCCGTAGCCCCGAACCTGCCAGGCCGTCATTCCGTGTATCCCCTGGGCTTCGAGCGCCTGTTTGATTTCAGATGCCTTGAACGGCTTTACGACTGCCGTGATGAGCTTCATGTGAACTCCCTACTGTGCTTTTCGATCCGTGGTGTTTGACGCTCAAACGCTGCGCTCATAAGCGGATTCACCGTGACAGGTGATGTCAATGCCGGTGAACTCCTGCTTCGGCTGCACGCGCCAGCCCATGGTCGCCTTCAGAACCCAGGCGATGAGCGCAGTGAAGATGGCCGAAACCAGCATTGCGACGACCGCAATGAGGATCTGAACAGCGAACAGCTTGAGGCCTTCAACGCCACCTCCTGTCAGCAGTCCTCGATCGGTTGCAAGCAGTCCGACGCCGACTGTTCCCCACAGCGCGGCCACCAAGTGCACACCGACGACGTCAAGCGAATCGTCGAATCCGAACTTGAACTTCAAGCCGACTCCCCAAGCTCCCAGCAGACCGCCGATGAAGCCCAGAACGATTGCCGTCAGAGGTGTGAGGTCTCCCGCTGCCGGGGTGATTGTGACGAGACCCCGCAACAACACCGGAGGCCGCACCGAGTGAAGTCGGCTGACCTTCCGTGACTTTCTCGTAAGCGAGCCACCCGAGCATCGCCGCGCCGGTTGCGACAGTCGTGTTGATCCACGCCAGTCCAGCCGAACCACAGCAGCGCCGAGCCGAGCATGACAAACGGAACATTGTGTGGCCGGTGCGGAGACTTCATGAAGTTGTCGCGCTTACCCACGATGAGCGCAAGCACCAACGCGACAGTTCCCGCTGAGATATGAACAACCGTGCCGCCCGCGAAATCGATGGGTGCGACCGATGCCTCCTCACTCGCTGTTCCGAACAGCGCTGCCGACAGGCCGGATGCCGAATGCGACAGGAACCCTCCGCCCCACACCATGTGAGCAAGTGGAAAGTAGACGAAGGTGGCCCAAAGCGCCGCGAATGCTAACCAAGTGCCGAACTTCACGCGCTCCGCGAGAGCACCGGATATTAGAGAAACCGAAATAGCCGCAAATGTCAGCTGAAACCCAACGTCAACAATGTTGGCATATCCATTAGCACCTTCAATATAGTTTCCGCGCGAATCCAGAATAGAATCTTTCAGACCAAAGAATTCGAATGGGTTTGCAAACAGACCGCCTATTGACTGGGAACCGTAGGACATCGACCAGCCCCACAGCACGTACACGATGCTCACGACGGCGACCGCACCGAAGCTCATGAGCATCATGTTCAAAACGGACTTCTGCCTTGACATACCGCCGTAGAACAGCGCCAATGCGGGAGTCATCAATAATACGAGAGAGGCTGCGATCAGCATCCAACTCGCGTTGCCCGATGCCGCCGCTGCCTGATCCGGAGTCATTGTTCTTCCTTCCTGTGCCGTCGACCGTCTTTCTGATCTCTCTGACCTCTTTCCCGGCGATCGACGGATTAACGCTACAACACATAACTCGGATATGTAATGGATTGCTGGCTTTACGGAGAGGCGTGAAGCTGTGAGCGGGCGCCCACTCCAACTGCTTTCACAAAGCTAGCTGAAATGTCCATTGAATATTTGAAGCCGGGTGATAGAATCCAAAAGATGCTTTCACCCCTCCGAGGGGTTCCGCGAATTGCGCAGGGATGCGCAGCCTTACGATCCACAGATCCCCACGCACCGACACTTCCCCTAAAAGACGCGGCTCACCAACCCATTCCGGCACAGCAGCGAGCTGCATAAGTGCCATTCGCTCAAAGATCCACGCGCCCACTATTCAAGATGCGCATATAAACAGGTATGCACATTTTGGCGGAGCCTCCCAACCCCAACAATCTTTGTATTTGCACACCCGCATTTGTCCGCGATTTCGGAACTCCTTCATGGCTCCCCTGGCTCAACCCCTCCCGGGACCACGCCTTATGCAGTACAGCAAACTGCATCTCGCCCTGTATCTCGGCACGGGCCTGTCACGTGCTTCCGCGGCGCAGCGGTCACGCCGGCGACGGAATTTCAGACGGCGACGCCGACAAATCGGACTGCCCCCCCTGGCGACCATCCGCAGTAGGCTTCTCCAACAGAACAATCTTCTAGTCAGCTCGCTCGTCGACTCGCGGAGGACCACGATGCCCACCCCCTCATCTCAGCCCCTGCACGTACTCCTCGTAGCTGATCCAGGGCTGCCCAGCAGACGAGCGGCGTCTATCCAGGCCTCGTTGGAACGCTGCCTGCGCGAGGCGTATGGGGCCGCAACGACGCTGCAGACCTGCACCGATACGGTCTATCTGACGCCCGAAAGCGAGCTGGATTTAGACGCAGCTGAAGACCTTCGTGCTGACTACCCCGATGTCAGCGTCATCCTCATCCTCACAGAGATCCCCCGACACACCCAGGGTGCCCCTCTCATTGCCGAGGCCTACTCCGACCGCAGCCTCGCAGTTGTTTCCTGCCCCACACTCGGAGCGTGGGCCACCAAGCGTCGCATCATCAAAGTCATGATGGGCTCAGTCAACAAACTGGTTCCTTGGGGTCCCGAAACCACAACGCCCAGATTTTCTCTCCGATGGTCGAACTGGTCCCATAATGAAGATTCCGGCCATCAGTCCCTGCATGCCCACACCCTCACCGGAGGCCCGCGGCTGATCTTGGGAATGACGATTTCCAACGAACCCTGGCGCACAGCGCCAAAACTCTCAGGAGCTCTCGCCGCAGCATCTGCAACCGGAGCTTTCGGCATCTTCTACAGTTCGATCTGGCAGATGTCGACCTACCTGTCCACGCTCCGCCTGCTCTCAATCGGCGCTCTCGCCATCGTGGTAATGGTCGCCTGGTTGATCATCAGTCACAGACTCTGGGACCAACCGATCAACGAACGACTGGCCACAGTGGTCATGTACTACAACCTCTCCACCGTGCTCACACTCCTGGTCACTGTGTTCGCACTCTTCGCGACATTGGTCGTCCTCATTCTCCTGGGCGGCCTCGTCGTGATCGATCCGGAGTTTATGACCCAGCAGATTCAGCAAGACGCATCGTTGACCAACTATCTCGATATCGCATGGCTCAGCGCAGCCATGGGTGTGGTGGCCGGCGGCATCGGCGCCAATTTCGACACTGACACCGACGTGCGAAGGCTGACTCATGGTCAGCGGATGCGGCAGCGAATCTATACAGACAACAGCACAGACGACACGGTCGAGAACAGCTGAGCGATATCTGGCTGGGGCTGCGCGCCAGCTTGGGCGGCCCCGCCCTTGTTCCCGCTAAGACGACTGCCGTCCGCTGCCCAGCGCAACCCAGCCTCGCGCTCTAATGCAGATCCACGCGCAAATGCGCTGCATTAAAGCGTGAAAGCACATTAAAGCGAGCACCCATCGCAACGAACATCGGCGGGAAGCCAACACGGCCGCCGCGCCGCACTTCGTCCCGACAAGCACCGACGGCGGCGAACATATAGAGCCTTCAGCGCAGGAACCATGACCCGACGCATATGCAGCCCAAACACAAAAAATCCCGGGATACCTGTGCTAGGTATCCCGGGATTTTTACGTGGTGGCGGGGGAGGGATTCGAACCCTCGACCTCCGGGTTATGAGCCCGGCGAGCTACCGAACTGCTCCACCCCGCGGTGCGTGTTCAACTATACGGAACATTGCGGTGAACACCAAATTACAGGCATGTGATGTGCATCGCACCACCCTCGCTGAAGCGAGCGGGGCCACCGCGCCCGCTCCGACCACCTCACGGTCGCCGGAGCGAACGGAACGGACGCCGCTGAGGTCAATCCCCTGCGCCCTGTCCCGCACCGGCGTCTGCACCGTCAGCCTTCATGGCTTTGTCCAGTGCGTCACGCAGGCGATCCTGAGCCTTGCCGTACTCGTCCCAGTTGCCTTCCTTCATAGCATCGTCCGAGTCCTTCATGGCCTTGTCAGCTTCCTTCAGAGCCGCGTCAAGTCCGGAACCGCCTCCAGAGGCGTTCTTGTCGCCGCCATCCGAACCGTCAGCGGTGACGGACCCCTTTTCTTCGTCTGAAGCCTGACCGGACTGACCGTGGTCGCCTGCGGACACACCGGAGTCGCCCCCGAACACCTGGTCGAGCGCTTCGTCAAGAGTGGGCGCAAAGCCGATCTGCTCGCCGAATGCCACAAGGACTCGCTGCAGAACCGGATAGGAGGTTTCACCCTGCGAACGCACATAGACCGGCTGCACATAGAGTAGGCCACCGCCGATTGGCAGTGTGAGCAGGTTGCCGTTCTCCACCTTCGATTCGCCCTGACGCAGCAGGTTGAGGTTCTGCTGAATGGCCGGTTCGGTGTTGAAGTTGTTCTGCGCCTGACCGGGACCGGGCACGGTGGTGTTGCGCGGCAGCTGCAGCAGGCGCAGCCGGCCGTACTCCTCGCTGACCTTGCCCTTTTCGCTGCCCGCGTCACCGCTGGCGGCGAAGTAGCCGGTGAGGTTGTTGCGCGTCTGCCCCTCAATGGGACGCGGAATGAAGCTCGAGGTCAACGAGAACGTGGGTTGATCCTGACCCGGCATCTGCAGGGTCATGTAGTACGGCGGCTGCATGAGCCGTTCCTCGCGGTCAACCGTCGGGTCGAGCGGAGTGGTCCAGAAGTCCTGCTTGGTGTAGAACGAGTTCGCATCCGGCACGTGGTACTGCGTGAGCAGCTGACGCTGAACCTTGAAGAGGTCTTCCGGGTAGCGGACGTGGCTCATGAGGTCACCGCTGATCTCCGAAATCGGCTTGAGCGCGTTCGGGAAGATCTTCGACCATGACTGCAGAAGCGGATCTTCTTCATCCCAGGCGTACATGTCAATAGAACCGTCGTACGCATCGACAGCAACCTTGACTGAGTTGCGAATGTAGTTGACCTTCTGCGGCGGAAGCGCAGCCACAGAACCCTGCCGCTGGGTGTTGGAGTCTTCCGTCACATTCTGGAGAACCTGCGGTGTTGAATACGGGTAGTTCGAGCTCGTGGTGTAGGCGTCGACGATCCACTTGATGCGGCCGTCGACCACGGTCGGATACGGATCGCCGTCCACTTCGAGGAACGGTGCGATCTTCTTGACGCGTTCGCGTGGCTGTCGGTTGAACAGAATCTGCGATTCCGGATTGACGGCATCCGAGAGGACGATCTGCTCGTCCTGGAACTTCACCGCGAAGGCCAGACGGTTGAACAGGCTGCCCACGTTCGGTCCGCCCTCACCCTGGAAGGTCGTGTAGACCTGAGCGCCGCCGTCCTTTTCATCGTCGGTCGGGTAGTCGATTTCGCGCTTCTCACCGTCCTCGGGTCCGCCGACAATCGAGTAGGTGGGCGACTGTTCGCCGAAGTAGACGCGCGGTTCGTATTCGCCGAGCTCGCCGGTTGGCGGGATGTTGGACTCAAGGAACGCCGGACGCCCGTCGGCTCCCTGTTTGTTGCCGTAGGCGGCAACAATTCCGAAGCCGTGCGTGTAGACAACCGCCTGGTTGAGCCACGAAGCAGAAGCCTGTGATTCCGGATTGAGTTCACGCACCGAAATCACGGTGTCCTGCTGTTTGCCGTCGATTTCATAGCGGTCGACGTCCAGCTGCTCGGGGAAGGAATAGAACGACCGCTGCTGCTGCAGCTGTCGGAACGTGTCCGACACCAGGTTCGGGTCCAGGAGTCGAATAGAAGCCGCAGTTTCAGCGTCAGCCCGAAGGGCACCTCGTTCGCCTTCTGTGGAGGGCTTGTACTGCTGCACTTCGACATCGTCAATGCCGTAGGCATCCCGCGTGGCATCAATGTTGCGCTGCAGGTAGTCCTTCTCAAGGCTCTGCTCACTCGGCTGCACCATGAACTGCTGCACTGCCGCGGGCAGGCCGATGATGGAAACAGCGCCGAGCACCAGCAGCATGACGACTGACACCACCGAAAGCTTCCACATGTCTCGGAAGGCATTGGCAGCAAGCAGGGCCGCAACGACCACGCCGGCAATGGCGATGATGAGCAGTGCCGGAATCGTGATGTTCACGGCGGTGTAGGTGGCACCGGCCATGAGACCGGATTCGTCCATCAGCCGAGTGTAGCGCTGCAGGAAGATGCGGCCAGCCTGAATAAGAACCAGGATCGCTGCCGTCACCGCCAGCTGCACGCGAGCTGCGCGGGTCAGCTGAATGCCCTTCTCTTCGCCGGGTCGGATCCCGCCGAAAAGGTAGTGGGCGACAGCTGCAGCGACAAGCGACAGCAGCGCCGCCATCGCCAGGAAGTCACCAACCACTTTCAGCATCGGCAAGGTGAACACGTAGAACGAAATGTCCAGACCGAATTCCGGGTCTGCTTTGCCAAACGGCGTGGGATTGAGGAAAAGGAGGACCTCTTTCCACGCACCACTCAACGACACTCCGCCGATACCGCCGATGACCAGGGGCATGACAATCGTCATGAGACGGCGCAGCGGTTCAATGGCTTCCCGATAGCGGTCGAGGTTTTCCTGCTGCGGAGTCTGCGGCACATAGACCGGACGCTTGCGGTACGCCAGCGTCAGCGGAAGAAAGACAGCAAGACCCATGACGATGAGTCCGACTGCGAACAGTGCAATCCGGGTGATCCACTCCTTGGTGAACACCGCCAGGTAGTCAACCTGGGAGAACCACAGGACATCCGTATAGATCTGCGCAAAGAGCACGTAGAGCGCCAGCAGGGCAATGACCGCGGCTATCGTCAGCACGAGGGGCGATGGGCCCTTTCGCTTCGCTGTTTCCTGACTGTTGGACACTGGGTTCCTTTCGAAGGCTCTCACTTGTCGGCGCTGCACGAAGGCAGGTCGGATGTTCGGTCTTCTGCAATGTCCTCCAGCGCGGTCCTCGCCGCGTGGAGATTGTCAATTCCTATGACCGTGATTTCACGGTTCTCGGCGGCTTCAAGCGCTTCGGGGCAGTTGCCGCGCGGAGACAGGAAATACTCGCTGCCCGCGTCGTCAGCGGCAGCTACCTTCTGGCGCGCTCCCCCAATGGGCTGGACTGTGCCGTCGGCCGTGATCGCTCCGGTTCCGGCGACCTTCTTGTCGCCTGCGAGCGGGCCTTCGGTCAGCTTGTCGATGATCGTCAGGGCGAACACGGTGCCCGCTGACGGCCCTCCGACGTTGTCGAGGTTGAACTTCACGTCAACGGGGAAATCGAAGTCCTGGTCGAGCAGGACTCCCATCCGGTGTTCGCCGTCGAGCATCGTCGGCTGGATCGTTTCGGTCCGCTGCTGCCCTTCGCTTTCGAGGCGGAGCTCCACTGGCTGGCCCTTTTCGACTTCGCCGTGAATTGTCTGCAGGGCGTCGGGCCCTTCGACTTCTTTGCCGTTGATGGCGAGCACAGTTTCGCCCTGGGTGACTTTGCCGCGCGCCGGCCCGTCTGCTGGATCTTCAGCCACCCGCATGCGCACCGTGTAGTCCATGCCCAGTTCGCTGAGTGCCGCGGCTGTCGCAACGTCCTGCGAACTGGTCATCTGCGCCGTGTTCGTCTGGCTGACCTGCTCTCCCGTGATTTCCAGCGGGTAGAGGGACTCGGTCGGCACGACCGTCTCTGTACCCTTGACCAGCCCGATGAATGCGCGCAGGGCGCTCATGTGTCGATCTGGGCCTCCCACCACGCCGACGGTGAGCATATTGAGCTGCCCGTCAGTGGGATAGGTCTGCGCACCCGTGATTTCAACGACGTCCTTGTCGGTGTCTTCGACTTTGCCGAGCGTATTGAACACCGGCCCCGGAGTTTCTACGATGTACGCCACGGGCACAACAGCGGCGATGAGCACGAACACGAACGCGAGAAAGCCCGAAAGAGCGAATGCGGAGATCCGCCTGCGGGGCTGGTGAGAGGGCCTGGCCACAGTGTCCTTTCGGTTTGTCGGCTTGCAGCATTCTAGTCGGTGCTGCAGCGCGACCACCATTTGGCATTACGTCCTCAGCGAAATGCGCACTCCCTGCGGCGCAGGGAAATCTTTTGAGCCCGGGCTTCGTTACTCTGAGAAGAACGATCAACCCTTGGGGGCCAACATGAGTGATGACAAAGACCGTCCAGATGACGACCCGATGAACAACATGTTCGGCATGTTCTTCAGCGGCGGGCAGGGACCTTTCAGCATGGATCCAGGCCAGCTGGGCTCGATGATGAGCCGCTTCCAATCGATGATGACCCCTCCCGATCCCGAAGACGCCGCTCTGCAGACAGCCGAAAGCGCCGTCCCCCAACCTGACCCGACCGTCACGAGCGAGACCAGCCAAGCCGCGGCAGACGCATTCCGACTTGCCGAACTGTGGCTGTCGAAGGTGACAGACGCCTCGTCAGAGGCTGCGAGTGTTGAAGCACTCAGCCGTCGAGGCTGGGTCAAGGAAACCATCGGCGGCTGGCTGTCGCTGGCCTCCCCCATTCAGGAGCGCACCGCCTCGGGACTGACCGAGAGCATTTCTGAGCAGATTCCCGAGGAGATGCGCGGCTTTCTCAGCAGCGCGCAGCCGATGCTCGCCTCCATGACCACCTCGATGTTCGCCTCTCAGCTGGGACAGGCCGCGGCGGCACTGTCCGGCTCCGTACTCACCGGCACGGAGTACGGCCTGCCGCTTGCAGCCAGCGGACGTCCGTCCATGGTCAGCGCGAACATCACCGGCTTCGCCGCCGAAATCGACGTCGACGTCAACGAGCTGCGCATCTACCTGGCCACACTGGAACTGGCGCACTACGCACTCTTTGCGCGCGCTGCGTGGCTGCGCAAGCACATTGAAGACGCCGTGCGCGCCTACGCCGCGACGGTGGAAGTCAACGGCAGCGCACTCGGCGGAATCGCACCGGACATGGATCCGCAGAAAATGCAGGAAGCGGCCGAACAGATGCAGAAGGAACTGTTCAAACCAGCCGACACGGCGGAGCGCCGAGCCGCCGAGCAGAATCTCCAGCGCCTGCTGTCGACGGTGGCCGGCTGGACTGATGTCGTCGCCTACGCCGCGGTTGAACCACTCGAGAAGCGCGACCAGATCCGCGAAGCACTGCGGGAGCGCTACAGCGCCCAGTCCGAAGCAGAAGCCGAATTCGCTTCGCTCATCGGCCTGAACATCCACCCGACCCGCCTCAACGATGCGGTTCAGCTGTTCACCTTCCTCGAACAGACAGAAGGCGCCGAAGCGCGCGACGCGGTGTTCAACCAGGCCGAGTCCCTGCCGTCTGCTGTTGATCTTGACGACCCACTGGGCTACCTGGAGCGCCGCAGCCCCGAAACCGGGGATGCCGATATTGACAACATGGATGAAGCACTCCAGCGGCTTCTGGACGAGGAGTCCGGCAAGAACGACTGAGCATCGGCGGCTTCTGCTGTACCGTGCTGAAGCCGAACTCAACGGAAGGGCGCTGTGGGCATACCCCCAGCGCCCTTCGCGTCAGCTGCGGACTTCAGCTGCCTGCCGCACGATCGTGCGTCAGCCGCACACCGCGGCCTCAGCGGCATCCTCGCCGTGAGCGAAGCCTGCGAGAAAGATCTCCGCATCAGCCGTTCGCGGGTGCCGGTTCGCCAGCGCCCGAAAAGCCGGCGAGTGGTCGAGGTGCCGCAAGTGCGCGAGTTCGTGAACAAGAACCGCTTCAAGCACCCAGCGAGGAACGTTCCGCAGACGGTCCGACACCCTGATGTCGCCCGTCAGGCCGCTGGCAGAGGCGAATCTGCGCCGCTGGTTGCCTGTCCAGCGCACCGAGCCCGGTTCGATTCCATCGCCGAAATACCGTTGGTTGAGCTCTTCTGCCAAGGCGCGAAGCTTGTCGTCACTTCGCGGAGCGTTAGCCCGCCGGCGCTGCGCACGCTCTAAGAGCTCGGCTATTCCAGCGAGGTTTGCAGTGACGTCAAAACGCTGGGGCACCGCAAGCTTCCAAGCGTCGCCCGCAGGCTGGAGCGTGTAGGTTTTCTTTCTGCGCGCAGAGCGCACAACCGTCATCTCGCCGCTGCGCAGCATCCGTTCAACTTCTGCCGCAGTCATGGTGCTCATCCAAGCAGAGGCCGCGTTCGAGAACAAAGTGACACCAAAAGACAACTGGTGTGATAGACACCACACTGTTAAATCCAACAGTTTCTCGAATTTTATGAATCAACACCCGAAAGCCTTGTGTTTCCGGGATTCCGCACCCTTTGCCAGCACCGTTATCCACATCAGTTTCCACAAGCCCGGGAGAAGTCTCCACAGAGAATCCGCACATGTCCACACTGCCGCCGGGAAATCGCTTTGACGGCACCCCACACAGCCCTCTAACTTTAGGAATGGACCCGCGGAAAACGCAGTGATCACGGGCAAGGGGAAGGCACGTGAAAACTGACGGCCCTGCGGGTCCGCCACCCGAGCAGGGCCTGCACAGTGACTTCGGCGCTCACCCGCCGACGGCCTCACAGTAGGCCCTGCTTGCGTTTTATCCACAGGTTTTCCACAGATGCGGAAAGCATCTTCCATCTTCTGAGCATGCCCCGTAGATTGACTGCACTACCGGAGGTGAAGATGCTCATAGTCGATCCGGCCGTTGCCGTCATCAGCCGAACACACGCGTGCGTTCAATTCGGAATCGATGCCCCCGTTATCCTGTCCGGACTCAGCGACAGCGAGTCCGCCCTGCTGGACGCCCTGCGCCTGGGCATTGAAGAACACGACCTCATATCCGAAGCCCAACAACTCGGAGTCGAAGCGGACCGAGCGCACGAACTGTGCAGACTCCTGACGGATGCAGGGGTGCTTGTCGTCACCCAGGTTCCCGGCGCATCTGCCCCGTGGCGCCTGCGCACCTGGGCAGCACAGAACTCGGCCGATCCCCTCGAGCTCGCCGCAAAGGTGCGCCGCTCCCCCGTCTACGCCATCGGCCCTTTCAAAGGCGAGTTCGCCTCGGCAGCTGAGGCTGCGGGAATGCGGGCCGCACCGGCGGACAGCAGCAATGACCCGCGAATCCACCCCGGCAGCCTGGTGATCCTCACTGCGGTGTGGATGCCGGACCTGCTCAGCGCCGATTCGCTGTATGCCCGCGACATCGACCACGTCCATGCTGTCATCGGCGACCACTTCGGAACTGTCGGCGGAGTCGTTGTTCCCGGCGCATCACCGTGCTCACACTGCGGCGTGCGCTGGGCCAAACAGCATGATCCCGGTTGGCTGGACGCCTGGAAGGCTGTTCATCGCAGCGGCCCGCGGGCTTCGCAGGCTGACCCTGCACTCGTAGCCATTACGGCCGCTCACACGGCATCCCGACTGCGCGCAGATCGCGCAGGGATGCCGGGCCTGCACAGAAAGCTGATCGTGTCAGATTGGGGAATCGAAGAAGACGATGTCGCGTTCCACCCCGACTGCCGGTGCCGTCAGGGTTCCGAAGCCACTCCGGAAGCGGCGGCCGTAATGTCCAGCAGCTCCGATCCGAACTGTGCGAGTTTGACCGACCCAAGCCCTGGAATAAGAGCCAGCTGATCCCTGTTGCCCGGCATCGCTTCGGCTAGAGCACTCAGCGTCGCCTGTGTCAGCACCATGTATTCGGGCACGCGGAGTTCTTCGGCTTTGGCGGCCCGCCACCGGCTGAGTTCGCTCAGCAGCCCGCTGTCTGCAGGAGACGCACAGCTGGCGCATCTGCCCATGCGCCGATCGGCAGGTTCCGAAAGTGCCTTTCCACACTGCCGACAGGCTCTGCTGACTACTGTGCTGCGCGGTGCATCTTCGCGGCGTACAGCCTGAGCCCCGCGCATTTCTGCAACAAAGCGCGACACTCTGCGCTGGGTGCGCGACCCCGACTGCCGCATGCGCGCCCATGACAGGTCGAGTGAATCCCGGGCACGGGTCACTGCAACATAGAACAGTCGGCGCTCTTCGGCTATGTCGCGCGGAGTCTGCGCATAGGAAATGGGCATGAGCCCCTCGGTGAGCCCAATGAGGTGTACGCAGCTCCACTCCAGGCCCTTCGCGGCGTGCACGCTGGCCAGCGTTACTCCGTCAACGGTCGGGGCGAACTGGTGTTCACGGCGGTCTTCGAGTTCTGCGCTGAACTGCGGCAGAGTAATGGGCAGCTGCGAGTTGCGCTGCATATCCGAGGCCAGCTGCACGAGCGAATTGAGCGATTCCCATTTTTCTCGCAGCGCACCCGTTGCCGAGGGAGGCTGGGCCTGCCATCCGATGCTGGAGAGCACCTCGGCGACTGCCGTATCGAGCCGCTCCGTGCGCCGTGCGGCAGCAGACGAGCGCAGAAGGACCATGGCTTCTTTGACCTCCCTGCGAGCAAAGAAGCGCTCTCCCCCGCGCAGCACGTAGCTGATACCGCGGGCTTCGAGGGCTTCCTCTACAGCTCTGCTCTGCCCGTTGGTGCGAAACAGCACGGCGATGTCAGATGCCCGCACGCCCTGCGCTATCTGCGCTTGAATCCTCTGGGCTGCCGCAGCGGCTTCCGAAACGTCGTCAGCGTATTCCGAGGCGGAGGGCGGCTGACCGCCTTCGCGCACCGGCTGCAGTTGCAGGGCGCCGCTGCCGGTGTGAAAGAGGACCTTGTTGGCGGCCTCGACAATGGATGCGCGTGACCGATAGTTGCGCACCAGTTCGATGGTCGTGGTGCCTGCGAACCGCTGGGCGGTGCTGAGAAGGTAGTTCGATGTGGCTCCCGCGAAGGTGTAGATAGTCTGAGCGGGGTCCCCGACAACGCACAGAGAGTCTCGATCGCCCAGCCAGCGCATGAGCAGGTCGTACTGCAGGGGCGACACGTCTTGGAATTCGTCGACGACGAAGTGACGATACTGACTGTGCACCGTGGCAACGAGATCGGCACGCGTGCCCAGCACTCCCGAGAGCGTCAGCAGAACGTCCTCGAAGTCGAGCAGGCGCCGTTCTGTTTTGAGGTCGCTGTAGCCGCGCATGATGTCGACAATCGCCGAAGCGCTGAGCCCGCCGGGCAGTTCCCGACTGTGGGCCTGCTGGGCGTATTCGTCGATGCCCAGCAGACTGACAGCCGCGTACTCGATTTCCGCAGCTACGTCGCGGACGAGTTCGCGCTCGACCGTCAAGCCGAGGTTTCCCATAACGCGGGCAACGGAACCAGCTTTGTTGGGCATGAGTTCCGGGAACGGCCCTTCGGCGAACATCGGCCAGAAGTAGCGCAGCTGGCGCAGTGCCGCGGCGTGGAATGTGCGAGCCTGGGCGCCCGCAACACCGAGGGAGCGCAGCCGAGAGCGCATCTCACCCGCTGCTTTTGCCGTGAACGTCAGAGCCAGAGTCTGTTTGGGGTCACGTTGGCCGGTAAGCGCACCGTAGGCAATGCGGTGTGTCATGGCCCTGGTCTTGCCGGTGCCGGCCCCTGCCAGCACGACAAGAGGACCGCCGGAGTGTTCGGCTACTGCGCGCTGTTCGGTGTCGAGCGCTTCCAGCAGCTGTGCCGCTTTGGATGTCACAGCATTGGATGTCACAGCAGCTGTTCTCCGTTCATCCACGCGCTGATGATCTGTCCGGCAATGGAGACTTCGCCGGGCAGGGAAAGCGAGCCGTCAGCTGTTGCCGATGCGATGTCGTCACGGCTGAACCATTTGACGTCAGCGATTTCGCAGCCGTCGGCTGTGATCGTGGCCGACCGGGCTCGCGCTGCAAACCCGAGCATGAGCGAACAGGGAAACGGCCACGGCTGCGAGCCGAGATAGCGGATGGTGTCGCAGTCGATGTTGGATTCTTCCTGGACTTCGCGCCGCACTGCCTGTTCCAGAGTTTCTCCGGGTTCGACGAACCCGGCCAGAAGCGAATAGCGGCCTTCTGGCCACAGTGCGTTGTTGCCCAGCAGAATGCGCTCCGTTCCGCTGTCGTCAGTGTGCAGAACGGCTGTTATGACGGCCGGATCCGTGCGCGGGAAGTGCTCCGTTCCGGCTGCGGGATCGACGCGCACCCACCCGCCTGCCGAAGGCACCGTAGGGTCTCCAGTGCGCGGTGAATGCGTGTGGGTTCTGTGCCAGTTGTCGAGTGCCACGGCGGTGGTTGCCGCATCAATGTCAGCATCGCTGAGTTCTGCGGCAAGAGCGCGCAGGTCAACCCACGTGGGGTCGTCCATTGCGGCACCGGCCGCCGGGGCCAGCAGGAAGTCGTCGGCTGAGGCCGCGCTGTCGTCAAGAACAGCACTGTCGGCTGTTGAGCGGCCGGCGTCATCAAGCAGCAGCGCCACGAGGTCCGCGGCCCCGCTGCGGCCGATGTAGACCCGCGTGCCGGTCAGTTTGTCCCAGTGCGGCTTGAGATCGGCCAATGAGAACATGTGCAGACCTTCGCGGGACACGAGAAGACTGCCGCGGTGGCAGAAGAAGATCCGTGTGCCGCTGCGGGCCAGGACATCTGCAACGCTGCCGTCAGCGCCGCGGTCGGTGTGGTTGCGGTCTGTCCCAACACGGGACAGTGAGCGGGTCGGCAGCAGGTAGCGGTTCATGACCACCACGATAGCCGTCAGCACTGACACTGATCTGACACGCGCCTCGGCGAACCTGAAGAGCAGGTCCTGCCCGGGTAGATTGGGGGACGTGGACACTTTCGATCTTCGTGCAGTGGCAATCAGCACCGTCATGTTGGACGGTTTCAAGGCCAAGCGCTGGAAACGGCTCGATGACGAACGCGGCCCGCGCCTGTTGGTCAGTGACGATGACCGCACCGTCGTCGTAGCAGCCTTTGACCAGGCGGCGGCGATTGACGCCGAAGCGGAAAAACTCGCATCCGCTGTTCTGCGCTCTATTCTGCCGACAGAACGCAGCTTCGCCGTGCCCCGCGTTATTGAGTCGCGGACTTTCCGTCCGGGACAGTTCAGCGACGACGAATGCTGCATTGCGATTTCGCAGCCGCTTGAGGGCGCGCCCATGTCGACGGAGGATTTCCGCACGGCACCGAGTCACGTTGATTCTCTCGCCGAGTGTCTTGCGGTTCTGCACAGTGCGGAGACCGGTCCGATTGCCGATGCGGGGCTTGTGGTTCACGAGTCTCAGGAGGTTCGGGGCCTGCTGTGGGACCTCCTGGACCGAGGTGCCGCCACCGGCCAAGTGCCACCCGAACTGCTGGAGCGGTGGGAGACTGTTCTCGAAACTCCCGCCGTGTGGCATTTTCTGCCGGTTCCCCTGCACGGCGATCTCACGATCGATGCCCTGCGCACGAACGGAAAGTCCATTGTGACGGTCGCAGATTTCAGTTCCCTGCGCGTGGGCGACCCTGCCGTTGACCTCGAAGCGGTATCGCATCTGCTGGATCCCGAAGAGTTTGACCGTTTCCTCCGCGTGTACGCGGAACGTGTGCGCCATGACGACGCTGGTCTGCGCAGTCGTATTGACCTGCGCAGCGAAATGGCTGTTCTCGAACTTCTTCTGACCGCCGTCGATTCGGGTGAGAAAGCACAGATCAAAGAAGTAGAGGTTATGCTCGCTGACCTTGCCGCGCTCACTGCTCCGCAGGGCGGCAATGACGCTGCCGCGGACAGCGAAGCTGCACCCCAACCCGACGCCTCGCAGGAAGAGACCTCGCAGGCAGTCGACAAGGACAGTGACGCTGCGGCCGACGAAGCAGCTTCCGGCAACACCGCAGCAGTCGACGATCCATAGTCGGCGGGTGAACCCGACCGCCTGCGCCCGCTGTCCTTCGACGCTTCTGATGACGACGGTGATGCCACCGACGTCATTGACCGCTGACGGCTGCCACCAGCTGTTCCCACGTGAGCAGGCTCGGTTCGCTGCCGGGCGTGCCCGCCGCGGCGAAGCGCACGACGGTGTCGCTTCCCAAAAAGTAAAACGCCGCTGACACATCCCGGCCCGCAAACTGCGGCATGCGGGCGACGGCGTGGGCGTACATGGACAGCTGGACAGCACGATCTGTCATTTCGCGTTCACTGCGCGGCGCGGAGCCGGTCTTCCAATCAACGACTTCAAGCGCGCTTCCCAAGTCGAATACGGCATCGATTTTTCCGGAGATGACCTTCGGTCCGACCTTGAGTTCAAAGGGCAGTTCGACCGCAGCCGGCGTCCGCCTGGCAAACTCTGAGCTTTCGAACCTGTTTTTGAGCTTCTCCAGCCGTGCTCTTTCGTGTTCCCCCAGACGTCTGGGAGCATGGTCGTCCAGTTCGAGCAGACTGGACTGGCCGAACCTGTTCTCGACCCAGGCGTGAAACTCCGTGCCAAGGGCTGCCGCCGAAGAGGGCTTCTGCGGCATGGGCCTGCTGCGCTGCCGGTCGAATTCTTCGCGGTCTCCCACGAAGTCGACCAGGGCTGTCGTTGACAGCCGGCTCAGTTCTGCCGGTTCGCTGTGCGGTTCCGGTTCGAGCAGCGCCTGCGCGCTTCTGACCAGCGGTCCGATATCGGGCCTGTCGGCAAGTTCGTGCAGTTCGATCCCGGCAGCTGACCGGTAGACCGCGAGAAGTTCTTGCCTGTGCGAGCGTGTCTGATCGTCAATCGCCGGCGGCCATTCCACGCTCGTCGGGGGTCGGCTGACGCCGTCAACTGCTTCGGGCATCTGCACCTCCCGGCCGAGTGCTGCGCCGATCTCCTCCAAAAACGGCGACAGGGTGTTCGGCTTGGTACGGCTGGTGATTGCCGATGCGCCGAGCCACAGGTGTGACTCCGCGCGAGTGACCGCAACATAGGCGAGGCGACGCTCTTCCGCCAGATGATCGTCTTTGATCTGCTCGCCGATGGGCCCTCCGAACAGCTCTTTCGCATCCGCTGCCGTGCTCAGATCCTGCCGCGTTGTGTCCAGGTCCACCAGGTGCTGCCGGTCTCCGCGGAGAGGGTATGGCAGTTCGGCGCCCGTCAGCCAGGCCTTTGTGCTCTTCGGGAGGGTCGGGAGGTCGCCGACGGTGTTGTCGGGAATGGCCACCGCACTGAATTCAAGCCCTTTGGACGCGTGGATCGTCATGATCTGGACAGAATCTGGGTCGGCTTCTTCTGCAGCTGCTTCGAGCGCTTCGCTTTCTTCTGCCACCATGAGCCAGGCGAGGAAGTCCGCAGCCGTTGCAGACGGGTGCTGTGCCCCGTAGTTCTGCGCCATCGTCTTCAGAGAATCGACGGCCCTGCGGTGGGGTTCGGGATTGGGCAGAGCTTCGATGTCCAAGTCGAGATTGAATACGCGGACGACGGAGCGCAGGGCTTCGACGGGTGAAGACGCACTGCGGCGGACCGCTCTGAGCCGCAGCGCCAGGGAGCGCAGGCGGCCGACCGCCGCCGTGGACAGTCCCGCCTGCTCTGCGAGATCGGCTGATGTGGTGTCGTCGACGAACTCGTCAATGCACTCAATGAGCGTTGGGACTGCTTCTTCGTCGAGTCCTTCACCGCGCATCCGGCAGAATCGGCTGAGTGCGCGTATGTCCTTAGCCCCCAGTGCGGTCTGCGGACCGCTGAGCAGTCGCATGACCTCGGTTGCCGCCGTAATGTCGACGGCCGATGCCAGGGCTGCAACCGCATCGGCGGTGTATGGGTTGTCGAGCGACCCGCGCGACCCGACGATCGCGTACGGCACTCCCGCTGCGCGCAGCGCGTCCGCAATGGGCCCGATGGACTTGCGAGCCCGAACCAGCACCGCGCGGCTGCCCGTCCGATCCTTCATCCACAGGGCCAGTTCTCGGTACTGGTCAAGGCCGTAGTCAACATCTGTGTTGCCCTCTGTCACACAGAAGGTGACGGTGCCGACCGCCGCCTGGTCTGACTGCGGCTCGGCGGGGCCGCCTGTCTTGGCGTGCGATTTGTGCTTCAGCGGCTCCGACGCGGTTTCGGAAATTGCTTTGAGCGGTTCTGACACGGCGTTGGCAGCATCGAGGATGAGCTGCGCGTTTCGGAAGGAAATGCTGAGCGTGTATTCCTGTGCCGGATGGCCGCGGAATCTGAACTGCTCTGGGAAGTCTCGAAGGCTTCCGGCCGAAGCCCCTCGCCAGGCGTAGATGGACTGCCGGTAGTCCCCGACCGCGGTCACTGCTTTGCCCGCAAACAGGGTCTGCAGAAGTTTGAACTGGCTGTCCGAGGTGTCCTGGTACTCGTCGAGCAGAATGATGTCCCAGCGGCCGCGCTCTTCGGTGAGGGCCTGTTCGTCGGCATTCATGATGGTGTAGGCCGATGCGACCTGGTCGGAGAACTGCATGCGCCCGGTTTCGCGCTTGTGTTCTTTCCACCGGCCGGCCAGCAGCGCGTACTGTTTTTTGCGCATCAGCGATTCGATGAGCTCCGATGTTCCGGCTTCGCGCACTGCTGCCACGGCTCGGTCGGTGAATTCAGGTGTCAGCGTGCGCATGCCCGCGGCTTCGCCGGCCAGCTGTTCAAGACGGGCGCCCAGGGCGTCTTTTTCTTCTTTGGGAATGCGTTTGCGGCGAACCGCGGCAGCGTGTTTGACCAGCTGCTCGGAGCCGACCGCGTGGGCCAAAGAGAGGTCCAGGTAGTCGATGACATCAGCGGATGTCTTGAGGTGTTCGTCAATCTGCGAGGCCAAGTGCAGTGCGTCTTTGATGACTGTGGCGCGTGATTTTTCAGAGGGAATATCTGCGTCGGTCGCTTGGTCGACGAGCGAACCGAACTCCTGGATGGCTTCGGCGTCGTCCAGAATGGCGGTGCCGTCTTCGATTCCAACGGCCAGGCCGTACTGGCTGACGAGTGCGGCGGCATAGGAGTTGTAGGTCTGGACGGTCGGCCCGAACAGTGCATCCAGCGGGTCAGATGCGCCCACTGTGCCGCGCTGCCCTTCTGCCGCGCGGGTCTGCCTCTCGACGTTCCACCGCTCTGCGCCGTCGCGGCAGGATGCTGCGTGGACTTCGAATGCGCGGATGAAGTCATTGATGCGCTTGGCGAGTTCACCAACTGCTTTGCGGGTGAAAGTGAGTGCAAGAATGCGGTCCTTGGCGACGTAGCCGTTGGCCACGAGCCACAGCACGCGCTGGGCGATAACCGCGGTCTTGCCCGAACCAGCACCTGCGATGACGACTGCCGGGGCGTCGACGGGGCTTTCGATGATCCTCTTCTGTTCGGCCGTGGGCATCGGTTTGGTGCCGTCTTTGAGAGGCGTCCCGACAATCTGGGCTAGGTCTTCGGCTGAATACTGCGGCGGGGTTTGGTTCACGATTCGTCCTCTCCGGTCTGGACGGCGGGGCACGAGCGCTTGACCGGGCAATAGCGGCAGGCCTGGGCACTAGGTGTGGCTGGGAACTGGGCCGAGCGAATGCCGGCTGCGGTTGGCCGCACGCTGTCGGCCAGGAATGCACGTCGTGTTTCTTCACTCATGGCGTCTTGGGTGCGCACGTTCGATGTTCCACGCGCCCCGGCAGCTTTGCGGGGATACATGAGCATGCCGCCCCCGGCGCCGTTGCCGAAGTCCTGCAGCGGAGCCGAAGCGGTTTCCTCCGCTATGCGGGCCCCGGGCAGACCCATGGCTGCCTGATAGGCGGCCAGCTGCGGATCGGCTTGCGCGTCTTCTTTGGATTTCGGGGTTTTTCCGGTCTTGAAGTCGACAATGTGCAGCCGGCCCTCGCTGTCGCGTTCCAGTCGGTCGATGCGCCCGCGAATCAGCCAGCCTTCGCGGCTGTCGGCGACAAGGGTCTTTTCGGCGCCCATAAACCGGTAGCCGTCGCTGCGTCTGCTCACGAGGAAGTCGTTGAGGTTGCCCACCATGTCGAGCCCTTCGGCGTACTGTCTGTCGCGCTCCCATCGTGAGGCGAACTCAAGATGCTCAAAGCCCTCTTCGAATGCCGCTTTCAGCTCTGTGTAACCGCCGTGCGGATGTCTTTCGGCCAGAGAGTGTATGAGGGTTCCCAGCCGCTGGGCGTTTGTCGACGGCAGTGCGCCGGCGTGGCGCGACAGCAGCCATTTGAGCGGACACTCCAAGAACATTTCGAGGGTTGACGGTGAGATCGTCACGGGGGCGTCATCGGCTGCTGCGGGATCGACGGTGGACCGTTCGCGCCATGCACTCCACGTATGAGGCGACGCGGCTTCTACACCGGCTTCGGCGAGGCCCGCCAAAAGCAGCGCCCACGGTGCAGAGTCGTCTCTGCTGTTTTCAAACCGGCCGCGCGCAAATCCCACCAGCTGGCGCATTGACGCCGGCCCCACGGTCGCGTGGTCGGATACAGGGCTGAGAACACGGGGTTCGGGGGCCGGCTGTGTGCCCTCACGGCCGAACTGGGCGGCGGCTTTCTGCGTGTGCTCGAAGAACACTGACGGCAGGATTTCACCGTCATTGACGGCAAGAACCACCGCCGTGGAGCGGGCCCGGGACAGCGCTGCTAGGAACATGCGGCCTTCGTCGCGGACCGTGGCCTTCTGCAGTTCACGGTAGCTGGGGGCGCTGTCGAGGGCCGCGAAAGCATCGATGCCACCGCCGCCTTCGTCACCATCGGCGATGCGCCACACACCGGCGGCTAGGTCTTCGTCGAGACGCTGTTGGAGGAAAACGGATCCCCGGACCCTGGTGTTGGGCCACGTGCCCTCTTGGACATCGGCGATGATGACGTGTTCGAAATCGCGATGTGCCACCGCGGCCGGTGTGGACACAATGACTTCGCGGCTCTGTCCGGAGTGCGCCAGGGAGTCCTGGGCAACCGCCTGGCCGAGAACTGTCACCGCAAAGCTTTCGGCGTCGACTTCTCTCCGGTCGGTGAACTTCTGTGCCAGCGTCTGCAGTCGGATGACGGCGTCGAGGTCCGCGTTGCGTTCGTCTTCTGGATCAGATTCCGCACGCCGCTGCCAGTCATCGGCAACACCGAAGGCCTCCCAGACCTCCCATACGGCCGCTTCGGGTTCGAGCCTGCGCACCCGGTCTGCCGCAATCAGCACGTCTGCGAGCATGCGCACCGTCCGGGGCGCGCTCGATGCAGCGTCTGGGCCGTGCACACCTGTCGGCGCGTCGGCGCTTTCAGCATGTGCTGCTGCAGCGGCCGCCAGAAGAGCACCCAGACTGCGGTCACCGCCGTCGTCCCTGCTGTCAGTGCGCATCAGCGCTCGACGCAGACTTCCCGCGCCGACAACGTCGAGCTCCCCGTAGGGGCCGGTGGCGATGTCTTCGCACAGGCGTTCGCGTTCACCCGGTTCGCAGCTGTCCCCAAGGGCCAGCAGACGAAGAATGTGGGCGGTTGCCGGCTGCGAACTCAGCGGCTGAACCTGCTTCTGCACCGGTATTCCGTGGGCTGCGAGCTCTGCCGCGAGCGCGGACGCAGACCCGGATGAGCGTGACAGCACAGCGCAGTCGTCCCATTGTGCGCCGTCGTCGTGCCACGTGCGGATGAGGGAGGCCGCCAAGCGCGCTTGGTCGGACTGGGTGCTGACGGCACTGGCACACACGGTTGACGCTCCGGCGGCAAAATCTTCGGCTGAAGCTGGAACGTGCCGGCGGTGCAGATCAGACGAAATGATGCGGGCCAGGGAATCGTAGGCGCGGCGCACACCACCTGCACCGCGGTGCACACGGGATGCTCCGTCGAGAGTGAAGGTCTGCGCGCCGGCTGCAAGCGATTGGAACAGCCTGCCGCCGGCACCGCGAAATCCCTGCACGGTCGTGTCGGGAGATGTCCACAGTCCTATCGTGGCGCCTTTGGATTCGAGCGCCAGCAGGAAGTCAAGCGCGGTGTCCGGGAAGTCCTGTGCTGAGTCAAGCAGAATGTGCGCCGGCAGGGGTTCAGAGGAGAAAGACCACTTCTGACCGGCCCTCGTGCCGTCGGCTGTGACGACTGCGGCTGCGCGGGCGAAGACCGCAGCGGTGTCGACTCCGCCGAAACCGGGGACCGCCAGGAGGTTTTCGTAGTCTTTGAGCACGACAGCCAGGGCCTGCCACTGCGCAAGTCCTCGCTGTCTGCCCAGCCGTTCGAGCTGGGCTGGTGTCACGCCGTAGCCCATGACGGCGTTGAGAGCGTCGCGCAGCTGACGGCGAAAGCCTGCGGTTGTCAGGAGTTCGGCGCTGAATCCGCCTGGCCACCGGGGGCCCGAAACCCGCCCGGATTCATAGCCTTCGAGAACTGAGGCGAGAAGATATTCCTGGTCCGCACCGGAAATGAAGTCAAGAGGCCGGCCGAAAACGGCGGCAGAGTGCGCTGAGACGAGCGAAAAGGCGTAGGAGTGGACTGACCGGGCGGCTGGTGCGGAGCGAATGCCGTCACCCGTCGGCAGGCGATCGCGCAGTGCATCTGCGTGCTCTCGGCTGGGCGTGAGCGCAAGAACGGACGGTTCTCCCCCGCGCTTGGCCAGCACGGAGTAGGAATCGATCAGCTGCGCGGTCTTTCCCGTGCCCGGACCGCCGAAGACCGCGGTCCGCTGTCCGGCGAGCAGAGTTTCTGCAGCGCAGTTTCCTGCGGCTTCGTTTGTCCTCATACTGCTATTCGACCACGAAGCACTGACACGAGTCGCGTGCGTGTCGAACAGCTGTCAGCCGCCGTCCAGGGGCTCAGCCCGAACCCGGCAACCACGCCGGGCCCATCCGCGTGCTTTGAAAAGCACTAGAATGATCTGTCATTCACCCCGCACCGGATCCTGTCCCGCACCCGCCGCCAGATAAGAGCTACAGCATGCCGCCGACACCTCGTATGAGACGCGCTCAGCGCCGCGCGCAGATCATCAGCGTTGCCACTTGCCAGTTTGCGCAAGAGGGCTACCACGCAACATCGATGGACTCGATTGCCGCGAGCATAGGGGTGTCCAAACCGGTCCTGTACCAGCACTTCGAATCTAAGCTCGACCTTTTCCTTACGGTCCTCGACGAGGCTATCGAGAAGCTCAAGCGGATGCTCGCCGCTTTGCTCGAAAGCGGTCACGACCGACGCGAGCGCGTGCATTCGACCATTAAGAGCTTCTTCATGTTCGCGGTTGAAGACCGCGAGGCCTTTGATGTGCTCATCCGCGCCGACAACGAAAACGACGAAAGCCGCAGGCATTGGCGTGACGCGCTGGACAGCTTTGCCGACACCGTCAGCCGGTCTATCCGCCGCGACACGACTGTCACGCAGGCCGAAGCGAACATCCTCGGCCACGCCCTTGTCGGGATGGCGAAGCAGGCGGCTTTCGAATGGTCGCGCAACCGCGACTACGATCCTTATGAAAGTGCTCGTCTGGTCGGCATCCTCGCCTTTGACGGGCTGTCGGCCATTGAGGACCCCCAGGTGGATCTGCGCCTGGGGGAATAAGCTCAGCCTCGTGAGAGGTTGCCCTTGCCAACCGCGAACCCGCCAAGGAGGCGCTATGGAAATCAAAATCGGCATCACGCAGTCCACGCGTGAGATCACCGTCGAATCCGATCTTGACGCTCAACAGCTCAAAGAGCTCGTCGATTCCGCGCTGACGAACCGCACCCCTCTCGTACTGGAGGACGGTCAGCGCCGCGTTGTCGTGCCGGCCGATTCCATCGCCTAT
This sequence comes from Brevibacterium sp. Marseille-P9724, assembly GCF_902500275.1. NCBI lineage: Bacteria > Bacillati > Actinomycetota > Actinomycetes > Micrococcales > Brevibacteriaceae > Brevibacterium > Brevibacterium sp. Marseille-P9724. The sequence continues at coordinate 94,687 of NZ_LR722990.1, read as the reverse complement.
GTTGATTCCGGTCCGTCCACTCAGGGCAGGGTCGGCTTCGGCATCAGCTGATCGGCACAGAAAAAGGGGGAGGCTGTGGGCCTCCCCCCCCCTTTTTTGAGTTCGCACCGGCGTCCATCGCACGAGGCGCCGGGCCCCTCCCGCGTTCACGCCGGGGTGAACGCGGGCTCAGGCGGTGAGCCCGAGGTCCGACATGCGCTTGGAGTGTCCTGCGAGCAGCCGCTGCAGAAGAGGTTCGTCAGGCTTTTTGAACACCGTGTCCGGAATCGCTGCGAATTCGCGAATGCGGGTGAGCGATTCGGCGACGAGCTTGCGTCCCCACAGTGCCAGGCGGCTGCCGATCACCTCGTCGCCTGCAACAACAGAGTGCAGGCATTCCCGGAGATAGTCGGCCGAGCGTGTATCATCGAACACGGAATCGACGACCTCTCGACTCTTGGGGTCAAGAGCTGTGAGGGCGCTTCGGCAGTACTCGGTCATGATCCCGTCGTAGACGTAGACCTTCATGACGGATTCGTACCAGTCTTTGGGTCGAGTGCGTTCCCGGAAAGCGCGGAACGAACCCGCCTGGCTTTCCATGAGGCTCGTCAGATCCCCGCCCAAGTCCGCCACCCGCGACGCCAGCCGCTCGAAGTGTTCGAGCGAATGCCCCGCAAGACGCGCAAGGCCGATGGATTCGCGGATGCTTGGCGCGTGCTGTGAGTCCGTTGATGTGAGTTCAAACGTCGAAAGTGCGTGGAAGGCCAAAACGGACAGCGTTGCCGCGTGGACTTCTTCAGGCGTGTTGGAGTCGGGCATGGCCCTAGCCTAACCGCCGCGAGTGCGTTCGCCGCACCGGATAGACAATAGGAAAAATGTGACTGAACAGAAGACTTTTGCTGACTTCGGGGTTTCCGGCCCCATTGTCGCGGCTCTTGCCGATCACGGCATCACCGAGCCCTTCCCCATCCAATCGATGACCCTGCCGATCGCGCTCGGCGGGGCAGACATCATCGGCCAGGCGCAGACGGGCACCGGCAAGACCCTCGGCTTCGGCCTGCCGCTGCTGCAGCGCCTCGACGCCCCGGTCCGTCCGGAGTTCGCTCCGGCGGAAAGCCCTGCCCCGCTGGTTCCCGAAGCCGGTCGTGCCCCGCGCGGTCTCGTTGTTGCGCCGACGCGTGAGCTCGCCCAGCAGGTCGCCGGTGAGCTTGCGACCGCTGCGGCCAAGCTGCAGGTCAAGGTCGTCACCATCTACGGCGGTCGGGACTACGAACCGCAGATTGAATCGCTCAAGGCCGGCGCCGATGTCGTCGTCGGAACTCCGGGCCGCCTGCTGGACCTGTACGGCCGCCGGATTCTCAAGCTCAGCGAAATCACGACCGTGGTTCTCGACGAGGCCGACGAAATGCTCGACCTGGGCTTCCTGCCGGATGTCGAGCGGATCATCTCCGCCCTGCCGGACAATCGTCAGACGATGCTGTTCTCGGCGACTATGCCGGGTGCGGTTGTCACCATGGCTCGTCGCTACATGAGTCAGCCCACTCACATTCGCGCGGTCAATGAGCAGTCGGCTCACGAAAAGACTGCGAACATCAAGCAGTTCGCCTATCGTGCACACGCCATGGACAAGGCTGAGCTTGTCGGCCGCGTCCTGCAGTCAGAGGGCCGCGGCCGAACCATCATCTTCGCCAAAACCAAGCGCACCGCCGACCGTCTGGCCGAAGAGCTCACGGATCGCGGTTTCAACGCCCGTCCGCTGCACGGAGATCTCAACCAGCAGGCGCGAGAGCGCGCTCTGAAGAACTTCCGCACCGGCAAAACCGACATTCTGGTCGCCACCGATGTCGCTGCCCGCGGCATCGACGTTGAGGATGTCACCCACGTCATCAACTACCAGTGCCCGGATGACGAAAGCACCTACATTCACCGGGTGGGCCGCACTGGTCGTGCCGGCAGCACCGGCATCGCGATCACACTCGTCGACTGGGACGACATTCCGCGCTGGAACATGATCGCGCGCACTCTGGAGCAGGACCTCGAAGCCAAGGAAACCTACTCCACGTCCTCTCACCTGTTTGAAGAGCAGAACATTCCCAAGGGCACCAAGGGGCGCCTGCCGCGGGCTCAGGCTGCGCGGTCTGAAGGTTCGGGCGGACGCTCTGGACGCGGCGGTGACAAGAGAAGACCAGCACGCGGCGAGCGCCGTCGCGATGACAGCAGACCTCGGCGCCCGCGTCGCCGCACCCGCGGGGGCAAGAGCGTCGAGCAGGGTTCAGTCGCGCAGAAGTCCGATTCAGCGCAGCAGCCGAAGAACTCTGGTGGAGATGCCCCGAAACCTCGTCGCCGTCGCCGTCGCACCCGGGGTGGAGCTTCCGAAGGCTGACCAGCTTCAGAAAGTGCCGAACGGCTCAGGCTTCGAGGATCTCGACTCCGCGAGCTCGTTCGGCGATTCTTTCCAGCTGCTCCGGTTCGGTGGTGTTCTCCCCGAGCCGGTTCGGCTTTCCCGCGCCGTGGTAGTCGGATGATCCCGTGACGATGAGGTCGTGCTTCGCAGCCATGCGCCGCAGTCGGCGTCGGCCTTCGGGTGGGTTGTCCCTGTGTTCGATTTCCAGGCCGTCCAGCCCTGCCTTAATGAGTTCGCGAATAGCCGCATCGCCGAGTACGCGGCCGCGAGCTGATGCCAGCGGATGAGCGAACACGGCGACTCCCCCGGCGTCGTGAACCATGTGCACCGCGTCGATCGCGGAGATCGCTGGGATCGGAACGTAGTACGGTCCGCGCGGCGAAAGCAGATGGGCGAACGCCGCGGTCCGGTCGGCTGCGAATCCGCCTGCCACGAGTGCATCGGCAATGTGCGGCCGCCCTATTGTAGTTTCGGGGCCTACGACTGCCAGAAGATCGTCCCAGTTCAGCGGGAAGTCTCTGCTGAGCAGTTCGACCATGCGCCGGCCCCTTTCCAGGCGGGCTCTGCGCATATCGGCAATCGCGGCAGCAAGCTCTGTGCCCTCGGGATTGTGCAGATAGCTCAGCAGGTGCACTGTCACCCCGTCGTGTTTGCACGAGACTTCCATACCGCGCACCAGGCTGATGCCCTCCCGCTTGGCAGCCGTGGCCGCCTCGGCCCATCCGCGGACCGTGTCGTGATCTGTGAGCCCCACGGTCGTCAAACCGGCCTGCGCGGCTTCTTTCAGCAGTTCGCCAGGCGGCTGTGTGCCGTCGGAGAAGCTCGAGTGGGTGTGCAGATCGATCGACATGCCACACAGTCTACTGAGGCGACTGACACGACAGGGCTGGCGACTATGCTGGTGGCATGACTACTGATCAGGCTCTTGAAGACCGTGTCAACAACCGTTCCCGCAGGCCGAACTCAAAAGCATTCCGCGATTTTGTAGCTCAGGGGTGGGAGCGCACTCCCGTTCCCGCCGAAGCCCTCGAAGCGTCCCGCTTCACCCCCGCCCGCCGCGAAGCAGTCTCCCAGGCGTTTCCCGGCGAAAGGGTTGTCGTGCCGGCCGGAAGTCTCAAGGTCCGGTCCAATGACACCGACTATCCTTTCCGCCCGCACTCGGCGTTCATTCATCTGACCGGGCTGCACGCTGATCTCGAACCGGACTCGGTGCTGGTGTTCGAACCGACCGAAAACGGCCACGATGTCACGTTCTACTTCAGCCCGCGTGCAGGAGCGGACACAGAAGAGTTCTTTTCGGACTCACGCTACGGCGAATACTGGGTCGGCAAGCGCCCGGAGCTGGAAACCATGGAGACCATGACAGGCGTGTCCTGCCGGCCCGTCTCCGAAGCCGCCGATTCGATCACGAAAGACCTCGGAAGCACGTCGGTGCGTCTGCTGCGCGGTGCTGACACCAGCCTTGAAGCCCAGGTTGATTCCGCTCGACGGGCAGTCCAGGCCGACCTCGAGGCCAGCCAGGCCGGTGACGACGAACTCGCCCAGTTCCTGTCTGAGCTGCGCCTGATCAAGGACGACTACGAGATCAGCGAAGTCCGCCGGGCAATCGCCATCACCCGCGACGGGTTCGACCACATCATCGACAGCCTCGACGAAGCCGTAGGCCACCACCGCGGCGAGAGGGTCATCGAAACCGCATTCTGGAAGGCCGCCCGCACCGAGGGCAACAACGTCGGCTACGAAACGATCGCCGCTGCCGGCAACAACGCCTGCACCCTCCACTGGACGAAGAACACCGGCAAGGTCAACCCCGGTGATCTTCTGCTGGTAGACGCCGGGGCAGAAGCCGACAGCCTGTACACGGCCGACATCACCCGCACCATCCCGATCGGCGGTCGCTTCACGGATGTCCAGGCGCGCATCTACGACGCGGTCCTTGAAGCTGCCGATGCCGCCTTTGCCCTCGCCGGTGAGCACGTCAACCGGCCCGTGAAGTTCGCGGAGATTCACGACGCCGCTATGCGCGTCATCGCGCATCGGCTGGAAGAGTGGGGGCTTCTGCCCGTTTCGGCTGAGGAATCGCTCAAACCGGAAGGGCAGCAGCACCGCCGGTGGATGGTCCACGGCACCAGCCACCACCTGGGTCTGGACGTTCACGACTGCGCTCAGGCGCGTGCTGACATGTATCTGGGAGCTGATCTCAAGCCGGGCATGATCTTCACGATTGAGCCGGGGCTGTACTTCAAGGAAGAGGATCTGCTGCTGCCCGAAGAGTACCGCGGCATCGGCGTGCGGATCGAAGACGACATTCTCGTCACCGACGACGGCGTGGAAAACCTGTCAGTCGGCTTCCCGCGAACCCGCGAAGAAATCGAAGCCTGGGTGCAGGGGCGCAGCTGAGTGGAACCGGGCCGTCTGCTTCCCGGGGTCGGTCCCGAGCACATCGGTGTGCGGGTCGGCACGTGCGCTGTGGAATCTCTCAGCGGTGTCACGGCTCTCATTCCGCCCGCGGGAAGCACGGTCGGGGTTGATTCCCGAGGTGGGGGTCCGGCCACGCACGAAACCGACATCGCCCGGCCGGGAACTCTGCCGTTCGGTGCTGACGGGATTGTGCTGACCGGCGGCAGTGCTCTGGGACTGGCCTGCGCCCGAGGAGTGCAGGACCGCCTGGTGGAGGCTGGTGTGGGCACACCGGTTGCGGGCACCCGGGTGCCGATTGTTCCCGCTGCCGCGATCTTCGACATCGGCCGGGGCGGTCCGCCTTCTCCCCCATCGGCTCCGGATGGCTATCGGGCGGCGGACAATGCGCTGAATCGCCCGGCTGCCACCGCTGCCGCCCTGTGTGAGTTCCGCGGCAGCGCAGGTGCCGGCATCGGCGCGTGGACAGGCCGGGGCTTCTGCCGAGGCGGAATGGGCTGTGCGTCCATTCTCACCGCCGACGGGCAGTGGGTAAGTGCGGTCGTCATCGCAAACCCGATGGGCACCGTGTTTGAGCCTGACGGCAGACTGGCCGCCGCGGGTGTGCTCAGCGCCTACGGACTGCAGCTGCCGTCGGCTGATCCGGAAGAGACCTCCCGCATGAGCGAACGTGCTCGACAGCGTCAAGAACAGGCGCCGACGAACACGACGATTGCCGTCATCTGCACTGATGCTTCTCTGACAGACTCACAGACAACCCGGCTGGCGGCATCCGCCCACGCCGGCATCGCCCGGGCCGTGTGGCCCTCACACACCATGTTCGACGGTGATACCGTCTTCGCTCTCAGCACCGGCCAGCGTCCGGGCAGCTCAGCGGCTGGCGCCGCCGGGGATTGCGCGGCTTCAGTCGAAATGCTCACGCGGCTCAATATCGCAGCAGCCGATGCTCTGTCGGCTGCAATCGTCGATGCGGTGCTCACCGCAGGCGGTCAGCACTGCCGACCTGCCAGCGCTGATCTTCCACCGGCGCTCGCCGATGTCTTTCCGCAGCTGTACAGCTCATGGAGCCGACACGCGCGACAGCGCCTGGACACGGTGCTGGCGGTGGCGGACACCGCGAAGCCGCGCTGAATGGCGGCGAAGTAGAATAGCCAGTCGAATATCGTCGTCAGAGGAAGGCCGGTCAGTGACATCTCCCAACAGGGACGCGGTCTATGAAGCCCTCAAAGGCGTCATAGACCCTGAAATCCGCCGCAGCATCGTCGAACTGGGTATGCTCGACGAGTTCACCATCGCGCAAGACGGCACCGTCGACGTCCGGGTTCTGCTGACAGTAGCCGGCTGTCCGCTCAAGGACACCATCATCAGCGACACCACGAAGGCCGTGCAGGCCGTTGACGGTGTCACTGCGGTCAACGTGGAGCTGGGCACCATGACACCCGAGCAGCGCCAGGAGATGCGCGAAAAGCTCCAGGGCCCCGGCGCCTCGCGCCCCATCCCCTTCAACGAACCGAACTCGCTCACCCGCGTCTACGCGGTGGCCTCCGGCAAGGGCGGCGTGGGGAAGTCCTCCGTGACCGCCAACCTCGCTGTCGCCCTGGCCCAGCAGGGCCTGTCCGTGGGTGTTGTGGACGCTGACATCTACGGCTTTTCCATCCCCGGCATGCTGGGACTGTCCGGCAACCCCACGCGCGTGGACGACATGATCATCCCGCAGGTGGCGCACAACGTAAAGGTCATGTCGATCGGTATGTTCGTCCCGCCGTCACAGCCTGTCGTGTGGCGCGGCCCCATGCTGCACCGCGCTCTGCAGCAGTTCCTCACCGACGTGTTCTGGGGCGACCTCGACATTCTGCTGCTTGACCTGCCGCCGGGTACGGGCGACATTGCCATTTCGGTGGGCCAGCTGCTGCCCACTTCGGAACTTCTGGTGGTCACCACTCCGCAGCAGGCGGCCGCTCAGGTTGCCGCACGCGCCGGCACGGTGGCCACGCAGACCCGCCAGCGCATTGCCGGTGTTGTTGAGAACATGTCCTGGCTCGAACTGCCCTCGGGTGAGCGCATGGAGATCTTCGGTTCCGGAGGCGGAACCGAGGTTGCCGAACAGCTGACCCGCACCACGGGGGCTAAAGTTCCCCTCTTGGGCCAGATTCCCCTGGACGAACCGGTTCGCTCCGGCGCAGACGCCGGGGCACCGGCGGTTCTGTCGCACCCAGACTCCCCCGCCTCGGTCACGCTGCGCGCAATTGCCCAGCAGCTCAGCCGCCGTTCGCGAGGCCTCGCCGGTCGTTCGCTGGGACTGTCGCCGGCCTGAGCGCTGCAGACAGCTGAAGAAGAGGGGCGTGCGAGGTGTTGAACCTTCGCACGCCCCTCTTCTGGTTTCACAACAGTGGGTCGGCTGTCAGGTGGCTTCCGTATCGAACGGCGCCGGTTTCGATGTGTCGCGCTGGCTGGCCTGTTCGGAGTACCTCTGCAGCGGTGAGAGCCGCATGGGCTCAAGGGGGCGATCGTCAGCAGGTTCAGGCTCATCGTCTTCCATGAGGGCTTCACGCACGATCCGGCGCGGGTCGTACTGGCGAGGATCGAACTTCTGCCAGTCGACGTCTTTGAAGTCATCGCCCATTTCGTCCTGCACGCTGTCGCGCAGGCTGACTATCTGCCGACGCAGGGTCTTCACGAAATCACGCAGCTGGGCGGCGTACTCCGGCATGCGCTGGGGTCCTACGACAATGAGAACAACAAGCACGATGATGATGAACTCAGTCCCGTTGATCCCGAACATGCACACCATTCTAAGCCGTGGCAACCACCGCCTTCCGCCGAGGTCAAGCACGCGCTTGGGCCTGTGACTATGCTTATCTCACGGGGTTTTGCAAGCCCGAAGCGAGCGAATGCTGAACAGGAGGAGCGATTGTCCAGGAACTGGGCGGCTGACAGCCACTACGCTTCTCGGTTCAACACCGCGACAGCTGCGGAAGAAGCTGCGCGCACAATCGCGGCCGACTACCAGAGTGCACCGCTTGGCGCCACATCGGCCAGACTGGTGACGATGCTCGTCAAGCTGACGGGTGCCAAGAACGTCGTCGAGCTCGGCACGGGCACCGGAGCTTCAACCTTGGCGATACTCGCCGGACTCGGGCCCGGCGGAATGCTCACCAGCGTCGACATCGACCGTGAGCGGCAGTCGGTCGCCGCTGAACTGGCCGAGGTCGCCGGTTTCAAAGCCCACCGGATCCGGTTCATTCAGGGCTTCGCAGAATCTGTTCTCAGCCGACTCTCACCGGGTGGCTACGACTTCGTCTTCGTTGACACCGACCCCGCGGGCTTTCCGGAGATCGTGCCGCAGGCATTGACGAAAGTGCGCAGCGGTGGGCTGCTGGTAGTCAATGACGCTCTGGGGTCGGGAACCGTCGCTGACCCTGCGACCCGCGACGCCACCTCGACTGCTCTGCGCCGTGTTCTGGCCGATCTTCAAGATTCCCCCAACCGCGTACTCCTGCCCGTTGATGCGGGACTGCTTGCGGTGCGGCACTGATCCCAGAACGAAAAATCCCGCCCTCCCCACCGGGAGAACGGGATTTGCGAAGCGATGATCAGCCGTCAAGAGCTCCGGCAAGGACACCCTTGAGATCCTGAGCTTCGTCCTGGCTGATTTCAATTACCAGACGACCGCCGCCTTCGACGGGCAGGCGAAGGACATAGCCGCGTCCCTCTTTCGTCACTTCAAGAGGGCCGTCACCAGTGCGAGGCTTCTGAGCTGCCATTCCAAATCCTTTCGCCGAACACAGTTATCAGCCATTATCCAACACTTTGTAGGGTTTCGCACATAACGAGACCATCTTCGTCATACGCGCACCGATCACGGCGGGAAGCCCGTTGGCGGGACAAGACGCCATAGAAGCGATATCCACAGCAGCTGCAGAATCGTGAAGCCGATGAGCGCAGTGGCCAAAGCGGTGCGGGATCGACTGCGCGCCTGCACCATCGCCAGTCCGAACATCGGCAGGATCAGGCGCAGGGTTGAAGTCTGCGGAGTGAAGAACATCAGCAGATACACGGCGTAGCCGAACAGGAACTGCTTCTGCGTCCGGCCGATCAGCTCACCGCTCGGTCCGAGTGTTCCCCACACGAACAGCACGATCAGCAGTGCCAGCGCAATCGGCCCCCACCAGCCCAGGTAGCGGGTCGATGCGGTCAGCCACTGCGTGAAGACCTCCGTGTGTCCCGTCCACGCGGCCTCGGTCTTCCTGTACGCGTCGAACTCTCCTGTGAGCATCCAGGCGCCCAGCGGCTGCAGCACTGCAAAGAAGCACGACAGCACACCCAGCGTCCACGACGTGACGGCTTCGCGCACCGGATACGGCTCTGTTCTTCGTCGACGAATCCGGTCCAGCAGGTGGATGAGCATGAAGAACGAAAACGCCACCCCTATGGGCCTGGCGAGGTCCATGAGCAGAACGGCCGGAATGGCCAGCACATAGCGACGAGCGTCAACGCACAGCAGGGCCAGGGCCAAGAAGAAGATGCCGGCGGCTTCCGAATAGCCCGTCGAGAACACGGCCGCCGCGGGAAAGAAGAAGACGAGCGCCGTCCCGGCGAGAGCGCGGACACCATCTGCGTGCCGACGGAACAGATACAGAATGGCGATCGCTGCGGCAAGCCCGAAGATGTGCGACACGATCGGCGAGAGGATCTTGTAGTCAATGCCCGTAAGGTCGCGCAGCCAGCCGACGATCGTGGGGTGCAGCGGATAGAAGGCCCACTGGTTCTGCTTGACTTCGCCGCTGTCATTGAGCGGAAGGACTCGCGGATAGCCTTCATCGGCAATTCGGCGGTACCAGTCAGCATCCCAAAACCCCAGAAACTCATAGAGAGTCGGCGGTTTGTTCTCCGACCAGAACGTGGGCGCCTGGAAGCGCATGACAATGCTGAACAGCAGCAGTGACACCGCACGGCTGACGGCATACACAAGCGCGGCCTGCGCCCACACCGGCAGCCGCAGCAGCGACGAAGTCAGCTGCTCGGCGGAAAACCACGACGTGCGTTCCCGCGCTGCTTCACTGTTCGCTTGAGACACCGTCTGCTTCTTCGAGTTCTTCTATGCGTGCAACAAGGATCTCGATGGCCCGATCGACCTGATCCCGGCGGTAGCCGCCGACGGCCGGTGAGAACCGCATCTGGGCGATATCAGCCGCGGATGCATCCTGCGAGGGCAGAGCTGCTTCGGGTTGACTCATACCGGAGTCGAAAATGCCGAAGGCGCCGGCGGCAGCCGCTGCGAACATGATGAGAGCAGCGCACACTCCAATGATCATCCAGGCCATGGGCCTATCCTCTCACAGGTGCTCAGCGCAGGCCCCGCTGTGCGCGCACCGGCGGCCGCAGACCGCGTATGCCCACAACCACATCAACCGCCTGACGGGTTTCTGCCGGGTCGTGCGTGCGGATGACGGCGGCGCCTGCATCAACCGCCAGCGCGGTGGCGGCAATCGTGGCAGCCAGGCGATCGTTCGGCCCCTGCGAGCCCACGAGCTCGCCCACGAAGTCTTTGCGCGAGATCGCGAGCATCACAGCGCTCTCCCCGGCCGTGAGCATGCCGAGGTCCCGCATAACAGCAGCCGACTGATAGGTGTTCTTTCCGAAGTCTGGTGTCGGGTCAAGAATGATGGCCCGCTCGGGTACGCCTGCCGCCAGCGCCTTTGTGCGCAGCTGCGCAAGCCCCGCCATGACCGTGGGCATGACCTCAGCCGAAGACAGTCCCAACTGATTGCGATGCGCGTCCGTCCGCGGCGTCAGGCCGCCGGTGTGGGAGCAGACCAAGCCGGCCTTCGCCTCGGCGGCGGCGTATGCGACGTCCGGATCAGCACCCGCCCACGTGTCGTTGATCAGGCCAGCACCGGCCTGAACGGCAGCGCGGGCTACCGGCGCCCGGTAGGTATCACACGAGATGAGCACATCCGGGTGCTCCTCGGCCAAAGCAGAGATCACCGGTGTGACCAGAGCAATCTCCTCGGCTTCAGACACGGCCGGCCCGCGACCGGCACGCACTCCCCCGATGTCGAGGATCCGGGCGCCTTCGCCGACGGCTGGCTCGGCGCTGCGCAGAGCATCATCGACGGTTGCGGCAGACGTGTAGAAAGAATCCGTCGACCGGTTGATGACGGCCATGATGACCGGCTGCAGCGGCCCTGCCTCAACCCCGCGAACTCGGAACGTCACGGACGAAAACGACCGGTGGGAATCGGCTTGTCAGCGGATTCGTGAATAAAGGCTATGGCTTCATCGACCGAATCGGTCAGGTGGAACAGTTCAGCATCACCTGGCGAAATCGTGCCGCGTTCAACGAGCGCGGTGCGAATCCAATCGACGAGACCCGACCAGAAATCCGTGCCCATGAGCACCACCGGGTAGCGGTTCTTCTTGCGGGTCTGGACAAGTGTGAGGGCCTCAAACAGCTCATCGAGGGTTCCAAAGCCGCCGGCCAGCACAATTGCTGCCGAGGAGTACTTCATGAACATCGTCTTGCGCACGAAGAAGTAGCGGAAGTTGATGCCGATGCCCACGTAGGGGTTGAGCCCCGATTCGAACGGCAGCTCGATGCCCAGCCCCACCGATGTCCCGCCGGCTTCGGCCGCGCCCTTGTTGCCGCCCTCCATGATTCCGGGCCCGCCTCCGGTGACAACAGCATAGCCCTCGGCCACGAGTCTGCGGCCGAGCTCTTCGGCCAGGGCGTACTCCTCTGTTCCTTCGTTCAGGCGCGCAGAGCCGAAGATCGACACCGCCGTCGGCAGTCCTGCCAGCGAACTGAACCCCTCGATGAACTCCGCGTGGATCCGCATGGTCCGCCACGGGTCTTCGTGTACCCACTCCGAATCCGGGCGGTTGTCCAGCAGCCTCTGGTCAGCGGTTGTCTCCGGTACGTGCTGGCTGCGCAGGTGCAGTGACCCCTTCGTGTAGAAGAGTTCGTCGTTCGAAGTATCAGAGCTGGTCATAGTGTCCTTTCACGAAAAAGGCGGGGCGGGCACAGTGCCCCACCCCGCCTTCGCCCAGCCGTCAGTGCGACGGGTAGGTCCGATGCTTTTCGCCGGTGTAGATCTGGCGCGGACGGCCGATGCGGGTGGTGTCGTCACCGCGCATTTCAATCCACTGGGCAATCCAGCCGGGCAGACGGCCCATGGCGAAGATCACCGTGAACATGTCCGTGGGGAATCCAAGGGCCTTGTAGATCAGGCCGGTGTAGAAGTCGACGTTCGGGTACAGTTTGCGGCTGACGAAGTAGTCGTCGTCAAGGGCAACCTTCTCCAGCGCAGTTGCCAGATCAAGCAGGTCGTCGTTGCCGCCCTGTTCTTCGATGATGTCGTGTGCGGTGTGCTTGATGATGGCAGCGCGCGGGTCGTAGTTCTTGTAGACCCGGTGGCCAAAGCCCATCAGCCGCACGCCGCGCTCTTTGTTCTTGACCCGCTCCATGTAGCTTTCAGCGCCGTCGTCGGACTGCGAAATCTCTTCGAGCATTTCCAGCACTGCGGAGTTCGCGCCGCCGTGCAGCGGACCGGCAAGTGCGTTGATGCCGGCGACAATCGACTGGTAGAGGTTGGCCTCCGACGAACCGACCAGGCGCACCGAAGATGTCGAGCAGTTCTGTTCGTGGTCTGCGTGCAGGATGAACAGCAGGTCAAGTGCCTTGCGGACATTCTCACTGTCGGCGAATTCTTCGCCGGTGACGCCGAAGTTGCTGCGGAAGAAGTTGCCGACGAGGCCGTACTGCGGTTCGGGGCGGACGACTGAGTCAACGCCGAAGCGGCGACGGTGGGCAAGAGCGGTCAGAACCGGCATGGCTCCGAGCAGGCGAACGGCAGCTTCTTCCATCTGTGCGTCGTCGTAGACGTCGATGGTGTCCTGGTTGAAGGTGCCCAGAGCCGAAACGGCGGTTGAGAGGATCGACATGGGGTGGGCGTCTTCTGGCATGGCCGCGACGATGTCGTAGACGCCCTGGGGAACTTCCACGTGCTGGGCGATGCGGTCTTCGAAGGCTTTCAGCTGTTCAGCAGTGGGCAGTTCGCCCTTGATGAGGAGGTAGGCGACTTCGACGAATGATGCGTTCTCGGCGAGGTCTTCGATGGCATAGCCGCGGTAGCGCAGGATGCCTTCAGCCCCGTCGATGAAGGTGATGGCGGAAGTTGACGGGGCGGTGTTGCCGAAGCCGGGGTCAAACGTCACACGGTCGCTTTCGGTCAGGAGCTTGCTGATGTTCAGCCCCTCAGTACCGGCTGTTGACCCGATGCCTTCGAGTTCGAGCTCATGGTCATCTACCCGAAGGAAGCCGTCCGCCGCCATTGATTCTCCTCTGTTCGAACTTCGCACTCTCTGTTCCGCTGTGGTTGAGAGACATGAAGAAGATTACCCAATTGTGGGAAAAACAGTAAATCGCTGAGAGTTCACTCAACGTGTGATATTTGAGCTTCCGCGCAGTCGTTGCGCTGCCGCGCAGATCCTGTCGTCCGGTGCTGTCAGGGCAAGCCGGACGTGCTGCCCGCCCTCTGGTCCGTAGATGAAGCCGGGGCCGGCCATAATGCCCAGTCCAGCCAGCCACTCCAGCGTTGCCATGCAGTCTTCGCCGCGGGTTGCCCACAGGTACAGGCCCGCTTCCGAATGGTCGATGCGCAGCCCAGCCTGTTCGACGGCAGGGCGCAGAATCTCACGGCGGCGCCGGTAGGCTTCACGCTGCTGTTTCCAGTGCGCATCGTCGTTCAGTGCGGCAACCATCGCGGCCTGAACGGGCGCGGGAACAATCATGCCCTGATGCTTGCGCGTGGTGGTCAGCTCGCGGATGAGCACCCGGTCGCCCGTGACGAATGACGCTCGGTATCCGGCGAGGTTTGACTGCTTCGACAGCGAGTAAACACTCAGCACACCGCTGCGGTCATCCCCGATGACGTCCGGGTCCAGCACTGACGGGGTCGGCCTTTCGCCCCTCCAGTTGAGAGCTGCGTAGCATTCATCCCCGGCCACCACAGTGCCGTGGCGACGCGCTTCTGCAACGACCGCCCGCAGCTCTTCCAGCGAATCAATGCGACCGGTGGGATTGCTCGGCGAATTGAGCCACAGCAGTCCCACGCCTTCCAGCGATGCTCCCGCGGCAATGTCGGCAGCATTGATGCGCACGCATTCGACACCGGCCAGGCGCGCACCGATTTCGTACGTGGGGTACGCCTGGGACGGGCAGGCCACACGCAGTCCCAGTCGAGCGAGCCCCAGCAGGCTCGGCAGGGCGGCAACGAACTCTTTCGACCCGACGGTCGGCAGGATTTCACTGTCCGGGTCAAGTTCGATTCCCCGCACGCGCTTGGACCAGCTGGCAATCGCTTCGCGCAGCTGTGCCGTGCCGTCGACTGTGGGGTAGCCCGGAGCGTCTGCCGCGGCCCGCAGGGCCTCCTGCACGAGTTCCGGTGTGGGATCGATGGGCGTGCCGATCGAAATGTCGACGATGCCACCGGGGTGTGCTTCGGCTGTCTGCCGTACGGCGGCCAGGCGGTCCCACGGGTAGGCCTCCAGGTGAAGGCCGTAGCGTTCGTAGGTCACTCGTCGTGTTCCTGTTTGGGAAGTGCTGCGACGATCGGGTGGTCGTAGCCGACATTGCCGACTCCGGCGGCACCGCCGGGAGAGCCGAGGTCGTTGAAGAAGTCGACATTGGCCGTGTAGTACTCCGCCCACTCTTCTGGAACATCGTCTTCGTAGTAGATGGCCTCAACGGGGCAGACCGGTTCGCAGGCGCCGCAGTCCACACATTCGTCGGGGTGGATGTAGAGCATCCGCTCGCCTTCGTAGATGCAGTCAACGGGACATTCGTCGACGCAGGCGAGGTCCTTGAGGTCAACACAGGGCTGGGCAATGATGTAGGTCACTGGGGCTCCTTCTGCTGAGCGTGCGGTGACACGCTCCCGGCTGAATTCGTCTGGTCCAAGACTACTCCCCCGCTAAGGTGGTGACGTTTCCAGTCTCGGTCGCCATCGGAGGTCAGAAGAGTGTTCGAACCGCAGCCGGGCATGCGCGTGGTCATCCGCTACAGCGACGGCGGACAGCTGACAGACGCTCTCGGGAGTGTTCTCGCCGCAGATGCTGACTCCGTGACGGTCGACTCCAAGCGCGGCCCCGTGCGGATTGATCGGTCCTCAATTGAGCTCGCCCACGAAATCCCACCGGCGCCTCAGCGCCCCGGCCCTGTCCACTCCACGGTGTCGACAGCGGATCTGCGCCGCATTTCAGCGCAGGTGTGGCTGCCGGGTGAAACCGTGTGGCTCAACCGGGACGCGGTTGCCGAAGAACTCAGCTCTGATGAGGGTGCGCAGTCGGCAGTGGAGTCCGGGTGGCTTCTGCGCGCCGCTCCCGGGGCCGATGCGCGGGCGAACTCCGCCCTCGTGCTCACCGACCCTCAGTTCCCCGCGGAAGAGGCCCTGGGGGCCGTTCAGAAGTGGTACGCCGACCGAGACCTTCACCCTGCCCTGCAGATCTTCTCAGCTGGAGCACAAGGCGAACTCGACTCCGCCTCGGCCCAGGTGTCCCAGCTGCTGCGACCGGCAGGTTTCACCCCCAGCGACACCTGGATCACGATGACAGCTCCGGCCCGCGAAGCCGCTGGTGCCGCCCAGCCGCCGCAGGGGCTCGAGATCGTGCAGTCCGACAGGGCCCACGCGGTGCACTTGTCAGCGTGGGGTCATGACGACACCGAGGACATGCGCGCGCTTGTCCACAGTGCACCGCAGGTGATTATTCTCTCAGCCGTCGCAGTGCACCCTGATGGGTCGAAGTCGCTTGTGGGTGCTGTGCGGCTGGCTGTTGCCAGCAAGTGGGGCTGGTTGGACAATCTGGTTGTCAATCCGCAGCTTCGCCGCCGCGGTGCCGGGAGGGCCCTCGTGCAGGCTGCCGCCCGCTTGGCTGCGGTTCAGGGCATTCGGTCTCTCGGCTGCGATGTTCCCGCGGCAAACGAAGATGCGACGGCGCTGCTGTCCAGTTTGGGCTTTGCGGAGCACCACCGCTTCTGGTTCGCAGTGCAGAACGACGCGGCGCAGAACCAGGGAGCCTAGTCGCACTCAATCCGATTGACCGGCGAGTACACGGTCGTGAACTGATCCTTGCTCACTTTGCCGGTCTCAATGTTCTTCATCGTGCGATAGATCGTGATCGACCAGCCGCCCCTGGGCGATTGCGGTTTGCAGCTCGGCCCGGACTTCTTCACGGTGGACGGACTCGTGTGGGCAAAGCGGCCCGATTTTCCGGCTTCGACTTCGAGAGTCTTCTCACCCTTGATTTCAGCATTGACCTTGCCGTCGGACACCGACATGTGAAGCACGACTGGTTTGTCCGAGGTGTTGGTGAAGGCCATGTCGATCGAATGCCAGTCGAGCGTGGCTTCGCGACCCTCCGGGTAGCGCGAAATATAGCGCGAGTGGGCTTTGTGCTCGTCCAGCTGCATACCGGAGAAGAACGCGGCGTTGAACAGCGTCGTCGACACCTGCGAAACGCCGCCGCCGTAGTCGTCTTTCATCTCTCCACCCGAGATCACACCGGCTTTGCGATAGCCGTTGGCGGCGGTGCGCTTCCCGAGTGCTTTGTTGAGGCTGAACTGCTCACCCGGCTGAACAACGGTGCCGTCGACCTTTCCGGACGCGACTTTGAGGTTCGTGTCTCGACCCGCCTGTGACGAGTACGGGGTGGAGAACTTGCCGATCGTCTCCATCTTCATGTTCTTGGCATCGTCTGTCGTAAATGACGCCTTCTTCGCAGTCAGGGGAACCTCGGCCCTGCGGTCGTCAGCTGACAGGGCGGCGTCGACGGCTTTCTGCACATCAGCGTCCTTTGCCGAAATCCCGTCCTTCGAAGGCACCACCGACATCTTGCCGTCGGAGAACTCAAAGCTGGCGTTCTGGGCTTCTTCGCCCACACCGTCGTTTTCCTCAAACAGCGCTGTCTTCAGCGCCTTGCCGTCGAGTTCCAGAGCGAGTTCGGAGTCTCTGGGAACAAAGGAAGCCGCCTGGGCAATTGCCTTGGGTGAGAGCTTGAGTTCTTCACCGGACTTTTCGCCGGCTGCCTCCAAGATCACCGGGGATGCGACGGCCGGTTCGGCAATATCCGTTTTTGCCCGCTGTGCTTCAGCATCGGTGATGTCGGGCTCAACGGCCTCCGCCTCCGCGCTCAGGGGTTTACCGTCCTGTGCGGGCCACTGGGTCTCAACGGCATCGACAATGTCCGCTGCTGTGACCTCGCGCCCGTTTTTGCCCTCGGTGATTTCCGGCTTGTCCCCGGAGAAGGCCAGCTCGGCGTTCTTCGGAGTCACGCTGAGGTCTTCAGCCAAAGATTCCGCCGTCGTGTCGAGCGCCTGGCTGTCGACCTCAATGGCCAGTGATTTGTGGTTTGGCCTTCCGGTCAGGCCGCGAAAGATGTCAACTGGGTTGAACCGGGCGCCGGTGAGCGCATCGACCGTGTTTTCGGCCGAATAGTCCAGCGAAACATCAGCCGGTGAGAACTCGGCCTCCGTGCCCTCCCCCGCACTGAGCAGGACGGGTGCTTCAGAACGCTCCGCAAGCCCTTCGTCGAGAGCCTTCACGGCTTCCTCGCGGCTCATCGAGCCGATATCGATTCCAGCCACGTGAGTTCCGGCGGGAACAGCCCGGCCCGTCCAAAAAGCCAAAGCCACATAGCCGATGACAACAACCGCGGCAGCCGTCAGGGTGGCCCGCAGAGCTTTTGACATATCAGAGCTTTCGGTTTGTGCGCAGACTCGGCAGGGTGAATGACAAGACGGCGGCGATGATCATGGGTCCGAAAAGCCAGGCCACGGATCGCAGAGTCCCAGTGACCAGGACACTGCCGCCGGGAAGCAGGGCCGGCTGTGAGCCGATGAACGCCGTCAGGCTCATGGTCACCGCGCTGAGCACGAGTGCCGCAGTTGAGCGGTTGGCTTCGGCGACGTACCACAGCACGCAGCCGGCCAGAGCCAGTGCCAAAAGCAGTCCCCACGGCACAATGACCGCCTGTCCGGCAAGATCGAACAGGGACGCTCCCAGATGCTGAAATGTGCCGAGAGCACCGGCGATGAACCCGAGGAAGACACTTGAGAACACCATCGCTGCAGGAGTGGGCGGCTCTGGGTGGTCATCCTCAACCAGGAACTCGAGGATGTCGGCACCGGATGCACCGCGGGGGGCTGTGAAGTATTCGGTGTCCAGCAGCACGGTGCCGATGTTGTTCGACAGGGCGTAGAAATCCCCGGCAACCTGCAGCTGAGTGGCGTGGGCTGCCATCGCGCGGGCTTTGCGGGCGCGCTGAGCGCTGATGTCCTGGCTGAGAACAACAGGGTCTTCGGCCGGGATCGTGGGGACTTTTTGGGCGGCTTCGAAGCCGGTGAGGTCGAAGCCGGGACGGTCCACGTTGAACATCTGGTCGACGGCATCCTGGGGTGTGTCGACGTAGATGATCCGCGCCCGATGTTTGCGTTTGAGCTTCGACATCGCGCGCAGTGTTGCTTCGTGCACGCGCACGTGGTCCGGATGGCCGTATCCCCCGCCTGCCGGGTAGGTCACGACGAGGCGCGGCCGACGGTCTTCGATGACTGCTGCAATATATGCGGCGACGTCATCGACTTTCGCTGCGCACAGCGATTCGGGCGGGGTGTCCGCTGGCACCTGCGCATGGCCGTCAGGACCCCATTCCATTCCCGAGTCCTCAAAGCGGCGTTCTGGCAGCTGACCGGCCCCGCCGGTGGGAGTGCCGAGAAACGCCCAGTCGTCCACGCCGAGGACTCTCATCGCATCGGCAAGCTCGCCCTCCCTGTGGGCGGCCAGCGCTTCGCGGCGGCCTTCCAGGGTGCTTGACAGCGGACCGATGACCTCACCGCCCTCCCCGCGGGTGGCGGTGAGGACCGTGAGGGGCACCTGAGCTTCGCGCAGTCTGGCAATGGTGCCGCCGGTGAGGATAGATTCGTCGTCCGGATGGGCGTGGACGAAGAGGACTCCGTCCATCAGGAATCCCGGCGACGGCGGGCGTTGGCCGCCTTGCGCCGCTCAGCCTGGTCGAGGATGACCTTCCGCAGGCGAATGGCGCCGGGAGTCACTTCGACGCATTCGTCTTCCGCGGCGAATTCAAGGGACTCTTCGAGCGTGAGTCTGCGCGAGGGGGCCAGGTGTTCGAAGCTGTCGGCGCTGGCTGCGCGCATATTCGTGAGCTTCTTTTCCTTGGTGATGTTGACGTCCATGTCTTCGTTGCGGCTGTTCTCGCCGACGATCTGGCCCTCGTAGACCTCCGAGGTGGGTTCGACAATGAACGAACCGCGCTCCTGCAGGGCGATCATGGCGTACGGGGTTGCCGCACCCGCGCGGTCGGCGACGAGCGAACCGGTGTTGCGGAACTCGATTTCACCGGCCCACGGCATGTAGCCGGCGCTGATGGAGTTGGCAATGCCCGCACCGTGGGTTTCGGTGAGGAACCGCGTGCGGAAGCCGATGAGACCGCGTGCCGGGACCCGGAACTCGATGCGGACCCAGCCGGTGCCGTGGTTTGTCATCGACTCCATCTGGCCCTTGCGGCTGGCCAGCAGCTGGGTGACCGCCCCGAGGTTCTCTTCGGGCACATCGACCGTGAGCAGCTCGACGGGTTCGTGCAGGGTGCCGTCGATCGTC
Source organism: Brevibacterium sp. Marseille-P9724 (assembly GCF_902500275.1). Classification (NCBI taxonomy): domain Bacteria; kingdom Bacillati; phylum Actinomycetota; class Actinomycetes; order Micrococcales; family Brevibacteriaceae; genus Brevibacterium; species Brevibacterium sp. Marseille-P9724. The sequence continues at coordinate 75,214 of NZ_LR722990.1, read as the reverse complement.
TTGGTGACGACCTGCGGTTTGCCGACGGTCAGTTCGAAGCCTTCGCGGCGCATCTGCTCGACCAGCACGGCCAGGGCGAGTTCGCCTCGGCCCTGGACTTCCCAAGCGTCGGGGCGCTCGGTGGGCAGCACCTTGAGGCTGACGTTGCCGACCAGTTCCTGGTCGAGGCGGTCCTTGACCATGCGGGCGGTGACCTTGGTGTTCTTTTCGCGGCCGGCCATGGGCGAGGTGTTGGTGCCGACTGTCATGGAGATCGCCGGATCGTCGATGTGGATGGGCGGCAGCGGGCGCGGATCGTCAAGGTCGGTGATGGTGTCGCCGATCATGACGTCTGGGATGCCCGCGATTGCGAAGATGTCACCGGCTCCGCCTTCTTCGACTGGCACGCGCTCCAGACCGCGGGTTTCCAGCAGTTCGGTGATTTTGACCTGTTTGAGGTCGCCTTCCTTGTTGATCCAGCCGACCTGGGCGCCCTTGCGCAGCACGCCGCCGTAGATCTTCACGAGTGCCAGACGACCCAGGAACGGCGATGCGTCGAGGTTCGTCACGTGGGCCTGCAGCACGCCGTCGTCGGTGACGGTCGGGGCTGGAATGTTCTCCATGATGGCCGCAAAGAGCGGTTCGAGGTCGGTGCCTGCTGGCACTTCGCCGTCTGCGGGCTGTTCGGCCGAGGCGATTCCAGCGCGGGCTGAGGCGAAGATGGTGGGCACGTCGAGAACGGCGTCGACATCGATGTCGGGGTCTTCTTCGGAAAGGTCGCTGGCCAGTCCCAGCAGGAGGTCCTGGGCTTCTTCAACAACACCGTCAATGCGGGCATCCCCGCGGTCGGTCTTGTTGATCAGCAGGATCACCGGGAGTTTGGCCGCAAGGGCCTTGCGCAGCACAAAGCGGGTCTGCGGCAGCGGACCTTCCGAAGCATCGACCAGGAGCACAACCCCGTCGACCATTGACAGGCCGCGTTCGACTTCACCTCCGAAGTCGGCGTGGCCGGGGGTGTCGATCACGTTGATGGTGACGGGCTCACCGGGTGCTGACGGGCCGTTGTAGATGATCGAGGTGTTCTTCGCCAGGATCGTGATGCCCTTTTCACGTTCCAGGTCGCCGGAGTCCATCACGCGGTCCTGGACCTCGCCGTGGTCCCCGAACGCGCCGCCCTGTTTGAGCATCGCGTTGACCAGCGTGGTCTTTCCGTGGTCGACGTGCGCCACGATCGCTACGTTGCGGAGGTTGTTTTTGCGTGATGTCTCAGCTGCCATCAATTCACTTTCTTCTCAGAAGATCCGGGCGCACTGCGTGGGCCCAACCCCTAATTATAAGGCTGTGCCCGGCGCATTCGGGCGGTGTTCACCAGCCGCGCTCCTGCCACTCATCCAGATGTGGTCGCTCCGCGCCGATTGTGGTCGGCGCACCGTGGCCCGGCAGCACTGCCGTGTTGTCGGGCAGCGCGTCGAAGATCCTAGAGCGCAGGTCGGCCATGAGGCTCGCAAAGTCCTCGGCGGACCAGGTTTTGCCGGGCCCGCCGGGAAACAGAGAGTCCCCGGAAATGAGCACGGTGTCCTCGCCGTCGCGGATGATGAGCGCAATAGAACCGGGTGTGTGCCCGCGCAGGTGGGCGATTTCAATGGCAACGTCGCCGACGGTGATGATGTCTCCGTGGTGCAGGCGCTCGGTGATGACGACGCCCGTTTCTTCCTCAATGGCCGCCGCGTCGTATTCTCCTGCCGCGGATTCGGCGCCGGTGGCTGCGAGCGCGTCGCGCAGAGCGCGGATGTGGTCCCAGTGGCGATGTGTTGTGAGCACGCGCTCCACGGGCTCATCCCCTATGAACTGCCTGATGGCGGGCCAGTCGTCCGCCGCGTCGACCAGCAGACGGGCTCCGCTGTCGCGGTCGGTGACCAGGTAGACGTTGTTCTCCATATCCGAAACCGCAGTCCAGCGGATCTCGAGCGAAGGGGTGTTGATCGTGTTTTCGGTCATCTCAGCCTCCCTGACGCACCGGGAAAGGCCCGATGCTGCTGTTATCGTTGAGTCCCAGTCCATCACAGAGAGGGTGTCGTGTTCGAGTCTTCTGCTGTTGCGTGGGCAGTGCTGCTGATATCCGGCGCGTTCGAAGCCATGTGGGCTGCGGCTATGGGTGAATCGTCGTGGTCAATGCGCAAGCGGATCATTGTGTTCAGCATCGGCACGATTGTGTCGATGGGCGGCCTCTACGCGGGCCTGATGGTGATTCCCGTCGGTGCAGGCTACGCCGCGTGGGTTGGGGTCGGCGCAGTCGCCGCTCTTGTCTATTCGGCTCTGCGCGGTCGCGAACAGCTCACACTGAAGCGGCTTTTCTTCGTTTTTGTCCTCATTGCCGGAATCGTGGGCCTGGGGGTGTTCTCGTGAACCGCTTTGCACCCAACACCCGTGCCGGAGCGTGGATTGTTCTGCTGGTCTCCGGAGCGTGTGAGGCCCTGTGGGCACACGCCCTGAGCAGCGGACTGCGAAGCTTCGGCTGGATTCTGCTGTTCTATGCGGGACTTCTGGTGTCTCTGACGGGTCTGCGCTTGGCAATGCGGATCATCCCGATGGGTACCGCCTATGCCATGTGGACGGGGATCGGCGCGGCAACAACCGCCGTGTGGGCGGCTGCTGCCGGTGAGCCGTTTCCCCTGCTCAAGATCGCAAGTCTGGTCCTTGTGGTGATCGGTGTTGCCGGTCTGGAGCTCACCAGCGGCCACGCACGTACTGTGGCGGATACGGAATCCCCCGAGGACTGAGCCCGAGTTCGCAGGCTGCGCGCAGCGGCCACGACGGTTCGCGCAGCGCCGCCCGCCCGATGAGAACGGCGTCTGCCTGGCCCGTGGCAAGTATGGTATGCGCCTGTGCTGGGTCGGTGATGAGGCCGACCGCCGCCGTCGGCACTCCGGCCTGGCGGATTCTCTGCGCAAAGCCGATCTGATAGCCCGGCCCTGCGGGGATGTCAGCCGGAGTGTTCCCACCCCCGGACACGTCGATGAGATCGCACCCCTCTTCGTGCAGAACGCGCGAAAGTTCAACAGCCTCGTCAATCCCGAAACCGCCGTCGACCCATTCCTCAGCGGAGATGCGCACGAGCACGGGAAAGTCTTCCGGCACCCGAGCACGCACCGCGGCCAGCACGTCGCGCAGCAGCTTCCACCGGCCGGTGCCTGAACCGTATTCGTCGTCGCGGTCATTCGACAGCGGGCTGAGGAAGGAATGGATCAGGTAGCCGTGTGCGCCGTGGATTTCGACGGTGTCGAATCCGGCAGCGACGGCTCTTTCGGCGGCCGCACCAAAAGCTTCGACGACGTCCCTGATGTCTTCGGCACTCATGGCAGTCGGTTCGGCAAGCCCCGGGTAGGCGAGGTCACTGGGTCCAAGTGTCGGCCATCCTCCGGCTTCCTTGGACACCGTCCCCTTTTCTTCCCCGGGGAACGGCCGGTGCGTGCTCGCCTTCCGACCGGCGTGCGCCAGCTGAATCCCAATGGCCGCTCCCTGAGCGTGAGCGAAGTCGACAATGGGCTTCCACGCCTGGGCCTGTTCGTCGTTCCAGATGCCTGCGTCCTGCGGTGAGATCCGTCCTTCGGGAACAACGGCGGAAGCCTCGGTGATGATGAGGCCAAAGCCGCCTGCGGCACGCGCGCCGAGGTGCATCAGATGCCACTGACCCGGCACTCCGTCGCGGTTTTCGCACGAGTACTGGCACATGGGTGGCAGCCACACGCGGTTGCGCACGGTGAGTCCGCGCAGGGTCATGGGACTGAACAGCTGTGTCATGGGTCCTCACAGGTGGGTGCGGAAGAACTTGCCCAGGTGTTCGGCGGCGAGTTCGGGGTGTTCGATCATGAACACGTGTCCGGCATCGGGAATGGTGACATGCGTGCCGTTCTGCGCCGTCTCAGCCAACTGCACCATGGACTCCGGTGTGTTGACGACGTCCTGGGCTGCCGATATCCACAGCGTGGGCACCGCAATGTCGGCGGTGCGCTCGGAGAGGTCGTAGTCGGCGAGCGCCTCACAGCACGCGATGTAGGCCTCAGCCGGTGTTGTCAGAAGCTGGTGGGCGGCCATGTGGCCCGCGGCGATGTCGTCATCGAGGAAGCCTGCCGCAAACCACAGGTCGAGTGTGTCCGGCACGGACGGGGCGATGCCGTCTTTGCGCACGCCTGCGATCCTGTCGTGCCAGTCCTGCGGCTGACCGAACTTCGCCGCGGTTGCCACGGGAGCTGCCGCGCGCACCCGGTCGGAGTGATTGAGCGCCAGTTCCTGCGCTACCCCACCGGAGATCGAACAGCCTGCGTAGCCGAAGGAGTCGGCACCGAGTTCGTCGGCAACCGCAACGACGCCTCGGGCCATGGAGGCAACTGACACCGGCTCTTCAGCAGAGAAGTCCCGTCCAGCATCGGCGCCGTGACCGGGCAGTTCCGTGAGAACCACCCGGAAGTCATCGGCAAGCCGTGCTGCGACAGATGCCCACACGGAAGCGTGTGTGCCCAGGGGCGGGCCGAAGATGAGCAGCGGGAGGTCTTCTGATTCGGGGTTGAGAACGGAGTAGGTCAGTGTAGTCATATCAGCTCCAACGGTGAGTGTTCGTTATTTCTTCCTGCGAAGCACACGGCGGTCAGCCGAATGATCCGCCTGATTTCTCCAGATAGCACTGCGGGCAGAGCGACTCATAGGTGACATCAGCCCCCTCGATCGCCACCTGCGAACCGGCGAAGACGAAATCGCCGTCGGCCTTGCGCCCGTTGAACATGGCCTTCTTTCCGCACCGACAGATGGTTTTGAGCTCTTCGAGGGTGTGGGCGATCTCCAACAGCCTGCGCGAACCTGGGAACGCCTGCGTGCGGAAGTCTGTGCGCAGGCCGTAGCACATGACAGGAACGTTTTGGCCCACCGCGATTCGCATGAGGCCCTCAACCTGTTCAGCGGTGAGGAATTGGGCTTCGTCCACCAGAAGGCAGGAAACCGGCTGCACCGGCTGGTCGACGTGGGTGATGAGGGCGGAGGGATCGGCGTACTCGGCGGCTTCGCGGAAAACGGTCTCGACATCGTCGTCTTCGCGCACGAGGATGTCGACGGTGCGACAGACTCCCAGACGCGAAATGATCTTGTCCGCACCCTTTGTGTCGACGTGCGGCTTGGCCAGCAGAATCCGCTGTCCTCGCTCTTCGTAGTTGAACGCAGCCTGCAGGAGTGCTGTCGACTTTCCGGAGTTCATCGCTCCGTGCCGAAAATACAGTTTGGCCACCCTGTCCGTCCTTCCTTCGCGAACGGCAACAGGATACCGGCACCGGCAGCGGCGCCCAGCTGATGCGAGGGCCGCCGGAGGGCGAACCCGCGGATAGATAGAATGGCCCCCGTCAATCCCATAGCGAGTTGGAGTGATCCTCTTAATGGCTAAGATCATCTACACCCGCACCGACGAAGCGCCTCTGCTTGCAACGTATTCGCTCAAGCCGATCGTTGAAGCCTTCGCGCACACCGCCGGTGTCGAGGTCGAAACACGCGACATCTCACTGGCCGGTCGAATCCTGGCACAGTTTGGCGATGTCCTCCCCGAAGACCAGCAGCACCCCGACTCCCTGGCCGAGCTCGGCGAACTGGCCAAGAAGCCTGAAGCCAACATCATCAAGCTGCCCAACATCTCCGCATCCGTTCCGCAGCTGAAGGCGGCTATTGCCGAACTGCAGAGCCAGGGCTACGACCTTCCCGAATTCCCAGAAGAGCCGAAGACCGAACAAGAGCGCGACATCCGCGAACGCTACGGACGTGCCCTCGGTTCGGCCGTCAACCCGGTCCTGCGCGAAGGCAACTCCGACCGACGGGCACCGCAGGCTGTGAAGAACTTCGCCAAGGCCCACCCGCACCGGATGGGCGAATGGACGAAGGACTCTGGCACCCGCGTGGCAACCATGTCCGCTGACGACTTCCGCTCGAACGAACAGTCTGTCGTCATGGAAGCCGACGACACCCTGCAGATCCGCCTGCGCGGCGAAGACGGCGAAACCACTGTTCTCAAGGACGGCCTGAAGGTCCTCAAGGACGAAGTCGTCGACTCGACTTTCATGAACGTCCGCGCCCTGGAGAAGTTCCTCAAGGAGCAGATCGCCCAGGCCAAGAAGGACGGCGTTCTGTTCTCCGTCCACCTCAAGGCCACCATGATGAAGGTGTCCGACCCCGAACTGTTCGGCCACGTTGTCCGCGCGTTCTTCCCGGAGGTCTACGAAAAGTACGGTGAAGAGCTCACCGCCGCAGGCCTCACCCCGGACTACGGCCTGGCAGCCCTGCTCAACGGGCTTGACGCTCTCGACCCCGAAGTTGCTCAGGGTGTCAAGGCCGAAATCGACGCGGGCTTCGAAAACGGCCCCGCACTGGCCATGGTCGACTCCTCGCGCGGCATCACAAACCTGCACGTGCCCTCGGATGTCATCGTGGACGCTTCCATGCCCGCAATGATCCGCGACGGCGGCAAGATGTGGGGCGCTGACGACGGTCAGCACGACACCCTGGCTGTCATCCCCGACTCCAGCTACGCCGGGGTCTTCCAGGCCACCATTGAGGACTGCAAGGCCAACGGCACGCTCGATCCCGCCACTATGGGCACCGTGCCGAATGTCGGCCTCATGGCGCAGAAAGCCGAAGAGTACGGCAGCCATGACAAGACGTTCATCCTCGACCGCCCCGGCACGGTTGAAGTCGTCAACGCCGCGGGCGATGTCCTCATGTCCCACGAAGTCCAGACCGGCGACATCTGGCGCGCATGCCAGACGAAGGACATTCCGATTCGCGACTGGGTCAAGCTCGCTGTGACCCGCGCTCGTCTGTCGGACACCCCTGCCGTGTTCTGGCTCGATGAGAACCGGGCACACGACCGCAACCTCATCGAGAAGGTCAACACCTACCTCAAGGATCACGACACCTCGGGCCTGGACATCCAGATCATGAGCCCCGTGGATGCCGCCAAGCACTCCCTGGCCCGCATCCGCAACGGCCAGGACACCATTTCGGTGACCGGCAACGTGCTGCGTGACTACAACACCGATCTCTTCCCGATCCTCGAACTGGGCACATCGGCGAAGATGCTCTCGGTGGTTCCGCTGCTTGCCGGCGGTGGGCTGTTTGAGACCGGTGCTGGCGGATCGGCGCCCAAGCACGTCCAGCAGGTGCAGCAGGAAAACCACCTGCGCTGGGATTCGCTCGGCGAGTTCTTCGCCATTGCCGAGTCCTTCCGCCACTTCCTGCACTCGCAGGACAACCAGCGTGCCGGTGTTCTCGCAGACACCCTGGACCGGGCAACGGAGACGTTCCTCAACGAGAACCGCTCGCCTTCGCGCAAGGTCGGCGAAATCGACAACCGCGGCAGCCACTTCTACCTGACCCTGTACTGGGCAGAAGAGCTGGCCAAGCAGACTGACGACGCCGAGCTCGCCAAGGCACTGGCTCCCATTGCCGAAGCGCTGCGCGAAAAGGAAGGCGTCATCACCGAGGAGCTGCTGGCTGTTCAGGGCCAGCCGGTCGACCTCAACGGCTATTACAACCCTGCTGACGAAACGCTGAGCACACTCATGCGCCCGTCGCAGACGTTCAACGCGATTATCGACGAGCTGGGCTGAGCGTCGATCTGACAGACAACAGCTGAGGGCCGGAAGTTCACCGCGTCCGGCCCTCAGCGCTGTGTGCACAGTGACAAACCCGATGCCCCGACAAGCTGACCTGCGCGGGCGCGGATGAAAGAATGGGTGCAGAGAGAAAGGACGTCCCCATGACTCAGCCCAACGGCGATCACTCCCCCGTTCCTGAAAGCAGCTCCCCCGAAACCGTCGAACAGGCAGCTGAAACTGCACCCCAGCAGGCACAGACACCGGCACAGTCCCAGGCCCAGACACCGCCGCCTGCTGTGAAGGCTTCCGGCGGACTGTCGGCGGGCATTTGGGCTTCGCTCATCATCGGTGCCCTCATTCTGGTGCTTCTGCTCATCTTCATCATCCAAAACAACGAGCCGACCCAGTTCTACTACTTCGGCTGGGAGTTCACCCTGCCGCTGGGCGTATCCATTCTGCTTGCCGCAATTGCGGGCATCGTCATCGCCGGCATCTTCGGCACAGTCCGCATGTTCATCCTCGGCCGGCAGATCAAACGCGCCAACAAGCGCTGATACGGCAGGCCCACCGAGGATCTGCCACACCCTGAGAAAGGACAGGATATGTACTTCATCGTCGTCAAATTCCGTGTCAAAGACGAGTTCGTGGCCGACTGGCCCAACATCGCCCGCGAATTCACGGAGGCCACGCGCGCAGAGCCGGGCAACCTGTGGTTCGACTGGTCCAAGAGCCTGGAGCGCGATGATGAGTACGTGCTCGTCGAGGGCTTTGCCGATGACGAAGCCGCCAGCACTCACGTCAATTCGGAGCACTTCAAGAAGATGCAGCAGGACTTCCCGCAGCACCTGAAGGAAACCCCGCTCATCGTGTCCCGCAAGGTCGAAGGCAGCGACTGGGACCGCATGGGCGAAATCTCGGTCGACTGACCCTTTAGGGCACACGCAGTCGATGCGTACAGACGGGGACCGCGGAACCTTCCGCGGTCCCCGTTTCTGCTGGTGCCCTAGTCTTCCGAGCTTTCCTCGCCCAAGCTGAAGCTCACTTCGGACTCTGCCCGCACCTCGGCTGTCCTCTCAAGGGTGCGTGCAACACTGCACGTCTTCCCGTGGGCGTGGGCGAGGGCCCGTTCGACAGTGCGCGCAGCGCGGCACGGGCTAGGACTCTTTTGCAAAACGCCCACAACAATACGCCGACAGCGGCTTATCAGCCCGTACAGTGAGAAAAACCTTTGTCTTCCCCATGAAAAGGACTCACATGCGACACCTACCGGCAACACTCGGCGCCATTGGGCTCGCCGTTGCGGTAGCCGTGCCCGCTGCCGCGGCGCCGAGCGCCGGCAGCAGCTCCGAACCGGCACCGCAGGAGACCCCCGCCAGCACTCCGCAGGAAAAGGACAGCGACGGGCAGGATCCCAAGGTCGAAACCGTCAAACAGAAAGTTGACGACGGCACATCGGCCCTCATCAGCGCAACCGGCAAGGGCAATGAAAACTCCGTTGTCATCTTCGGTGCCACATGGTCATCAGACGCTGACCCCACCATCGAGTACCGCTCGAAAGTCACCAACAGCCTCAAATGGTCGATGTGGCAGGAACTCGAGGCCGACCCTGACGAAGGCCCCGACGACGGCTCGAACGAGGCCAACACCCCCGGCACGGGAGCCGTCAGCGCTGCCTACAACGAAAAGATCGAAGTGCGCACCAAGGGCGCACCCGTCACCGTGACCGTCACGACCACCCCGATCACGGACGCCGACCGCACCATGGTCGGCGGCGTCAACGACGAAGGCACATTCTCCTCCCCCGACCTCAACGAACCCGCATCGTCCGCGCCGGAAGCCGACTCCACCTCGGCAGCCGGCAGCGGCCCCATCGCCGGCGGCAAACTCAACGCCAAGAAAGCCGCATCCATCGGCGGCTTCAAGTACTTCTCGCGCAAGCAGTGGGGTGCGCGGAAGGCTCGCTGCTCGACTTCGACGACCAACCGCAACACCGCGACGATCATCCACCACACGGAAGGCTCGAACAGCTACTCCAAGGAGCAGGTTCCGGGCATCCTCCGCGGTATCCAGTCCTACCACCAGGGCAGCCGTCACTGGTGCGACATCGGCTACAACATGCTCGTTGACAAGTACGGCAACATCTACGAGGGTCGCCCCAAGCTCGACAAAGCCGCCATCGGTGCCCACGCATCGAGCGTCAACCGCGGCACGTTCGGCATTTCGGTGATCGGCTCCTACAAGAAGAAGGCGCCTGAGGCAGCAATCAACTCGGTTGCCCGCATCGTCGCCTGGCAGTCCTCGAAGTGGAACTGGAAGATCGACTCCAAGGTCACCCTGACCTCGGCAGGCGGCGCCACCCGCAAGTACCCCAAGGGTGCGAAGATGACCGTGCAGCGCGTATCCAGCCACAGGGACATCGGCAACACCGACTGCCCCGGCGACGGTCTGTACAGCCAGCTGGGTGACATCCGCAAGAAGGCCATCGGCTTCCAGAAGGGCAAGCCTCCGGCACCGGCTGAAAAGCCCAAGAGCCCCATCCAGAAGTTCCACGAGGCCAACAAGTCCAAGACCGGCAAGCCCACGGGCAAGGAGCACGGTGGACTGCCCGGCGGCGGCGCCTACCGTGCGTTTGAAAAGGGCGCGGTGCACCACTCCCCCAAGACAGGCACCCACTTCACCCGGTTCGGCTCCGGTATTCAGAAGGCGTGGGCCGCTCAGGCCTACGAACGCGGCAAGCTCGGCTACCCGACAGGCGAAGAGTCGTGCACCATCAAGGACGGCGGCTGCTACCAGGCGTTCCAGAACGGCTCGATCCACTGGTCGCCGAAGGTCGGTGCGCGCAAGCTCATGTACAACTCCGGTATCCGCAAGGAATGGGCCAAGCAGGGCTTTGAACGCGGCAAACTCGGCTACCCCACAACCGAAGAGTTCACGTGGGGCAAGTACAAGCGCGTCAACTTCGAAGGCGGCTACCTCACCTGGAAGAAGGGTGAAGGAGTAAAGCAGCACAACAAGAAATGATCGTATAAAGCCTGTGGGGCGGCAGTTCTCTGCGAACTGCCGCCCCACTTGCCTGCGGTGGCTTGGCTGAGCATCTGCGGCCGACGCCGAGGCGGAGGTTAGAGTGGTTGATATGACTGAGCTTGCGAGGCTGGACACCGAAGGCGTTGAACGGGTGCTTGCGGTCGTCGCCCACCCGGACGACATGGAATACGGCGCATCGGCAGCAGTCGCCAAATGGGCGGCTGAGGGAATCGACGTCCACTATCTGCTTCTGACCGCCGGAGAAGCGGGCATCGCCTCAATCGAACCGTGCAGAACCGCCGATATTCGCGCTACGGAGCAGAAAGCCGCCTGTGAGATCGTCGGTGCGGCCTCGCTGGAGATCCTCGACTTTCGCGACGGAATGCTGGAACCCGATCACAGTGTGCGCAAGGCGATTGCCCGCAGAATCCGCACGGTTCGCCCGCACATGGCAATCTCTCTGACGTGGGAACTCGAAGTCGGATTCGGCATCAACCACGTCGACCATCGCGCCTGCGGAATGGCTTTGATCGATGCAATCCGGGACGCCGACAACCCCTGGATCTTCCAAGACCTGGACCTTGAACGTTGGAAGGTGGACCGGGCCCTCTTCTGCGCAGCAAACCGCCCAACGCACTACGTAGACGTATCCGGCGAACCCCTGCAGAAGGGCATCGCTTCACTGGCCGCCCACACGCAGTATCTCGAAGCGCTGCCCGAACATCCCAGCCCAGAAGAGATCAACCGAGGTGTGACGGAGGAAGCCGGCAGGCGCCTCGGGATTGAAGCTGCCCTGCCGCTGCGCGAGGTGCGACTGTGACTGTCAGCCCCTGGCAGCCGGAGTCCGAGCCGAGCGTCACCGACACGGCACTCGTATTTGAGGGCGGAGGCATGCGAGCGGCGTTCTCTGCGGGGATAGCCATCACGCTCATTCGCGCGGGCATCGACTTTCCGCACACGTTCGGGGTCAGTGCGGGCAGTTCGACCACCGCGAACCTGGTGTCACGCGACATCACGCGGGCCAGACGCAGCTTTGTCGAGTTCTCCACCGACCCGCAGTTCGGTTCACTGCGCACTTTCGCCCGCGGGCAGGGACTGTTCAACGCCGAGTACATCTATCAGAACACAGCACTGCCCGACCAGGCCCTCCCCCTTGACTGGGACACCTTCTGCGCCCACCCGTCGCAGGTGTCGGTAGTGGCTTTCAACGCTGAGGACGGATCCACCGTCGAATGGCAGCGCGCAGATTTTCCCGCCATGGACGACTACCTGCTGCGAGTGCGCGCATCCTCGACTATGCCCATCGTCATGCCTGTCACCGACGTCGACGGCACGCTCTACGTGGACGGTGCACTCGGCGACGGCGGCGGAATCGCGCTGCCGGCCATGCTCAACGCAGGCTTCGACCGGGGCGTATTTGTTCTCACCCAAGAGCGGAACTACCGCAAACCGCCCTCACGGTTCAAACACAGCACCCGGCAGATCTTCCGCCGCCTGCCGGCAGTTCCCGCAGCCATGGAAACCCGGGCGCAGCGCTACAACAGCACCCGCAAGCAGCTGTTCGACCTCGAAGCAGACGGCAAGGCCTTCATCATCGAACCGGACATCATGCGCATCGGCAACTCCACCCGGAACCTTTCACAGCTGGCTGCCGCACACCGACACGGACTGTTCATCGGCCGGCGCGAACTTCCAAGGCTGCGGGAATTCCTGGGGCTGCCCTACGCCTGAGCTTCTGAGGCTCCTGCAAAGCAGAAGGGTCGGCGGGAAAAGTCCCGCCGACCCCACGACGTCAGCCGCGTGCTGACCAACTGAGCTTTACTGAAGAGCGCTCAGCGCCGCCTCGTAGTCCGGTTCCTGACCGATTTCGGGAACCTGCTCGGTGTAGACAACCGAACCTTCGGCATCGACGACGACGACAGCGCGCGACAGCAGACCCTGCAGCGGGCCGGAAGTCATCGTCACCCCGTAGTCCTCACCAAAAGACGAGCGGAAGGCCGACCCGCTTACAACATTGTCGATGCCCTCCGCCGCACAGAAGCGCTCCTGCGCAAACGGAAGGTCCTTCGAAACGTTGAGAACGACCGTGTTGTCACGGCCGCCGGCCTTCTCGTTGAACGCACGGACGCTTGCCTGGCACACACCCGTGTCAATGCTCGGGAAGATGTTGAGGACAATCTGCTTGCCCCCAAAATCTGTCAGTGCGACGTCAGAAAGGTCCGTTCCCACAAGTGTGAACACAGGAGCTTTCGCGCCCTTCTCGGGGAGCGTTCCGACGGTGGTGATGGGATTGCTCTGGAAAGTGATGTCTGCCATGAGAATTCCTTTCGTAGATTGGCCGATCCTGCGGTGCTCAGACCACCGGACGGGAGGTCATTGGTCGGCCTTTTCACGAACCTGCCGCTGAATGCGGGCGAGCATCCCCGACATTCCGTTCAGCCGAAGTGGACTGACCTGCTTTTCAATATTGAGCTTAAGCGGGAAATCTGCGGGAACGTCGAGGACTGTCTGCACGGTCGATCCGTTGAGCCCTTCGTTGAGGATGCCCGCAAAGCCGCGCGTGGTCGGAGCTTCTGGCGGTGCCGAAAAGAACAGGTGCACAGTGCTGTCCGGCTGGGTGCCGTCAACCTCCACCCGGATGAAGATCGGCGACTGGCACTCCGGAACCGGCTCGAGAAGCTTCGGGTCGTCCTTCAGCCGCTGCGGAAGGTCCGGCAGTTCGTCGCTGAATTCCAGCAGCAACTCCAGCCGCTGGCTTTCCTCCATAGCGCCGAAGTCGTCGGCGATTTCCTGCAGTGCCTGCGGGATGGTCACTTCTGCGGAGCCTCTCCCGGCTGGTCTCCCTGAACAATGGGCACGCGCATAGCGTTGCCCCACTCGATCCAGGAGCCGTCGTAGTTCTTCACGTTTTCAAAGCCCAGCAGGTAAGACAGGACAAACCAGGTATGGCTGGAGCGTTCGCCGATCCGGCAGTAAGCGTAGGCCACGTCGGTCTTGCCCAATCCGAGATCGTCAATGTAGATCTTGCGCAGTTCCTCAGCAGATTTGAACGTGCCGTCGTCATTGGCCGCGGTTGCCCACGGAACGGAGTGCGCGGTCGGAATATGTCCTCCGCGCAGAGCGCCCTCTTCCGGGTAGTCCGGCATGTGGGTGCGCTCACCGGTGTATTCCTGCGGGCTGCGCACGTCGATCAGCGGGATCTGGCCGATGGCTTCCAGCACCTCTGGCAGGAGAGCACGGATGGGTGCGTCGTTGCGCTCCACAACCGGGTAGTCGGAGCGTTCACGCTGCGGCTTCTCGCGCGTCATTTCGCGGCCTTCGGCCTCCCACTTGGCACGACCGCCGTCCATGAGCCGCACATCGGCGTGGCCGAAGAGCTTGAACACCCACATGGCGTATGCGGCCCACCAGTTGGACTTATCGCCGTAGACGACGATCGTGTCGTCGCGGCTGATGCCCTTGGAGCTCATCATTTCGGCGAATTCGGGCCCCTGCACGTAGTCGCGAATCACCTGGTCGTTCAGTTCGGTGTGCCAATCGATCTTGACGGCGCCGGGAATGTGTCCGCTTTCGTAGAGCAGAACGTCTTCGTCAGATTCGACGATGACAATTCCGGGGGTGTTGAGGTTCTCTGCCACCCACGCGGTGGAGACAAGCGCTTCCGGGTGCGCGTAGTCGGCGAACTTCGGGTCGGTCGTGTCGGGTGAAGCGTTCACTGGGCCTCCGTACGGCTTAGACAATAGGTCATTGTTTTCTAGCCTAATAGACATATGTGCCGTCGAAGCAATTGAGGACGACCTCAGCTGTCGGCGGTCTGCCCAAGGAAACCGCGAAGCACCGCCAGGAATTCCTCCGGCTTTTCTGAATGCACCCAGTGGCCGGCGTCTTTGACCATGACTTTCTGTGCTCGCGGGAAGAGGGCCCGCATCGGCTTATCGTGTTCATCGCGGATGTAGTTCGACTTCGCGCCGCCCATCCACAGGACGGGACCGTCGTAGGTCTTGCCGGCGAAATCGGGGAACGCGTTGATGTCACTGACCGCGCTGTTGAGCATGGCGACGTTCGCTTGGAACTCAAAGCCGCTGTCTGTCCGGCGCAGATTCTGCAGCAGAAAACCGCGGACAGTGGAGTCAGACACACCGGCTTTTTCGAGTTCAGCATCGGCTTGGCTGCGGCTTTCAAGCGCGGCGAGGTCGAGGCCGGCCAGTGCGCTCAGCAGCGGCACAAAGTTGGAGTCCTCCGAACTGACCGGCGACATGTCTTCGACAATCAGCGACTTAAACAGCTGCGGTTTGCGCAAGGCTGCGACCATTGCCGTCTTCGCTCCCATCGAATGTCCCAGCAGCACCACTGTTTCTTCACCGGTTTCGGGAAGCACCGTGGTTTCTATGAACTCGATGACGGCTTGGGCCATGTCCTCGTAGTTGAAATCCTCGGTCCACGGCGAGCTGCCGTGATTGGGCAGATCCACCAGGAAGCAGCGGTACTGATCTTCAAGCGCCTTGGCGGCGGTGAGAAAGTTGCGTCCGCGGCCCATCAGGCCGTGGAGGAAGACGACTGCCGGTCCGGTCGTGCCGTAGGCGGTGTAGGACAACTGCATGGGGCCTCCCTAAACTGATCCGGTGTTCGATCTTAGTCGTCCGCAGCCGCTCCGCGGGCGAGGTGCCGGTGGGCCCCGCCGCTAGACTACGGGGCGTGACTGATGATCTTTCTCGCTTGAGCTCGTTTATTCGCGTCATTCCGGACTACCCGTCCGAGGGCATCCAGTTCCAGGACATTACGCCGCTGCTGGCTGATGCCTGGGCGCTGCGCAGGGCGGCCGAACTCATGGTTGAGCCGTTTGCCGGACAGTTCGATGTTGTAGCAGGAATCGAGGCGCGCGGATTCATCTTCGCCGGTGTCGCAGCCGCCTTGACGGGCACGGGCTTTGTGCCGCTGCGCAAAGCCGGCAAACTGCCGATCGCCGCTGCGCGGGTTGACTACGACCTCGAATACGGTTCGGCGGCAATCGAAGCGAGCAACCAACTGGCCCCCGGAGTTCGAGTGCTGCTCATCGACGACATCCTCGCCACCGGCGGAACGCTCGCTGCGGGCCTGGAGCTCATCAGCACGCTGGGAGCACAGACAGTCGGAACGTCCGTCCTGCTGGAACTGCAGGATCTTGAGGGCCATAGGCGAGTCCCGAACGTGCATTCGCTGTTCGCTGTGTGACCGTCGGTGCGGACCCCCTTGGTGCTGCCCGCCCTCTCGAAGCCAGGTTTGCGCTGTAGTGCAGATTCACGCGCTGATGCAGCGCATTAACGCGCAAACCTGCATTACAGCGTGAACCTGCGATGGGACGGCGCGCTGCCCAGAGCGTCGAACTGCAGTCGGTGCGTCAAGAATCGAGTTGAGCGCGGAAAGCGCGTTCAGCTTTCTCCCCGAAGGGCACAAACACAACCCGACTCACGGTGTCCCCGACCTCGTCATCCGTACTCTTGACGGTTTCGACCGCAATGCGGGCGGCATCGTCCATGGGCCAGCCGTACACACCGGCGGAGATGGCCGGAAACGCAACACTGTGCGCGCCAAGCCGCTTGGCTTCGCGCAGCGATTCGCGGTAAGCAGACGCCAGTGTCGCCGAACGGTCTTCTTTCTTCGCGTACACCGGACCGACGGTGTGGATCACCCAGGATGCGGAAAGCTCTCCCCCGGTTGTTGCGGCAGCCTGGCCCGCCGGCAGCCCATCAGGGTACGACTGCTCACGCAGCTGTTTGCACTCGGTCAGAATCGCGGGCCCTCCCGCGCGGTGAATCGCACCGTCAACGCCTCCACCGCCCATGAGCGTGGAGTTTGCCGCGTTGACGATCGCGTCGACTTTCTGCTCAGTGATATCGCCCGGTTCAATGATCAGTTCCATGCCTATCGCTCCTCTGTGCGGTCGAAAACGGCTGACCGTTTCAGACGCTGTCCTGCAGCCACTGGGCAAGTACGGGCACGTGGGAGTGCTCAACGTCTTTGGCGGCTGTCAGCAGGGTGACGTGGGCGCTGTGGGAAAGCCGCTCGGCAAGGGCTGCGGCTTCGCTGTTCTCATCGAGCTCCGCCCGGTACCGGCTTTGGAATTCCTGCCAGCGGCCTTCGCGGTCATCGTGGAACCACGACCGCAGCTGGCTGCTGGGGGCAGCGTCTTTGGCCCACTCGTCGATGTTGAGGTCTTCTTTCTTGATGCCTCGGGGCCACATGCGATCCACGAGGACACGGGTGCCCTTTGTCTCGGACTCTTCTCCGTAGGTCCGCCGGAAGGTCCACTTCGAACTGAGCTCAGCCATTGCGGCTCCTTTCACTGTGCTTTTCTGATTCCCAGTGCCTCGCTGCACCCCGGGTGAGGCGAGCGGACACGGCTCAGCGCTTGTTCATGCGCTTGGCACGCTTGCGTGCTTCCTTTTCCAGTTTGGCGCGTTCGCGGCGCTGTTCCTTTGTCATGGAGTCAAGCTGTCCGTGCGGGTCGAGGTATTCGCCGGTTTCGTAGTCGTATGGCACCGGATTGCCCTCGGAATCGGTTCGCTGGTACCAGTCGGTGGCTTCTGGCGATGTCGAATCGAACCCGTACCCGGCGGAGTACTCCGAGTTCGGTTCGGTCTGCACAACTTTGACGGCAAAGTTATCGCCGTAGTTCTCCAGCCCGTAGCGCACGGCGCTGTCGAGGATTTTGCGCTGGTAGTTCTGCCGGTACGTGCGCGGGTCGCTGCGCAGTGCCTTCCACAGTCCAACGCACATGAGCACGATGATCACCGAGAACGGAAGCGCTGTGATGACGATGAGGTTCTGCAGGCCGGTCAGAGCGTCGTCTCCCCCGGTCAGCAAGATCACGATGGCGATTCCCGCCATGCACAGCGACCAGAACACGGTCACACCGCGGCGTGGGAAGGGATTGCCCTTCTGCGCAAGCTGCGAGTTGACCAGCGATGCTGAATCAGCGGTTGTGATGAAGAAAATCGCCAGCATGAACATGAGCAGCGGCGCCACAATCTGCCCGCCGGGCAGGTGGTCGAGGACAATGAAGATGGTCTCTTCCGGTGCGGGCATTTCACCGGTTCCGCCGGTGACTGCGCCCGCAGTGTGTTCAAGGTAGATCGCGGTGCCGCCCAGGATGGTGAATGCGAGCACGATGATCGACGATGGGATGAGCAGCACGCCCATGACGAACTGGCGGATGGTGCGACCACGGGAGATCTTCGCGGTGAAGATGCCGACGAACGGCGACCAGCTGACCCACCACGCCCAGTAGAAGATCGTCCAGTTGGTCAGGAACTCTTCCGTGTCGTCGCCTTCGGACATGTTGCGTGCCAGCATTGTCGGCAGTTCGCCCACGTAGTCGATGACAACACCCGGTACGACGTTGAGCAGGAACGCAGTGGGACCGACGATGAGGAAGAAGAACGCCAGGCCCACCGACAGCCACATATTGGTGTTCGACAGCAGGCGAATGCCCTTCGAAACACCGGATACTGCGGATATGATGGTGCCGATTGTCAGCACCATGATGATGAGAATGGCGATCGTGTTGCCGGTCGTGTTCCAGCCGGTGACAACCTCTGCGCCGCGGGCGATCTGCAGTGCGCCGATGCCCAGCGAGGCGGCGGTTCCGAACAGGGTCGCGATGATAGCCAGACCGTCGATGATCCTCGAACCCAGCGAGTTCGAGTCACCCGTGATGAAGCTGAGGATGGACGACATAAGCGGCACACGGCCGCGACGGAACGAGAAGTAGGCAACAGCCAGGCCGACAATCGCGTAGATGGCCCACGCGTTGAGGCCCCAGTGCAGCGCTGTCTGCACGAGACCGCCGACGATCGCGGGGTCGGTGCCGCCTTCATATGCGTTCGGCCGCGGCTGAAGGTAATGCAGCAGCGGTTCATAGGGGCCGAAGAAGATCAGCGCAATGCCGATTCCTGCCGCAAACAGCATGGCCGCCCACGAACCGGTGGAGAATTCGGGCTTTTCGCCGTCGAGCCCAAGGGGAATGCGGCCGGCTCGGCTGAAGGCCAGCACCAACAGGAAGACGAGCAGACCGGCTGCGATCACCGTGAATATCCAGCCGAGGTTCTGCATAGTCCAGGTGAGCATGGTGCCGGAGATGCTCTTCACAGCTTCTGGCTGAACAATGCCCCAGGCCACGAAGGAAATGATCAGCGCACCGACAACCACAAGAATCGGCTTGTCAATGCCGTAGCGAACGCGCTGATCTTCGATGGACACGCCGGGTACCAGGGCGGGGTGAACCCCGTGCGGATATTTTGGCGGTTGGAAGATCTTCTTGCCCGCACGCAGGGTCTTATCGAGCTTGCTGTGGGGCTTTTCCGGCGGAGTGTCCTCTGCTTTCGAAGGCGTCTGTGGTTTGTCGTTCATAGTTTTCTACCTTAGGAAACCGCAGAACTATTGCAAGGACACCGTTTTTCGGAGGGGAAAGCAGAACAGAAGCACGAGGCGGAAGTCGCCTTCCGCCTCGTGCCTTGGGGTTGTTCGCTGAGCTGAGTCAGACAGCTGCCGCCCTCTGGCGGGCCCGGTTGTAGTTGAGGAGGCCGCGCACCCAGGGGGCGTAGTCTTCGCGCGGGACTTTTTCGGAAAAGACGTCCGTTTGTGCGTCGTAGGCGAAGTTGTCGTTGAGAACAGCCAGTCGAATGAACTCTTCGCAGGCGCTTTCGGGAATGCCGAATTCCTCGGCGAACTGCTCGCGGCTGAACGCAGCGGGTGCGGTTTCTGTGAACGGGCGGATGTTTACATCTGTCTTCATCACCCTTCTATTCAAGCAAACGCCGCGCGCAGCTCCCAGGCGACCCCACAGCGCGGCTGACATTCTGCCCGGTGCGCACCTAGGCTGGGCGTATGAGTGATAGCACGCAGATGAAGTACAACCGCCTGGGCCGTGCGGGCCTCAAAGTGAGCGAACTGTCGTTCGGTTCGTGGGTCACATTCGGCGATTCCATCGACACCGGTCTTGCCAAAGAGTGCATGCAGACAGCTGCCGAGGCGGGTGTGAACTTCTTCGACAACGCCGAGGTCTATGCCGGTGGGAAGTCCGAAGAGATCATGGGCCGGGCTATTGAAGAGCTCGGCTGGAAGCGCAGTTCCTATGTCATTTCGACCAAGCTGTTCTGGGGCATTGAGGACAACGTCAATCTCAAGAACACCCTCAACCGCAAGTATCTGATGCAGGGCATTGACGGCTCGCTTGAGCGCTTGGGGCTTGACTTCGTCGACCTTGTCTTCTGCCACCGTCCAGACCCGGAGACGACCCTGGAGGAAACGGTGTGGGCGATGAGCGACATCGTCTCCAGCGGCAAGGCTCTCTACTGGGGAACCTCCGAATGGTCTGCCGAGGAGATCCGCGGCGCCTACGAAATCGCAGAGCGCCACCACCTGCACAAGCCCTACATGGAACAGCCGCAGTACAACCTGCTCAACCGCACCCGCGTGGAAGACGAATACGCGCGCCTCTATGACGACATCGGGCTGGGCCTGACCACGTGGAGCCCGCTTGCAGGCGGCATCCTCACTGGCAAGTACCTCGACGGCGTTCCCGAAGGTTCACGTGCGACGGCGCAAGGCCACAGCCATTTGGCCGAAGAGTCCGCAAAGCGGGAAACTGCTGACCGGGTGCGCCGCGTTGTCGACATGGCCCGCGACCTCGATGTCACACCGGCGCAGCTGTCATTGGCCTGGCTGCTCAAGAACCCGCGTGTTTCGACGGTCATCACGGGAGCAAGCTCCGTCGAACAGGTCAAGGACAATATGGGTGCGCTCGCGGCCAAGGAGCGCCTTGACGAACGCTCCAAAGCTCAGCTGGACGAGATCTTCAGCTGAATCCGTAAGGCAGAGTGCTCTGCAAGGCGGGGTGCTCTGCACGGACAGTGCCGAAGCATCCGGCTGCCCGGCAGGCTTTACGCACCCGGTGCAGGGTCGATCTGCCAGCGGGTCAGCGGCTCTGCTTCGGCCGTCAGGGCTGACCGGTAGGCGGCTTCACCCGCGGCGTGCACTTTGATGAACGCCGTGATGCGCGACAGAATGCGCGGGTCGTTGATGATTCCGCTGTCGTGTCGGCCGGCAATCCGGGTGAGCATCGCGCGCTGCCGCGACTTCTTCATGCTGGTGTAGATGGGCCGGGCGTGTTCGCTCATGGGTGCGACCGTGTCGTTGCTGCCGCCGACAATGAGCACCGGCGCTGTGACCTTGCTGAAGCCGCGCTTGGCCCACGGGTTGAGGGCGACGACCGCGGAGACGCTTTCGCGCTCCGCGGCGATCAAGGATCCTCCCCCGCCCATGGAATAGCCGACGAAGGCGGTCTTCGCAGGGTCGATGACGCTTGCCCATTCACCGCGGCCGCGTGCGTCGTCGAGTGCGCTGAGGATCTGTTCGGCTCGGTTTTCCGGAAACGCCTTCGGTTCGATTGAACCGGCGGCAAGAACCGCACAGCCGTGGGTGGCAAGCCGTTTGCCGATGATGTGCATTTCCTCCGCCCTGCCCGTATAGCCGGGGAAGGTCACGACCACGGGGCAGCGGTTCTGCGGTTCTCGGGGCCAGAAAAGGGTGGCAGCGCCGTAGCCGGGTGTCCTGACCAGGCGCGACTGGAGGAGTTTGTGGGGTCCGGGAACGCGCACATCAGCGGCGGAAGCGCTGACCGCACCGAACTGTCCCGGCTGTGTGCGGGCAGCGGGCATGACTGTCAGTGCGGCGGCTGCGAGGCTGCCGAGTGCAAATGATCGTCTGCTGACGAACCTGCCGGACATGGCACTCCTGGAATGTGGGGAAGACCCATTCAATGTAACGCCCGCCTGCTTGTTTTCGGCTGAAGTGCCGACCGGGCGTGTTGGTCCGCCCGGCTGTCTGGGGAGGCTCAGGACTGACGAGGCGCCGCCTGCTTCCGCTCGGTCCGCGCCTTTTCGATGAAGGCCCTAATGAGTTCGGGATCCTTCACTCCCCGACTGGATTCCACGCCGGATGACACATCGACGCCGATCGCCCCCGATGAAGCCGCAGCTTGCGCGACGTTGTCGGGTGTCAGGCCTCCGGCGAGGACAAACGGCCCGCGGTCGCGTTCGTGCAGCTGTGTTTGGTCCCAGCGCTGGCCTGCACCCGGCGCGGGAGCATCAAGCAGCAGGAGGTCCTCGCAATAGGCGCCGCTGTGCGCGGCCGGGTCATGGGCAAGCGATACGGCACGCCACAGCTTCAGTTCGGGAGCAGCCGCACGAGCCGCGACGAAGTCAGCACGCTCGTAGTGGCCGTGCAGCTGCAGAGCATCAGCTCCGATCCGCTGGGCCATGCGTGCAGCGTCAGCCGCGTCCATATCGAAGACGACTAGCACAGCCAGCGCTGAGCCCGCCCCGTGAATCCAGGTGACAATCTGTGCGGCGGCAGCCTCGTCCACGTGCCGCGGCGAGGGCCCGTAGTGCATGATGCCCAGCGCATCCGCACCGGCGTCGACGGCAGCCTGCACGTCTGCGCGTGTTTGCACACCGCAGATCTTCACAAAGAGAGATTCGCTCACGGTACTTTTCCTGCGCTTTCGTGTTCGCCGTCGACGTAGACCCAGCGACCGGCGCGTGTCACAAAGGACGAACGTTCACGCATGGTGCCCACCTGGCCGCCCGCACGGTAATGGGCCGCGAATTCGACGATCCCCGACTGATCCCCCACTGCCCCATCCACCGTGTCGAGGATGTCAAGGGAAGTCCATTCCACCTCGGGATCGGGCTGTGTATCAGTCGGCCTAGTGCGGGGGTGCCACGTGCGGAACAGGTAGTCGGCATCATGTAGGGCAAAAGCCGTGAAACGCGAGCGCATGAGCGCTTCAGCCGTGTCCGCTGTGCGAGTTCCCTCGAGCAGGGGCAGACAGCACTCGCTCAGGCTGCTCCCCCGGGGCAGACCACCGCACGGGCACATTTGAGAGGCAGTGTGCAGAATCATCAGCTGGTTTCTATGATCCGGTCGTTTTCGTCTTGGCCCGAGCCTTCCGCGCGACGCCCGCCGATCTTATCGACGATCATGGCAATCGCACCGTCGCCGGTGACATTCGCCGCAGTTCCGAAGCTGTCCAGCGCAATGTAGGCCGCGAACATGAGACCGACTTCCATCTGCCCGAAGCCGAGCATCTGAGTAAGCAGACCGGCAGCCGCGGCAATCGCACCGCCTGGAACGCCCGGCGCTGCGATCATCATGACGCCGAGCATAAGGATGAACGGAAGATATGTGAGGAACGCCGTGTCACCGCCGGTGATCATGAGGACTGCCATGGAGAAGCAGGTGATCTTGATCATCGAACCCGACAGGTGGACGGTCGCGCACAGGGGAACGACGAAACCGGACACGGTGTCCGACACCCCGTTTTTCTTCGCCGAGCGCAGGGTCACCGGGATCGTCGCGGCAGACGATGCCGTGCCAAGTGCGGTGAAATAGGCATCGCGCATGTTCCACAGGGATTTGAGCGGATTGCGCCCGGCGATCGCTCCGGCCGCGGTGTACTGGATGAGCAGCATCAGCACGGTCAGCGCAAACGACACGATGACCACCAGCAGGAACTTCTGCACCACGATGATGGCTGCACCGCTGTGGGAAAGGTCCGCGAAGATGCCGAAGATGAACAGCGGCAGGGCCGGGACGATGACGTTCCGAATGAGGCTTTCGACAATCGAGCGGAACTCGATTGCGCCGCGGTAGAGAACCCGGCTGCGGAACCCGGTCAGGCCAGAGCCGATGATGATCGCCAGAACGAGGGCGCTCATAACACCGATGACGGGTTCGAGCACGATTTCGGTGGCGACTTCCGCAGCTGCCGTCGGATCGGCGGCATCGACTTCGGTAGGTGCGCTGACCACCGTGAAGTAGGGTTCGAAGCCGTCGCCCTCTGCTTCTGCAATGCCCTTGATGTCAGTACCCTCCAGTGAGGAGCGGAACAGCCAGCTGGCGGTGAAGTAGGCCAGCAGGCCCGCAATGAAGGTCGAGGTGTAGGCGATTCCCGCGGTGAGGCCCAGCTGCTTGCCTCCCCCTTTGCCCAGTTCCGCAATTGCCGGGGCTACAAGACCGAAGATGATCAGCGGCACCACGAACGCCAGCAGTCCGGAGAACACGGAATTGTAGGTGGCGAAGATTCCGCCGAGCCATTCCGGCAGGATCGGGCCGGTGAGGATTCCGAGGACGATCGCGATGACGATCCACACCAGAAGCGGGAGTGAACGGGACAGCTTCATTGGTCGTTGTGCTTTCTGCGGTGGGCAAAGAGGCGGATGAGGGGAATACACAGGATTCTAGGAAAACCCTGTGCGGCTGGTGCACTCAGCCACCGCTGGACTCGTCTTCTTCTGCGACCCGTTCGGCCTCTTCGACCATTTCGTCGTGTGTCATGCCGCGCTGGCCGGGCTGACGACGATCAGCCAGTGCCTTGTCCGTCGGCGACTGCGGCATAACGCGGGTGCCGACGGTGCCGGGCTGCTGGCGACCGTGAATCGAAGCGCCGGCGGTTTCTGGCATGAACCATGTGGCCACCAGACCGATGACGCAGGCGAGGATCATGTAGTACGCCGGGAACAGGAGGTCGCCTGTTGCTTTGACGCCGGCTTCGTTGATCAGTCCGGCCGTGCCGCCGAGAGCCGACACTGACAGGTTGTAGGTGACCGAGAAGCCCAGCAGGCGCACATGCGCGGGGAACATCGCGGGGAAAGTCGCCGAAATCGTCGCGAGCATCGGCACGTAGGCAATACCGAGCACTGCGAATCCCACGAGGGCAAAGCCGAAGCCGAGCGACATCATCTTGAACATGGGGATGGCGAGGACACCCACCGCGATTGTGGTGAAGAACCACAGCGGACGACGGCCGAATTTGTCCGATGCCGCACCGAAGATCGGCATGAACAGCACGATGAACAGCTCGCCGACGAGGATCACGATGAGCGATGTCTGCGAATCCATGCCGATCTGCGCCTCGAAGTAGGACGGCATGTAGGTCAGCAGCGTGTAGTTGACCATGTTGACGGTTGCGACCAGCGCAAACAGGATGATGACGTCGCGGCGGTACTCCTTGAACACCGCGCGGAAGCGGTCCATTGTCGAGGTGTCGTCCTCTTCCGGATCTTCCTGGATTTCGTTGAACACCGGGGTGTCCTCAAGCTTCGAGCGCAGGTACCAGCCGATGAAGCCCATGGGCAGTGCGATGAGGAACGGGATCCTCCAGCCGAAGGAGTCCATCTGCTCCGGGGTCACGGTGAACTGGATGATGAGCATGAGTGCCGCACCGATGACATAGCCGGTCAGCGAGCTCGCTTCGAGGAACGAACCGAAGAAGCCGCGACGGCGGTTGGGAGCGTACTCAGCCATGTAGGTGGCGGCTCCGCCGTACTCACCGCCGGTGGAAAAGCCCTGCACCAGACGCAGGACGATGAGCAGGATGGGCGCCCAGATGCCGATCGTCTGATAAGTGGGCAGCAGGCCGATGAGGGTTGTTGCCCCGGCCATGAGCAGAATCGTGGCGGCCAGCACGCCCTTGCGGCCGATCTTGTCGCCCATGGGCCCCCAGAAGAATCCGCCCAGGGGTCTCGCCAGGAAGGAAATGGCGTACGTCGCCATGGTGGCCATGATCTGGTATTCGCCGAGTGCATCGAAGAAGTGATGGGCAATGTACGTTGCGGCGATCGCGTAGACGCCGTAGTCGTACCACTCGGTCATATTGCCGATGGCCGAGGCTGCTGTTGCCCTGCGGACGGTCTTGGGGTCTGCGGCGTGATCTTCGGCTTCACGTGCGTAATCAGATGCGAGCAGTTCCGACGAGTCACTGGACGTACTCATACAAACCTTCCTGTTTGAGACGTCAGTCACTGTAGCGAAGAGCGACGATGTTGGCTAAAACGAGAGGTCTACACGGCTGGTTTTGATCACCTCGCGCGCAAAGCCGTCAAACAGCGCCTGCGCATTGCGTGCGCTGTCTGCTTCAACGCGGTCTGCGTGTTCAACAAGAGCGTCCTTGTCAAAGCCCAGCTTGGCCAGACCGTCAGCTTCCCAACGGCGCACCGAGTCAGCGGACGCCTCAGGATGGAACTGCATGCCCCACGACCGTCCAATGCGGAAAGCCTGGATTTCGCACAGTTCGCTGCTGCCCAGCAGCTGGGCTGTGGTCGGCAGCTCGGTGATGCGGTCCACGTGGCTTTCGATGAAGTGGGCTTTCGGCCCCACCTTGCCGAACACGGGGTCATCGGCAGCATCTGAGGTGAACGTGATTTCGGTTGCGCCCTTTTCGGGTGCCCCGGTTTCGGCCTTCACCGTGCCGCCTGCCACGTGGGCCAGCAGCTGGCCTCCCAGACAGATGCCCAGCTGCGGTTTGTCGGCATCCCACGCGGCGCGTACGAGTTCAGCTTCACGCTCCAGCCACGGAGCCCGGTCGGTTTCATCCGGCATGTACCCGCCGCCCAAGTAGACGAAGCCGTCATAGTCATTGACCACTTCCGGGCCTGGAATGTCGTTGACAGTGCCGTCGGGTCCCGGTCCGATCCGCAGATCAAACTCGATGTGGTGGTCAATGAGGCGTGGGAGCAGTCGCCTGGGCTGTGAATCGATGTCGTTGACGATGATGAGGATGCGGGCCACGATGCTCACTCTCCCGAGCGCAGGAAGCTGCGGTAGCGGTCGTCGTGAGCTTCCAGCACGCGCAGCGCATTGTCGAAGCCGAGCTTTTCAAGGTCTTCTTCTGACCAGGAACGCGAGCGCAGTTCGTCGATGAGCGCCGGATAGGTGCTGGCATTGTCCAGCCCGGTGGGGAAGGAATCCGTTCCGCAGAAGTCCGAGCCGATGCCCACGTGATCAATTCCGATGCGTTCGCGCACGTAGTCGATGTGGTCGGCGACTTCGCTGATTGTGACTTCCGGGGCTGTGCCCGTTTCGCCGTCTTTGACCCACTCGTATCGGTCCTGGGACACGAAGGAGGGCACGAAGGTCAGCATGTGCACTCCCCCGTTGGCCGGCAGTCGGTCGATGATGTCATCGGGCACATTGCGCGGGTGCGAGCACAGGCTCATAGCGTTTGAGTGGGTGAAGAGCACCGGCAGGTCGGTCATGCCAAGCACCTGGTCCATGACACTGGGCGCCACGTGAGACAGGTCCGGGATCATGCCGATCCGGTTCATCTCCGTGACCACTTCCCGGCCGAAGTCGCTCAGTCCCCCATGCACCGCCTCGTCAGTTGCGGAGTCTGCCCAGCTGTGGGTGGTCGACCACGTCAGTGTCATGTAGCGAGCGCCGAGCTTGGCGAACATGCGCAGGGCACCAAGTGATTCGTTGATCTGGTTGCCGCCCTCAACACCGAGCAGACCGCCGATGCGCCCGGCAGCTCGCGCTGCGCGGATGGCTTCCGCTGTTGTCGCCCAGGCGAGGTCAGCCGGATAGGTGCTGATCATGCGGTCAACGAGGTCGATCTGCTCGAGTGTCCAGCGGACAGCTTCGTCGCCCTTGATGGCCGAGTCGACGAACACCGACCAGAACTGTGCGGCGACACCGCCGTCGCGCAGCTGCGGAATATTGGTTTCGACAACCGCGTCGGGCCGGTCGAGATCAGTGACCGATGAGCCGCGGGTTTCGCGCAGCAGATACGGGAGGTCATTGTGGCCATCGAAAATGGGGATGAGTGGAGACGACATCGCGGGTCCTTTCTTCAGTCCGGATGGGGTTAGTCAGGCGTGCAGGTGGGCGCTGATGAGACCGCCGGCTTCGCGCATGATCGGCATGACTTCGAGCACTCGGTCCTCATCTGCCGCCCAGTTGGCGAAGACAGCGTAGGCCACGCGGCGTTCGCGCGTGAACGCGATTCCGGTGTCGGCCCGAACGCTGGAGTCGGTGCCGGTCTTGTTCACAATCCATTCGCCGCGCGTGTAGTAGTAATGCGCGAGCGGATCGGGTTCGAAGTAGGACGCCACCATCGACGTATCCGCCCCAGCGCCGAGCCAGCGGCGCATCATCTCCGAGGTCATCGGGTCGAACAGTTCGTCACGTGACAGCCGCGCCATGTAGTCGCTCAGTTCATAGGCGGTGCCCGATGACAGACGACGGGGTGCTCCTGCCGGTCGCGGCCAGCGCAGGAAATCGTGCAGAGCGGAGTCTTTGTAGCCCAGTGCTTCGATTTCCTTGGCCACGCGGTCCAGGCCGACCCGAGAGATGAGCACGTTTGTGGCGAAGTTGTCACTGAACGCTCCGATGAGCATGCCAACGTCGTGGATTGTGAGGTCCGGCTGGTCCAACAGGTACCAGATGCCGGATTCGTCGACGCGTTCGGCGGCGTTGCGGGTCAGCCGTTCATCCAGTCGCAGTTCGCCGTTGTTCTTCATCTTCAGCGCTGCGTGCAGCAGGAAGATTTTGGCGATCGAGGCGGTTGAGAGCACCCGGTGGGGTTCGTGGCTGAATACCTCTTCGCCCGTGTCGATGTCGATTGCACGTGCCGAGAATTCAACTCCGTCAAGACGTGTGAACAGATCCGCTGTCATTGTGCTGCCTTTCTCCGGCGCTGTTGGCAACCGGCTGTTTAGACGACGTTAAAACTATGCGAAGAGGCTCATGACCTGGCCGGCGGCCAGACCGAAGAACGTACCGGCGAATGCCCCGATGAGGGCGAAGAGAACGCCCACGGGAACAAGTTCGCGGTTGAAGGCACCGGCGACGACGGGGGCGGACGCCACACCGCCGATGTTCGCGGTCGAAGCGACAGCCAGGCTGAACAGCTCCGTTTTGGTGAGTTTGGCGTAGATGATCATGAGGACCATGTGGATGGCCACAACCATGAGCCCTGCGAGCAGGTAGATCGGCGCTTCGAACAGCGATGTGAAGTCCGAACCGGCTGCGATGACGCCGATGATGATGTACAGCATGATGTACGCGACGTCCGAAGCGCCGGCCATCTTCCCGTACCGGGTCGAACCGATCACCAGACCCACGATGCTCACGATCAGGATGGTCCAGGTTGTCGAGTTCACGACGACGCCGATTTCCGGCAGCTTTCCGCCGATCACGGTGGCCAGCGCCGAACCGAACAGCCCGATCGCCAGCACACGCAACAGTGCCACGAGGTCCATTGTGTCGGCATCAGATGCGCTTTCCTCGGCGCCTTCAGCGGTCGATGCGGCATGTGAAGACAGGGCCGCGGTGTCGGCCTTTGTCCACGCGTTGAACTTGTCGGATACGCCGACGGACGAAAACATCACCAGCAGCCACAGGGAGTACACGATGGTGTCGACGATGAGCACGTGACCGAAGATGTTCTCCGGTGGGTTGAGGATGCCCTGCACGGCAGCCATGTTCGCCGAACCACCGGTCCACGAAGCCGCGAGTGCTGCCAGGCCCTTCCATGCTTCGGCATCCAGCACACCTTTGAACACGGCGAAGGTGATGATGAATCCCAGCATGATCGAAACTGCGGTCGCAGCGTAGGTCAGCAGCAGCTTCGGTCCCAGTTTGATGATCTTTCGGACATCGCACTGGAACAGCAGGAGCATGATCATCGCCGGCAGCAGAGCGTCTTTGACTCCTCCGCCAACAGCGTCGATCGAATCAGACTCACCGAAAACCCCGACGGTGTTCAGCAACGCTGCTATCAGGTAGAGAAAGACGAATCCAGGTACGTACCGGAAAACCGGAAGCCCGCGGGCTTTGTCCAGGTAGACGAGAATCGCGGCTATCGCAATGAGCAGGCTGATGAACAGAAAACCGTCAGTGATCATGGCTGCTTAGGGCTTCACTCCTCGCTCGGCTCTATCGTCACAGTGGGCATTGTGCCGTCTTCCGGTGCGCTCAGCTTGGCGCGCACGCCCAAGGGTATCGAACCGGCGTGCGGGTGATGGCCCAGTTCGACCTCCCACACGACCGGCACCCCCGCCTCACCGAAGTACTCCCGCAGAAGCGCCCTGCGGTCGGCATCTTCACCGCAGCTCTCCCACGAACCCAAGACCACCGCACCGGCGCGTTCAAGCCAGCCGATGCGCTTGAGCTGCAGAAGCAGGTTGTCCAGGCGGTACACGTCCTCGTCAACGTCTTCCAGAAAGAGGATGCCCGGCTGATCGGGCGCTCCCGGCTGGAATTCGGGTGCGCCGACCCCGGCAGCGAGCAGACTGAGATTGCCCCCGTAGGTGATTCCCGTGAACTCACCGGCCGTGAGAGTCTGTGCGGACTTGCCCAGGCGGATCTGCTCATCTGACCACGACGAGAACAGCCAGCGTTTGATGTCGGCGCGCACGCGTTCACTGTCACCGAAAACAGCATTGCCGACCATGGGACAGAACAGCGTGGGCACTCCCACGTGGTGCGCCCAGGCCTGGTGCAGGGCGGTGATGTCGCTGGAGCCCGTCAGCAGCTTTGGTCGGCCATCGGGCCTCAGAGCGCTGTCGGCCATGCGCCCGAAGTCGATTTCGTCGAGCAGACGCATGGCTCCATAGCCGCCGCGCAGTGCGATGATCGCCGCCGCTTCAGGATCACACCAGGCTTCCACCAGGTCGCGGCGGCGCTCGTCGTCGCTGCCGGCCAGATACGAGGCGCGAGCGTCGACTTTGCGGAGGTTCTCACCGACCTGCACGTTAAGTCCCCACTGTTCAAGCGCTGCGATTGCCGGTTCGACCGTGCCTTCGGGAGCCGGTCCCGAGGGGGCTACGAGCCACACTCGGTCGCCCGGCGCCAGCGGAGCCTGTTCAGCGAAGGGATTGCGATCAGCCATCGGCGGCGCCTCCTGTTTCCGGTGGTTCGGTGGTGTTTGATGAAGCGGCGCTCACCTGTGCCGCGGGTGCCGGTGCGGTGTTCGACTGCGCGGCCCGCTCAGCGCGGAAGCCGGGCACAGCTGCCAGCAGTCTGCGCGTGTAGTCGTGCTGGGGGTCCAGAAGAACGTCCTCAACCGGACCGTGCTCAACGATTTCACCGCGATACATGACCGCAACCGTATCGGCGATGTTCCAGGCCAGACCGAGGTCGTGGGTGATGACAAGCGCGGTCAGCCCGATGTTCTTCTTCAAAGCCAGGAAAAGAGACAGGATCTCACCGCGCACCGAAGCGTCGAGGGAGGCCACCGGTTCGTCGGCAATGAGCACATCGGGCTCGAGTGCCAGCGCGCTGGCAATAACAACGCGCTGGCGCTGCCCGCCGGAAAGCTCCTGCGGGATGGGCTCGAAGAAGTCCTCCCCGGGGGTCAGCTCCGCAGCTTCCAGGCTTTCGCGCACCCGCGCCCGTTCGTCACCGGTGAACTTCTGCACGCGCAGGCCTTCGGCGACGGACTCATAGACCGAGCGCGAAGGGTTCAGCGATCCCGACGGGTCCTGCAGAATCATCTGCACGTCGCGCCGAAACCTGCGCAGACCGCGCTTGGTGCTCGGCAGGGACTCGCCCTGGAACAGAAGCTCTGATCCGCTGTCGGGCGGCTGCAGGCCCAAGAGCGTGCGCGCAAGCGTAGTCTTGCCCGAACCGGACTGACCGACAACAGCAAGAATCTCAGAGCGGTGCAGCTTGAGGTCAACGTTGTTGACGGCCTTTGTCAACCGCCCGCGAGCCTTAAAGGTGACGTTGAGGCTGCGCGCCTCGAGCACCACCTCGTCAGTCATGGTGTGGGGAGTTTCGACGTCAACTCGGGCCGGGTTGCGGGTGATCGGGTTGAGCCTTGACGCAGGGTCGCCGATGGTGGGGAACGCATCCGCCAGCTGCTGGGTGTAGGGCTCCTCCGGCTTGCTGCAGATCTGCTCGGCGGGGCCGATTTCAACGATTCGCCCGCTCTTCATAATCGCGATCCGCTCACACGCCGTGGCAAGCACGGAGAGGTCGTGCGAAATCATCAGCAGCGAAATTCCGCGAGCCTCGACGAGTTCTCGCAGGCGCGTGAGGATCTGCGCCTGGACGATGACGTCGAGTGCCGTGGTCGGTTCGTCGGCAATGATGATGTCGGGATCGCACGCCAGCGCCATTGCGATCATGACCCGCTGCTTCTGGCCACCGGACAGTTCGTGCGGATATGCCTGGGCGATCTGGGCGTCGAGGTCAACCTGTTCCAGCAGGCTCACCACACGCGCTTTGCGCTCAGCTTCGGACCGCCATTCGTCTTTGACGTGCAGGTTGAGCGCTTCGAGTATCTGCTTGCCCACTGCGCGCACCGGATTGAGCGAGTGCAGGGCACCCTGGAAGACGATCGCGGCTTCTGACCAGCGCACGGCGCGCATCTGGCCGAAGTTCAGTTCGGCAATATCGGTTCCGCCCAGCAGCACCCGTCCAGTCAGAGTCGCATTGTCCGGCAGCAGGCGCAGCACGGAGAGGATCAGCGTGGACTTACCCGAACCGGATTCGCCCGCAATGCCCAGGGTGCTGCCAGCCGGCAGTTCGAGGCTGACGTTCGACACGGCGGGAATGTCGCCGCGAGAGGTTTTCGACGAGTACGTAATCGACACATCGTCAAAAACAAGGTCCTTGCCCAATGCAGCGGCAGATTTTTCTGCTGGACTCATCAGCGGCTCCTGAGTGTCGGATTGGCAATGGCTTCAATGGCGCGGCCCACCAGGGTAAAGGCGAGGACCACCGCGACGATCGCAAGTCCCGGGGTGAGGATGAACCACCAGTAGCCGGAGGTTGCTGCCGAAACATCCATGGCGTTTTTCAGAATGGTTCCCCAGGACTGCTGTGTTGTGTCGCCCAGGCCAAGGAAGGCGAGTGTCGATTCGGCGATGATCGCGCTGCCCACCGTCAGTGTGGTGTTGGCCAACACCAGCGGCATGACCGCCGGCAGCAGGTGCGTGGTGATGATGTGCCAGTGACCGGCGCCTAAGACCTTTGCCCGCTCAATGTAGAGGCGGGATTCGGCCGACAGCGTCTGTGCGCGGACAATGCGCGCTGTCCCCGCCCACGAGGTCACGCCGATCGCAATGACGATTGTGAAGACACCGCGTTCAAGCACGGATGAAAGGACAATTGCCAGCAGCAGCGAGGGCAGCACGAGGAAGAAGTCGATGATCCGCATGATGAGCCCGCCGACCCAGCCGGTGAAGTGACCGGCTGCAATGCCCATGATCGTTCCGATGATCATGGACATCGCGGTGGCGGCCACACCGACGATGAGCGAAACCCTGGCACCCCACACCAGGCGCGCCCACAGTTCGCGACCGTAGTTGTCTGTGCCCAGCGGGTGCTCGGCACTCGGGGGTGCGTAGCGCGGATTATCGAGGTTCTGGGTGACGTCGAGCATTGCACGGTCGGCAATGAGCGGGGCGAACACGGCCACGATGATCACCAGGAGCAGAACGATCGCACCGATGATGCCCGCGCGGTCTTCCAGGAAGATCTTCCAGTTCTTCTTGGCAGCCTCGGCACGCCGGTTCCACGCGAGTGCGCGGGCGCTCGAGGGAACCGCGGCACGCTGTCCAGCGTCATCGGCTGCCGTCTGCTGTTCAGAGGAAGCGTTGCGGGATGTCATTCAGGCCCTCCTGACGCGCGGGTCGAGCTGGCGGTACACGAGGTCAGCCAGCAGGTTCATGATGATGATGGCAGCTGAGAAGACGACGAAGGTCCCCTGCAGCAGAGGGAGATCAGGCCCGGATATCGCCTCGTAGGTCAGCTTCCCCAGCCCGGGCCACGAGAACACGGTTTCGACCGTGAGCGCACCGGCAATCAGGCCGCCGATGTGCATGAACACCAGCGTCACCGTCGGCAGCAGGGCGTTGGGGACGGCGTGCTTGAGGCGGACGTCGTCTTCGCGCAGCCCCTTGGCGCGGGCGGTGGTCAGGTAGTCAGCACTCATCTCACCCAGCAGTGATGCGCGCATCACCATGAGGTACTGCGCGTAGACGACCGCTGTCATCGTGATGACCGGGAGGATGAGGTGCTTGGCGACATCGAGCATATAGTCAATACCGCCCGGTTCGATTCCCGGTGAGACCATGCCGCCGGTCGGCAGCCACTGCAGCCTGCCGGAGAACACCATGAGCAGCAGAAGTGCGAGCCAGAATGTCGGCACGGACCAGAAGATCAGGCTCGTGGAGGTTGTCAGCTTGTCGAACAGCGATCCGCGCTTCCAGGCGGCCAACTGCCCCATCCACAGGCCCAGGCTGATGGCCAGAATCGCTGCGGTGCCGGTCAGCAGCAGGGTCGGCCACGCGTATTCGGCAATGAGGCTGCTGACTGACTGCTTGTAGACGTAGCTGGTGCCCAGGTTCCCGGTGAAGATGCCCACCAGGTAGTCCCAGAACTGGACCAGCACAGGCTTGTCAAGTCCGTATTCAGCGCGCAGCTGTGCCATCTGTTCGGGGCTCATCTGCCTTTCGCGGGCAATCTTCTGCACCGGGTCGCCCGGCAGGATTCGAAAGGCGAAGAAGCCGAGCACAACAACCATGAGGAGGCTGATGAGAGCTCCGCCGACCTTTCTGAGCAGATAATTGAGGTAGTACTGGCCCGCCGGGGGCGCGTCAGTGTCGTCAGGACCGCCGGAAGCTCCGCTCTTGAGCTTCTGCTCTTCGGCCTGTGTTTCTGCGTTCACAGACATGTTTCTGCTTTCCACGCTCTGCTTGGATCTGCGGCAGGGCGTTAACGGTGCTCGAGGCGCCGGTCACCACTCGTGTGTCCGGCGCCTCGAATCTGTGGGCTAGGTGGCCCGTGGTCTCACGCTCGGTCGTCGGCGCTGCGGCGCCGCAGGATCAGCGGGATTGCCACAGCGGCGATCACGACGACCGCTCCGATGCCGATCCACAGTCCTGCCGAGGAGCCGCTTCCCTTGCCGTCGTCGACTTCGTCTGCGGGAGCCGCCGTCAGGAAGCCCCAGTAGCCGGACTGGTTGCCGATCACACCGCCGTCTTCGGGCTGCGTGGTGAAGCCGCCGAAGCGGTCGGAGCGGTAGGCCTCGAGCTGCTTGGGGTACCACAGAGTGATCTGCGGGGCGTCGTCGTAGTGCTGCTGGAGGGCCTGGTGGACGTACTCCTGGCGTTTGCCTTCGTCGAGTTCGGTGTGCTGTTTCTTGTACAGTTCGTCGAACTCCTTGCTGCAGTAGCCGTCCTGCGAGGTCGGGCCGTTGCCCTCAGCGTCTGGACGTGATGCGCAGGTGTTGATCGACAGCTGGTATTCCGGGTCGGGGGTAACCGACCAGCCGGTCACGTAGATGTCGAAGTCACCCTTCATCGTGCGGTCGGAAATCGTGTCGGAGTCGCTGGATTCGGCTTTGATTTCAACTCCGATTTCCTTCAGCCAGGGCGTGATGAACTCTGCAATGGACTGTTCCGTCGGGGTTTCGGCATCTGTCAGCAGGCGCAGGGAGAGCTTCTTGCCGTCCTTTTCGCGGATGCCGCCAGAGCCTTCTTTCCAACCGGCTTCATCGAGCAGCTTCTTGGCCGCTTCGGGATCGTGGGAGACGATCTTGTCGGACTTGGGCAGGTGCCATTTTTCAAAGGATTCGGGAACGAAGCTGGTCGCTTCCGTCGCGTAGTCCTTCATGACCTGTTCGCGCAGGGTGTCGGTGTCGATGCCCAAGCGCAGAGCCTGGCGAACCTTGCCGTCCTTGAGCGCTTCATTGCCGGTTCCGTAGGCTTCGCCTTCAGGGGTTTCAAAGCCGGGGTTGACGCCAAGAGCTGTGAAGCGGCGGGATTCGCCCACATTGGTTTCGATGTTGTCGGCGTTTTCCAGCGCTGACATCTGTTCGGGGGTCAGCCCGGTCACGAAGTCGACGTCACCGGCGCGCAGCGCCTGCACCATGGCGTCGCTGTTGGTGTAGTAGGTGTACTGGATGGTGTCGATCTTCGGCTTGCCCTTCCAGAAGTTCGGATTGGCCTTCAGCGTGATCGACTGGTTGGCTTTGTAGCTGTCCAGAACGTACGGACCGGAGCCTACGACTTCAGAGTCGTTGGCGTCCTTGGCGGGGTCCTTCTTTTTGGACCACACGTGTTCGGGGACGACAGGAATTTCGACACCGGGGTTCGGCGCCTGCGGCGACTTGAGTTTGATGACCACGGTGTGTTCGTCAGAGGCTTCGACCGATTCGAAATTCTCCACCAGCGAGCCGTTGGCCGCACCCATGGCCGAGTCGTCCATGATCTGTTTGTAGGTGTAGACAACGTCGTCTGCCGAAATCGGCTCGCCGTCGGACCACTTCATTCCCTCGCGAATGGTGAACGTCCATTCGTCACCTGAGTCATTGGCGTCCCATTTCTCCGCCAGTCCTTCGGTCGGAGCGAAGTCCTTCGAGTCGTACTGCACGAGGTTTTCGTACACGTAGCGATTGATGGCCGTCGGCGTGAGGTAAATCGAAGTGAACGGGTTGAAATTGTCAACAAGGCCCGATGTGGCAATCCGCATGGTCGTTTCCGACGCCGCCTGCTCGGTCGACTGGGCTGCTGCGGGCAGTGCGGCTCCGGTTGATCCGAGAACCGTCATAGCGGCCACCGCGGCTGCTGCCGTGCACCGTTTGAGAGCTGATCTGAACATATCTTCCTTCCGGCTTGCTTCTTCAGCGCCAGCTTCTTCGCGTGGCGTTTGGGGCGGGCCGAATGTGTGCTGATTCGACCGCCCCTCAGAAGCTGTTTCTGTAAGTTACATCACAGACTCCTGAGTGATCAAAATCATTCGCCGAACAACCTGGTGCGAAGTGCTCGAGTCCCATCCCCCACCCCTGTCGGCATGAAATTCAGCCGAGTACCCTGGAAGTGAGGGCAGCGACGATGATCGGGCCACAAGCTCGAATTCACAGTTGTTCTCACACACAGACATCACAGTGCATGAGGAGCAGTGGTATGAAGGCCGCACGCTTTTACGACCGTAAAGACATCCGCATTGAAGACATCCCCGAACCCGAGCTGAAGCCCGGCACCGTTGCCATTGACGTCGCGTGGTGCGGCATCTGCGGCACGGACCTCCACGAATACCTCGAAGGCCCCATCTTCATCCCGCCGAAGGGCCACCCGCACCCCATTTCGGGCGAAGAGGCGCCGGTCACCATGGGCCACGAATTCTCCGGCACCATCACCGCTCTCGGTGAGGGCGTCACCGGCCTGGAGGTCGGACAGAACGTCGTCGTCGAGCCCTACATCATCGGTGAAGATGTCGACACCGGCGAAGGTCAGGAATACCAGCTGTCCGAAAACATGAACTTCATCGGCCTGGGCGGCCGCGGCGGCGGCCTGTCCGAGAAGATCGTCGTCGAGCAGCGCTGGGTCCACCCCATCGGCGACGTCCCGCTGGACGAAGCCGCTCTTATTGAGCCGCTGTCAGTGGGCCACCATGCCTTTGTCCGCTCCGACGCCAAGTCCGGCGACGTTGCGATCGTCGGCGGCGCAGGACCCATCGGCCTGCTGACGGCAGCCGTGCTCAAGGCTGAGGGTCTGACCGTCTACATTTCGGAACTGTCCGAGGCCCGCAAGGAAATGGCCCGCAACACCGGTGTGGCCGACGAAGTCTTCGACCCCCGCGAAGTCGATGTCGCAGCCAAGGTGAAGGAACTCACCGGCGGCAAGGGCGCTGATGTGGGCTTTGAATGCTCGTCTGTCCCGGTTGTCCTCGACATGCTCATGGACGCCGTTCGCCCCGGCGGTGTCATCGTCAACGTGTCCATTTGGGGCCACAAGCCCGAGGTCGACATGCCGACTCTGGTTCTCAAGGAAATCGACCTGCGCGGAACCATCGGCTACTCGAACGACCACCCGGCCACCATCAAGCTGGTGCAGGAAGGCAAGCTCGACCTGTCGAAGTTCATCACCGCCCGCATCAAGCTTGAGGAACTGGTTGACAAGGGCTTCGACCAGCTCATCAACAACAATGAGCAGCACGTGAAGATTCTCGTAGACCCGAACGCCTGATCGGTTCAGGGCTGAACGAAGCTCAAACAGATGATCCGGCCCGGCGGGAAACCAGTACGGTTTCCCACCGGGCCGACGGCTGCTGGTTCAATAGCCTTAACCGATCTCGTCAAACAAAGTGAGAGCCATGGAGCGCTTCATCATCACCGTCGCCTGCGCAGATACACCGGGCATAGTCCACGCCGTCACGGAGGTCCTCGTTGGCTTAGGCGGGAACATTGTCGAGTCCCAGCAGTTCACCTCGCCGGACTCCGGAACATTCTTCCTGCGCGTTGAAGTCGACGCACCGTGCAGCCGCGACCAGCTGGAAGCAGCAATGACGCCGGTCAGGGAGCGCTTCAGCATGGAGCTTGGCCTGCACCGCAAGGCCGACAGGGTGCGCACTCTCATCATGTGTTCAAAAGACCCGCGGACCCTCAACGAAGTGCTGTTCGATCACCACCTGGGCCAGCTCAACATCGATGTGCCGCTCGTGGCGTCGAACCACATGGACCTGAAGAAGCACGCCGACTTCTACGGCATCGACTACGAGCACGTCCCGATCACCAAGGACACGAAAGCCAATGCCGAAGCTCGCCTGCTGGAACTCATCGAGGAACATGACATCGAGCTGGTCATCCTCGCCCGCTATATGCAGATCCTGTCAGACGACCTCGCAGAGAGGCTGGCGGGGCGAGTCATCAACATCCACCACTCGTTCCTGCCTGCATTCAAGGGGGCCCGCCCCTACCATCAGGCACACGCGCGCGGCGTAAAGCTCATCGGTGCCACGGCCCACTATGTGACGGCCGACCTTGACGAAGGCCCGATCATCGAACAGAACGTCGTACGCGTCGACCACAGCAAGTCACCGGGTGAGCTCATCGCCATCGGCCGCAATGTTGAGGGGCGGACTCTGGCTCAGGCGGTGCGCTGGCACGCCGACCACCGTGTGCTCATGGACGGAACCCGCACCGTCGTGTTCAGCTGATACACCCCTCTTCAGCCCTTGTCGGAGAACATACGACATAGTTTTGTTGCGTTATAAGATGAGGTTAGCCTAACCTAATGTTTCGTCTCTTTAATCCAGATCGAAACAGAGGAACCCTGTGTCTCCATTCCCCACCGCTCGCGCCAGGCGAGCTCTCGCAGCAGCGGCAATCGCCGGCTCACTCGCATTCACCCTCGCTGCCTGCGGCACCGAGCAGTCCGGCAGCAGCGGCAGCCAAACACAGGCCGCCACGGCCACTGACGAATTCCCGGTCACGGTCGAGCACGCATTCGGCAAGACCACCGTCGAGCAGAACCCTCAGCGAGTGGCGACGGTCGGATGGGCCAACCACGAAGTCCCGTTGGCCCTCGGAATTGTGCCGGTCGGAATGTCGAAGGCCACGTGGGGAGATGATGATGGCAACGGCATCATGCCGTGGAACGAAGAGAAGCTCTCGGAACTCGGCGGAGAAGCGCCGGTCCTCTTCGACGAAACCGACGGCATCCCGTTTGAGGAAGTTGCCAACACAAAGCCCGATGTCATCCTCGCGTCCTATTCCGGGCTGACGAAGGAAGACTACGAAACCCTCAGCAAGATCGCCCCGGTTGTGGCCTACCCCGACATTCCCTGGGGAACGTCGATGAAGGACATGACGGAGATGAACGCTGCGGCCCTGGGACGAAAGGCCGATGGCGAAAAGCTTGTTCAGGACGCTGAAAAGAAGGTTGCCGACGCTCTCGACAAGCATCCAGACCTGAAGGGCAAGAAGGTGCTGTTCACGTCGTTCAGCGGTACCGAGGATTCATCTAAGGTCGGCTTCTTCTCAACAACAGATCCCCGCATGGGCTTTTTGGCTGAACACGGCCTTGCCGCACCGGACTACGTCAAGAGCGAATCCGAGAAGAGCGATGAGTTCTGGCTCGAGGTGTCAGCGGAGAAGCCCGAGGTGTTCAAGGACGCCGACCTCGTTGTGTCGTACTCGTCAGGCAGCAAGGAAGACGACGAAAAGCAGTTGAAGAGCATGCAGTCCGATCCGCTCCTGTCGAAGATCCCCGCAATCGCCGACGGCCGTGTCGCATTCCTTGAGAACGGACCTGTGGGAGCAGCCGCAAACCCGTCGCCGCTGTCGATTCCGTGGGGCATTGACCGCTACTTCGAACAGCTGAATGAAGGCCTCAAGGGCTGACGCGAAGCCGCTGAGTTCGCTTGCTTCGTCAGCAGGCGGCCTCAAGTCGGCAACGGCGATTGTCCTGCTCATTGGCCTTGTGGCCGCTGCCGCGGTGTGCTCGCTGATGTTCGGAGTGCGAAGCATTTCGGCTTCTGACGCACTCGGCGCTCTGACCGGCGGCACGTCAACTGCCGGCGAGGCAGCCGCGGCGGTCAGGATTCCGCGCACCGCGCTGGCCATGAGCGTCGGTGCGGCGCTTGCCGCGGCGGGAACCACACTGCAGGCTGTCACCCGCAATCCGCTGGCGGACCCCGGCATCTTCGGGATACTCGCGGGTGCCGCACTGGCTGTATCAGCTTCTATGGCGTTCACCGGAATGTCGCTTCCCGCTCCTACTATGGCCGTCGCCATTGTGGGAGCGTTCGTCGCGGCCGCCTTCGTCTACGCCGTCGGGTCCCTGGGCCGAGGCGGTGCAACTCCCCTGAAGCTCGCTTTGTCGGGAGCTGCGACCGCCGCTGCCCTGTCGAGCCTGACCAGCGCTGTCATACTTCCGCGGGAAGACGTCATGGACCGGTTCCGCTTCTGGCAGATCGGCTCTGTAGGAGGCGCCGAGTGGTCGTCGCTCACGGCCGCCGCTCCCCTGCTCGTAATCGGCGCTGTCATCGTGTGGATGTCCGCTCCCGGACTGAACGCTCTGGCTTTGGGCGATGAAGCGGCGACTGGCCTGGGCGTACCAGCGAGCAGAACCCGACTGCTTGCCGTCATCGGCGCGGTGATCCTGTGCGGAACCGCTGTCGCGGTCGCAGGGCCGGTCGGATTCATCGGGCTCATCGTTCCCCACACCCTGCGCCTGCTTCTGGGTACAGATCACAGACTTCTCATTCCAGCCTCGTTCCTGGGAGGTGCCGTAATCCTCACCGCGGCGGACACCCTCGGGCGCGTTGTCGGCCGACCCAGTGAGATTGCGGTCGGCATCATCACGCCCTTGTTGGGGGCACCTCTGTTCATTTGGCTGGCTCGGCGAGCGAAAGGAGGCGGACTGTGACTGCTGCTATCACCCAAAGTCTGCGCTCTGCTCGCCGGTCAGCGCGCTTGAGCGCAGCGGTCCGGTTGACGTCTCTTACAGCAGTGGTCCTCGTCCTGTGGTTCTGCAGCCTCATGATCGGCGATGTGTTCTATTCCCCTGGCGAAGTCTGGGCCGTTCTCACCGGCCACACCGTCCCCGGCGCATCGTTTGCCGTTGGCGACCTGCGGCTGCCGCGCGCCACGGTCGGCGCGGCCGTCGGGGCTGCATTCGGCGTCTCGGGCGCACTGTTCCAGACTCTGCTTCGCAATCAGCTGGCCTCACCGGACATCATCGGAATCTCCAGCGCGGCCTCGGCCGCCGGCGCAACGGCAATCGTGTTCTTACACTGGGGAACCGCGGCTGTATCTGCGTCTTCGCTGATCTTCTCGCTTGTCGTTGCCGCGGCGGTCTTCTGGTTGGTGCCACGACCTCGTTCGGGACCGAAACTCATCCTCATCGGCATCGGTGTTGGCGCCGTGATGCAGTCGTGGACGTCCTATGTTCTGTCACGAGCTGCCGCATGGGATGCTCCGGCGGCGGTTCGGTGGCTGACAGGTTCTCTCAACAGCGTGAGCTTTGAACAGGGCTGGCCCGCCCTCATCGCAGCGGCCGCTGCTCTGAGTGTGGGAGTTCTCGGCTCGAATCGCCTAGCACTGCTGCAATTCGGCGATGACACGGTCGAAGCTCTGGGCGTCCGCTCACGGATGCTCCGACCAGCACTGCTGATGGCCGCAGTTCTGGTCCTTGCGGCCGCTGCATCCGTCGCGGGCCCCATCGCGTTCGCGGCTTTCATGGCCGGTCCGATTGCATCCCGGCTCTTCCCTGCCGGGACGTCTCTCATCCTTCCTTCCGGTCTGGTGGGTGCGGCACTCATTCTCACCGCCGACGCGATCGGCCAATTCGCGTTCGGGACGCGCTATCCCGTCGGCGTCGTCACCGGCGCACTCGGCGCTCCGCTCCTCATTGCCCTGCTCATCCGCACTCGAAAATGACACACCGAAACAGAAAGGCCTGATCGACGATGACTGTGCTCTCCTCACCCCCGTCGCCCGAAGACGCTTGGAGCCTGTCGGCTGAGAACCTCAGCTCGGGCCACGGCGATCGCCGCATCGTCGACTCGGTGAACCATGAATTCGCCGCAGGGCGGATCACATCAATCATCGGCCCCAACGGCTGCGGCAAGTCGACTCTCCTGCGAACACTTGCCCGCCTCATCAAGCCCAGTGGCGGGACTGTGAAGCTGGCCAGACGGACACTATCTGACTTCGGGACGAAGGAGCTGGCCCGCAGGGTTGCGATGCTGCCGCAGACGCCGACCGCGCCTGAGGGCATATCGGTGTTCGACCTCGTCGGGCGCGGAAGAACACCTCACCAGGGACTCTTCGGCCGCTGGAGTGCCGAGGACTTCGAGGCAACAGCGCGCGCACTGGAGGACACGAAGACCGCAGATCTCGCAGACCGCCCTGTCGACGAGCTGTCCGGCGGCCAGCGCCAGCGCGTGTGGATTGCCATGGCGCTTGCCCAGCAGACAGATGTGCTGCTGCTCGATGAGCCGACGACGTATCTGGATCTGAAACACCAGCTTGAGGTGCTCGACCTGCTGACAGATCTCAACCAGCAGCGCGGCACAACGATCATCATGGTTCTCCATGACCTCAACCTCGCAGCCCGGTACTCGGATGAGCTTGTCGCAATGCGCAGCGGAACTGTCAAGCGCGCTGGAAGCTCTCACGATGTCATCACCGATGCAGCGCTGCGGGAAGTCTTTGACCTCGAAGCGTCAATCGTCGCTGATCCTGTATCGGGATTGCCGTCGATCATGCCCATCGGCCGCCACCACGCTGGCGGCTTCATCCGCCAATCACACATCAACGCACCCCACTGATAGAAGGAGCACCCATGTACCTGCCGTTTCGCGTCAGCGTTCTGCGCAGCGAGCGCATCACCCCGAACTTTCAGCGGGTGACGTTCACAGGTGTCGACCAGATGGGACCGGCGCGGGTGACCCGCGACCTGCGCATCAAGATCATCCTCCCGGGACCACCAGGCCTTCCAGATCTGCCTGAGTCCCCGGAAGCGATCCACGTCAGAAGGGCCCTGCCGGCAGACGAGCGCGGAATCATGCGAACATACAGCGTTCGCGACTTCCGCCGTCCCGAAGACCCGGACCAGGGAACGCAGGACCGAGCAGAGCTCGACATCGACTTCGTTCTCCACACCGACGAGCACGGACACTCCGGCCCCGCCTCGCGCTGGGCAGAAGAAGCCAAGCCGGGCGATGAGCTGTACGTAATCGCCCCGAGCATCGACGATGATTCAGGCGCTGGTATTGAGTTCTCGCCCGGAGACTGCAAGACCGTGCAGCTGTACGGTGACGAAACCGCGTTGCCGGCCATTGCCAAGACTCTCTCGGAATGGCCGGAGGGCACCATAGGGGAAGCCTTCATCGAGGTCCCGACCGAGGCCGACAAGCAGAGCATCGACGCTCCTGCTGGTGTCAGGATCCACTGGCTCGTCCGCGAAAGCGACAATGCCGACCACGGCGACCTCCTGATCAGCGCACTCGAAGCAGCTGCACCCATCGCGCAGTCTGGCAACGAACCCAGCGACCAGCTGAAACTCGATGTTCCTGCTGACGACGCGAGCGCAATGGTATGGGAAACACCGCAGTTCTCGCGCAGCGGAGAGGACCTCACCCCTGTCGAGCACGCCGAAGCAGACGATGTCTACTACTGGATTGCCGGAGAATCCGGGGCGGTCACTGCCATGCGGCGCCTGCTCGTTCAAGGGCGTGGAGTCCCACGCCAGTGCGTGTCGTTCATGGGCTATTGGAAGAAGGGCGTTGCCCATAAGGGATAAGGCAGTTCACAGCGTTTCCAACGCCTAGCCCTTTGCGCGCCACGCC
This sequence comes from Brevibacterium sp. Marseille-P9724, assembly GCF_902500275.1. NCBI lineage: Bacteria > Bacillati > Actinomycetota > Actinomycetes > Micrococcales > Brevibacteriaceae > Brevibacterium > Brevibacterium sp. Marseille-P9724. Next base: position 31,676 of record NZ_LR722990.1, on the reverse strand, counting down.
GAGGGTTACATGTCAGCCCACACCGCTTGAGCACCGGAATGTCCAAACAACGACTGCAAAGTGCACCACGAGTAGGGACCCAGGCCAGCCATGGGTTCACTTGAGCAATGACTTCGGCAGGCGGTGGACTGCTACAGCGCCGATTGCGGTGAACGGGTGCAGCGGGTCAGGGTTTTCTGAACCGGTGGGTCCGCCCAACTCTGAGTGCACCAGAGCACTCATGACGACGTAGGCGTCTTCGCGAGAATAGCCGTTGTCCTCAACGAGGAAGTCGAAGACGTCTTCATAGCCGCGCTGAATCGAATCCTGTACGGGGCTGCCCAGCCCGATGAAGACCCATTCGTCTTCTGTTTCGATGCGCGGGGCCCGGTGCTTTACACCCTTGATGAGGTCGACGGACACAATCGCCGTGCCCTGTGCTTCGATCGCAACGAAGCTGGATTCACCGCGGGACATAATGGCGTGGATGTCGCCGATCGACAGGAGCGCACCGGGCACGTCCACCGGCAGGTAGACGGTTGAGCCGGGCTTGGCATCGGTGAGGTCCATGTTGCCGCCGTTTGCGAAGCTGGGCATGACGACGGAGCCTTCGCCTTCGGCGGGCGCGGTGCCGATGCAGCCGATCATCGGCAGGGCATCGACTTCCAGTCCATCGAGCAGGGTCACCTTGCCGTTCTTCACTGGGATGCGGCGGGCCATCTGGTCCTGGCCCATGCGCTCGGCCAGGGCGCCGGCACCGGGCAGGTACACCGAGTAGCCGAACTCGGTCAGCTCAATGTCGTGGATGTGGACTGCGAGGGTATCCCCCGGCTCTGCGCCTTCGACGTAGACCGGTCCGGTGACGGGGTTGATCTGTACTGTGATCTGGTCGAGGGTTTTGCCTTCGTACAGCTGGTCGTAGACCTCGTCGTCAGTTTCAAAGCCGATGGTTTCACCAGTTCCCGGTTTGATCCTGAGGACTGGTTCGATGGCGGCGCTGAAAGAGCCTTTGCCGTTTTCGTTGGAGAGGAAATGGTCAATCGTTGTCATGGCTCAACCATCGCCGATTTCACGGCAGCGTGACCGGTGGATTTGCCATGCGGACCCTCACTGCTCACCGTGCACAATCAGAGTGCACAGCTTTTCCAGGCGCGTGCGCACCTGCTCAAGGTCAACCTCGCCCGCGGCCAGCTGCAGCATGAAGCCGTCGCAGGCACCAGCCAGCAAAGAGGCAAAGCCGTCGATATCTTCTTCAGCGACATGGCCCTCGGCAGCGAGGGCACCCAGCCATGTTTCGAAGCGGCCGATGCCGAGCCGGTAGAGCCGCTCCAGAAGTCGCCTCGGAGCTTCGTCAGCTTTGAGTCCAAAGCCCCGGCCCACCTGCTCCGCCCAGGCGCTGACCAGATGCGAAACCTCGTCAGCGCTCGGCGGCAGGAACTGCATCGCGCACTCCGTGAGCCGCTGCTGTGGCGGCAGTGACGAGTCTTCGATATTGAGGTCGGGGATGGTGCGCTGCATGAGACGCTCCGATACAGCAAACGCAAGATCACTCTGCGCTGGAAAGTAGTAGCGAAGAGTGCTCGCCCCAATCCCCGCTCGTTCGGCAACCGCACGCACGCTGAGCGCACCTGGCCCGCTTTCATGCGCCAACTGCAGTGCTGCCTCGAGAATCTGTTCGCGCCTATCAGCCACTTAGACCCCCACCTGGCTGAGAAACTGGTGTCCGTTTTTCTGTTGACAACCTAGCACGCTGTGCCAGTACACTGAACTAGCACGGTGTACCAATCGCGGAGGAACCATGATCGAAGCACTTCAGAACTTCACGCAGTCACTGCCCGAATGGGCCCGATGGGCCGGAGTCATGCTCATTGCCGCACTGCCTTTCGTTGAATCCTACGGCGGATCCGCTGTGGGCATCATCGCTGGCGTCCACCCTGTTGTCGCGGTGACTTCCGCAGTCATCGGCAACACAGTGTCAATGCTCGTTCTGGTTTTCGGCGCACACAGTCTGCGTCGCCGCTTTGCCAAACGCGAACCCAAACGCAGCACACAGCGTCTGCGCAAAATGTTCGACCGCTGGGGCGTTCCCGGCGTCAGCCTGCTCGGGCAGACGGTCCTGCCCAGTCAGATCACATCAATGGCAATGGTTTCCTTTGGCGCTTCGCGCAATGTTGTTGCCGTATGGCAGATCATTTCGATTGCCGTGTGGGGCATCCTGTTTGGGGTTCTGACAGTCGCTGGATTCAATCTTCTGGGCTGAAGACGGACTCAGGCAGCCCTCTTGACCGCACCACGCCCGAGGTGAACGCACGGTATTGTCCGTGCGTTCACCTCGGGCTTGCCGCCGGGCCAACCACCGGCCAGCATCCAGCCACTCTTTGCGCGTGCAATAGGTCCGATGAACAATCTTCTGAGGAGCACAGCATGAGCTTCGCGAGCACTGTCGGCCGCTTCGCGATCGGCACGGCTGTCCTTACCGCCCTGGCTGTGTCTGGTGCCGCACCGGCTTCAGCGGCACCAGACCAGACGGAACAGATCATGGCAGGCGGCGCCTCGACGACGGAATCAAAGGCAGCCGTCCCTCAGCACTTTGGCAGCCCACCGGATGTCGAGAGCATTCGCGCTGTCTACGACGGCGGCGGAAGCTCACTTCCGCAGACGACAACTGAACTCACAGTTGCGGCCGCTGTTGCCGGCGGTCTGCTGACCACCGGTGCCGCGGCGGTGTTCGCCGGTCGGCGCAAACGCACAGCCGCCGAAGCCTGAGATTCAAAACCGCGAGACTCTAATGTGGAAGTCCGCCGTTCACAGTGGCGAATTGACGCGAAGTTAACTTCACGCTCGCTTCGCAGATAGCCCGCGGTCAAGCCCCTTCGATGAGGTTGTAGAGACAGGCAACTACAACTTGAAGGAACGCAATGAGCTTCGCATCAACCGCTCGCAGAGCACTCGGCGGCGCGGTCGTCTGCACTGTGGCCGGCTCCACGGGCTTCGCCGCACCCGCCATGGCCGAACCGCAGTCCGAACCGCGCAACATCATCATCATGATCGGCGACGGCATGGGCTTCAACCACGTTGACGCCTCCAGCCTCTACACAAACGGCAAAACCAACTGGCAGATTCAGGGCAAGCCCGGAGAGAAGATAGCCAAGCAGGACGGCTACGGAAAAACACCGTCGCAGGTATACGAGGGCTTCGACGTGCAGCTTTCTATGAAGCACCCCTCACTCGACTCCCCCGAATACAAGAGCGAAGACGCCTGGGGCGATTTCGGCTGGGCCAACAACAACCCCACAGATTCGGCAGCCTCGGGCACCGCACTTGCCACCGGCAAGAAAACCCACAACGGCTACCTGGGCATCGACGGAAAGAAGAACCCCGTCAAGAACGCCGCTGAGCACGCGCACGAAACCGGCCGGGCAACCGGCGTCGTGTCATCGGTGCCTTTCGGCCATGCGACCCCAGCAGCATGGGGCGCTCACGTCAACAGCCGCAAAGACAACCACAAAATCGCGCAGCAGATGATCGACGGTTCGCTCGACGTGGTCATGGGCGCAGGCCACCCGAAGTTCGACGATGACGCCAAGCCGCGCGAAGCAAAGTGGGACTGGCTGACAGAAGATCAGTACACCGGCCTTCAAAAGGACGGTTCGGGACGCACATTCGTCGAGGATTCAAACGGCATTGACGCCATTGCCCGCGGAGAAAACGTTCCCGAACGCCTGTTCGGCCTCGCTCCCGTCGCCGAAACACTCCAGTTCAACCGATCCAGCCTGGCTGCAGCCGAACCGCGAAACACCAACAACGGTCGCGTTGACGGTCAGCCGATCACCGGCGACGCACCTCTGCCGGGCGAGGCAAAGAAGAACGACGTCGTATCGCTGGAGAACATGACAAAGGCCGCTTTGAACGTCCTGTCGCAGGACGAAGACGGCTTCTTCACCATGATCGAAGGAGGTGCAATCGACTGGGCCGGCCACGGCAACGCCACCGTCGGCAACCTGGAAGAAATGGACGACTTCAACAAGTCCGTGGAAGCCGTCACCGACTGGGTTGAAAAGAACTCCAGTTGGGAGGAAACCCTCCTGATTGTGACCGCGGATCACGAAACCGGCTACCTCAACGGTGCTGTGAACAGCTCCACCGACGAAGAAGCTGCCGGTGAGGGCACGCCCAGTGAGGGTGCGACCGATGACAGCACATCTGACGACAGCGCCACTGAAGAGAATCCTGCTGCCCCTGCTGCTTTCGGTGTTCCTGCGGCAGCGGCACCGTCGCCTTCGGAAGCAGACAAGGCGGACACCAAACAGTGGGCGCCGATGACTGGTGAGAAGGGCGCCCTCCCCGTCGACAGCTGGAACTCCCCAGAGCACACCAATCACCTGGTTCCGTTCTTCACCCAGGGCGCTGGTGCTGACAGCGTCGGCAATTACGTGAAAGGCACCGACCCCGTGCGCGGGGACTACATCGACAACACCGACGTAGCCAACATTTCGTTCGACCTTATGAAGGAATCGAGCGAAGACCCCTCTGATAAGCCCACCAAGCAGCCGGAGGGCAGCGATTCCGAGAAACCGGCAGAGGAACCCCGCGAAGACGAACAGTCAAACAGCGAGGCACCGCGGAACGAGCAGCGTGAGGACGACGATTCCTCACCGGCTTCGGATGACGAGGCATCGGAAACACCCGCTGCAGCGGGCACCAGCTCGAACAGCGGCGACGGTGCGCTCCCCCGCACAGGTACGGAGATCGGCGCAGCAGCTGCAATCGCAGCAGGCCTGTTGGCAGCTGGCACCGCAGCCGTGCTGGTCGGCAGGCGCAAGCGCGAAGCTGCCGACGCCTGATCGACGGGCTCAGTCAACAGCAGCCTGATATAAGGGCGGGCCTCGGGAAACCCGAGGCCCGCCCTTTGCATGCCCAAAGAGTCTGAGTGAATCCTGACCTCTACTTGCAAGTTCGAACAAAATCACGAAAATGGTAGCTAATACGACACTTGACAACACACTGAGGTCCTGTTTATGAAGAAACTTCTCGCTGCGGCAGCCATTGTCTGCATTGGCTTCGCCAGCTCCATCACCACGGCGGCGCCTGCCAACGCAGACAGCAGACGCTGGCCCCTCTGCCTCGATGATCCGCGGCTTCTCAATATCAGCCCCTCGCCTATAACAGAAACTCAGCTGAAACAGCAGGGTGCAAAGATCACCGTCAACGCCAAAGGCCTGCGCCCGAACACACTGGGAGTGGCTTTGGTGATCAAGGGCAAGCTTCAGACGACCGACGACCTACTGGAAAAGGCGCGCGAAGAGGCAGGCGGCGAGCTTAGCGCCTCTCGGTTAGAAGAATTCAAAGCCCTTAAGGCTATGAACATCTCGCACGCAAACCCCAACAATTATATATTCGATGACATTGACCCGAACAACACCGGTGTTATCGCGCGCACAGGGTACGTCGTCTCTGATGAAAGCGGCACGGTTTCGTTTACTTTCGGCGGCGCAGAAGAGGCAAAAGAAAAATCACCGCTGAGTGCCGAACAAGAAGAACTCGTCAATGAATTGAATACGACCCCGTGGTCATCGCAGCTTCCAGAAAGCAAAGACGACGATTATCGGGGCGATTACACTGTGCTGCTGGCCCTTCCAAGAAGCGGCCCGTATGACCTGTACGGACTTGCTTTCGATGAAAACAACTCCCTGGTCCCGATTCCCCTCGACCGCATGTACGAAGATGAGTACAAACCGATCATCGACAACCGTGAGGCCATGCTTCGCGAACAGGGGGTGTCAGAAGATCGATCGCGCGGTTATGCTGAATTCACACCGGTTCTAGGCTGCACCGGCTTCACAGTCACCGACGCTCCGCCTGAGACACCGGAACCTGACGAAACCCCAACACCTGAACCTTCGCCCACACCGAGCGAAAGCTCGACGCCGGAGCCTTCGCCGACGCCGAGTGAGAGTTCAACGCCCAGCGAAACCCCAACACCGGAACCGAGCGAAAGCAGCACTCCCACGCCGGAGCCGTCACCGACGCCGAGTGAGAGTTCAACGCCTAGCGAAACCCCAACGCCGGAACCGAGCGAGAGCAGCACTCCTACTCCCGCACCGGAACCAAAGGAATCCACCCCTCCAACCCCGGGTGATTCCTCACCGAGTACCATGCCGCGCACAGGCGCTCAGATCATGGGCGCACTCGCGGCAGCAGGAACGCTCCTGGCAGTGGGAACAGCCATCACCGTGCTCTCACGCCGCCGTTCACAGCGCCAGTGATAACCACAGCCCACGGGCACTGACCCAGCAGCAGCCTGAGAGGGGCCAAGCCCCTCTCAGGCTCAGCAGGAACGCAAACCATAAACGCCGCGCGTGGAACTGTGGAACCGAACAACATCATCAGAAGGAACTACACCTAGAAGCTCAGTGCTGTCAGGGACAGCTACAGCAACCCAAGGGATCTCTCCATGAAGAAACTCATTGCAAGCGCCGCTGTTGTCTGCACTGCACTTGCCAGCACGATCGCCGCAACAACACCAGCTCAAGCACAAGCTGCGTCGGCACTGTGTTTGAATTCGCCGGGGTTCATCAACACTGCGCCCATGCCCGTCACCGAAACCCAGTTCCGACAGGACGGCGTCACCATTACCGCTAAGGGACTGCCTCGAAACCCCAAGGCGCTTGGCCAAATGGTTGTGGTCAAAGGCGATTTGAGAAATCACCCCTACGTAGATGAACTCACTGAAGACAGCAGTCCAGAGATGCAGCAGTTCGCTTCCCTGATGAAGGAAACGAACATGAAGTTTTTCACTTTCAGTTCTACTTTAAGCGGCTTTTTCTTCGAGACCATTGATCCCGAAAGGATCGTCCATTTTCAGTATTTCACTCCGAGGCCTGACGGAACCGTATCCTTCACCTTTGGTGGAAAAGAACAGAACCAGCGGAGCTCGCCTGTTCCACCTGAATTAGAACAGGCGCTTAGAAACGAGTATGGCGACAAAGCTGACGACTTAATAGCTGGACTTAACGACAGCGCACCGGATTTCCCCAGGGCAGCAAACGACACTGTAGACGTCAAGGGCACCTATTCCATCGGCTTCAATCTCAGCTCAGACTCCTTTGGAGAATCTGACGGAAGCTTCCCTGTAGGGCCTTATAGCTTCTTCTTCGACGGAACTTCGGCTTCGACAAGTTTTGGAGCAGTAGAATTCGAACCAGACTTCGGCGAAAGCTACGCTGAAGAGTTTGACAATGAAGATGTCAAGCAGTATTTTCGCGATTCCAGCCAGAAGCTAAAGAACAGGGTGGAATCGCTTGAAAGAAAAGGACTGCCGCGCGATGGCATCGTTAGGCATATTTCTACCCTTACTGCATGTTCCTCTTTTGCGGTGAGCGACGACCCAACTGCGGATCCTTCACCAGCCCCAAGTGAAGACGAGCCTGAAACACCCGCGCCTTCGCCTAACCCAAGTGAAGACCCGACGCAGGCGCCCTCACCCACTCCAAGCGATGAGGAAGCTCCGACACCTGACCCTTCGCACAGCGACAGCTCTAACCCAGAGCCAACCCCAAGCGAAACCCCGACCCCAACACCTGAACCCTCGCCAACGCCAAGTGAGAGTTCAGCGCCGAGCGAAACCCCAGCTCCGGAACCGAGCGAGACCAGCGCTCCCACCCCTGAAGGTGATGAGACCCCGGTACCGGACCCGTCACCCAGTCCGAGCGTTGAAGAAACTCGGTCACCTGAACCTTCGCCAACGCCAAGTGAGAGTTCAACGCCGGGCGAAGCGCCGACTCCGGAACCGAGCGAGACCAGCGCTCCCACCCCCGCACCAGCGCCAAAGGAATCCACAACACCGACCCCGGGTGACTCACCGAGCGCCATGCCTCGAACAGGCACCCACATCATGGGAGCACTCGCAGCCGCAGGCACACTCCTAGCACTGGGAACAGCCATCACCCTGCTGTCACGCCGCCGTTCACAGCGCCAGTGATAACCACACCGCATACCGGAACCCTTAAATCATGTACAGGAAAGTCCCTATGAAGAAACTTCTCGCTGCCGCAGGCATCGTCTGCATTGGCTTTGCCAGCTGCATCACCACGGCGGCGCCTGCCAACGCAGACAGCAGGCGCTGGCCCCTCTGCCTCGACGATCCGCGGCTTGTCAGCATCAGCCCTTCGCCTATAACAGAAACGCAGCTGAAACAGCAGGGTGCAAAGATCACCGTCAACGCCAAAGGCCTGCCCCCAAACACACTGGGACTAGCTCTGGTGATCAAAAACAAGCTTCAGACGGCAGACGACCTATTTGAACCGGTTCGCGACCAAGTTGACGACGCTGGACTACAAGAATTCAAAGCTTTTAAAGCTATGAACATCTCGCACTCAGACTCCAACGAGTATTTGTTCGGTGACATTGACCTGGCCGACAGCGGCGTTATTGCGCGCAGGGGGTACGTCGTCTCTGATGAAAGCGGCACTGCTTCGTTTACTTTCGGCGGCACTGAAGAGGTCAGAGAAGAATCATCCCTCACTCCCGAACAAGAAGAACTAGCGGGGCAATTGAGGGCAACGTCGTGGTCATCGCAGCTTCCTGAAAGCGAAGCCGATGATTACACGGGCGACTACAGTGTACTGCTGCTCATTCCGAGAAACAGCGTGCATGACCTGTACCAGCTCGCTTTCGATGAAAACAACTCCCTCGTCCCGGTCGGTCTCGAAGGCCCGACCGACGGTCCGATAGACGATAAGCACAAAGCTGTCGTCAAGCAGCGTGAGGAAATCCTTCGCGGGCAAGGAGTGTCAGAAGATCTAACTCGCCGTTACGCTAGCTATATGCCGGCCGTAGCCTGCACCGGGTTCAAAGTGACCGACACTCCGCCTGAGACACCCGAACCTGACGCAACCCCAACACCTGAGCCTTCGCCCACGCCGAGTGAGAGTTCAACGCCAAACGAAACGCCAAAGCCAGAACCCAGCGAAAGCAGCACTCCGACACCTGATGCGGAGGAGACTCCAACTCCCGAGCCTGGCGGCAACAACACACCCACGCCCGCACCGGAACCAAAGGAATCCACAACACCAGCCCCGGGTGATTCCTCACCGAGCGCTATGCCGCGAACAGGCACCCACATCATGGGAGCACTCGCAGCCGCAGGCACACTCCTAGCACTGGGAACAGCCATCACTGTGCTCTCACGCCGCCGTTCACAGCGCCAGTGATAGCCACACCGCATACCGGAACCTTTGAAACACGTACAGGAAAGTCCCTATGAAGAAACTTCTCGCTGCCACGGCCGCCACCTGCATCGGTCTGATGAGCCCACTGCTCAGCATGGCAACCCCAGCGCAAGCCCAAGCACAGTCAGGGTTTTGCCTGTCCGCGCCGGGGTTCTTCGAGCTCAACCCCTCGCCCGCTACTGAGAGTCAGCTCAAAGAGCAAGGCGTTACCCTCACTGCTAAAGGCCTCCCTCCAAACGCAATTGTCCACATAACTCTCACGCGGGGCGATCTCGTCAAGGCCAGCGAAATTTACGACAATGATGAATTGCCCCCTGATTCTCCTCTGGTTGGTTTGCCGACAGCTGATCGCGACGAAATCTGGGACGACGAAGAGATTCCCTTCAGCCGCGGCATCATTTTCACTGATGAGTCAGGAACTGCCTCCTTTACTTACGGCGGCAAAGACAACAACGATAGGAAGTTGAGGCTGCCCGCCGAGTTCGAAGAATATCGCGAGGAAATCGAAAAAGAAGCTTGGAACCCAACTCTTCTCAAAAGCAAGTCCGGCGGCCACACTGGAAGTTATTCTTTCAGAATAGCTGTCGAGGACCCAATAGGATATAACAACATATTATTTTCTCTTGCCGACAATAAAGTCTCAGCGATTTCTGAAGACGAGTACAAAAAGCAATGGGAAGACCGTCTATCAGATTTGCTGAAACCTGGCATGTCTAAAGACGAAATCAACGAGCTCGAAGAATCTTTGGAGCTTGAACGAATTAATTCCACGTCTACGCATGCCTGCAGCTCGTTCGCGGTAGGTGAAGACAAGCCTGAAACACCCGCGCCTTCGCCTAACCCAAGTGAAGACCCGACGACAGAGCCCTCGCCCACTCCAAGCGCTGAGGAAACTCCGACACCTGATCCTTCACCCAGCGACAGCTCTACCCCAGAGCCAACCCCAAGTGAAACCCCGACCTCAACACCTGAACCTTCGCCAACGCCAAGTGAGAGTTCAACGCCAAGCGAAACACCGACTCCCGAACCGAGTGAGAGCAGCACTCCGACGGCCGCATCGGAACCAAAGGAATCCACCCCTCCAACCCCGGGTGATTCCTCACCGAGCGCTATGCCGCGAACAGGCACCCACATCATGGGAGCACTCGCAGCCGCAGGCACACTCCTGGCACTGGGAACAGCCATCACCGTGCTCTCACGCCGCCGTTCACAGCGCCAGTGATAACCACAGCCCACGGCCACTGATGCAGTGACGGGCCTGAGAGGGGCCACACCAAGCCCCTCTCAGGCCTGTCACGCTCGACGGCATGACGCACGCTGCCCACCCGGGGCGTCCGCTGGCAACCGCCGCTGTCCCAACCGAAACGACGCTTTACAGCAAAAGGCTTTGTCACATTGCAATCTGCCGATTCAGCTTCCACTTCGAAGCTCATCCCTACTTGCAGATCCTTTTTGCGCGCGCTCCTGTCAATACTGAGCTGTTTTACGGTTCTGGCTGTCACCGCATGCGGTTCGAACACGGCCACTGCACCCAACTCAACCGGCACTGAATCTGCTGCGAAGTCCCCTCTGCAACTGGGCGTTGAAATTGTCAGCGAACACCCGTGGGACTCAAGCAGCTTCACCCAGGGCCTCGAGGTTGTCGATGACGGCAGCCTGCTTGTTGGAACCGGCATGAACGGCAAGTCGCGGATCTACCACACAACGGCAGATGACCAGCAGACCAACAACCGACCGCTCCCTGCCAAGTTCTTCGGGGAAGGTGTGACCCAGCACAACGGCAAGGGCACCTCGTCTGTTTGGCAGCTGACCTGGCAGCAGAACGTTGCGTTTATGCGACACCCAGACACGTTAGAAGTCATCACCACCAAGACCTACGAGGGTGAAGGCTGGGGTCTGTGTTCGGACGGGGAACGACTGGTGATGAGCGACGGGTCGGCCACCTTGACGTTCCGAAACCCTGACAGCTTCGATCCTGAGGGCACTGTTGACGTAACCCTGGAAGGAAAGCCTGCACGAGGACTCAATGAGCTGGACTGCGACCCAAGCGCAGATCCGCAAGGTTCACCCGCAGTGTGGGCTAACGTCTGGCAAAGCGACGATATTTACCGCATCGACCCACACAGCGGCGAGGTTACAGCAGTTGTCGACACACAGGGCGCTTTTAAGGCCGCGCGCAGACCAGGTGCGGACGTCCTCAACGGAATCGCCAAGATTCCAGACACCGACCGTTACTACCTCACGGGCAAATACTGGGACACCCTTTATGAGGTTCGCTTTGTCCCGGTAGGCGATTAAGTGGTGCTCTCCACCTCGTCAATCGACAGAACCAAGGGCCAGCCGCCGCACCTCACTGCGGAACAACTCCGAGGTGTTTCGTTCCCAAGCGTGCGGCACGCACGCCGTTGAGAATGACGACGATTTCAACGAGTTCGTGGACAAGCACTACTCCGGCGAGGTTGAGCAGCCCGAAGATCGCGATCGGGAAGAGAGCGAGAACCGTCGCCAGCGACAGGGCAATGTTGACGGTCATGATCCTTCTGCCGCGGCGCGCATGCAAGAGCGCAGCCGGGATCAGCCGCAGATCGTGCCCCGTCAGGGCGATATCCGCTGATTCCACAGCAGCTGCCGACCCAGTGGCGCCCATCGCAATCCCAACCGTTGCCGTTGCGAGCGCGGGAGCATCGTTGATGCCGTCGCCGACCATCGCGGTTGGCTGCTGGTCATTGAGCCCGGCAATAGCGTCGGCCTTGTCAGTGGGCAGCTGCTCGGCACGAACTTGGTCTATGCCTGCTTCTGCTGCGAGCGCCAGCGCGGTGCGGCGGTTGTCGCCGGTGAGCATGATCGTGTCGACGCCATTTTCGGCCAGAATCGAGATGGTTTCTTTGGCTTCTGGCCGCAGTTCATCGCGTACTCCGATCAGGCCAACAATCGTACCGTCGGCTTCGACCACGACAACTGTCATACCGGCTTCGGCAAGCTCTTCTGCGGCAGCACTGAGACTGCTTGGATCAATCCAACGCGGGCTGCCCACCCGAACATCTGTGCCGCCAACAGTGCCGCGGATGCCGTGTCCGGCATCTTCACTGATCCCCGTCGCCGCTGGAGCTGCTGGTACGGCTTCGACAATGGCCGCAGCCAGCGGATGTGTGCTTGTCGCCTCGACCGCGGCGGCCCACGCCAACACCTGGGTCTGCGTGGTGTTCGCGGCAGTGCGGACTTCTGCGACTTTGGGGTGCCCTTGTGTCAGTGTGCCGGTTTTGTCGAAGGCCACCTGGCCCACGGTGCCGAACTGTTCAAAAGCAGCGCCGGATTTGATGACCACTCCGAGTTTGGATGCCGAACCGATGGCGCTGATGACAGTCACCGGCACTGCTATGGCAAGTGCGCACGGCGATGCTGCGACCAGCACGATGAGCGCGCGCTCAACCCAGGTCCACGGGTCACCGACGATGAAGCCGAAGGCGGCTACCAGGGCCGCGGCTATGAGCGAAATGGGCACCAGCGGCCTAGCAATTCGGTCCGCAAGCCTAGCCCGTGAACCCTTGCGCGCGTGCGCTTGTTCTACGAGGGCCACGATCTGTGTAAGCGAGTTGTCACACCCGTCCGCAGTCGCCTTGACCACGAGCGAACCCGAGCCGTTGACGGTGCCGGCTGTGACCTCATCGCCTTCAGCAACTGCGACAGGAATCGCTTCGCCGGTAACGGCACTAGCGTCAATATGCGACCGGCCTTCGAGAATCAATCCGTCGGTGGCAATCCGCTCCCCCGCGCCGATGATCAGCCGATCGTCTTCTCGAAGGTCGGCTACGGGAACCGTGTGCACTTCATCGCCGTGCACCACCCGGGCCGTCTGGGGAACCAGGGAAAGAAGCTCTCGCAGGCCTGCCTTTGCGCGATCCATCGCGCGATCTTCCAGTGCTTCGGCGAGTGAGAACAGGAAAGCGAGGGCGGCCGCCTCGGCGACGTGCCCGAGGGCGACTGCGCCGACTGCTGCGATGGTCATGAGCAGGCCGACACCGACTTTGCCGCGCACTGCTCCCCTGAGCGCACCGGGCACGAAAGTCCATGCGCCTGCCAGCAGAGCGATAGATTCCAGGACCGTCGCCAGCAGCGTCTGGCCCGCAAGGCCAAGAGCAAAGCCGACGATGAGGAACAAGCCTGAAATTGCCGACGGAAGCAGGGCGGGGTCACGCCACCACTTCGGGGCCGTCTCTATTTCCTCACCGGGGACGATGGGCCGGGCAGGTGTTTCTGTTCTGCAGCACACGTCGCTCATCGGGCACTCCTCATCAAAGCTGGACATATAAACGACTGCCTATATGTCCAGCTTACAATATAAAAGCCCCTGCTTATATGAGGGGATGGTCCGCTGCGCGCTTTGCCGACTGGCCAACGGGATCAGTGCGCCATCCTGCCTGGTCACACGCTTTGTCCCGATAGAATGGAAGCGGTACGCGAGCCCTCACAGATGTCGGCAACTACCACCGGCATCCGCCCGAGAGCTGGCCGAATTCGAAAGAATGGAAACGCAATGACGCAGACTCCACACACGCCCAAGAGGAATCAGAAGCTTCTGAAGAGCAAAGCCGACTTCAATCGCGAAGACCTGGCAGCGTTCTTGGAAAACTTGGCCACACGCATTCGCGCAGGCGATATGACCCTCGGCACCGGCGAAGGTGCGGTGTCCATGGAGCTTCCTGGAACATTTCGCACGACAATGGAAGTGACTGATTCGCACCGACGTCGCGGCATTGAGCGCGAACTTGAGCTCGAAATCGAATGGCTTGTCGATGACACCGGCGCGCCTGTCGATGAGGACGGCCAGGCTTCGGGCTTCGCAGTTTCCTAAGCGGTCGAAGCCACCGGGCCGCGCGACGATGCGCTAAGCGGCTTTGCTTGCACCCCGTTTGCATCGGGGCGCACCTGTCACTCCGGCCGCGCGGTCGAGCCGACCAGATGGGTATTGACGATGCCGACGGCTTCCATGAGCGCGAACATCGTCGTGGGTCCGACAAACACGAAGCCTCTCTTGCGCAGCGCCTTGGCGAGAGCTTTTGATTCCGGCGAGGTGGTGGGCACCTCGTCTGCCGTTCTCGGGACAGGCTGGACCTCCGGCTGGTACGACCAGATAAGGTCAGCTAATCCCTCGTCGGCGCGCAGATCGAGTGTTGCCTGCGCGTTGGTGATTGTGGCGTCGATTTTGCGCCGATTGCGCACGATCCCGGCATCTGCCATCAGGCGTTCCCGGTCTGCGTCGTTGTATGCGGCAACGATTTCAGGATCAAAGCCGTCAAAAGCCGCCCGGAAGTTCTCACGTTTGCGCAGAATCGTCACCCATGACAGGCCTGACTGGAACGCTTCCAAACTGAGCCGCTCGAACAAGCCCTGCTCATCCCTGACCGGCCGACCCCATTCCCTGTCGTAGTAGTCCCGCAGCAGAGGGTCCGAGGCAGCCCATGGCGGGCGGATGATTCCATCGTCGCCGATGACAAGAGATTCATTCATGCGGCTGGCCTCCTCGAAACTGCTCCGCGATGGGCTGAAGATAGAAGCCCGAAGCTCGGCAGGCCGCAAAGGCGCACTGCAGAATAAACGAACGGCGCAGGCAGCGAACCTGCCTACTCATAATGAGTCCACATTCGAAGGACATGGACGATGCGTTCTTGGGCGTCAACCTCATAGACAAGGCGATGCTGGATATTGATTCGCCGCGAATAGCAGCCGGCCAGATCTCCAACCAGCTTCTCAGAACGCGGTGGCGCAGCGAAGGGATCAGCGGCAAGCACCTTCAGCAGCGACTGTGCTTTTGGCTTCAATCCGGATGAGGCCAACTTTTTCGCGTCTTTCTGCGCCTGCCGTGAATAGACCAAGCGCCAATCAGTCACCAGTCAAGCTCTTCCGACGCCGCACTGATTCCTTCAGCCCGAGCCGCACGGATCGAGTCGGTCATCCCTGGAATTGAGGCCAAAAACAGGCTCTCCTGCACCGCCCGCCAGTCGTCCTCACCTACCAAGACCGCATTACCGCGTTGACCCGTGATGGTCAGCGGCTCGGACTCGCTGTTGACCTGATCGATCAGGCGATACAAGTTGGCGCGCGCCGAGGTGACACTCACAGCAGTCATGTCATCAACACCTCCAGAGTGATCGTACGCTTTTACGTACGTCCCGGCAAGGGGTTGATAACAAGGCACCGCCAGTCTGCGCCCCTTCAAGAGCACTCACCCTAATTCAGTCAAACCAGTTTGACACTGTCGAGATCATCGTTGTCATTTTTGGAGATTTGGCGGTGGCCAACGCCAATGCGCTCTGCAAGCTGAGCTTATGTTGAGCTGACTTTCTCGCGCAGGTGCTCGTCAGACCTATCGTTAACCAACGGAGTGTTCTCTTTGTACCAGCGTTGCCGGATACTACATCTCGTCAATAACCAAAGTTCTCTCTTCAGCCACGACCAGCACCTCGACCCCCTTGAGGGCTTCACTGAGGACGTCATTGACAACCCACTCGAGCGAATCAAGGGCGTCCTCTCCCCCGCTGACGGCTTCAGCCTCGCAGTCATTCACCCGGATGAGCGCGGCCCCGCCGATGGGCACAACGCCATCATCGTCAGAGCCGTGCTCTTCAACAATTCGCGCCCATGCGGAATCCAGCGCGTTCGGCGTGATGACACGTACCCGAACCCGGTAGGCAAGGTCTTGAGTCGTGTGCCGGTCAAACCAGTCGTCGGACACTTTCCAGATTGTCATGGTTCAAGTATCAAACTGAGCAGGTGAGGTCGCAATGAGCGTGGCGCTTCGTTGCTCAAAGGGCACAACCACCACAGACCACCCGGCACAATATGCCGCCACTTCCAGTCGGCGTACTCCACAAGATACCCACTGCACCTAGCGTCTAACCTAATTTCGTATTACGATTAAGGGCATGAAGACCATCAAAGGAAAGCCAGTCAGCGAAAAGCAGATTGAGGCTTGGGCAGCCGAAGCAGAACGCGGCTATGACGTGGAGACCCTGCGCTCTCGGGGGCGCAAACCTCGTGACGAGGCGGCGGCAAAGGTTGTCTCTATTCGCCTCTCGCCCAGCGAAATTTCTGATCTGGATAACTATGCCGCCGCCCACGGCTGGTCGAGATCTCAAGCAATCCGCGAAGTATTGAGGAACGCAATCTAAGGTGGAAGTTCACCGGAGCGCAACAAAGCACGGCATAGAGCCGGCAGATTCTGTGATTGCAGCAACGTCCGGCTGCGCTTTCAAGGCTCCACTTGACGACGAGACCCCTCAACGAGAGCTTCGCCTCGGATTCGACAACTCAACACGACTGCTCGAGCTGGTTGTCCTTATTTGGGACGACGGATCAGAAACCGTCATTCACTCGATGAAGGCTCGAAAACAGTACCGGACCCTGCTCGACTAATCGCCAAGATAGCCAGGAGCTCCATTGTCTCCTGCACTAAACTCGCACTCATGGAACTCGTGACATACAGGCACGATGACGCGCCCACTCGAGAAGAGCTTGTTTCGCTCTACGGTTCCGTCGGCTGGACAGTCTATACGCGCACCCCCGAACGGCTCGAAGCGGCGATTGGTGCTTCACTTCGGGTCGTCACAGCGAGGGTGGGCGACGAACTCGTGGGACTCGCCCGCATCGTCGGCGATGGGCTCACGATCGCCTATTTACAGGACATTCTCGTGCGGCCGAGCCACCATCGACGCGGGATTGGCCGCGAGCTCTTCTCGCGCGCATTCGAGCCCTACGACGAGGTGCGCCAAAAGGTGCTCATGACCGACTGCGGGCAGGCCACTCGCTCGTTCTACGAAGCCATGGGCTTCACTGAGACCCACGACCTCGGCGAACTCAGCGAACAGGCGCGCGTTTTTGTGCACTTCAGCTGAGCGGACTTCACTCGTCGAAAACCAGCTCGACGGACTGAACCCAGTGAGTTAGTGATTCCAAAGATGGACGGCATCGTCGCCCGACAGTATAACTAGGGCGGTGCCGGACAAAGCTTCCTCAGCGGCGCGGATGCGATTGCCATCGGCAAGGAAGGCCATGCCGGCAAAAACCCGAACCGCCCAATTCCTCCTTCCATCCGAGCCATGCGCACCACCATGTCACTCATGCCAAACGGCTCCACCCACACGAAAAGGGCGGCCCCGGCGAACTCCGGGGCCGCCCTCAAGCGGCCATTCAGCCGATCAGCCAAAAGCTGAACGACGCACTCGGCTACACGTTAAACCGGAACTCGACCGCGTTCCGGCACTGAGAACCATCGCGTTCACTGGCGTGCGTGCCGTTGATGCGCTCGCCGGCCAGCCAGCGGCTGAGCACGTCGATCCACATGCCCAGAGGACCGATTCAGCCAAGAATCGCCTCGCAGGCGGTGACGATCGCCGATGCGGCACTGATTGCTTCCCTGACGTCCTGGAGGGTCGCCGTCGGCTGATCATCACTGGGATACTCTGTCGCGTTGCGCACTTGGCGCATCCATTCGAACTCCTCGAGTGCAGCGTCCTCGATGAACTCGGCGGCGGCCACTCCCGTGTTCCGATGGGCTCCGCCAACCGGGCGCACCCGCAATCCCTTCGTGGCCAGAACGGCGACGAGCGCCTTGCGCGCAGCGTCGTAAGCCGCCGTGAACGCCATGGCCTGGTCATCGGAGCCGGCCAGCGCCTCAGCGGTGCGGACGTGTTGTTTCGCCATCTCGATCACCGTCACCGCATAATCCCTGTTTACCGCGACCCTCTCCAGCCGTCGGCTCGCGAGCATCCGAGCGATGACGTCAGACATGAAGATTCCCAGTCATCACGTCGAAGCTAGGGCGTGAACGCAACGTCGCCACGAACGGCGTCGGGTCATCCGTCTCCCATTCCTCGATGGACAGCCTGGTCACGTTCACCGGCACATCGAGTCGCTCTCCGACCTCGGAAGCGATCGCCACCAACACCCGGCGCGGAGCAGAACCCAGGACAAGGACATCGATATCGTTCGGGAACTCCCCTGCCTCGCCGGCTCGTCGGGCTGCCCAGGATCCGTAGATCAGTACGCGCTCGATGCCCTCCACACCATCGAACTGCTCACGGAGAACGGGCACGGGCCCATAGGTGGCGTCGACAATCTCGCGCATGGGCCTGAACAGCGGATGCTCGTCATCGGCTCGCACAAGTCGATTGCGCCCTTCATGACGGTCCCGGAGAATGCCGCTCTCCACGAGCCGCCCCACCTCACGATGAACCACTGGGCCACTGACGCCGGTGCGGCGGCCGAGCTCAGCCAGTGAGAACTCCCGGTCGGGATGACTCAGGGATTCCGCAAGGATCGCCCCGACCGCGTCGGAGCGCACGAATGGAGTCAACTGCGAGCCAGGAACCTTCACAAAACGTGAATATATCTTCCACTTATGGGAAGTGTCAACGGTGCGCGTCAGACGTTGAACCGGAATTCCAGCGAGTTCTGGCACGTAGGACCCTGCAGCCAGCGACTACCAAGCCCGCCCGCGCAGGTCGACGTCTCCGTCAGGCCATGTCTCGAGCGGGGCGATTGGCAGGATGAGGATCGGCGGGCCGAGCTCGCCCACGACAGATTCGCCATCACGCCCGATCGACTTCTCGCGAGCAAGAATCCTCTTCCAACCACACGACTCGTAGAATGGGACGACTTGCTCTCGACAGCCCAAGTAGCCGAACGCGAGGCGACCGCGATCGCGCATCGATTGCGCTGCCCAGCTCATGAGTTCGTGCCCGAGACCCATCCCTCTCGCGTCACCGGAGATCAAGACACCGCCGACTCCCGCGATCGCGAGGGTCTCCGTACCGACAGCGATCTCGCGGCGTGCCCATCCCACGTGGCCAATGACGCGGCCTTCGATCCGCGCCATGATGTGGACATCATGTGACGCGTAGCCGTATGGCTGTTGCGGATCCCACTCTCCGAACTCCTTGAGATACTCGCTGTCGAACAGCTGTCGAAGCCCACGCAGATCGGCCTCAGTGACTTCCTGGTGGGCGAGGACCTCGATCGAATGACGCTTCACGCGTCCACATTCCAAGGGTCCACGAGTTCGACGCCGGTGTGCTGAAAATCCTTCACATTGCGCGTAGCGCAGGTTGCCCCGTGTGCTAGGCAGATCGCGGCGATTTGGGCGTCGGCGGTACTTATCGGCGCGCCTGCGGCCTCTCGCGACGCGAGCACCTCCGCGTATTGCTTCGCCGCGTCAGCATCGAAAGCAAGCAAGGACTGGCTCGCCCGATACGGCGCTACTGCTTCCTCGATTCCATGCGCCAGCTCGTCTTTGCGTCGGCCTTCCGGGAGCTTTCGGACACCGGCAAGCAGCTCCGCAAGAGTGATGGATGTGATCGCGACGTCACCGGTCAGCGCCACAAGCCATTCGACGACACGAGGCTCCGGCGAGGGCCGAAACATCTCCGAAATGATATTGGTGTCGAGGACGATCATTCGAAGTACGCCGCCCTTGCAACATCGTCGCGCGTCGGAACCGGGAGCTCCTTGACCCCACCGACTTCCCGCGCCACGCCCAGAAGAGCCATGCCGATGTGCGGCCGTCGAGCCGCCTTTGTCAGGATGTCACGAACCTCGGCTTCCATGGACCGCCCGTTCTCCTTCGCCTGAGATGCGAGCTGTTGCTTCACGTGGTCATCGAGACCACGCACGATGATAGATGCCATCAGAGCCACCTCCTTGTGCTATCAACAATGATTGCTGCGATGGTGCAATGCGGGAACCAACAACCGGAAGCACTCAAGAACGATGCCTACGCTATAACTTCAATAGCAAGTAGGCGGCACGAACACGTTACACCGCGAGGTTACATTCACTCACGCGACCTGCAGTGGAGTAATAGCAGCGACCGTGTTCTTCAGAGCGCGACGCTTCAACCGCAGCTCGTAGTTCGACTGCAGATTCATCCAAAACTCCTCGGACGTCCCGAAATACCGCGCCAGTCGTATCGCCGTATCTGCAGTGATACCTCGCTTGCCATGCACGATCTCGTTGATCCGACGAGGCGGCACCCCGATCGAAACGGCAAGCTTGTTCTGCGTAATCCCGAAACCCTCGATGAAGTCCTCCAGCAGGATCTCTCCCGGGTGGATCGGCTCGATCAGGTCGTCCTCAGTGGTAGTCGACGAGTTCGACATCTTCTGCACCTCCATCTCTCCAGATGAAGCAGATACGCCATTGCGCGTTCACTCGGATGCTGTGCTGTCCACGCCGGTCGCCGACGAGACGCTCCAGCCGGTTCCCGGGCGGGATTCGCAGATCATCAACGTCCTTCGCCGCGTGAATCAGCTCGAGCTTCCGCATGGCCGCCCGCTGCACAGTCCGGTCAATACGCTTGACGTACTGCTCATGCCAGATGCGCTCGGTGTCCTTGTTGCCAAACGATCTGATCACGGCGTGATTTTATAACGGAGACCATCAATAACGCTACACGTTAAACCGGAATTCGACCAAGTTCAGGCACGTTCCAACCTCTGTCACCGGATCCGCACAGCTGGTTGCCCGGTGATGTCCGTGTGTACGTTCACGCCTCCGCAGATGTTCGCTGGATCAGCGTGATCAACGACTGCGCCAGAGACGACACCTGACTCGATTCACGATCCCAGTCGACCTGCCCCTCGCCTAGGTACTCGCGAGCGGCAGCAAGAAGCAGATCCGCCCCAGCGGGATCGACGCGCCTCGCCGCAACAGCTGCCGCCTGATCCTTGGCGACTATCGCTCCGGTCTCCACGGTATGAAGCGCACGCGCCAGCGTCAGAAGAACATTGCGCGGCTCGCCATCCAGATCGTCGACGAGCGCCGGCAGTGCAGCCAGTTGCGCGTCCTTCAGGAGCGCGAAGGGCACATCAGTGACCAGAGTGTCCAGCGCCGCCCCGTGCAGCACCCGGTGCGATGCCAAAGCTGTCGCCAGCAGGATCACCACATCCGGATCGCGCTCCGGCTCGGACACATAGCCCTGGACGAAGTCGCCCCTGAGTCACTCCCCGAACTGGAAGTCACGCCACGGCGCAGCGACCAACGGCTTGAGGTCAGCCGTGACCAAGCTCGTCACCTCAAGCGGGCGACGGCTCGCGACTTCCGGGAACGCCTCGGCATGCCCCTTCCACCCCGAGAGCCCGAGCAACGTGGAGATCAACGATGCCCGATCTTGAGGCGTCAACGATCTGCGCGTCACCAGCAGCAGATCTACATCGCTCTCCGGGCCGAGACCCGTCGACGTACTGGAGCCGTAGAGGTACACCCCGACGATCCCGCCGGGGTCGATTGCGAGCACTCTGTCGAGAACAGTCCGGATCAGATCGTCCATATCAGTGAAGGCTACGTGCCAGAATCCGCTCGGCAGCATGGGTCGTTTCGTTCCAGCCGGAAACGCGGCGCTCAGATGTTGAAGTGAAACTCACCCACACGGGAGAACGACTCAGACACCCTTCTGACCAGGGTCATTTATACATTGAACCTGAACTCCACCCCCAGTTCCGGTACATGCAGCCATCACAGGCTGGCCAGCCGTTCAAGCCGATGTTCGATGAGGGCCTGAGCCCGATCGCATTGGTTCAGAAGCCGATCGCCTTCATCGACACGCTCATGTAGGGCGATGACGGGCCCGGCGTCGGCCTCTTGGAGGGCAAGCTCACCGAGGTCGGCCAGTTCGGCGGCGGCGGCCTCCTGCTGCTCATGGTGGTGGGTGCGCAGCAACTCGAGCCGGCTGGCGCGCTCACGCCAGTAGGCCACACGGGATTGCCGATCGAGAGAGGTCCGACCCTCCATCCAGTCCCGCAGCTGAGCGCCGATGACGTCGTCGGGGACACCAGTGGCGATCTGACCCTCATCAGGGTCAGGCAGGTCGGCGGGCACATGCGACAGGAGGACGACAGGCGTGGTGCCCAGCGCCACTGCCAGGGCGACGAGGTCGTCGACCGTGGCCGGTGCCTCTCCGGCTTCGATGGCCCGGATGTCGGCCGATGTCATCCGGTGACCGAGATGCCGGACCGTCTCGGCCAGTTCGTCGACGGTGAGTCCAGCGGCCTCACGCTGGTCAGCGACGGCCGCGGAGACAGCGAGCGAAGTCGGAGGAAGAGTCGGCATGACACCTCAGTGTAGAAGCCGGTACAGACATCTGCTCTGTTCGGAAATGAGTGGAAGCCGGGGAGGTCGCCAGGAAGAAGAATGAAGGGCAATGCCGAGCCGCAACGGCATTCCGGAGATCGGCCCTGCGGGCCGGTCCAGGCCTCAAGAGGCTGAAGTGCGCACCGGCCTGCGGCCGGCTGGTTGGTCAGAAGGAAGGGAAGCAGGGGGCTGTACCCAGTGCTGGGTACAGACGTTTCCGCAGGTCAGAGGGGGTGGTTGCCTATTGGCGTACCCAGCTTGTACCCAGTAGCAATTTTACTGGGTACAGGTGTTTGCCCAGGTCAGAGCATGTATTTAGGGGTGTTGCACCCAATGTACCCAGTAAAAATTGGTTACGCACACACATGCACGCATGTTTACGCTCCGCAGGGTATCCACATCGTATTTTCCAATTAGAAAACTCTTCCAATTGGGTACATTGGGTACAGAGGAGTCAAACACCCGCTCTGACCAGGCATTATGCCTGTACCCAGTGGATTCTCCGCTGGGTACAGCATTGCCGCGGAGTTCCGCCAATACCGGGGCTGACCAGGGACTGTGCGTGTACCCAGCACTGGGTACACGGGTCAGATGATGGATCACTCCCCACCTCCTGACTGCCCAACCCGCCCGGAGGGTCCGCACTCCCCCGACTCAGGCCAAGCCCAGCGCCCGCAGGGATCGGGGCCCACGTCGCAGCGGGCGGATAGAGTCCGGGGCTCCAGGAATCACTCAGCCCCTTCGGTGTCCAGTTGCGCCAGCGCCTCCTGCGCATCGATGGCTGCCTGGTAAGACTGCATGTACTCGTCCTGAAGCTGACGCAGGCGCAGTTCATACTGCTCGATCTCCCGCTCCAGCTCGATGCGACGCAGGGTCGCCTGGTCCTCTGGAGCAACCATCGGCTCCAGCGGCAGGTCGAGGATATGGGCGATGTACACCGCCTCGTTGAGCCGGATCGCCCGATCTCCCGACTCCATCTTCGTGATGGCTGTCGTGTTGAGCTCACTCCCCTGCAGCCGTGAGAGCAGGCGGGCAAGCCCAGCCTGCGTCATGCCGGCGGCTCGCCTCTGGTCACGCAACCTGCGTGCGAACAGCTCTTCGGGCGTCTGTGACATCAACTCATCCTTCGATCGTTACCGTCAATCTGCTCTAATCGCATGTTGCATGACCGAGAGTTGCTCAAATCGGTGCTTGTTGGGTATGATTGGGGCAAGGCTTCACCCGGATGGTGGAGCCGAACCAGGCACATGCCAGAGCGGTGAGCCCTTCGATGGGCGACGCGGCCGGGAAGTCGGAACCGGACGGAGCTCGACCCCGCAGGATGCGGAGAGCAGTCGAGACATCTCAGCGATAATCACCACTATTGAAAGGTTCCGACTAATGTGCACGACCCCATCGACTCCAGACCGCCTCTACTCCGTGCGTGAACTGCAGGAGCTGGGCTACGGCTCGAAGAATACGATCCGTCGGCGAATCGCCGAGGGCGTTGTCCCCGCTCTCATGGTTGCCAACACCGTGAAGATCCGTGAGACGGACCTGAAGTATCTCGCCGTCCCCATCAACGCCGATCAGGCCACGGCATGAGCACCGCCGCGCCTGAGGCCCGGCACGGGCCACTTTCTCGGAAGACGACCTCGACGCCTCGAGGGGTTAATACTCATTTTGTGTGTACAGGATAGGGGTCTTGGCCAGTAGTCCGTAGGGCTTCAGGGATGTGTACATGCTCTGAAAGCATGCGGGGTGACCGGTTCTAGGAATCAGCCCCGATGTGGTGTATGCGCAAACAAGCTCGTCAAGAACGGTAAGACCACCGCTGGACGGACGCGCTGGCGCTGCAAATCCTGCGGCGCTTCGACAACCCAACACCGGCCGGATATCACCCGGCACGCTGAGTTCCAGGCGTTCTTGTCCTGGCTGTCCGGTCCTGCTGGGATCAACCGGCTCGACGTGAGCGCATCGACGTTTAGACGCCAAACGGCTTGGTGCTGGAACGTCACACCGACCATCGTGCCGACTGGCGAAATCCATCACCAGATCATGCTCGATGGCACCTATTTCAACGGCTGGTGCGTCCTCATCGCTCATACCGGCTGCCATGTCATCGACTGGCAGTGGTGCGACCGGGAAAAGCTCGCCTCCTGGACAGCGCTACTGGCCCGGATCCCGGCACCGGCCTACGCGATCGTCGATGGCAACGGGCCGTTGCCGAAGGCTTTGAAGAACTGCTGGCCGGATACGAAGATCCAACGCTGCTTCTTCCACATCCGTAACGCCGCCCACCGGCATCTGACACGCACACCGAAACTGCCAGCCAACCAGCAACTCCTAGCCCTGTACAAGGCCCTTTCCACCGTGAGCAGCCTGGATGAAGCAGCCGCCTGGACGGCCTCGTTCCTCAGCTGGGAAGCGACCTGGCAGACGTTTCTCAATCACCGCACCTACGCCAGGAAGAACACACCCCGGCCAGCGCACGCGAATCCGAACCAGAAATGGTGGCACACCCACATTCGAACCCGACGCGCACACAAACTGATCACCGGGCTCCTGGCCGACAACGAACTGTTCACCTGGCTAGATCCCGACGCACCGAAACCTGTTGCTGCGACCACGAACCCGTTAGAAGGCGGTCCGAACAAAGCAATCAAGGACTTCCTCAGACACCACCGCGGACTCACCGCCGACCATGCCCGCCGCGGCGTCGACTGGCTGCTCTACCAGCACACCGAACACCCCGCGACCCCTGGAGCTTCGTCACCGAAGCCCACTGGAACCCGCCCAGAACAAGGCCACAAGCCCCTACCGATGAGCTCATCGGGCCAGCCGCCTACGACACCGCTTTCAGCTACGAAGACGGCATCGGAATCCAACAAGGATGGGCCGGCAGACACCACTGACACGCCGAACCCATACACACATTTTGAGCATTAACCCACCGGTGAGGTGGACTCCACCACGGCCGACGAGCCGAGGGCCACGACCTATGCGGTCTCCGTCCAGGCGTGGTCGCCGTACCTGGAGGTCTGGACGGTCGACGGCACCGAGGTCACGCACGACAAGATCAACTGCCTCGGGCAGAAGGACTCGGTGGCCGGGACACTCGCCGACAGCTCGATCAGATGGGAGGGCAATAACCCGATGCCGGGTGCCGGGCCCACGTCACCGACCTCGATCGAGGTGACCGACGACAGCCTGCACGTCGTCGGTGAGCGGGAAACCGCGGTGATCGACCTCGAGGGCCAGAAGGAGCAGCACATCGACAAGTGCAAGGACGCCGGCGAGACCGTCGGGAAGATCGTCTTGGGATGAGGGGTGCTCAACAGGGTCTACCCGATGGGACAGACAGCATGACCCCTCGAACCCCGTCCAAAGAGGTCGGGTTCGGGGCCCTTCGACACAACTGATTGAGAGGTCTAGAGATGAATGGACAGAAAAAGGGCCAGACGGTCGGGTACGTACGAGTCAGCGCCGCCGACCAGAACGAGGCACGGCAGGTCGAGGCCATCGGCGAGGTCGACCGGCTGTTCGCCGAAAAGGTCTCGGGGAAGAACGTCGACGACCGGGCGCAGCTCGAGGAGATGGTCGCCTACGTCCGCGACGGCGACGTCGTCCGAGTGAAGAGCCCGGACCGGCTGTCGCGCTCGACGACCGACCTCCTCTCGCTCGTCAAGGAGCTGCAGGGCAAAGGCGTCGCCGTCGAGTTCGTCGACAGCCCGGAGCTGAACACCGACACTCCGCAGGGCGAGTTCATGCTCACGATCCTCGCCGCGGTCGCCCAGCTTGAGCGGGCGACCATCAGGGAGCGCCAGGCCGAGGGCATCGCGATCGCCAAGGCGCGTGGCGTCTACGAGAGGGAGCAGAAGCTCACCGACGGGCAGATCTTCAGTGCGCGTGAGCTCATCGCCCGCGGCGTGCCGAAGGCGGCGGTCGCACGAGAGCTCGGCGTCAGCAGGCAGACGCTATACACGGCGCTGGCCGGCGAGGGCAAGTATGGGGTCGATCAGACCCACAACGAGATGGAGCGGGAATGAACGACATCACGAACCAAATCCAGCGCTTCGACCGGCTGCGCGAGCGCATCGACACCGCGGGACTGGCGCAACAGGTCGTTCGCGAGGCCACCGAACTCGGGCATACCCAGACGTTCACGGCGACGCTGTCGGAGGACCTGTGCATCGAGGCCGCCGCCGAGATCGGCCTCGACGGAAGCGTGGAGGCCGTCACGATCTACCGTTCGGAGGGCGGACAGCGCGTGGATCCGGCCGCGGTCGACCCGGGCAGCGGGCTCTGGCGGGCGATGGAGGTCTGGTAGGAACGGTTCCGCACCACGTGGACCGAATGAGCGTCCCGGAGGGACGCCGCAGGGCTGTAATAGTAGCTGCGGCCAGATCGGCTTCTTTCTGCGGTCTCCAGGCTGAGGCTGAGCACCGCACCCTCGACGTGGTGAGGGTGCGGTGCTTGGCTGACTCAGGCGTGCTCATTGACGAGGCGGACGAAGCGGTCAACGTAGTTCTGGAGGAACTCGACGGTGCGCTCGGCTGTGATTCGCCCCGTATCGTCGATCAGAGTCGGTGACTGGCCAAGGAAGACTTCGGGTTGGCCGAGGGTGGGCATGTCGAAGTAGGACAGGGCCAGGCGCAGGTTCTTCTGGGAGCTGTAGCCGCCCATGCGTCCGACGGAATGGCTGATGATCCCGGCCGGGAGATTCTTCCAGGCGACGTCGCTGTTGGGCTTGGAGCCGATGTCGATGGCGTTCTTCAGGCAGGCCGGGATGGTGCGGTTGTTCTCGGCGGTGACGAACAGGACCCCATCGGAGGCCTTGATGGTCTCGCGGAACCGCGTGTACTCCTCCGGCGTGGCCTTGTCGGTGACCTCGGGGTCGTCGTAGTCGAAGTCATAGAGCGGCAGGTCGCGGATCTCGACGATGCGCGAGTCATAGCCCTCGGGGAAGTATGTGATGGTCTCGTGGGCGATCTTGCGCGCGTAGGAGCCGCGGCGCAGGCTGCCGACGATCACGGAGATGTTCTTGGTCATGTGGTGCCTTTCGTTTGGGAACAGGTTGGTCGGTCGACGGGTCTCAGAAGTCCCAGTCGGCGTCGCTGGTGTCCTCGCCCTTCCCGATGACGTAGGAGGATCCGGACCCGGAGAAGAAGTCGTGGTTTTCATCAGCGCTCGGTGCCAGGGCGGCGAGGATTTCCGGATTGACTTCGGTCTCTTCCGAGCTGAAACGTGCAGGGTAGCCGAGGTTCATCAGTGCCTTGTTCGCGTTGTAGCGCACGAACACTGCCACGTCGTCCATCAGCCCCAGCGGCTCGTACAGTTCACCTGAGTAGGCGAGCTCCAGCTCGTAGAGGACTTCAAGCAGCTCGTAGGTGAACTCGCGCATCTCGTCATGCCGTGCAGAGGACTGAGACTCGATGCCGCGCTGATATTTGTAGCCGGAGTAGTAGCCGTGCACGGCCTTATCCCGCAGGATGAGGCGGATCATGTCCGCGGTGTTGGTCAGTGTGGCGTGCACGGAGAAATGCAATGGCAGGTAGAACCCTGCGTAGAGCAGCAGTGAGGACAGCAGAGTAGAGGAGACCTTCCGTTTGAGCGGGTCGTTGCCGTAGTAGTGTTTCAGTACCATTTTGCACCGCTGCTGAAGCAGGTCGTTGTCCACGGCCCACCGGTAGGCGTCGTCGATCTCCGGAGTGCTCGTCAGGGTGGAGAACACCGAAGAGTAGGACCGGGCGTGCACCGACTGCATGAACGCGATGTTGGTGTAGACGGCCTCTTCGTGTTCGGTGCGAGCATCCTGGATCTGACAGATCTCGCCGACTGTGGCTTGCACCGTGTCAAGCATCGTCAGCCCGGTGAAGACACGCATCGTGAGAGTTCGTTCCTTCTCGGTGAGCCTCTGCCAGGCGGGGATGTCGTTGGACAGTGGCACCTTCTCGGGCAGCCAGAAGTTCGCGGTGAGCCGGTTCCATACCTCGAGGTCTTTCTCGTCGCCGACGCGGTTCCAATTGATCGGTCGCAGCCTGGCCAATGGGTCGTGGCGGTATGCGGGCGGGGTCACCGAGGTCTCGGAGAGCGGGCGGGTGGGGTTAGTGGTCGTCATGCGGGTTCCTTGGGTATGGGCTGGATTGGGTCAGAGTGTGCAGGAGACGCAGTTCTCGATCTCGGTACCTTCGAGTGCTGGTTGGCGCAGTCGGATGTAGTAGAGGGTTTTGATGCCTTTGCGCCAGGCGTAGATCTGCGCGCGGTTGATGTCGCGAGTCGTGGCAGTGTCGCGGAAGAACAGGGTGAGCGAGAGCCCCTGGTCGACGTGTCGGGTGGCTGCGGCGTAGGTGTCGATGATCTTCTCGTAGCCGATCTCGTAGGCGTCTTGATAGAAGCCGACGTTGTCATCACTCATGTGCGGGGCCGGGTAGTAGACGCGGCCGAGCTTGCCCTCCTTGCGGATCTCGATCTTCGCCGCGACCGGATGGATCGAAGCGGTCGCGTTGTTCACATACGAGATCGAACCGGTGGGCGGGACGGCCTGCAGGTAGGCGTTGTAGATTCCGTGCTGTTTCACCGACTCGCGCAGCCGTTCCCAGTCCTCGCGGGAAGGGATGGTCACGCCTGCGTCTGCGAATAGTTCGCGCACCCGCTGAGTGGCGGGTTGCCAGTCATGTTGGGTGTATTTGTCGAAGAAGGAGCCGTCGGCGTAGGTCGAGTCCTCGAAGCCGGCGAAGGTCTTACCGCGCTCAATCGCGATTTGATTCGATGCGCGGATCGCGTGATAGGTGATGGTAAGGAAGTAGATGTCAGTGAAGTCAATGCCTTCTTCGCTGCCGTAGTGGATGCGCTGGGAGGCGAGGTAGCCGTGCAGGTTCATCTGGCCCAGTCCGATTGCGTGGCTGGTCTCGTTCCCGTTCGCCACGGATGGGACGGCATCGACGTTAGTCTGGTCGGAGACACTGGTCAGTGCCCGCACCGCGGTCTCCACGGTCGACCCCAGGTTCGAGGAGTTCATGGCCTGAGCGATGTTGAGTGAGCCGAGGTTGCAGGAGATGTCTTGGCCGATTTCCTGGTACCCGATAGCGGAGTCGTAGGTCGAAGGCGTGTTGGTCTGCAGGATCTCGGAGCAGAGGTTGGACATGTTGATGCGACCTGCCAGCGGATTGGCACGGTTGACGGTGTCTTCGAAGAGCACATAGGGGTATCCGGACTCGAATTGGAGCTCGGCGAGGGTCTTGAAGAACTCCCGGGCGCTGACCGCGTTCTTTCGAATCCGCGGGTTCGCCACGAGCTCGTCATAGTGGTCGCTCACCGACAGGTCTGACAACGGCGTACCGTATTCGCGCTGCACGTCGTAGGGGCTGAAGAGGTGCATGTCCCGGTTCTCCTTGGCCAGTTGGAAGGTCACATCCGGGATGACGACGCCCAGGGAGAGGGTCTTGATGCGGATCTTCTCGTCGGCGTTCTCGCGCTTGGTGTCGAGGAAGCGCAGGATGTCGGGGTGGTGGGCATGCAGGTAGACCGCGCCTGCGCCCTGCCTAGCGCCAAGCTGATTGGCGTAGGAGAACGAGTCCTCGAGGATCTTCATCACAGGCACCACGCCGGAGGCCTGGTTCTCGATTCGTTTGATCGGAGCACCGACCTCACGCAGGTTCGACAGCAACAGCGCCACGCCCCCGCCACGCTTGGACAGCTGCAAGGCGGAGTTCACGCTGCGACCGATGGACTCTAAGTTGTCCTCCACCCGCAGCAGGAAGCAGGAGACCAGCTCTCCGCGCTGGGCCTTCCCCGCGTTGAGGAAAGTCGGCGTCGCAGGCTGGAAGCGACCGGAGAGCATCTCGTCGACCAGCCCGGTGGCCAGTTGCTCGTCGCCCTGACCGAGGTAGAGCGCGGTAGCGACCACCCGTTCTTCGAACCCTTCAAGATAGGTGGTGCCGTCGAAGGTTTTCAGAGCATACGAGGTGAAGAATTTGAAGGCTCCCAAGAAAGTGGCGAACTGGTGCCCCACGGAATGGGCGCGCTCGTGCAGTGCGCATAGAAATTCCGGGGTGTAGGCTGCCAGGAATTCGGACTCGTAGTAATCGTGGTCCACTAGCCACTCCAGGCGCTCGGCCGCCGAGGAGAAGACCTTGGTGTTCGGGACCACATGCTGGCGGAGGTACTCGGCGGCGGCCTGACGGTCCTTGTCGAACTGGATCGAGCCGTCGGAGGCGAACAGGTTCAGTTCGGCATTGAGCGCGTGGTAGTCCTTCCGCGCTCCGATGCCGGTGCGCACGGGAACCTCTGAGGCGATGGTGGTCATGCGGTTGTCCTTTCGTTGTTGACCTGGTCCCAGAAGCGGGACAGGCCGGTGTTGACGGTGTCGATGTCGCGCTGGGTTCCCAGCAGCTCGAAGCGGTAGAGCTCCGGCACCTGGCACTTGCGCGCGATGATGGGCCCGGCCAGGCAGTAGTGCTCGCCGAAGTTCGTGTTCCCCGCGGTGATCACCCCGCGCAGCAGAGCGCGGTTGGCCGGGTCGTTCAGGAAGGCGATCACCTGCTTCGGAACCGCACCCGCCTGTTCCCCGCCGCCGTAGGTCGGCACGACCAGGACGAAGGGCCGGACCACCCGAATCATGCCCTCCACCCGCGGGCGCAGCGGGATGCGCACAGCCGGCCGATCAAGCTGCTCGACGAACCGGCGGGTGTTCTCCGAGACGCTTGAGAAGAACACCAGATCCGGCGACTGGTCCGGCGCGAGTTCACGCACCGGTGCCGGGCCTTTGGACGGTGTCAGCATGGCGGACCTCCTCGCTCTCGGCTCGTGGCACACGACGCCACCAACCACTAGATGTTGTACCCCTCGGTGTTCAGGGTGTCGTATCTAGTAGTAACACTGTTGCGACTCCCTTGTCTACGCCACGCCAAAGTTTGCAACTACGCTCTGCCGAACATTACGCTGTGGGGGTCGAGAGGAGGAGGCATGGCAGAGCGCGACGAGGGTGCATGGATGGAAGCGATCGCCCTGTTCCAGTCAGCGCGCGAGGGCGAGCACGAGGCCGCCGCGCAACTGCTGCGCACAACTTCGGACCCGGAGGCCGTGGTGCTGAGCCTGCTGCGGATGCTCCGGGTCTACCTGCGCGGGGAGGAGCCCGAGAAACTCGACCGATTCATCGACGCCTCCCACCGCGCCGGCCCACCGCCTGCGCCCGGCGCGGGGCCTCGGCTGCCTCCGCTGGCCTGAGGAGACCTAGGTGTACTTCCCCGTGAGGTTGTGAACGCGGTCGGCTGGTGAGAGTCCCCCGATGGCGGTGTGGGCTCGGTGGTGATTGTAGTCATGTAAGAACGCTGCGTACGAATCCTCGCGAGCACTCTCACTGGC